>JAICYB010000035.1 GCA_025934435.1 Actinomycetes bacterium | reverse complement strand
CCGTTACGTCGATTACTACAACAACGACAGGGCACACACCGGTCGCTGGACGAAAGGTCGGACGCCGGCGCAGGTTATCGGGAAGGAGAAGATGTGGCCGCGCAAGCGCTGATGCGTCGGCGGATCTCAGAGAGAGGACACCCTAAGCCCTCCGCAAGAGGTACTCGGCGCAGCCGCCGGGCGAACCGCGCGAGACACGGACGGTTTCGAATCCGCGCTCCGTCAGGAACGCGGTCACCTCTTCGGGAGTCGAGAATTCGCACGGCAAGCCGCCCAGCCAATCCTCGACGTCGCGCCAATAGCTCATGCCGCGCGACGTTCTTCCGTACTCGCGCACATACCGGATCGGATCTCTCCTGTGTAGTGCCAGGAGAGCGAGGAGTCCGCAGGCGTACATCGTCTTCATGAGCCACTTCACGATCCGTCCTGCGCGGTTGTAGCGCCGCTTGAGCCACATATGGACTTCAGGGCGCAACGGAGCGACGTAGAGCGCGATCACCAACGCGCCGCCCGCACCGACCAGCGGAAGAACGTTCTCGATCGCCTCCCACATCGATCCCGTGTGGTGCAGGACGCCCCACGAGTAGACGCGGGACGACACCGGCAGTTGTGCCAGGAACTCGCGGTCGAGCGCCGATCCACTGCGGACATCCCAGTTCGACGGATCGCCGTACACCGATCGCACGTGGCTCGTGCATTCGACGCTCGCCGGGTCGATGTCGACGGACGTCACACTGCGCGCGCCCAGTCGCTGCGCACCGAGCGAGAAGAGGCCGCTGCCGCACCCGATATCGAGGAATGTCTCGTCGGCGAGTCCGAACGGCTCGAAGCTCGCGCGGAGTGACTCGGTCGCCTGCTCGATCTTCGCGTCGTTCAGGTAGCGCGCGTACTTCTTCCAGTTCTCGCCGAACGAGAAGGTGACCGACTCGGGACGACTCACGACGTCAGTACGCGCCGCGTGAACGGACCACAGCCGCAGCCGTTCGTGCGATGACGTAGGCGTCGAGGAGGACGCTCCAGTTCTGCACATACGTGAGGTCGAGACGGACGTACTCGTCGAACGACAAGTCGCTTCGTCCGTTGACTTGCCAGAGTCCCGTGATACCCGGGCGGACGGCGAGACGTCTGCGCGCGTTCGCGTGATATGTCGCCACTTCCGACGGGAGTGCGGGGCGCGGACCGACGAGGCTCATCTCGCCGCGCAGGACGTTCCATAACTGCGGAAGCTCATCGAGGGACGATCTCCTGAGGAACCGTCCGACGCGGGTGATCCGCGGGTCGTCCTTCATCTTGAAGAGACCGTCGTCGACGAGCGCCGGTCGCTGCTCTTCGGCGCCGTCGATCATCGTGCGGAACTTGAAGAGGTCGAACTGGCGTCCGTGGCGTCCAACGCGTCGCTGCGCGAAAAGGGACGGACCACTGCTGTCGACACGGATCGCCGCCGCGAGCGCGCACATCACCGGTGACAGCACGAGGAGGCCGGCCGAGCTCACGACGATGTCGATCGAGCGTTTCAACACGCGCTGGTGGAATCGCAACATCGGACGCTCGAGATGCAGGCCCGGCTCGCGTCCGAGCGGCATGAGATTGACGTTGTGGAGGAGCGTGTAATCGAGGCTCGGCGCGACGATGATCTGGACCGGGAGCTCGTCCGCCGCGGCGAGCTCTTCCTGGATCTCCTCGCGACTGAACGACCCCGTGACGACGACGACGGACCGGGCGCCGGAGTCGAGGACCGCCCGACGCAGGTCGGCGAAGTCGTAGGACGGCAACTCTCCCCAGACGAACCCGCACGTTGCGACCGGTTGGACGCCGTACACGACGTCGGATGCCAGCGTGTCCGTGAGCGCTTTCGCGTCCTTGCCGCCGGCGATGACCGCGCGTGACATCCACATCCCGCGCGTGCGCAACTTGCTCGTCGTCCATCGCAGGAGCCTTCTGTCGGCCGCGACGAACGGGATGCTCAACAGAGCGGACATGCCGAGCCAGAGCCGGCTCGGCTGTCCGTGCAAGATGAACGAGGTCATCACGAACGCGCCGGGAGCCGCGAGGCAGGCGGTTGCGATCCGGCGCGCTTCCTCGACGCTGCTTGCGCAACGCGTCGGGCTGTACAGACCCGAGATGCCGATGGCGATCATCCAGATCGCGATCGCGACGACCCAGGGCGCGTTGACCGGCGTCGCGCCGACCGCGAAGCCGAGTCCGAGCCCGGAGAGGCCGAACCGGATCAGCGCCGCACCGCCGATCGCG
Source organism: Actinomycetes bacterium (assembly GCA_025934435.1). Lineage (GTDB taxonomy): Bacteria > Actinomycetota > JAICYB01 > JAICYB01 > JAICYB01 > JAICYB01. Next base: position 32,244 of record JAICYB010000035.1, on the reverse strand, counting down.
AAGGCGAGCGCCCATGCGTCGAAGGCGACGGCCGTCAGGCGCCAGGCCCGCTGCCACCGCTCGTTCACGATGGGATTATCGACCTCAGCGGCGGTGGCTTGAGCGCACCACGTGCAAGAATCGCAACCCGATGAGAGTCGCTGCCCTCTACGACATCCACGCGAACCTTCCCGCCCTCGAGGCCGTCCTGGCCGCGCTCGGCGAGGTCGACCTCGTTCTAATCGGCGGTGACACGGTCTGGGGACCGATGCCCGCCGAGACGATGGAGCGGCTGATGTCGCTCGACGTTCCGACGACCTGGATCATGGGCAATGCCGACCGGGACGTCTTCGACCGCGTGGACGGGACGTGGAAGGAGTCGAACGACTGGTGTGCCGATCGACTGACCGCCGAGCAGCTCGAGTTCCTGAGGACGCGGCCCGCGACGGCGTCGATCGACGGGGTGCTCTACTGCCACGGGTCGCCGCGGAACGACACCGATCACATCACGGTTGGGACGCCGCTCGAGCGCCTCGCTGCTTGGTGTGAGTCCGTGGACGAATCACTCGTCGTCTGCGGACATACGCACGCGCAGTTCGACCGCTTCGTCCCGCCGCACCGGATCGTGAATGCCGGAAGCGTCGGCGATCCTTTCGGCGACCGCGGGGCGTACTGGGCGGTGTTCGACGGCGGCGTCGATCTCCGATTCACGCCCTACGACGTGGACGGCGCTGCGCGGGTGATCGAAGCGACGGGATTCCCGTACGCATCCGTGATGGCGTCGAACATCACTTCGGTGTCGACAGCCGAGGACGCAGCTAATTGGTTCGAACGTAGGTCGGGAGAGTTGTCCAAGAACATCTCGGGGCCGACGACGTCGACGTAGAACGCGGCCGATGTCTTGAGGTCGTTGACCTCGAGGGCGAGCTCGCCGAGAGCTTCATCGCGCGTACCGGCGATGTGCGGCAGCTACGTCGATCCCAACGGCGGCGGCGACGTCGCGCCATGTCCACCCGCACGCGCGTGCGTACACGATGAGCTCGAATTCAAGGCGGTCCGTCGTCCGGCGGAGGTCGGCGATCGAGGCGATGGCGTCGGCGACGGGGATCGTCGTGATCTCCTCGATCACGGAGCGGACTTCGTCGGCCGACCGGCGCGTCCATGCCTGATCTGGTACGCCGCGCCCGTCGGCCAGGTATCGATGCTTCGTCCAGATCATGAACTTGCCGTCGTAACCGCGATCGGCACGGTTGACGAGGTAATAGTCGTCGACCATCGCGTCGTCCGCTTCCTGAGCGGCGAGGATGGCGTCGACGTCGAAGCCGAGGTCACTCATGCGCGCATCGTGACCCGCCCCACCGACAGCGCTCCGACCTGCACCTTTGCGCGCCGTTGACGAATGTCAACAACGGACTCTCTGGTTTGTTGACGAGCGTCAACGGCCGAAAAAACGGGGGCCGCGGAAGATGAGTCAACGAAAAAGCCCCCGGCGCAGCGGCCGGGGGCTTTCCGCAAGACCTCTTACAGGTCGTAGTACATGTAGTACTCCCACGGGTGGGGACGCAGACGAAGCTCGTCCACCTCGTTCTGCCACTTGTACTCGAGCCAGCTCTGCACGACGTCCTCCGTGAAGACGTCGCCGCGGAGCAGGTAGTCGTGGTCGTCCTCGAGGGCGCGAAGCGCTTCTTCCAAAGAGCTCGGCACCGTCGGGATCCCGGCGGCCTCCTGCGGCGGCAGGTCGTAGATGTTCTTGTCGACGGCCTCGCCCGGGTCGATCTTGTTCAGGACGCCATCGAGTCCCGCCATGAGCAGCGCGGAGAACGCGAGGTACGGGTTGCAGCTCGGATCCGGGCAGCGGAACTCGATCCGCTTCGCCTTCTCGCTCCGTGAGTAGACCGGGATGCGCACACACGCGGAGCGGTTCCGCTGCGAGTACACGAGGTTGACCGGCGCCTCGTAGCCCGGCACCAGCCGTCGGTACGAGTTCGTCGTCGGCGCCGCGAGCGCCAACAACGACGGCGCGTGTTGCAGCAGACCGCCGATGTAGTAGCGCGCGGTGTCCGACAGCTGCGCGTACCCCGTCTCGGCGAACATCAGGTTCTTGTCGTCCTTCCAGAGCGACTGGTGGACGTGCATCCCCGAACCGTTGTCCTGGAAGATCGGCTTCGGCATGAACGTCGCCGTCTTGCCACGGCGGATCGCGACGTTCTTCACGATGTACTTCATCAACATGACCTTGTCCGCCTGCGCGAGCAGGGACCCGAAGCCCATGTCGATCTCGGCTTGTCCGGCGGTGCCGACCTCGTGGTGCTGCACCTCGACGTTGATGCCGGCGTTGATGAGCTGGATCATCATCTCGGACCGGATGTCCTGGTAGTGGTCCATCGGCGGCACCGGGAAGTACCCCTCCTTGTAGCGGGGCTTGTATCCCTTGTTGCCGCCCTCTTCGTCCTTACCGGAGTTCCAGACACCTTCGACGGCGTCGACGTAGTAGTAGCCCTCGTGCTGGTTCTGGTCGAAACGGACCGAGTCGAGGATGTAGAACTCGGGCTCCGGCCCCCAGTAGGAGATATCGGCGATCCCGGACTCGCGTAGGTAGGTCTCGGCCTTGCGGGCGATGCCGCGCGGGTCGCGCGTGTACCACTCGCCGGTCACCGGATCCTTGACGAAGCAGTTGATGTTGACCGTCGCATGCTCGCGGAAGGGGTCCACGTAGGCCGAGTCCGGATCCGGGATGAGGAGCATGTCCGATTCCTGGATCTCCTGGAAACCACGGATGGACGAACCGTCGAAACCGAAGCCGTCCTCGAATGCCTCTTCCGTGAACTCCGACGCCGGCATGGAGAAGTGCTGCATCAAGCCGGGCAGGTCACAGAAACGCACGTCGACGACGGCGGCCCCGGAGTCCTGGATCAGCTTGAGCGTGTCGCTCGGACTAGCCATCAAATACCCTCCTGATAGGAAACGCGGCAGAGCATAGGGGATAGGGGTTGCCGGACGGTAACCGACCGTTACGGGGAGGTAAACGGGCCGATGGAGCGCTACAAGAACATGGTGCTGGACAGTTCCCGTTTCGGCGGTTTCGCGTTCCGTGAGGGCGACATCGTCATCTCGACGCCGGCGAAATGCGGAACGACCTGGACGCAGAACATCGTCGCGCTCCTCATCTTCGGCACGACCGATCTGCCGAAGCCCGTCGACCTCCTGTCTCCGTGGCTCGAGATGACGACGCGGCCGCTCGACGAGGTGAAGGCCGACCTCGAAGCCCAGACCCATCGTCGCTTCATCAAGTCGCACACGCCGCTCGACGGTCTCCCGCGCGACGACCGCGTCACCTACATCACCGTCGGGCGGGACCCCCGCGACGTGGCCCTGTCATGGGACAACCACATGGCCAACGTGAACTTCCCGGTGATGCTCGAGCTCCGCGAGCGCGCCGTTGGGAACGACGACCTTGCCGAGCTCATGGCGGACTTCCAACCTCCTGCCCCCGACGTCGAGACCCGGTTCTGGGCATGGATCGAGAGCGATGCGCCACCGGTCCCTGATCCGATCGCCGGGCTCGGGGGCGTCGTCCATCACTTGAAGACGTTCTGGAACGAGAGGGACGAACCGAACATCGTGATGCTCCACTACGGACAGCTGAAGGCGGACCTCGCCGGCGAGATGTCCAAGCTCGCGAAGCGACTCGACCTCGACGTCGACGTGACGCCGGAACTCGTGAAGGCCGCGACGTTCGACGAGATGCGCAAGAACGCCGCGACCGTCGGCCCGAATCAGACCGAGAACATCTGGCTCGACCGCGAACGGTTCTTCCACAAAGGAACGTCCGGGCAGTGGCACGACGTGATCAAGACGGACGAAGACGAGGCGCGCTACGACGCCGCCATCGGTAAGTACGCGGAGGGAGAGTTCAGGACATGGCTGCACCAGTAGACGTCCCTAAGGAGCTACTCGACCCGCTCCTCGAATGGTTGAAGATCCCGTCGGTATCGACCGACCCGCAGGATCCCGTCCCCATCAAGGAAGCAGCCGAGTGGGTTCGGCAGAAGGTGCTCGACGCCGGCGGGGCGTGCGACCTCGTCGACGCCGGCGGCAACCCGCTCGTCATCGGCACGTTCAAGGCGAACAAGCCCGACGCGAAAACGGTGCTGATCTACGGCCACTACGACGTCCAGGATCCCGAGCCGCTCGGTCTTTGGACGACACCTCCATTCGAGCCGGCGATCCGCGGCGATCGCCTCTACGCGCGTGGTGCGTCCGACGACAAAGGGAACTTCTGGCCCCTGCTCTACTCCGCGTGCGAGATGGCGAAAGCCGGGGAACTCGGCATCAACGTCCGGGTGATGTGCGAAGGCGAAGAAGAGCGCGGCAGTCGCAACACCAACGATTGGCTCGCGAGGGACACCGAACCGACGGACGCATGCATCATCTACGACTCCGGCCGCATGGGACGCGCTCCCGCGATAACGCTCGGCGGACGCGGGATCATCACCACACGCGTCACCGTCCGTACGGGCGAGCGGGATCTGCACTCCGGACTCTTCGGCGGCAGCGTTCCGAACGCGATCCACGAACTGACGCGTGTTCTCACGCAGGTGCTGCCCGGCCCGGACGGCACCCTGCGCGAAGAGCTCCGCGCCGGCGTCGTCGGCGCGCCCGCGGTGGAACGCGAACGATGGTCGTCATTCGTCCCGGGCGACAAGCTCATCGAGCTCGCCGGCGGGACGCAGCTGTCCTCGACGTCGGGCGAGCGCTACTACGAGCAGAACTTCTGGGAACCGTCGCTCGACGTCGACGAGATCCACTCAGGCTCACCTCGCACGGTGATCCCGTGCGAAGCGACTGCGTTCGTTTCTGTGCGCCTCGCGCCGGAGCAGCACAACGAGGACATCCTCTCTGCGCTCAAGGACCTCATCACGGACGCACTTCCCGGCTACGCGTCTGTGCGCTTCGACGACGACGCAGGGTGTGATGCGGCGTCCTTCGATCCGGACGATCCCGTGCTCGTCGCCGCGCGCCGAGGGTTCACGCGCGCGATCGGCGAAGAGTGTCAACTCATGCGGATCGGCGGTACGTTGCCGCTGCTCGACGTCCTCGCGAAGCGTGGGATCCCAACCGTGCTGACGGGGTTCGCGACGCTGATCGACAACATCCACGGACCCGACGAGAGCTACCCGCTCGAGTCGATCACGATGGGCGCCGCCGGCGGACGCGCGTTGTTCGAGGAGCTCGCGAAACTCTGAAACGCATCGCCGTCGCGAGCGGCAAGGGCGGTGTCGGCAAGTCGACCGTCGCGCTCAACCTCGCGCTCGCGCTATCCGAACGCGGCAAGGACGTCGGTCTCCTCGACGCCGACTTCTACGGGCCCGACATCCCACGGATGATCGGCCTCGTCCGCACGAAGGAAGCGCGTTTTCTCGATCTATGGGACAAAGAGCGGGCCGACGTGCAGCCGGTCGAGAAGTTCGGCATCAAGTTCATGTCGGTCGGGTTCCTGCTCGGCGAGCAGCAATCGCTCTCTTTGCAGTCCGGCCTGATCGACCTCTTGCTCGTGCGGCTGCTGCACAACGTCGCGTGGGGAAAACTCGACCACCTGATCATCGATCTCCCGCCCGGGACGGCCGATCTGCAACAACAACTGATGCAGCGGACGAAACTCGACGGTGTGTTGCTCGTTGTCACCCCACAGGACGTCGCGCACCTCGACGCGAAGAAGGTGATCGATCTGTGCCGACGCGTGAACGTCCCGGTGCTGGGCGCGGTCGAGAACATGAGTGGGTTCGTCTGTCCGTGCTGTGGAGAGCGCACGGAGATCTTCCCGCATGTCGCCTTCGAGCGATCCATCTGGGCCCTCGGGATCGAGAAGCTCGCGGAGCTGCCATTCGATCCGAAGATCGATGCGTCGAGCTTCTCAGGTCTCGCGGAAGCGGTTGGTGATCGGTAGACGGCGGTCGCGGCCGAATGCCTTCGACGTGATCTTCGGTCCGGGCGGTGCCTGACGCCGCTTGTACTCCGCGGTGTCGACCATCCGCACGATCTTCCGGACGATCTCTTCGTCGAAGCCCATCGCGACGATCTCTTTGATCGATCGATCCTGTTCCACGTACGCCTCGAGCACGGGGTCGAGCACGTCGTAGGACGGCAACGAATCGTCGTCACGCTGTCCCGGCTTCAGTTCCGCCGACGGCGGCTTGTCGATCGTGTTCTGCGGGATGTTCCCGCGCCAGCGCGAGAGTCTGTACACGAGCAGCTTCGGTACGTCCTTCAGCACCGCGAAGCCGCCGGCCATATCGCCGTAGAGCGTCGCGTAGCCCGTCGCCATCTCCGACTTGTTGCCCGTGGTGAGCACGATCGCGTCCGGACGTGCGTTCGCGAGCGCCATGTTGTAGATCCCCCGGATCCGAGCCTGGATGTTCTGCTCGGCGAGGTCCGTTCCGGGCAGGTCCGTGATGTAGTCGCGCAGCGAGGCCTCGATCGCGTCGTGTGGAGCGGCGATCGAGATGTCGAACGTCTCGATCCCGAGGTTGCGCGCGAGGTCGAGCGCGTCTTGACGTGAGTGCTCCGATGAATGCTTGCTCGACATGAGCACGCCCGTGACGCTCTCCGAGCCGAGGGCGTCGACGGCGATCGCCGCCGTCAGCGCCGAGTCGATGCCGCCCGACAGCGCGATGAACACTTGCTTGAAACCGTTCTTCCGGACGTAATCGCGCGTCCCGGTGACGAGCGCCTTGTACACCTCTTCTTCGAACGCGAGCTTCGGCGCCTGCTCGCCGCCGAACAGCAACGCTTCCTCGAAGGCCGGACCGCGCGTGGTCACGTTGCCGTCGGGATCGAAGACCATCGATGCGCCGTCGAAGACGAGCTCGTCCTGGCCCCCGACGGTGTTCACGTACGCGAGCGTCGTCCTGTACTTCTTCGCGCGTTCCGAGAGCATCCGTTCCCGCAGATCGACGATGCCCGTCCGGTACGGCGAGCCGTTGATGTTGACGATCAGGTCGACGCCCTTGTCCGCGAGCGTCTGCGCGGGTCCCTCCGGGTGCCAGATGTCCTCGCAGATGGTGACGCCGAACTTCGTACCTTTGCACTCGAACGTCGGCGTCTCGGTCCCGCGCTTGAAGTAGCGGTCTTCGTCGAAGACACCGGATCCGTCCGCGGGAACCTGGGGGAGGAACTGCTTGTGGTAGATCCCTTTGATCTCGCCGCCCGTGCAGATGGCGGCCGCGTTGTAGAGGGATCCGTCCTCACCGTGGACGAACCCGATGATGGCGGTGATGCCCTCGGTCTGCAGCGCGAGCTTCGCGAGCGCATCTTCATTCGCCCGGACGAAGCTCGGCTTCAACACGAGGTCTTCCGGCGGGTAGCCGGTGAGTACGAGCTCGGTGAACGCGACGAGATCGGTGCCCCCGTCGCGGGCGCGCTCGATGTCCGCAGCGACGATCTTGGCGTTGCCGTCGATGTCGCCGACGGTCGGATTCCGCTGAGCGAGCGCGACTTTCATGTTTCCATCGTACGGACCGTTATGGCGAGAGTGATGCCCGCGACGATCGATGCCAAACCGAGCAGCACGGTGACGATCTGGAACTCGGACGAAACGAACCGGGCCGCAGCGATCCCGGCGTATCGCGTCAGTGTCGTTCCGTCCGCAAGCGCGAGGACCGCTCCGCCGGTGACGACGAGGACGATGCCCTTGGCGATCTCCCATGGATGGAAGCGGTCCGACCAACGGCGCTCCCCCCGGCGCGCCTGCCGTATGAACCGGTCGAGGAGAAACAAGACCGCGAGGAGCGCGACGATCGCAAGGAGACGCAGGACCGTACGGACGAGGTTCAGCAGTGAAAGTAGCCGGAGCGACTCACCGATGTCGCGGAGCCAGAGTGAGGTGATGTCGATCAAGAACCCGCCCCCGGATGAGCTGTTCGTGAGAGCGACGAGGCCCTGTCCCTTCGACGGGACGTACGCCATGACGGCGTTCGCTCCCGACTCGTTCCCGCTATTGGCGTAGAAGCGCGCTCCCGAGGCGAAGGTTCCAGTTGCGATGCCGAGTGCGTAGCCGCCATGAGGGCCGAGTCCGAATGCGCCACGCGCGACGGCATCGACCGTGTGCATCTGATCGAGCGTCGACGGTTGCAGAAGGCCACCGAGCTGCCTCGGAAGCGTTGCGCCCACGAGCAGACGGCCGACGTCATGATCGGTCGTCAGCATCCCGCCCGCGGCGCGGGGTTGACGCAGGAAAGGGCCGATCGGGTGGCCCGTCCGCTTCGTCGCGGGAAGCACCTGCGACTCGAGCGAAAGGTCGTCCTGGTAGCCGGACGACACCATGAACAGCGGGTTGAAGACGAGCGCCTTCATCGCGACGGGGTACGACTTGTGCGTGACGTCCTCGATCATGAGCTCGAGTACGCCGTAGCCGACGTTCGAATACAGGAATCTCGTACCCGGTGCGTAGACGGGCGTTGCTTTCGGAAGCCCGGTCTTGCCGTTCAGGATGTCAACGATGTTCGGATAGGAGGAGAGCGGTTTGTCCACGTAGGCCATGGGAAGTCCGGCCGTGTGTTCGAGCAGTCGCCGCACCGTGACCTTCGAAACGTCGAATCGGGACGACGTCACCTTCCACCGTCGCAGGTAATCGTTCACGGGCGCATCGAGCGCGACCTTGTGCTGATCGACGAGTGACAGGACGGCGAGCGACGTCGCAGTCTTCGAGAGGGATGCGACCTCGAAGAGGTCCGTGTTCACCCTTGTGCCGAAGGCTCGTGACCACCCCACCGTGGATCCGGTGACGAGCGCGATGTCGGCGTTCGGAACCGAATAGCGCCGCAGGAGGTTCGGGACCTGCCGCTGCGCGTCGGTCGGGAACGACGTGCCGGTAAAGGCGATCGATCCGAGAACGGCGATCAGGACGAGACGCTTCACGAGCGTCAGCTTCGCTGCGAAATGCGTGCTCGTTCAAGTACGTCGCGAACGGCATGGATCACGACGTGTGGTTCGTCCACTTGGACGAAGTGGCCGGAGTGCGCCACCACGTACTTCGCGCCCGGCGAAAGCGCCACGAGCTCATGCTGCAGCTCATTCCATACCTTGCCGTGACTGGGATCGTTGAGGTTGTGCGTGGTCGCGATGACCACCAGCGGCACGTGCGGGATCGGTTCGAGCTTGAGGGTCCCGGCGTTGTTCTCGTTCAGGAGCGACCGCATCGAGTCGTACAGGGCGAAGTACGAGCTCGAGTGGTATCCGACGGCTTTCGCTCGGGGGCGATCGGGGCGGGGAAGGTCCGGAGCGTTCGAAACCGACACCCCAAGCAGACGCTGGATCCCGAGCGGCATCAGGTACCGTGCGTACTTCAACTGGTTGAGCTGGCTGAGCTGTTGGTGGAGCTCCTTCTTCGACACGCTTCGCGCGATCTCTTCGTGCGTCGAGTCGACAAAGACCATGCCGGCAACGTCCTTCGGATACAGGCGTGAGAACTGGCGGACGTAGATGCCACCGAGCGAGTGACCCACGAGGACGTACGGCCCGGGAACGCCTGCCTCCCGGAGCAACACGTGGAGATCCTTCGCGATCCCCGTGCGCGACGTCGCGCTTGCCGGACCGCGGTCGCTGTAGCCCATCCCCGCGCGGTCGTAGGAGCACACGCGCGCGAACTTCGCGATCTCGGGCTGGACCTCCGACCAGTCGATATACCAGCCGCCGAATCCCGATTCGAGGATGACGCTCGGACCGTGTCCCTCACACACGATGTGCAGTCGCCGGCCGCCGATGTCGACGAGACGGCCCGGCGGATGGAAGCGGTGGAAGGACGCCGCCGTCGCGGCGCGTTGGAAGATCGCACTCGAGATGACAAGCGCGAGTAGCGCGACGCCGATCCACACGAGGACGCGCTTCATGCCGCCCAATGCAGTCCGAAGATCAGGTGGGGCCCGAGACCGCGCAGGTGCGCGAGCCGTCCGCCGTCGAATCGTTCTTCGTAGTCGTGCAAGACGTCGACAACATCTGCGGACGCCACGATCTCGTTCGCGCCCGCTTCCTGTGTGATACGCGAAGCGAGGACGACGTCCTTCCCGATGTAGTCGCCGTTCTCCGCCAGGACGGATCCCGAATGCACGCCGATCCGCACGCGGAAGCCGTACGGCGAGGGCTCTTGGGCAAGCGCGCGCTGGATAGCGACGGCCGCTTCGAGCGCGTCACGCGGACAGCTGAACGTCACCATCCATCCGTCGCCGAGGAACTTGAGCGTGGTCCCGCCGTGTGTGTCAACGGCCGCTTGCACGATGTCGTTGTGCTCGCGGAGTGCCTGGAGCCACGTCTCCTCGCCGAGCCCCGTCAGGATGTCGGTCGATCCGACGATGTCGGTGAAGAGGAACGTCGTGCGCGTGCGCATCGTGAGCAGTTCGCGCTCGAGTACGGCCGTCATCGGTCGGTGTCCTGGATGCGGCGGCTGGACCCGGCCATCATCGCGAGGCCACCGGCGATGAGGATCGCCGCCCCGGCCCATGCGATCCACTTCACGCCGAGGTTGTGCCCGGTGAACCACGAGGCGCCTGCGACTCCGGTGAAGACCAGACCGAAGATGAACGAGATGGGGTCGAACCTGTGTCGTTTCACACGTTCCTCCTGACATGGAATCCGTGGACCTTGAATTCATCGATCGTTGGGCTTCCAACGCGCTCGACGAGCAGGGGGCCGAACGTGACGCTTGCGTTGATGCGAAGCGTTCCGGCCGCACCTTTCGCCTTCGAGTCGACCGTGTCGGACACATCCCATCCGGCGCTGTTGTGTCCGAACAGATCGAGCGGGCCGCCCTGGACGTGGCCGCGAGCGATGACGTTCACGTCCTTCGGGACGATGACGAGCAGCGGCCCGAAGCCGAGTCGAGCGCTCATCGCGCGCTTGTGGTTGCCGAACTTGAGGTGCGAGAGGTCGATCTGCAGCGGGCCGGCGCTGTGCTCGTATGTCTTGCGCAACGTCGCGAGTGACGTCGGTGTGTAGAACTGATCGCCCATCCCGCCGCGCAGGTTGAAGGGGATCGCGGTCACCGTCGTCAGCGCGAGAGCGAGGACGATGCCCGGCGCGATCAACCAGCGTGCGCGGCCCCAGATCGTTCCGGCGAGCAGTCCGACGCCGACGATCGCGAGCAGGATCGCGAGTGTGTGCTTCGGGGAGACGTGCCAGACCTGCAGGTTCCCGAGAAGGAGGATGACGCCGATCGCGAGCGCGGATGCGCCGACGACGAGTCGTCCAAGGATCGAAGGCGGACGCTTCGCTGCCGGCGCCTTCGGCGGCGCGATCGGTTGCGTGGCAACGATGGGAGCCGTCTGCTTGGAGGAGAGCGCCGACGCCGCCGGAAGCGCGAGCGTCGTGGTGGTCTCTTTTTCCTTGAAATCGTCTTGCGGTTTGTCCTTCGGCGGAGCGGGTGGACGCGGTGCGTGGCCGCTGCCCGTCCAGTCGCGTCCCCAGAGCGCCACACCGATGCCGATCAGCAGCACGCCCCAGAACCACGAGGTGTGGAATCCGAACGCCTGATGCGCGAACACCAGCGCCCCGATCGCGATCGCGCCGATGCCGATCCAGCGCCCGGTGTTGAGCGTGTGTGGCACTTCCGGCATCGGTTCGCCCTCGCGGGCCATCGGCATCACGAGCCACGCCACGATGTAGGCGACGATCCCGATGCCCGTCGTCAATCCGAGGACGACGAACCCGATGCGCCACGCGACAGGATCGACGCCGGTGTAGGCACCGAGCCCGGTGCACACCCCGGCGACGAGCTTGGCCTCCGGACGACGGACGAGCCGCCCGCGGTCGACGGGCGCTTGAACGGTCTGCACCGGCGCGGCCGCTGCCGGTGGGTCCTGTGCCGGTGGTACGTCCTGCTGTGGTGCGTCCTGCGGTCCCTCTGGCCCCTGCGGTTGATCGGTCATGGGCGCATCTTCGGGCGACCACGCTCAGCCGACAATCGGGAAGGGCCCTGCACGGACCCCGAGGTCGGTAGGGGGCATCAGGGATGTCCCCGATAGGGGATCGGCTTCCGACGTGGGAACATCGACGGTGTGGCTACTACGAAGACGCGCGACGGCTGGGTCCATCAGATCACGGATCGTCCGCTGTCATCACTCCGATTCGCGCGCAGCCAAACCGACGCGCTGATCTCTGGTGTGGCCGGCGGCCTCGGCGAGCTCTGGGGTGTCGACGCCGTGCTCGTCCGGATCGCGTTCGTCCTACTTGCGTACTGCGGTGCCGTCGGTGTGATCGCCTACATCGTCGCGTGGTCCTTGTCGCTCGACCCCGGCGACCGCCGCGCGCCGAAGGCGAGAGACCCGGTGATGCAGCAAAGTATCGCTTTCGGATTGATCGTCCTCGGCTCGGTGGTCGTGCTCCGTGCGATCGGACTGTGGCTCGGCGATCAATTCGGCATCCCGCTCTTGATCGCGTCCGCGGGCGCGGCCGTCGTGAACATGGGGACCAGGTCCGGCAAGCGTCTGCGTTTCGCGCGGATGTCGGGCAAAGGCGGACGTCCCGCGCTCGGGAGCCTGTTCATCGGCGGTCTGCTCGTCGTCGGTGGTGTTTCGTGGTTCCTCACGAAGACGAACGGATCGTTCACCGGGCTCGTCTCGGTCCTGCTGGCCGTCGCGGTGACCACCGGCGGCCTCGCGGTCGTGTTCGGGCCGTGGGTCTTTCGGATGGCGAATCAGCTCACGGATGAACGGCGCAACCGCATCAGGTCGGAAGAGCGCGCCGACCTCGCGGCACACCTGCACGACTCCGTCCTCCAAACGCTCGCGTTGATCCAGCGCAACGCCGGAAGCCCACGGAAGATGGCGAGCCTCGCACGGCGGCAGGAACGTGAGCTCCGTTCGTGGCTCTACGGTCATCCCTCTTCGGACGCAGCCCGGCTCGACGCAGCCGTCCACCAGATGGCCGACTCGATCGAGGAAGCGCACGATGTCACGGTCGAAACGGTCATCGTCGGGGACTGTGAGCTCGACGAACGAACGCGCGCGGTCGTGGCCGCGTGCCGTGAAGCGGCGACGAACGCCGCGATCCATTCGGGTACGAACGAGGTGTCCGTGTACATCGAATGTGAGCGGCACCTGATCACGGCGTTCGTGCGCGATCGTGGGAACGGTTTCGATCCGAGCGCAAACGCGAACGGACGCCGCGGCATCGTCGATTCGATCAAGGGACGCATCGAGCGCAACGGCGGGACGGTCATGATCACGAGCGCTCACGGGGAAGGATGTGAGGTGCAACTCACGATGCCGAGATGACCAGGGTGTTTCTCGTTGACGACCACCGGCTGTTCCTGGCCGGCGTGCGTTCGGAGCTACAGGGCAAAGTCGATCTCGTCGGCGAAGCGAGCGACGTCGACACTGCCGTGCAGCAGATACGCGCGACGAAGCCGGAAGTAGTGCTGCTCGACGTCCACATGCCCGGCGGCGGCGGCAAGGCGATCATCGAGGCCGTCGCGGAGACCCACCCCGACGTGAAGTTCCTCGCGCTTTCCGTCTCGGATGCCGCGGAAGATGTGATCGCGCTCATCCGCGCCGGCGCCCGCGGCTATGTCACGAAGACGATCGATACCGAAGAGCTCGTCCGGGCGATCGAACGCGTCAACGCGGGCGACGCGTTCTTCTCACCGCGGCTCGCGGGGTTCGTCCTCGATGCGTTCGCGGGCGAGATCGAAGTGCCGGCCGATCCCGAGGTCGACCAGCTCACGGTGCGCGAGAAGGAAGTGCTGCGCTTGATCGCACGGGGGTACACGTACAAAGAGGTCGCGAAGCGATTGAACATCTCGGTGAAGACGGTCGAGACACACGTCTCAGCCGTGCTACGCAAGCTCCAACTCTCCAACCGTCATCAACTCACGCAGTGGGCGAGCGACCGAAGATTGGTGTAGCGGTCATCCAGGGTCGTCCCTTCGAGGAGCTTCGAAGGGACTGGCAGCGCTGCGACGAAGCGGGACTGCATTCGCTCTGGGTCTTCGACCACCTGATGAAGTATCCGATCATGGGCGTCCTGCTCGAGGCGTGGACGACGCTTGCCGCCATGGCCGTCTGCACCGAGCGCATCCGGATCGGGACGCTCGTCTCGAACATCACGTTCCGCGACCCCGCTGTGCTGGCGAAGCAAGCGGTGACGATCGATCACCTGAGCGGCGGCCGCCTCGAGATCGGGATCGGTGCCGCGGGAACGCGGACCGAGGATGCACTCGTTACCGGTTCGGACGAGTGGCCCATCGCCGAGCGCGTGGAGCGGTTCGAGGAATTCATCGAGCTCGTGAAGACGACGACGCGCGGTGGGAGTGAGTTCCGCGGGAAGTATTACTGGTGCGAAAAGTTCGATCGCGGACCGTGGCCCGTTCAGCAGCAGCCGCCGATCACCGTCGCCGCGCACGGACGGAAGACGCTCCGCATCGCCGCGAGACATGCGGACACGTGGAGCGCGTCCGCGGGGTTCGGTCGTGCGAGGTTCGACCTGTTCCCGTCGCTGCAGACCTGGAGCACGATGATCGACGACTTCGCGCTCGAAGCGGGACGCGATCCGGCGGGCATCGGCCGGTCGATCCTGATCGGTCCGTCCGGCCCCGATTGGTGGAGCTCGCAGGACGCCCTCGACGACTTCATCGGACGAAGCACGGCCGCGGGGATGACCGAGGTCGTTTTCACCTATCCCGCGCCGTCGGGCGAGCTGCTCGAACTGGTCAAGCCCTACCTTTAACGCATCCGTAACGCAAGCATGGGAGGCTTGACCCATGGACGACAAGCAGATCGCCTACGTGCTGCGCATGATCGAGGAGCGCGATGTGCGCTTCATCCGCCTGTGGTTCACAGACGTCCTCGGCTTCCTCAAGTCCTTCGCGATCCCGTCGGAGGAGCTCGAGTTCGCCTTCGAGGAAGGTGTCGGCTTCGACGGTTCCGCGATCGAAGGATTCGCGCGCGTCCAGGAAGCGGACATGATCGCGAAGCCCGACCCGACGACGTTCCAGATCCTGCCCTGGCGTCCCGAGTCGCAGGGCGTCGCGCGCATGTTCTGCGACATCGCGAACCCTGAGGGCACGCCGTTCGAAGGCGATCCGCGCTGGGTGCTGCGGCGCCAGCTGCAGCGGGCGCGCGACATGGGTTTCACGTTCTACGCGAACGCCGAGATCGAGTTCTTCCTGTTCGAAGGTGCCGACAACCCGGTTCCGCTCGATCAAGGCTCGTACTTCGATCTCACGCCGCAGGACGTCGGCTCGGAGTTCCGGCGCCACACGATCCACTACCTCGAGCAGATGGGGATCTCGGTGCACTCATCGCACCACGAGGTGGCTCCGTCCCAACACGAGATCGACCTGCGTTTCGCGGACGCCCTCACGATGGCGGACAACATCATGACGTTCCGTCTCGCCGTGAAAGAGGTCGCGCAGGAACACGGCGTGTACGCGACGTTCATGCCCAAGCCCATCCAGGGCGAGTGGGGGTCGGGCATGCACACGCACATGTCGCTCTTCGAAGGCGATCGCAACGCCTTCTTCGACGCTGCCGACGAACACCACCTCTCGAAGACGGGGCGGGCGTTCATCGCCGGCGTCCTCGCGCACGCGCGGGAGATGACGGCGATCACGAACCAGTGGGTGAACTCGTACAAGCGGTTGATCCCCGGTTACGAGGCCCCCGTGTTCGTCGTGTGGGGACGACGCAACCGCTCGGCCCTCGTGCGCCTGCCCATGGCCAAGCCGGACAAGGAACAGTCGACACGTATCGAGTACCGGGCACCCGACGCGGCGTGCAACCCATACCTGTTCCTCGCGGTCGCACTGGCGGCCGGTCTCGATGGCATCGAGCGCGAGCTCGAGCTGTCGCCCGAAGCGCAGGACGACGTCTACGCGATGTCGCCCGAGGAACGCCGCGCGCTCGGGATCCAATCGCTGCCGGACTCCCTCGAGGACGCGCTGGAGCTGATGGAAGGGTCGGAACTCCTCGCCGAAGCGCTCGGTGAGCACGTCTTCGAGTACTTCCTTCGCAACAAGCGCGAAGAGTGGAACGAATACAAGGCGTACGTCACGCCCTTCGAACTCAATCGCTACCTACCGATGCTCTAGGCCGATGCCGTGAAGATCTGCCACCTGTACGCAGCGGATCCGGAGGAGATCTCCGGGATCGGGCGAGACCTCGGTCTCCTCGGTCTCAACGCGGAAACGTTCTCCTTCGCGGACGGAGCATCCGAGGAGCGTCCCGACCTCGTCTGTGTGTTCGCGGGCGACGATGCGCCGAACTCACTGCAGTTCTGCCAGATCCTCGGCAAGGAAGAGACGATGTCGCGCGTCCCCCTTCTGGCGCTCGTCCGTGTCGAGCAGCTGCGCGAGCTGTTCCTGCGCGAAGGTGTGTTCGACGATTTCCTGGTGGTGCCCTACCAGCTCGCGGAGCTCGACGCGCGCCTCCGTCACCTCCTCTGGATGGCGAAGCAGGGCGAGCAGTCCGACTTCTTGAACCTCGGCCCCCTGGTGATCAACTTCGCGACGTACCAGGTCCATCTCGACTCCGAGCCGATCGACCTCACGTACATGGAGTACGAGCTCCTCAAGTTCCTCGCGACGCACCGCGGGCGCGTCTTCACCCGTCAGACGCTGCTCTCGCGCGTGTGGGGCTACGACTACTTCGGCGGGACGCGGACGGTCGACGTCCACGTCCGCAGGCTGCGCTCGAAGCTCGGCGAGCACGCGAACCTGATCCAGACGGTAAGGAACGTGGGCTATAAGTTCGCGTAAGCGCGTTCAGTCGGGTTCGCCCTTCGAGTCGACGATCGGATTCTGTCGCGCACTGCGCGTGGGCGACCGGATCGTGGTGTCCGGCACGGCGCCGATCTGGCCGGACGGATCCGTCGATCCTGATCCGGCGATTCAGACGAAGCGCTGCCTGGAGATCATCGCCGCGGCGATCGAAGAGCTCGGCTCCACGCTCGACGATGTCATCCGCACGCGGATGTTCATCACCGACGCAGCCGATTCGGACGCGATCGGCCGAGCGCACGGGGAGATCTTCGGCGATGTCCGTCCGGCGGCAACGATGGTCGTCGTCGCTGCGCTCCTCGACCCGCGTTGGAAGGTCGAGATCGAAGCCGAGGCACAGTACGGATAACTTCGGCGGCACCGCGGCCGACTCTCCCGCATGGTGCAGGGGCACAGACGTTTCGGGACTATCGGCTCGTACCTCGTAGGACTCGTCGCTTTCCAGCTGGTACTGGTCCTGGCACTGGTCGCCTATGCCGCCCGTCAGGACTTTCGGAAGTCACGGGTCGACGCTGTCGCGTCGATGACGACGACGGCGAAGGCGGCTTCGCACTTCCTCGCCGAGGACATGCAGTCCAACGTCGACTCGCTCAACAGCTTGCCGGATCTGATGAAGACGTTCACCGTCGCCCAGCTCTGCGAATCGGAGAAGCAGAGCGAAACGACGCCGTGGGACGACCGGTGGACCGTGACGGACGTCCATCTCCTCAAGCCCGACGGAACGCCCATCTGCGCATACGAATCGAAACAGCGCAACGTCGCGGGCGAGGGTTGGTTCAAGCAAGCACTTCATGGGAAGGACGTCGTCGAGGTTGGACCCGTCACCGACGCGATCACGGGCAAGCGCGCGCTCATCTGGGCGCTCTCGCTTCCGAATCAACATGCGGTCGTCGCTATCTCCGCGCGACTCGACACAACAGGCAAGGCTCTCGACACGCAGTTCGGTTCGGCGGCTCACCCCGTCGAGTTCGTCGTCGTCTCCGGCGATCGAAAGACCGAGATAGCGGGCAGTGGCGCTCACGTGCACTCGATCACCGGAACGGGATTCTCGAAGACGGCCTCGTCCTCGAAGAACGAATTCGTCGACTCGAAGGGCCAGGGGCGGTTCTGGGCCGAAGCCAGCGTCCGCAATTTCGGCTGGCATGTCTACGCCGGGATCCGCACCTCGGACGCGTATGCCGCCGCCCGCCAAGACGCGAAGCAACGCGCCGGGCTCGCCGTGCTCTTCTCCGTCCTGGCCCTCCTCGTCGCCGGGTTGATCCATCGGCGCATCGTCCGGCCGATCCACTCGCTGCGGAAGGCCTCGCGTTCGGTGACGGAGGGGAACTTCGACACCTCGGTGTCCCCAAGCGGACCGACCGAGCTGGTCGAGCTCGCGCAGGCGTTCAACCACATGGTCGATGTCCGCGCCGAAGCGCACCAGGCTCTCGACAAGGCCTTCGTGGCCGAGCAGCGCGTCGCCAACGAGCTTCGCGAAGTCGATCAGATGCGCAACGCGTTCCTGATGGCGATCTCGCACGAACTGCGGACACCGCTCACGTCGGTCGTCGGGTTCGCGTCGATGCTGCAGACCGACCGCGAGACGATGTCGGAAGCCGACGTTGCTCGATGCATCGAGGCGGTCGCGTCGCAGTCCAAGCGACTCGAACGACTCCTGCTCGATCTCCTCGACATCGACCGG
This sequence comes from Actinomycetes bacterium, assembly GCA_025934435.1. Lineage (GTDB taxonomy): Bacteria > Actinomycetota > JAICYB01 > JAICYB01 > JAICYB01 > JAICYB01. The sequence goes on along the minus strand of JAICYB010000035.1, from coordinate 13,819 downwards.
CTCGGTCGCGGTGTGCTCGAGCCCCGTCGCGCCGAAACCGATGTCCGATCGCTCGTGCAGACCGTCGTCGATCGTTCGGGGCAGGCGTCGCGTATCACCGTGCAGGTCTCCGGTTCGCCCCGCGCTTGCGTCGACCCGGCGCTGAGCGAGCGCATCCTCGAGAACCTCGTGACGAATGCGATCCGTCACACAACTCCCGACTCAAAGATCTGGGTGCGCGCGCGTCGGAGGAACGGACACCTCGAGCTTGTCGTGGACGACAACGGCAAGGGTGTTCCCGACCGATCGAAGGAGACGGTCTTCGAGCCGTTCAAGCAAGAGAATGACGGCGAGCACGTGTCGGGGACCGGCGTCGGGCTGACGCTCGTGCGCCAGTTCGCGAAGTTGCAGGGCGGCGAAGCGTGGGTGCAAGACCGCCGTGGCGGCGGTGCGAGCTTCCGTGTGAATCTGCCGTCCGTCGAAGCCGCGTCGCGCGCGAAGGCCTCTTAGGCGCCTTTGCGGATCAGGTAGGTGAAGACGCCGTCGTCCTCGGACGACGACAGCAGATCGTGACCCGACATCTTCGACCAGTTCGCGAAGTCGGCCACCGAGCCGGGATCGGTCGCGATGACCTGCAGGACGTCACCGCTCCCGAGCTTCTCCATCTCGAGGCGCGCCTTGACGACGGGCAGCGGGCACGAGAGCCCCTTCGCATCCAGCGTTGCGTTCGGTGTGTCGCTCATGAGGGCTCCATCGTACCGGCGGGACGAGGCGATCCGTGCCCTCACGAGTGCTCCTACCGGGCCGACTCAGCGGAGAAGGACGGAGGGGCTATGTCGGCTAACAGATCGCGCAGAGTACGCGTGCCCTTGCTTCGTGGCGCGACGATCAGCACGCACCTCATCGTGTTGCTCGCCGTACAGGCCATCCTGCTGGCAAGCCTCATCGCCTACTCAGCGGCGCACGACTTCACCACCTCGCGCGAGCGCGCCGATACGGCCGCGACGGCCGACGCGAACATCGCGGCGCGATTGCTCGCGAAGGCTGTGTCGGACAACGCGAACGAGCTCTCGGTTCAAGCGGGCGCGTCGGGCTACGAAGCGGTCTTCGCGGATCCGCAGGCGTGCACGCTGTCCGGACACAACGAAGATTTCCTCGGTTCAGACATCAGCATCGTCCGGCCCGACGGCACGATCGCGTGCACGTCTCTCCGCACGGCCGGCGGTCTGCCCGGTCCGGGATACGGCACGTCGGCGTGGTTCGCGAGCGACGGCGGCGCCACCAAACCGATCACCGCAGGACCGTTGGTCGATCCGGTCTCGCACCAGTACGCATTCCTCGTCGCGATCCCGTTCCGGCAGGGCGGGATGCTCGTCGCGAGCTATCGGCTCGTCCCAACAGGGCACGCGCTCGTTGAGCGGATCGGGTTCCCGCGGCCGGCGCCGTCGTTCATCGTGACGACCGCCGACCGGCGCGCGCTCGTGACGGCGTCCGTCGCGACATCGGTCCGGTCGCTGACCGGCACAGCGTTCGCCCGTCCGCTCGACCGCCAGGGCCAGATCCTGCCCGGCGCGAAGGGCGACGCGATCTACGCGGAAGCCGTCGTGCCCGAGCTCGGCTGGCATGTGCTCGCGGGCATCTCGACGAAAGATGCGTTTGCCGACGCCCGGCGCTCGCTCCGCGATCGTGGCTTCCTCGGACTCATCATGATCCTCGTCGTATTCGGCGCAGGCCTCGTGATCCAGCAGCGCTTCGTCCGGCCGGTGCGCTCGCTCCGGGACGCGACGATCCGCGTTGCCGAAGGGGACCTCGATCTGAAACTCGAGCCGTGGGGCCCGAAAGAGATCGCCGATCTCGCGAACGGATTCAACTTCATGGCGGGCATGCGCGCGAAGGCCGAAGACTCACTCCGGGAGGCGTACCTCACCGAGGTCAGCGCGTCTGAGCGGCTGCGCGAGCTGGACGACATCAAGAACGCCTTCCTCATGGCGATATCTCACGAGCTGAGGACACCGCTGACCGCGGTCATGGGGTATGCCACGCTGCTGAAACAAGAGCTGCCCGACGCACCCCGCGATGTGGCGATGGACTACGCGGGACGCATCGAGATCTCGGCGAAACGACTGCAGCGGTTGATGCTCGACCTCCTCGACTTCGAGCGGATGTCGCGCGGTGTCGTCGAGCCACACCGCCAGCAGACGAACATGCGACAGCTCGTCGATCGTGTGCTCTTACAGCTCGAATCCGAGAGGTCGATCAAGGTCGACGTCCCCGTCGATCTCGTCGCGGATGTCGACGCGCCATTGCTCGAGCGTGTCGTTGAGAACCTGGTGATCAACGCGCAGAAGCACACGCCCGTGAAGTCGGCGATCTGGGTCCGTGGTTTCAAGGTGAAGAACAAGGTCGTGCTCGCTGTCGAAGATTCGGGGACGGGTGTACCGAAGGAGCTCCGCAAGACGATCTTCGAGCCCTTCAAGCAAGGCAAGGTGCCGAGCCACTCTCCGGGAACGGGCGTCGGCCTCGCCCTCGTTTCGCAGTTCGCGAAGCTTCACGGCGGGCGGGCGTGGGTCGAGGACAGGCCCGGCGGTGGGGCGTCCTTCCGCGTCACGTTGCCGGCCGCTCCGAGCCGCTCGAAGCGCGCGAACAAGTCGGAGCGCTACGACCTATCGCTCGCTTAGGAACCGCGCGAACGTATAGGCGTACGCACGGGTCGCCTGGACCAGCTGCTCGATCTCGACGTACTCATCGACCGTGTGCGCGAGGAGCGGATCGCCCGGACCGAACACGATGGACGGGACCCGAGCCTGGTTGATCAGGAAACGCGCGTCGGTCGCCCCGGCGTAGCCGACTTCCGATCCGTCGATGCCGAAGGTGGTGCGAGCTTCGTCCAACAGCGCCACAAGCGAGGTCCCCTCGGGGGTTTGGGACGCTTCAGCGAAGTCGTCGACCACCACGCGCACGTGGAGATCCGGCGAGTGCTCCCGCAGGTGCGACAACGCCGCGTCGAACTCCGCGACGATCTCGTCGTTCGTCTCGCCCGGGATCGTTCGCCGGTCGATCTCGATCTCGCAGAAGTCCGGAACCATGTTGACCTTCGAGCCGCCGCGGATCGTCCCGATGTTGATCGTCGGCGCACCGAGCGTTTCGTGCAGCTTGCGGAAGCGCATCCCGGAGATCGCATCGATCACATGTGACATGTGTTCGATCGCGTTCGCGCCGAGCTGGGGTGTCGACCCGTGCGCGGACACGCCGTCCGTCGATACGCGCAGCCAGACGGCTCCGCGCTCCGCGGTCACGAGGTGCATCGCCGTAGGTTCGCCGACGAGCGCTTCCGTCGCGGCGTCGCAGTAGCCGTGCTCGACGAGGTAGCGCGTGCCGTGCGTGCCGAGCGCCTCCTCGTCCGCGACGAAGTGCATCACGATCCTGCCGTCGGGTTCGAAGTTGGCCCGTTGCAATGCGGACACCGCAGCGATGCACGCGGCGATCCCGGCTTTCATGTCCGTCGAACCGCGTCCGTAGATGCGTCCGTCGGCGATGTGTCCCGAGAACGGTGAGTGCGTCCATGCGTCGGCGTCACCGACCGGGACGACGTCGTAATGCCCGTTGAACATCAACGTGCGCCGCGTCGACTCACCCCACGTCGAGATCGTGCTGACGCGACCGGGGAGAGGCTCCACGAACTCGCATTCGAGGCCGAGGTGGTCGAGAAGGTCTTGTGTGACGCGCGCGACCTGGCGTTCGTCGCCGGGCGGGTTCTCGGACGGGGTGCGGACGAGTGCCTGGCAGATCGCGACGACCTCATCGGCGTCGACGTACTTGTCGACGAGGGGGGCGATCTCGGCCGGCATCGTGTTTACGTTAGCGATAAGGGATACCCCCGTGCCGACCTGCGGTTTCACCCTTGCCCGCGGGGGGTATTTCATCAGCATCCAAGCAAGGAGGAACAAATGCTGCGTGTTCGCGACGCAACGCAGGTTGGCGTCGGCATCGGGGAGAAGGTCTTCGGACTTTCCGTCGAGATCGCCGGCACCGTCTTCGGCAACGAGCGCATGCGTGACCGTGGTCGCCAGCTCGGCGACGCCGGGACGGAACGGCTGCAAGCCGTCGAGGAGGAAGTGAAGTCGGCGAGCCGTCAGGCCGAGGCGCGTGCGCATGAGTCGAAGGAGCGGGCGCATCAGTCGGGCGGATCGTCTTCGAAGGGCCCGGGCGCCGATCCGTCGGCGCCGCGAGCCGCGGCCGAGTCCGTCAAGGGCACGGTCAAGGAGTTCGCCGGAAAGGCGACGGGTTCCAACGCGCTCCGCGACGAAGGTCGCGAGCAGAAGGAGCGCGGTAAGGACGAAGCTCAAGCGGCGAAGCACGAAGCGAAGGCCGGTGCCCACCGAGAGAAGGCGGAAGCGCACCGGGACGCAGCCGACCGGCGCTAGGTCGCCGCGCGACAGATTCGGGCAGCCGGGTCACATCGGCCCGGCTGCCTGGGTTGCTATCGCGGAGCCGTGCGAGAAGATGGCACCGATGGATATAGAACCCGTGGCGCAGCGACGGAGCGCCGCCTTCGCTGATGTCGTCGTCACGGACGACGAGGCCGTGATCGCGCTCGATGGTGACGTCGATCTCGCCAACACGGCGGACATCGAGCAAGGTGTTCAGGACGTCCTGACGTCCGTGGCCCCCGGGACGCTCGTGCTCGATCTCGCCGCCGTCGACTTCATCGACTCGACGGGGCTGCGGATGCTCTGGGAGCTGCGTCAGATGGCGCAGGACGCCGAGGCGCGCCTCGTCCTACGTAAGCCGTCGGATCCGGTCATGCGATTGCTGAAGCTAACGGGTATGCACCGGATCTTCGCGATCGAAACGCCGGACTAGACGCGGCGCGCGAGACCGGCGACGGCAACATAGTGCTCGGTGACGTGTCCACCGAACTCGGTGTCGATCAGTTCGGCGAGACCGTTCAGTAGCCGTTCGCGCGTGTCCTCGTCCAGCGCGGCCTTGTTCGAATGTGTTGCGCACAGCTCGAGGTAGGTGTCGGTGTCGAGTGTCCACTCCCACGCGCACGTCACTTGCTCGAGATCTTCGAAGAGGGACGAACCGCCGAGCGGATGCTCCGGAAGGTCGTCCGGTTTGCGGAACTCGCCTTCGTGAGCGAGCTCCGGTGCGTGCGTGCGGTAGACGTCCTGCGCCGCGATCCAGAAGCCCAGGTGTTCCTCCGGGCTCACTTGCACGTTCGCGATGATCGCTGCCGTCCCGTGCGCGTAGAGGACGTCGGCGATCCGCTGCACTCGTGTGGCTTCGTCCAACCAGTGCCACGCCTGCGCGCACGTGACCAGACCGAACGTATCGCGCGGCAGGTCGGCGTCTTCGAAACGCTCGATGCGGAAGTCGACGTTGTCGAGCGACGCGAGGTGTCGTTGCGCCCGCTCTGCCATCGACGCCGCGGGCTCGATGACGGTGAAGGGGTTGCCCCACGCGGCGAAGTGCGTCGTCGCGCGTCCGGTGCCCGCGCCGATCTCGAGGATCGCATCGTCCGGCGCGAGGTCGGCGTAGGAGCGGACGGCGTCGAACAGTTCGTCGGGATAGCCAGGGCGAACCCGGTCGTACAGTTCCGCGGTGTTCTCGAACGAGCGCCGCTGGCGCTCCCACTGAACGGTTACGCGTACTCCTTGAGCTTCGCGGGAGCGCTCGGGTGGCGGAGCTTCGCGAGGGCTTTCGCTTCGATCTGACGGATCCGCTCGCGCGTGAGGTTGAACTCCTTGCCGATCTCCTCGAGCGTGCGCGGACGACCGTCCGCGAGCCCGAAGCGCAGCTCGAGGACGCGGCGCTCGCGCTCCGACAGCGTGTCGAGGACGCTTCGGAGGTCTTCCTGCAGCATCGAGGCGAGCGCGCTCTCGGACGGCTTCTCGGCGGATTCGTCCTCGATGAAGTGGAGGAGTTCGGTCTCCTCGTCTTCGCCGACGGGGGTCTCGAGGGAAACCGGCTCCGGCATGATGCGGAAGATCTCCTGGACCTTCTCCGGCGGGAAGCCCGCTTCCTTCGCGATCTCCTCGATCGTCGGCTCGCGGCCGAACTTGTCGAGGAGTTCCTCCTGGATCTTCCGGACCTTCTGGACGGCTTCGACCATGTGGACGGGGATGCGGATCGTCCGCGCCGTGTCCGCGATCGCGCGGGTGATCGCCTGGCGGATCCACCAGGTCGCGTAGGTCGAGAACTTGAACCCCTTACGCCAGTCGAACTTCTCGACGGCCCGCATGAGGCCGAGGTTGCCCTCCTGGATCAGATCGAGGAGGGGGAGTCCCATCCCTTGGTAGCGGCGGGCGATCGAGACGACGAGACGCAGGTTCGACTGGATGAAGCGGCGCCGCGCCGCGCGGCCACCGTCGAGATCGACCTCGAGTCGCTCGACCGACCTGCTCGAGAGCTTCGCGGCTTCCTTGGCGAGGCGCTGTTTCGCGCGCTCGCCGCCCTCGATGGCCTGCGCCAGCTCGACCTCTTGCTTGTCGGTGAGGAGGGGGTACTGGCCGATCTCCCGCAGGTACATCCGGACGAGGTCGGCCTCGCCCTGCTCGAAGACGTTGTCGCGGTCGCGGCGCGGCGCGCCACGAGCCGGAGTGACCTTCGGGGCCGGGCCCTTCGCTTTCTTCGCGGCACCGTTCGCTCCCGCCCCCCCGACCGGAGCGATGTTCGCCGGCGGTTTCGCCTCCGCCTTGGGAGCCTTGGCGGCCGCGGCCTTGCGAACAGCGGTGGGGGTCGCCTTCTTGACCGCTGCCGGCCGCTTCGCGGTGCGGGCGCCGGCGGTCGCCGTCGCTCGCGCCCCCTTGGCCGCCGCCCGCTTCGGCGTCGTTGTCTGGGCGCGCTTGCCCTTCGGAGCTTGAGCCATCGTTCGTCCAGACTCCTTCATCGCCTGCGGGGGACCAGCGGAGGTCGATTGTACCCCGCAGATATGCCGTTGTTGAGGTCTCTCAACAGGTTTTTCGGCAGGTCATGGCCCCGGGTTTACTCCTCCGAGCGCCTCCGAGCGGCTCCGCTCAGCGCGTCGCCTGAGGCCTTCATCGCCCCGCCGGCCGGACGACTCAGTCCCCGAGGGGAGTGGACGGTCCGTCAAGCGACGGGCAAGCCGTCCGCTTCAAGCGGAGGGTGTGAGATGGGTGCGTATTTCACTTCGTCGCGGCGTCGCTACGTCGCGATAGCCACGCTGCTGGCCCAGGTCGCCGCGCTGGTGACGGCGTTCGTGATGTTCGGGGGAGCGGCACACGCCGGTCCGTCCGCCGTCATGTTCGGGTACGTCCCGATGCCGGCCAACGACTTCGACGGAGCGCTGCGCTCGATCAGTGCGGCGTCCACCACGCAGGCCTCCACGACCGTCGACTTCACGGTCGAGGTCACGAACGCCGCGGCGGGTGCGGTCATCAACTACGACCAGTGGGAGGACGGCTACGAAGCCGACATCTCGAACCCGTCCCAGGCGACCACGCTCGTCCTCGGCGACGGCAACACCGCGAACGGCGACGCGGGCACGTACTGTGGCGCGCGGTGCGCCGGTGACGTCCTGCCTCAGGGCGCGGCCCTCGTTTTCCGGAACAACATCACGACACCGCGCGACGCTGCCACGCAGCTCTTCGACGGCGGGGACAAGATCGCATCGACGCGCGGCTTCACGATCACGGCCGGCGGCTTCCCGACGAACGTCGGATCGCTCCTCGCCGGCGTCGTTTCGTCCTACGACACGACGAAGTACGCGACGGACTACACGGTGCCCGTCGGCGAGAACACGCCGGTTCCGTCCGGAACGTCCAACGCGTTCGGTTACACGGGACTGATCGTCCAGGCCTCATCGGACGGAACGGTTGTCAACGTCGACAAGGACGCGAACGGGACCACGGATGTCACGCAGACGATCAACGAAGGCAAGACCGTCTTCGTCGACGGCGGCGTGAAGCAAGGCGCGACCGTACGCGCATCGAAGCCGGTGCAAGTGCATCTGGTGACCGGCGACAAGACCGCCAGCTACGAATCCCGGACGTTCACGCTCTTCCCGGACAACCTGCTCTCGAACGACTACATGAGCCCGGCGGGCGCGAACGTCGCGAACTTCCGCACCGTCGACTACCTGTACAACCCGACGAGTTCGGCGATCACCGTGACGCCGACATGCGCGGGTTGCTCGTCGACGATCAACGTCCCCGCGAAGGCGAGTGCCGCGTTCCAGTCGCCGGTCGGTCAAGCCGTCGAGTTCACGTCGGCCGCGAAGTTCGTCGCCGTGGCGGGTGTCGGTGCGCAGTCCGGCGCAGCGCCCGGCACGAGCGGAGACTCGAGCTCGTCGTGGGACTGGGGCTACACGATGGTCCCCGTGTCGCAGCTCACGACGCAGGTCGTCCTCGGATGGGCCCCCGGCAACTCGACGAATCCGCCCGGTTCTGCGGCCGCGTCCGACAAGGACGACGACCCGGTGTGGGTGACCTCGACGAGCGCGACCACGATCAACGTCGACTTCGACGGCGATCCGTCCACGGGCACGATCACGGGCAACGACTGCTTCGGTGCGAAGCACGACCTCTCGATCCCGGTTGCGGCCCTAGCGTCGACGCGAATCACCGACGCGAGTGACGAAGACATGACCGGCGCGCGTATCTACACGTGCGACGGGACGCGGATCGCCGGCGCCTGGGGTGAGGATCCGCAGAACGCACCGGCAGGGTCGCCCGGCTTCGATGCCGGCTACACGATCATCCCGTCGACGACGATGCTCGTGAACAAGACGTCTGCGCTTGCGCACGACGCGAACGGCGACGGTAAGTTCGGCCCCGGCGACACGATGACCTACGACATCGAGATCGCCGACGCTGGGAGCCTCGCGTTCACGAACGTGAAGGCGGACGACACGCTTCCCGGCGGCCTCACCTATGTGCCGGGATCGACGGTCTTCGACGACGGTTCGACGCAGACGCCCATCGCCGACGACAACGCGCCACCGGCCGCAACGGTGTTCCCTCTCGACGAAACCGGGATCTCGCTGCCCAATGTGAGCGCGGGCGCGACGGTGCACCTCCGCTTCCAAGCCGCGATCAACGATCCGTTCGACACGTCTTCCGGTGCGATCGGCAACACCGCTTGCGTCACCGCGCAGGAGGCGAGCGCATGTGATTCCGTGACGACGAACCTCGTGCAGTCGGACCTGTCGCTCGGCGTGACGCAGACCGCGTCGCCGCAGTACGTCGGCGACAACGGCGTCTTCCACGTCGCCGTTACCAACGGGGGCCCGGACACGGCGACAGCCGTCGATGTGGCCGACGGGCTTCCCGCGAACACGTCCTTCGTTTCGTCCAGCGCGTCGCAGGGTTCCTACGACTCGAACTCCGGCGTCTGGAACGTCGGAACGATCGCGAACGGTGAGACGAAGACGCTCGACATCACCGCGAAGCTCGACACGACCTCCGTCGAGGACTTCGCGCAGGTGACCGCGGCGCAGGCCGTCGACCCCGACTCGCAGCCGGCCGAAGACGCGTTCGGGCCCGGCCACCCGGCGAACCAGGACGACGAAGGCTCTGTCGTGGTGAACGTTTCGCCGAGCGCCGACCTCGGCGTGGCGAAGACGCTCCACACCGCGCCGAGCTACGTCGGTGACAACGCGGTGTACGACATCACCGTCACGAACCACGGTCCGTCGGACGCCACGGGCATCGCCGTGACCGACATGCTGCCCGCCGGTATGTCCTACGTCTCGGACGACTCGAGCGGTGCGTACAACAGCTCGACCGGAGTGTGGACGGTCGGCGCGGTGGCGAACGGCGCCTCGCGCACCCTCCTGATCACGACGAAGGTCAACGCGATCGACACGCTCAACACCGCGTCGATCTCCGCGTCCGGTCAGCACGACCCCGACTCGAGCAACAACTCGAGCTCGAAGGACGTCACCGTCGCCGCGAGCGCGGACCTCGCCGTCGCGAAGACCCTTCCGACCGCGCCGACGCACGTCGGTGACAACGCGGTGTACAAGATCACGCTCACGAACAACGGCCCGTCCGACGCGACCGGCGTCGCGGTGACGGATCAGCTGCCGGCCGGCGTTTCCTACGTCTCCGACGACGGCAACGGTGCCTACGACCCGGCCTCCGGTGTGTGGACGATTGGATCGGTCGCCAACGCCGGTTCGAAGTCGCTCGACATCACGGCGAAGGTCAACGTCCTGAGCGCGGACAACACGGCGTCGATCTCGGCCTCGGACACCTACGACCCGGACGCGAGCAACAACTCCAGCTCGAAGAGCGTCACCGTCTCGCCGAGCGCCGACCTCGGCGTCGTCAAGTCGCTGCAGACCACTCCGACGCACGTCGGCGACAGCGCCGTCTACAAGATCACGGTGACGAACCACGGTCCGTCGGACGCCACCGGCGTCGCCGTCACCGATCAGCTCCCGGCGGGTATGTCCTACGTCTCCGACGACGGCAACGGTGCCTACGACCGGGCGTCGGGTGTGTGGACCGTCGGATCCCTCACGAACGGAGCGGCGAAGACGCTCGACATCACCGTGACGGTCAACGGCCTCAACGCGGACAACACCGCGTCGGTCTCGGCCTCCGACCAATACGACCCGGACTCGAGCAACAACTCGAGCTCGAAGGCCGTAACGGTCGCGCCGCTCGCCGATCTTTCCCTGAGCGAGACGGTGTCTCCGGGCAGCGTCACGCAGCACAACCAGGCGACGTATACGATCACGCTCCACAACTCCGGGCCGTCCGACGCGACGGGGATCGTCGTGCACGACACGATGCCGTCCGGCGTCACGTTCGTCGGTGGTTCGTCCTCGCAGCCGAGTGTGTTCGATGCGACGACGGGTGACTGGTCGATCGCGTCGCTCGCCAACGGTGACTCGATCTCGCAGGACATCATCGTGAACGTCGACACGCTCGGCTCCCACGTGAACGGCGCCGAAGTGAAGGCCGTGAACGAGGACGACCCCGACTCGACGCCGAACAACCACGTCGCATCGGAGGACGACCAAGCTTCGGCGGATGTCGCCGGCACGCCGCTGATCGACCTGTCCGTGTCGAACTCGGCGTCGGCCCCTTCGGCGAACGTCGGAACGAACGAGACGTACACGGTGACGGTGAGCAACGGTGGTCCGTCCGACGCGACAGGTGTCACGGTGCGCGACACGCTGCCGTCCGGTCTGCACTTCGTCTCGAGCGACGGCGCCTACGACGCAACCACGGGCATCTGGAACGTCGGCGCGCTCGCGAACGCCGCGACGCAGACGCTGCACATCACGGCTCAGGTGACGAGCCCCGGCCAGGTCGTCGACACGGCGGAGGTCTGGTCGGCCGGTGAACCGGACGTCGACTCGACGCCTGCGAACAGTGTTTCTTCCGAAGACGATCAAGCATCCGCGACCGTCGACGGTCGGCAGATCGACCTGTCGGTCGCGCTCGTTCCGAACGCGACGAAGATCGACCTCGGCAAGACCGTGATGTACACGATGTCGCTGCACAACGCGGGCCCGTCGGACGCGACCGGGGTGAACGTGAAGGATCTCGTTCCTTCCGGTCTCGCCTTCGTGAGCTCGGCGCCCGCGCAGGGTACGTACTCGCCGACGACGAACGTCTGGAGCGTCGGTAACGTCGCGAACGGCCAGACGATCGTCGCGCAGATCACGGCGACGGTCGTGAAGGCGCAGTCGATCGTCGACACCGCGCAGGTGTGGACGGCCGATCAGCCCGACGTCGACTCGACGCCGGCGAACGGTGTCTCGTCCGAAGACGACCAGGCGTCGGCAACGATCAGCGGGATCGCACCGAAGACGCCGACCGCGCCGAAGCTCGATCCCGCCGGTGTGAGCGGCTCGCTCTGGCTCGACACCAACGGCAACGGCAAGGCCGATCCGGACGAACCGATGCTGAAGGGCGTCACGGTCAACCTGGTCGATGGCGCCGGGAAGGTCGTCGCGACGGCCGTCACCGATGATTCCGGCCACTACTCCTTCGCCAACGTCGCACCGGGCACGTACACGATCGAGATCGTGAAGTCGTCGCTCCCGAGCTCGGTCGCCGGCCAGTCCTACGACCCGGACGCGACGATGAACGACGCGCACACGGTGACGCTCGGTTCGGGTTCCGGCGTCGGCGGCGTGAACTTCGGTTACAAGGCGGACGATCCACCGGCGGGGCACGTGGCCCTCGGGCCGGTGCGGCTCCCGATCACCGGAGCGAACCTCGAACGGCTCGCCGAGCTCGGCGGCGTGCTGATCCTCGCCGGAGCGTTCCTCATCGCGATCAACCGTCGCCGCCGGAAGGTCTTCTAGAGATCGATACGTTCGAGCGGAGCGGTCCTCGGCCACCGAAAGGCCAGGGGCCGCTCCGCTCGGACGATCCGTACATCCGTCGCGCGATCGAACCACGCCGCGATCGCCTGACGTTCGCCGAGACACGCCGCCGCGAGCGCGAGCCCGTGATCGGCCGGGCACGGGTCGTCGGCGTCGACGAGTCGCCCTTCATCGAGCGTGACGGTTCCGTCCGGCGTATGCAGTTCGATGCGGCCGGCGTCGCGCAGCGCCGTCAGCCGCCTCGCGCGATCGAGCGCACGTGTGAGTTCGTCGAACGCGTCGCGATGCTCGGTTGCTTCTTCGAATCGCGCTTGCGCGCACAGGTTCGAGAGCTTCCGAGCGAGCAGGTCGCGCGCGAGCTCGAGTCCGCCGTCGATGTCGCCGCGTAGCGACGCAACCGCGTGATCGTGCGCGTTGATGTCGCTGTCGTTTCCGGTGCAGGGTCCGTGACAGGAACCGATCGCGTACAACGCGCACGGTTGGTGCGTTTCGCCGCCGAGGCGGAGGGTGCACGTACGGAGCCCGAACAAGCCCGCCAGCGTCGTTGCCGCGGCGCGGGCGCGTTGCTGTGACGAGAACGGACCGAGGTAGATGCTCCCGTCTTCCCGCGCGGACTTCGCGATCGCGATGCGGGCGTGACGTTCGTTCGTGACGCGCAGATACACGGGCGGCTTCCGTCTGATGCCGGCGCGGTTGTACCGGGGTTTGTAGCGCTCGATCAATCGTGCTTCGAGACCGGCGGCGTGCGGCTCCGTATCGCAGTGCACGACGCGAACGTCGGCGATCTCGGCGCGGAGGTCCGCCATGCGCTTGCGTTCGTCCTGCGTGAAGTAGGAACGCACTCGCGCGCGGAGGTTCGCGGCCTTCCCGACGTAGATCACTTCGCGCCGCGCGTTCTCGAACAGATACACGCCGCGCGTCGTCGGCAGCTTGCGCGCGATCTTCACCTTCTCGAAGTGTGGATTGGAGCGGACGCTCTGTATCTCCAGCAGATCGGCGAGCGTCGTGATGCCGTAAGACGCACCCCGTTCGATCAGCGCCCACAGCACCTCGAGGCACGCGGCCGCGTCGGCGAACGCGCGGTGACACGGTTTGTGGGCCGTCCGGAAATGTGCCGAAAGCGTGTGCAAGCCGTTGCTCCGTACCTCGTTGCGGAGCAAACGGCGCGCGAGCCTGACGGTATCGACGATCGGTGCAGCCGAGATCTCGTAGTCGAGACGGCGGCACGCCGCGTCGATGAACGACTTGTCGAAGCGGGCGTTGTGCGCGACGAAGACGGACGAACCGCAGAACTCGATGAAGCTCGGAAGTACGGCCGGGAGCGGGGGAGCGTCCACGAGATGACCGGGCGTGATGCCGGTGAGCATCTGGATCTCGACCGGAAGCTCGACGGACGGCTGCACGAACGTTTCGAATGTGCCGAGGATCTCGCCGCCTCGTGCCTTGATCGCGCCGATCTCGACGATCTCACCGTCGCGCCACGACCCAGATGTCGTTTCGAGATCGACGGCGCAGAACGTCACGTCGCGG
>JAICYB010000049.1 GCA_025934435.1 Actinomycetes bacterium | reverse complement strand
CGTGCGGGCGTCCATCGGTTGGTACCATCGCCCCACACGAAGCGACTCCAAGGCCAAGGGGCGCCCTTTCGGCGCACCCTCGTCACGCTCCTCATGTTCGGCCTCGTCTGCTCGGCGTGCGGTAACGACCGGGTCCGGCTCGCCCGTGGGAGCCTCGGGCCGGCCCACTACGAGGTCGAGGTCCGCGCGACGGGGGCGAGCGTGGGCCTCCATACGTTCCGCCGAGCCGATCTCAAGGTCCGGGCGCGGCCGCAGGGTGCCGTGTTCGAGCTCCGGGCGGCGGGCGGCGTCGCTATCAGCGCGGACGTCCTGCTCGCATCGGACGGGTCCGTGTTCCTCGAACGCGTCCGGGGGGCGGGATCGGCCGTCGAGGCCGACCTCTCCTCGCTCGTCGGTCAGCTTTCGCCGTCGCTGCCGAAGCGGGCCGTCCGGCTCGGGCAGCACTGGTCGAGCTCGCAGCGCATCAACACGGCCACGCTCGAGACGTCACTTCACACGACCTTCCGGATCGTCCGGTTCCGTCGCCTCGCGGGGCAGGACACCGCCGACTTCGCGGGTGACATCAGCGGCCGCGTCCGCACGACGAATCCGCGCGGGACGTTCTCCGGCACGCTCGTCGGACGCACAGAGGTCGTCTGGAGTGTTCGAGCCGGACGAGTCGTCGCCGCGCAGACGAGTCTCGTCTGGACGATCGCGAACGCCGGACGCGTGACGCTCAGTACGGTCTTGCGGCCGCAGACTTAGAGCATCTTCGCGACGACCTCGAGGGTGCGTCGCGGTTCCATGAACGGCGCAACCATGAACTCGGTCGCGCCCTGCGCGAAGACCTCTTCGATCTGCCCGCGCACCGACGATTCGTCGCCGACGATGGCCACGTCGGCCGGACCACCGGCGCCCTCGCGGTCGAGCATCGCGCGGTAGGACGGGAGCTGTCCGTAGATCGAGAACAGGGACGCAGCCTTCTCGCGCGCCGCTGATTCGTCCTCGGTGACGGCAACGGGAAGCCCGACGACGACGCGCGGGGACTTCTTGCCGGCGTCGTCCGCGGCGGCCGTGATCCGCGGCGCGATGTGCGCGCCGACGGTCTTCGGACCGGTCATCCAGGTGATCGTTCCGTCCGCGAGCGTTCCGGCGAGCGAGAGCATCTTCGGGCCGAGCGCCGCGACGACGACGGACGGCGCGTCGACGTCTTTGATCTGCAGCTGTCCCATCGCTTTGATCGTTTCGCCCGTGAACGAAACCGTCTTGTCGCGGAGAAGCGGCATCAGGACGTTCAGGTACTCCTCCATATGCCGCGCCGGCTTTTCGAACGAGATGCCCCACATGTTCTCGACGACCATCTGGTGGCTGAGCCCGATGCCGAGGGTGAGCCGTCCGGACGATGCCGCTTGCGTCGTGAGGGCTTGCCCCGCGAGCACCATCGGGTGGCGCGGATATGTCGGCACCACCGCGGTTCCGAGCTCGATCTTCGGAACCTCGCGTCCGACGACGGCGAGTGAGGTGAGCGCGTCGAGCCCGAACACCTGCGGCACCCAAGCTGAAGGGAATCCGGCCTCCGACGCGGCCTGCGCGCGGTCGACGAGATCGGGCAGCGACTGCGTGTCGAGAAAGACGCCGATCTTCATCGAACCGGAACACTACGGCCGCCGTTATGCCTGGTGCTAATCGGGCAGGTAAGTCCAGGCTTGCAACTTTTTGCCGCAGCGTGTATCACTTGACTCGCGGTTCAAGGGGTTGCAGCGCCTAAGCTTCGGGAGGGGGCTTGGCGACACGAGGTAGTCGGGATCCGGTTCGGTCCCTTCAGCAGTCCGTCGATCGGCTGTCGAACGCTTTCGAGCGGATGGCAGACCGACTCGAAGCCATCGAGCAAAACGGCTCTGCCTCGCCGTCAGCGGGGACGACGCCGGCCTACGCGCAGACACCGCTGTGGCGGCACACGCAGCGCTACGCGCCGTTCTACGCGCTCGGCGTGATCCTTCTCCTGATCATCTGGCTCGTCCCGACGCGCAACACGACCGGGACGACCCAGGCGCAGCAGGCGGGCGCGATCACTTCCGGAGATACCGGCGGAGCCGCTGGCGGCGACGCCGGGACCGCACCGGCTACCTCCTCCTCGTCCAGCAGCTCATCGGCATCCGCGCCCGCGGCGTCGACCGGCGGCGGTGTTTCGTCCGGCACCGGTGTCGCCTCAGCGGCGCAGATCCGTCAGATCGAGAGTCAGATCGTCCCCTGGGCCTGGAACAAGACGGGCACGACCGCCGGCGGATTCGCGTGCAAGCCGGGTGTCCGCCAGCTGCCGTGGTCGGACTACGCGGTTCCGTGCTACCCGCACGTGACGCTCTCGAACAACGGTGGCGCGACCACGCGCGGTGTCACGTCCGACAAGATCGTCATCGTCAGCCGTCACTTCCAGGACAGCGCGAGCTCGCAGGCCGTCAACGCATTCGTCGCGCAGGCCGGGTTCGCGACCGGCGACGCCGTTACCGCGGCCGACATGCAGTTCCGCAAGTACTTCGAGAAGATCTTCGAGCTCTGGGGACGGAAGGTCGACTACATCGACTACATCTCGAAGAACGGCAACTCAACGGACGAAGCCCTCGGTCAGGGCTCAGACGTGGCGTGCAGTGACGCCGACGACATCATCGCGAAATACCACCCATTCATGGTCGTCGGCACCGGCAACAACGGTGGGGCGACGGGTGTGTTCGCCGTGTGCGCCGCGCAGCGCCATCTGCTGACGTACGGCGGCGGCGCGTACTACCCGGAGTGGTGGTACCAGAAGTACCACCCGTACGCGTGGAACGGGACGATGAACTGCACGATGATCGCCTACCAGAACGCGGAATACGTCGGTAAGCGTCTCGCGCACCGCAAGGCGACGTGGGCCAAGCGCCTCCAGAAGAACAAGCCGCGCGTGTTCGGTCTCTACGTCCCGACGAACGTCGAGTACCAATCGTGCGTCGACCTCGCATCGCAAGAGCTCAAGAACAAGTACGGCGTCACGTTCAAGAGCCGTTTCAACTACCAGCTCGACGTGTCGCGTCTCGCCGACCAGGCAACGCAGGCGATCGCGAAGTTCCAAGCAGACGGTGTCACGACGATCTTCCTCGCGTGTGACCCACTCTCGCCGATCTTCCTCACGCAGGACGCCTCGAACCAGCAGTACTTCCCCGAGTGGGTCACGAACGGCGCCGGACTCACCGACGTCGAACAGTTCGCACGGCTCTGGGACCAGACGCAGATCCAGCACAGCCTCTTCGGGATGAGCCAGGTCGACACGCCGAAGGTCCTGCAGGCAAGCGGCGAAGGCAGCTACACGTACAAGAAGGCCACCGGACAGACGATCCCGCCGGGTACGCAGACGCAGTACTACGCCGAGCTTTCGATCTTCGACCTGCTGCAAGCGACCGGACCGATCCTCACCCCGGACAACGTCGCGAAGGCCGTGTGGAGCTTGCCCCCCGCGGGTGCGCCGCACTACGAGGTCGGCTATGCCTTCTCAGGGATCAACCCGGACGGATCGAGCGCGGCTTCGTCGTGGTGCAAGGCGCATGGGGTGAACCACGGCTGCCAGCACACGTCCGTCGACGACATGCGCGAGATCTACTGGGTGTGCACGTCGACAGCCGTGGACGCGAGCGGCGCGAGCCGCTGCTCGGCGCCGAAGGCCTACGACGGCCACGGCGGCGCGTACCTGTCGACGTACAACGACAAGCGCTTCCGGAACGGCCAGTGGCCGACGGAGGCTCCGCCGATCTACCCGAGCGGCACGTAGCGCTCCGTAGGTCGGCCGTAGTTGCGTCCTCATAGCGTTGGCGATCGGCGACGCTGGTAGACCATGGATCCGTCAGATCTTCTCGTAGCGGTCCGTGCGGCGACATCGATCGCATCGGACGTTGGTCTTCAGTCGGACGACGTCGTCGTCCTACGCGATTCGGACAAGGTCATGCTGCGCCTCCTGCCATGCGACGTCGTCGCCCGGATCGCGCACCTCGGCCGAGAAGCGGAGTTCGAACTCGTCGTCGCGCAGCAACTTGCCCAGTCCGCCAGTCCCGCAGCTGAAGTCGATCCGCGCGTTGAGCCGCGTGTCTACCGGCGTGGCGGCTTCGCGGCCACGTTCTGGGTCTACTACGAGTCCGTACCGCCAGACGAGGTTGCGCCGGCCGAGTACGCGGAGGGACTCCGCCGGCTCCATGCGGGACTCCGGCAAGTCGACATCCCGACGCCGCATTTCATGGACCGCGTCGAGAGCGCGCTGGCGACCGTCGGAAGCCGCGACCGAAGTCCCGAACTCCCCGACACCGATCGCGAGCTTCTCCTTAGCGCTCTTACCACGACGTCACAGGCGATCCAAGCCTGCGGAGCTCCCGAGCAGCTGCTGCACGGCGAGCCGCATCCGGGCAATGTCCTCAGGACGAAGGACGGACTGCGCTTCATCGATCTCGAGACGTGCTGTCGCGGGCCTGTCGAATACGACATCGCGCACGCCGTTCAGCTGGACGGCGCAGGTCGCGATCTCCCCGCCGATGAGGTCGGTGAACATTACCCGGGAGCAGACGCCGAACTCGTCCGCCTGTGTCGCGTCCTCATGCTGGCCATGATCACAGCCTGGCGATGGAACCCTGAGGACCGGCTTCCGGACGGGATGCGACTAGCTCGCCTGTGGACGACGCAACTGCGTGGCGCGTTCAAGCTTGAGCCTCGGTGAGGCGGTCTTAGACGGAGGCCCGCGTGTATTCGTTCACGAAGTCGACGAAACGGCGGTGGCCCAGGCAGTCGCTCCGCGGCGGCAGGTTCATCGTCACCGGAGGCCCGTAGCTCGTGAACGTGTAATCGACTGTCGTTCGGAATCGATCGACGACGTCTTCCTGCTGCTTCAGATGCAGCTCGATCCGCCGCGCGAGACCTTTCGAATCCATCCAGACGTCGACGGGGAAGATGTCCGTCGCCACGCCGATGATCTTGAACATCCGCGTGATCCCGTCGACGCGCTCCTGCTGCCGAAGGTCGCGGGTGACGGCGTCCGGCGCAAGTTTGCCGGTGTACTGCGTCACCGTCTCGCCACCCATCTCTGAGGTTCCGACCTCCTTGAGGCTCCCCGCGAGCACACCCTGCAACAGCTCCACGGCGAGCGCGGGTGAGATGACATACCCGAGCGCCGCCAGACGGTCCGTCGCGTCGATCTTGTCCGGCTTCGGCTTGTTACGGAAGTCGAAACGCGCCCAATGCTTGTTCGAGTCGTGGTCGCCGATCGCGCTCGCACTCCGTGGCAGGTACGTGACGAGGTCGTCGTAGTAGACGTTCCCGCCTTTCGGCGTCGACGCGCTCTTGGCGACGAGCTTGTTGTGCCGGTTCTTGTAGTCGACAACGCCGTCGAGCGTCGTGAAGAGCGTGGTCGGGACGACGCGGATGGTCGTCTGGATCACCTTCATCGTCACGTCGACATGAACCTTCGAGCTGCCTATCTTCGCGGCCGTCTCGCTGGCGTTCCGCATCTCGTCCGCCCACGTCTGCTTCGGCCCGAGCGTGCAGCCGGACGCGACGATACCGATGAGAACGAGGACGATCAGGAGGCGACGCTTCATCGCTTCTTGCGGACGGTCGCTTTCTTGCGCGTCTTCACCGCGCGACGCTTGCGCGTGCCGTTCCCGGCCAATGAGCCCGCGATCTCTTCGTAACCCGTCGCCCCGAGGTACGACTCGACGACCTTCACGTCCGTCAGCACCTCGCGCGGTGGTCCGTCCGCGATGACGGTTCCGAGATCCATCGCGACGATGCGATCGGCGAGCGTGTTGATCAACGGGACGTTGTGCTCGACGACGACCAGGCTCCCGTCCATGTACTCACGGACGCGTCGCAGCAGCGGCCCGAGGGCTTCGGTCTCCTTCTGCGCGATGCCCGACGATGGTTCGTCCAGCAAGAGGACCGACGGACGATGCGCCAGGATCGCCGCGATCTCGACGATCCGTCGCGATCCCGTCGACAGCTCGGACACGAACTTGTCGCGGAACGCTTGGAGACCGAGCAGCTCGATGAGCTCTTCGGTCCGGCGGCGAACGTCCGCTTCGGCCTCCTTCACGATCGGCAGATGCAGCATCGCCCGCATCGGGTTCCGGTCGCCGATCGTCCGCTCGAACGCGACACAGATGGTTTCGAAAACCGTGAGGGACGACCACAGCCGCGCGTCCTGGAACGAGCGACCGAGACCGCGCTTCGTCCGCAGGTTCGCGGGGAGCGAGGTGACGTCGTCACCGTGCAGCCACACCTTCCCTTCGTCGACCCCCTGGAAACCGGTCAGGAGGTCGAAGAACGTCGTCTTACCGGCGCCGTTCGGCCCAATGATGCCGAGGATCTCGCCTTCGTGCAGTTGCAGGTCCACGTTCGACACCGCGGTGATCCCACCGAACGTCTTGGTGATGCCCTCGGCTTTGAGGACGATCTCCTTGCTTTCGCTCCGGGTCGAATGGTGCGTCGCAGAGTGCGCGTGCGCACCCTTGCTCGCGGCGCCTTCGAGGAAAACGGAGCGCAGGACGTCCGGGCGGTCGAGCAGATCGCGCGTCGGACCGCTGAAGCGGACTTCGCCCTTCTCCATGAAGACGGCCCGCTGCGCGAGCTTGAGCGCGATGTTCACCGATTGCTCGACGAGGACGATCGTCGTCCCTTGATCATGGATCGCGCGGACGATATCGAGCAGTTTCGCGACGATCGTCGGTGACAAGCCGAGCGTGAGCTCGTCGATGAGCAGCAGCTTCGGCTGTGCGATGAACGCTTGCGCGAGCGAGAGCATCTGCTGCTCGCCGCCGGACATGTCACCGGCCGCGGTGTGCCAGCGCTCCCGAAGGACCGGAAAGTGTTCGAGGATCCGTTCCGTCGCTTGCTTCAGGTGATCCTCGTCGCCGCGGAACATCCAACCCGCAACGCGGATGTTCTCCTCGACGGTGAGCGTCGGGAAGACGGCGCGGCCGCCGGGGATCTGCGCGATCCCGAGATGCGCGACCTGCACCGGGTCAGCGTTCGTGATCACACGGCCGTCGAACAGGACGGTGCCCCCGGTAGCCGGGAGCAACCCCGAGATCGCTTTCAGCAGTGTCGACTTACCGGCGCCGTTGGTGCCGAGGAGAGCGACGATCTCTCCGTCCGTCACTTCGAAGTCCACACCGAAGAGGACCTGCACGTTGTCGTACGCGACGTCCAGCTCGCGCGTGATGAGGAGCTTCGCGTTGCCCTCCTCGCGCGAGACCCGCATCTCGGCCTGAGCGCGGGCCGCCGTCTGCACACGCTTGATGTCTTCTTCGATCGAGAAACCGGCCGAAGCGAGCAGGAACGAGCCGAGCAGATACACGGGGACGAAGATCAAGATGCCGACGCGCAATCCGTAGCGGTCACCGATGCCGCCGATGAGCGGCAGAACGGGCGTCCCGAGGAGGATCCAGAGGTTCCCGGTCGCGAAACCGAGCGTGCGCATGCGCGGCGGGATGACGTAGGAGATGACGGCGAGCGTTCCCGGGAGGATCGTCGAGCTCGCGAAGGAGAGGACGAAGTGTCCGACGAGCGCGACCTCGACGTTCGGTGAGACCGCGAGCACGATGATGCCCGCGCTGACGGCGATGGCAGCGACGCCGAGGAGCTTCATCGCGAGACCCGGGCTCTTGTTGATGTACTTCTGGAGGAACACACCGCCGAAGATCAGTCCGGCGATCTGCACCGGCTCGACACCGGCGAAGATGACGCCCCGACCGAATGGGCCGATGTGGTACACGTCCGAATAGAAGAGGCCGAGCAGCGTCCCGAAGCCGAGCGTCGACGCCGTGAGGAACGGCAGCGAGTAGTAGATCCGCTTCGCCGACCTGTTCTGGAACAGGACGCGGAACGTCTCGGAGAAGCCCGGTGCGTCGTCCTCGATCTGGGCCGTGGTTTCGTCGGCGCCGGCCTCGAGGCGCTCGTTCACGCCACGCACCGGCTCCTTCAGCCGAAGACCGAGCACGATGAAGAACACGCACGGCACGGCGAAGAAGAAGAACGGCGTCCGCCAGACGAAAGCGGCGGTGAGGGCACCGGCGATCAGTGGACCGATCGTGGCGGCGATGGCCGGTGACAACGAGTACGCGTAGAACACCTTCGCCCGGGTCTGCGGCGGGTAGTAGTCGGAGAGGAGGCTTCGGTGCGTCGCGTTGAAGACGCGGCCGACGGCCGTGCCGATACGCGCGATGACGAACACGACGATGTTCAGCGCCATACCGGAGAGCGCGCAGAACAGCGTCCAGATCGACGCACCGATCACCGCGAGGCGGACACGGTTCACGCGGTCGGCGTAGTACGCGACGGGCAATTCGAGGAGCAGACCGAGCGGCAAGGTCGCCGCCGTGATCAACGTCACGCCGAGGATCGACAGGCCGAACCAGTCGCGTACGTTCGGCAGGATCACCGAGAGCGCCGCGCGATCCAGTTCGTCGACGGCGGAGAGACCGAACAGGACGACCAGCGGGAACAGCGCCGCCGGGTATGTCAGACGTCGCGGATCGAACTTCCCGAACTCCTTCCCGACGTTCTGCCAGGCGGAGATCGTTTGTTCTTCTTCGGTCTTCGCCATCAGCCCTTGGCTCCGATCTTCGGTTTCCTCGCGGCGGGCGCTGAACCATTGAGGGACAGCACGCCGCTCAGATCGACTTCGCTCTGTTCTCGTTCGACGCGAACGTCTGCGAGCAAGCTCGGGACGACGAGCTTCCGTCGTTTCGCGATACGACGCAGGATCCCGTCGCGGATGTCGTACACGAGCCCGCCGAGACCTTCGGGTAGGAACATCAGCAAGATCAAGATCCCGACGCCGCTCGCGATGAGCTTCCATCCGCCGGGCAGGAAGTACTGCGCGCCGCGTATGTACGCCGCGCCGAGTATCGCACCGGGCAGGGAGCCCAAGCCCCCGATCACGACCATCGAGAAGAGCTGGATGGAGATCTCGGCGTCGAACGCGCCCGATTGCACGCCTCGTTGATGGATCGCATACAACCCGCCGGCGAGTCCGGCGAGCGCGCCGGCGATGAGGAACGCCGTGAGGTTGATCCGGGTCGTGTTGATGCTCACGCTTTCGGCCGCGAGACCGTTATCGCGCACGGCGATCATCGCTCGCCCCGTACGCGAACGACGCAGGTTCATCGCCGCGCCGAGCGCGAGCGCCAACCCCCCGAGGACGAAGTAGTACATCTGCCACTCCGACTCGAGCGGGAGGCGGCCGAGCAGGCGAGGCCGCGTCAGGTTGTCCTCGATGAACCACGGGAAATAGTGCTGCACGAGCAGATACGTGCTCGCGGTCACGGCGAACGCGAGCGTCGTCACCGCAAGGAACGGGCCCCGGATCCGCAGCGCCGGCAGTCCGATGATGAGCGCGACGGCGGACGAAAGAAGGATCCCGAAGATCAACGAAGCGAAGAAGTCCCAATGGTGGCGTCCGTAGAGGATCGCCGTGCCGGCTGCGCCGAACCCGACGAGGGCCCACTGTCCGAGCGATATGTGTCCTGCCCAACCGGTGAGGATCACGAGTGAGATCGCCACGATCGCGTAGATGAACGTCAACGAAACGAGTTCCTGCTGCGCGGGGCCCGTCCAGAGCGGGAGCGTCAGAAGGAAGGCGACGATCGCCACGCGGATCGCGATGAGGCCGTAACGCACCTCGGGCAGTCGCCGCATCTCAGCCGGGACCGGACGGACCTCTTTGATCGCGCGCCACGTCTGGATCCCCGTTTCCGCCGCACGCTGGAAGAACCCGCGCTGGAGCAAGAGCGCGATGAGGATGACGAGGACGAGCAGCGCGTCCGAGATGTTCGTATTCGACGTCACCCACGTTGCCGAGACCTCGAACACGCCGAGACCGAGCGCCGCGATGACGGCACGCGGGATGTTCTCCATGCGCGCGATCACGGCAGCGGCCAACGTTCGGAGCAAGAGCGAGTTCCCGCCGCCGGTGACGCCGGTGAACGACGAGAAGCCGAGCACCGACACGCGCAACATCACGGCCAGCGCGGACAGGACGCCGGCGATCGCCCAGACGGCGATGTACAGGATGTGGATCGGGATCCCGAGGAGGTTCGCGCGGTCGCCGTTCTCGGCCGCCGCCCGGATCGCGATGCCGAAATCGGTGAATCGGAAGAACACCGCTAGGGCGATCATCACAACGGGCACGAGGATCATCGCCACGAGATGGTCGGAGTGGAACAGGACGGGGAAGATCCTGAAGTCGACGTGGAACGGCGCAGCAAAGGTTCGTCCGGCTGGTTGTTGTCCGAAGAGGACGGAGACGACGATCGATGCGCCGGCGAGGATCTGCGCGATGCCGATCGTCGCGACCGCCACGATCAAACGCGGTGCGTTCTTGAACCTGCGGATGATGAACAGGTACACGAGTCCGCCGATCACGGCCGCCGCAACGACGCCCGTGATGATCGAGAGGAAGTAATTCAAGTTGAACTGCAGCACGAGCTGGATCGCGAGGACCGCCGCGGCGCCACCGAGCTCGGCCTGAGCGAAGTTGACGACCCGGTTCGCGCGATAGATGAGGACGAGCCCGATCGCCGTGAGGGCGTAGAACGACCCGAACACGAGGCCGAGGATGATGATTCCGAGCGGGATGCCCTGGCTGAACGTGTTGTCGGCGATGACCCAGATCAGGAACGCCGCAACGACCAAGCCGACGCGGGTCGCGATCAATCGCTGCCGCCCGGTCAGGCCGTCGATACGGCCTCGCACATTCTCAACAACCATCGCCAAGAGGGGACCCCTCCCGAATCCCTTGACTAACGAGTCAAGAGTGTACGGACCACCCCATCCGGCGTCACATCACGCCGGGAGCGTTTCGAGGAACCCGCGCAGGGCGGCGTTGAACTCGGCCGGGTGGGTCATGTTCGCGGCGTGGGCCGCGCCCTCGATCACGACGAGGCTCGCGCCCGGGATCTTCTTCGCCATGTACTCACTCGACCCGATGAAGGCTTTGTCCTCGCCCCCGATCAGCACGAGCGTCGGGACGGCGATCTCCGCGATCGCGTCCATCACGCGCGAATCCTGCTGCGCGAGCATCCCCCGCGACGCGTGCGCGAGTGCCTTGGCCGACCGGTGATTCGCGGACGAGACCTCCTGGCTCGCGCGCTGCAAGATCTCGAGGCCCTTCGTCTCGACGCTCGATGCGAACCGCTCCGCCATCTCGTTCCACTTCCCGCGGGCCTCGGCGTCGCGGTAGCCGGGCCCACTGCCGAACAGGACGAGGCCCCGGACGCGCTCGGGATGATCGAGGTAGAACCGAAGACTCGCGAAACCGCCGAGCGAGTGCCCGACGAGCACCGCTTCGTCCGCTCCGGCGGTGTCGAGGAGCGCGACCATGTCGCCGAGCATCAGGTCGTGTGAGTACTGCGCCGGGTCGTCCGGCGTGCCCGAATCGCCGTGTCCGCGGAGGTCCCAGGTGATGACGGTGTACGCGTCCGCGAGTTCGGCCTGGGGCTTCCACATCACACGCGAGGCCTGGTAGCCGTGGGTGAACAGCACGGCCGGCCCGTCCCCGGAGATGTCGTAGCCGATCTCGATACCGTTGAGCGTTGCCGTCGTCATCGTCCTTGGAACTCCCCGGTCCGGCGCTCGTTCACCGAGCGCACGCCTTCCTTCGAATCTTCCGTGGCGAAGAGCCGCGCCTGCTCGTCGGCCTCGTGCTTCGTTGCGATGCGAAGGCGCTCACCGAGGCCGGCGCGGAGCGTCGCGTTGATCGCGCGGATCGCGAGGGGCGCTCCTTCGGCGATCTCTTCGGCGAGGCGGAGGGCTTCGTCCCGCACGGAGGTGTTCGGAACGCAAAGGTCGGCGAGGCCGACCGCAACGGCTTCCTCGCCTTTGTAACGACGTCCGGTCAGCAGGACCTCGGCGGCTCTGCTCGGGCCGAGGATCTCCGGAAGCGTCACGGACAGGCCGAACCCCTGGTGGATGCCGAGCTTCACGAAGTTCGCCGAGAAGCGCGCGTCCGGGCACGTGACGCGGAAGTTCGCCGTCATGGCGAGACCGAGTCCGCCGCCGATCGCCGGACCTTGCACGGCGGCCACGAACGGGATACCGACCTCGCAGAGTCTGGCCGCGCCCGCGTAGAGGTCCGCCGTGTTGCCCGCTCCGTCGCCGGCGAAGTTGGCGCCGGCGCAGAAGGAACGTCCCTCGGCGCAAAGAACGGCGGAGCGCACGTTCATGTCCGCGGCGAACGCTTCGAGGGCGCCGGCGATGTCGGCGATCTGACCGACGGAGAGGAAGTTGTGCGGCGGGTCGCGCATCTCGACGATGCCGACGTGGCCGCGGACCTCGGTGGAGATCGTCATCGAGCGCGAAGCTAGCATGTCGTCCATGATCCGGGCCGTCCTGTGGGACTTCGGGGGCGTCATCACGACGAGTCCGTTCGAATCCTTCGCGCGGTACGAACGCGAGAACGACCTTCCCGCCGACTTCATCCGTGGGCTCAACGCGGCCAACCATCACGAGAACGCGTGGGCGAAGATGGAGCGCGCGCAGGTCTCGATGGACGACTTCTGCGATCTGTACGAAGCCGAAGCCCTCGCCGCCGGCCATCCGATCGACGCGCGGGCCGTGCTCGCCTGTCTCGCCGGCGAGGTCCGTCCGGAGATGGTCAAGGCGTTGCGGACGATCAAGGAGCACGGGCTCACGCAGGCCTGCCTGACGAACAACTTCAATGCGATGGGCAGCAACCCGCTGCTCGAGGTGTTCGACGTGATCGTGGAGTCGTCCCGCGTCGGGGTTCGCAAGCCCGAGCCGCGCTTCTACGAGATCGCGTGCGAACAGCTCGGTATCAGCCCGGACGAAGCCGTCATGCTCGACGACCTCGGCGTGAACCTGAAGCCGGCGCGCGCTCTTGGCATGCGCACGATCAAGGTCGTCGATCCGGACGAAGCCCTGCGCGAGCTCGAGGCGATCGTCGGTTTTCCTGTTGCTTGAGTGGGTACCAGGCCAACATGCCTGGAAAGAAGAGTGGCGGAAACGTCAAGAACAAGAAGCAGTACGAGGCGCTGAAGGACAAGGGCATGTCCAAGGAGCGCGCGGCGAAGATCGCGAACTCCGGCAAGTCCGCGTCGAAGAAGGGCGGCAAGGCGCCGGGGTCCGGCAAACGCCGGAAGACGACCCACCAGGGCGGATCGACGGCGCAGAAGAAGGCCGCCGGACGCAAGGGCGGCAAGGCGACCGCTCGCAAGCGCAAAGCGGCCTGACCGCCGTCGGACACTTCCCCGCTCGGCCTCGCCGTCGCGGCAGGTAGCCTGTAGCCCCATGTCCGAGGCCGTATTCAACTCGAGGCACTTCGAGGTCGAGACGATCGAGCTCGCCGGCAAGACCGAGCTCTTCGTCCGCGGCGGCCGCCACCTGTTCTCGCAGCTCCCGGACGCCTTCGAAGGCGTCGACCGCATCGGCGTCATCGGCTGGGGATCGCAAGGTCCGGCGCAGGCGCAGAACCTGCGCGAGTCGCTCGAAGGCTCCCGGATCAAGGTCGCCGTCGGGCTCCGCGCCGGTTCGTCCTCGATGGACGAGGCGCGCGCGGCCGGCTTCTCAGAGGAGGACGGAACCCTCGGTGAGATGTTCGACGTCATCCGTTCGTCGGATCTCGTCTTGCTGCTCATCGCCGACGCCGCTCAGGCCGAGCTCTACCCGCAGGTCTTCGACGCACTGAAGCCGGGCGCGACGCTGGGGCTGTCCCACGGCTTCCTGCTCGGGCACCTCGCGAACCAAGGCCACTCGCTCCCGGCCGGACACAACGTCGTCGGCGTGTGTCCGAAGGGGATGGGTCCGTCCGTACGGCGTCTCTACGAGCAGGGCCGCGAGATCAACGGCGCCGGCATCAACTGCAGCTTCGCCGTCGAGCAGGACGTCGACGGCCGCGCGACCGACATCGCGCTCGCCTGGGCGATCGGACTGGGCTCCCCGTACACGTTCCTCACGACGCTTGTTTCGGAGTACCGCTCCGACATCTACGGCGAGCGCGGCATCCTTCTCGGCGCGGTGTGGGGGATCGTCGAGTGCCTCTACCGGCGCTACACATCGGAAGGCGCGGCGCCGGACGATGCATTCATCCGCGCGTGTGAAGCCATCACCGGTCCGATCGCACGGACGATCTCGTCGTCCGGCTTCCTCGGCGTCTACGACTCCCTGAACGACGCGGAGCAGCAGGTCTTCGCGCGCGCGTACGACGCGGCTTACGCGGCGTCGGAGCCGTTGCTCGCCGAGATCTATGACGACGTCGCGTCCGGGGCCGAGATCTTGTCCGTCGTGCTCGCCGGCGAGCGACTGGTGAAGTTCCCGATGCCCCCGATCGAGGGCACCCGGATGTGGAAGGTCGGTGGCGACGTCCGGGCGCGTCGCGGCTCCTACGAGGTGCCGCTCGATCCGTTCACCGCCGGTGTGTTCTGCGGCGTCGCCGTCGCGCAGGTCGATCTCTTGATCGCTCACGGACATCCCTGGTCGGAAGTCGCGAACGAATCCGTTATCGAAGCGGTCGACTCACTGCTGCCGTACATGCACGCGCGTGGTGTCGCGTACATGGTCGACAACTGCTCTACGACAGCGCGCCTCGGAACGCGGAAATGGGCGCCGCGCTTCGACTACGCGCTCGAACAGCAAGCGTTCACGGCGATCGACTCCGACGACGGCGGTTCGGCGGGCGCGCACGCCTTACAGAACTTCAGCGCGTTCGAACGCCATCCGATCCACGAAGTGCTGCGAGCGGTGGGCAAGATGCGCCCACCGGTCGACATCAGCGTGAAGTAGCGTCCTCGAGCATCTGCAGCCACTCCGGGTTCTCGCCTTCTGCTTTCGTGATCAAGACAAACGCGTTCGAGCCGTCGATAGTTTCGCGGATGATGTCGGCGTGTCCGGCGTGGCGTCCGAGCTCTTGGACGAGATGCAGGAGCACCCAGCGCGCGTTCCAGAACTCGACGTCGGACGGGAACCACGGTACGCCTTGCGGCACGGGGACCGGGTAGTCGAGGTCGGGCAGCGCTTCGACGATCTCGCGCGTGATCGCGGCGGTGCGGTCGTTCAACGCCAGCAGCTCGTCGAGTGATTCGTCCGGCGCCAGGACGAAGCTCTGCTCGTAGTCGCGCACCGGGATCTCACGCTGCGCGATACCGTTCTGGACCCAGCGCTCCTCCACGAACGTCACGTGCTTGATGAGGCCGGCGAGGCTGCACGCGCTCGCCGTCGGCGTCGCGCGGACCTGCTCGTCGTCGAGACCGAAGACCGAGGCCCGCAACGCGTCGCGCATCTGCTTCAGGTACGTCAGCATGCCGTCCTTCTCGTCGGTCACGGGCGGGGCAAGTGCAGGCATCTCGCTCTCCTTGTCGGTGGACCCCGACCATAGTCCGGTAAACTGGCCATCTGTTGACCGCTTTCCATGCCAAGATGGCCCGGTGAGAGCAGATCGATTGGTGGCCACGTTGCTCGTCCTGCAGGCCAAGGGACGGATCACCGCCGCCGAGCTCGCGACCGAGCTCGAGATCTCGGAACGCACGGCCCGCCGCGACCTCGAAGCGCTCCAGACGGCGGGCGTCCCGATCTATTCGCAGGCCGGACGCGGCGGCGGCTGGTCGCTCATCGGCGGCGCCAAGACGGACCTGTCCGGCCTTTCGGCCCCCGAGGTGCGTGCGCTCTTCCTGCTGACCGGACCGTCGTCGGAAGCATCGCTCGACGTGCGGACGGCTCTGCGCAAGCTCGTGCGCGCGCTACCGGAGACCTTCCGCGCGGAGGCCGAAGCCGCCGCGTCCGCCGTCGTGGTCGATCCGTCGAGCTGGGATCACGAACGAGCTCGCACCCCAGAACATCTCGAGACGCTGCAGGACGCAGCCGTCACCGGCGTGCAGGTTCGCATGACGTATTCCGACCGCGAGCGCACCGTCCATCCGCTGGGTCTCGTCGCGAAAGGTCGGCGCTGGTATCTCGTTGCGAACACCGACGACGGCCTGCGGACATTCCGGGTCGATCGCGTGCAGTCCGTCGAGCTGTTGGACGATGCCGTGATTCGTCCGGATGGATTCGATCTCGCCGAGCACTGGAAGAGCGTCGTTGCGACGCTCGACGAACGTCGCGCGCCGTACATCGTCCGCGTGCGCATGGCGGCGGACGCACAAGGCTGGCTCCGACGCGTATGGGGAACGCGGATGCGCGTTCTCGACGGTGACGAGGTCGAACTTCGCGGTTATAGCCCCGAACAGGCCGCGCGCGAACTCGCGATGTTCGGGTCGCTCGTCGAGGTGATCGAGCCGGACGAGGTCCGTACGGCGTTAGCCGACCTCGGCCGCGAGCTCGTCCGCGCTCACCAGGCGTAGGCTTCCGGCGCTTCGCCGCCGGGCCCGGGGAAGATCTTGTCGAGCGTCTTCAGCGTTTCGTCCGAAAGCTCGATGTCGGGGACGCGGAGTGCGCCGTCCAGCTGCTCCATCGTGCGGGGGCCGATGATCGGCGCCGTCACAGCGTCGTTGCTGAGCAGCCACGCGAGCGCGACGTTGGCCGGTTGCTCGCCGATGTCCGCGCACAACTTCTCGTAACGGTCGAACTTCTCGCGGTTGCGCTCGATGATCTTCTGCTGGCGCTCGCCGCTCCGGCGAACTCCTTCCGTCGACGTGCCGCCGAGCAGACCGCCCGCCAGTGGACTCCACGGGATCACGCCGAGCCCGTAGTCGCGGCACGCGGGTAGCACTTCGAGCTCGACCGTGCGCGCCATGAGGTTGTACAGGCTCTGCTCGCTGACGAGACCGAGGAAGTTGCGGCGTTTCGCGGCTTCGTTCGCCTTCGCGATGTGCCAACCGGCGAAGTTGCTGCTGCCGACGTAGACGACCTTCCCCTGCGCGACGAGCATTTCCATCGCTTCCCAGACTTCGTCCCACGGAGCGTCTCGGTCGATGTGGTGCATCTGGTACAGGTCGATGTGATCGGTCTGCAGACGGCGAAGGCTCGCCTCGCACGCGCGCCGGATGTTGACGCCGGACAGGCGCGACATGTTCGGCCAGTCACTCATCTGCCCGTAGACCTTCGTCGCGATGACGACCTTCTCGCGGTTCGCATTGTCGCGTGCGAACCAGTTGCCGACGATCGTTTCCGTCGCGCCTTCCGCGACCTGGCGTCCGTAGACGTTCGCCGTGTCGAAGAAGTTGATCCCGGCGTCGAGGGCCTTGTCCATGATCTGGAACGCCGTCGGTTCGTCGGTGATGCCGCCGAAGTTCATCGTGCCGAGGCACAGCGGGCTGACAAGAAGGCCGGTACGTCCGAGTCGTCGGTAGTTCATCGATCCTCCCCTTTCGTCAACTCACAACGTATCGAGTTCATCGAGGATGCGTCTGGAGCGGTCAAGGACGTCACGAACGGTCTTTGCATCGTGGAACCGCATCGACCACTCCGCTTGCCGAAGGATCATGTGCGCGAAATACACTTTCGATCCGGACGAACCGGAGATCTCGAGAGCGGCGTCCCACAACCGGCGACGCCACGCTTCGTTTTCGATCAGGTAGTACTGGAAGGCGACGAGGTCGAAGCCTCGGTCCCCGAGCCGCGCCGCTTCGAAGTCGATCACGCCGGTTATGTCGTCCCCGACGGCGAGGACGTTCGACCCTGTGAAGTCGAGGTGCACGAGGTCGCGGCCTCGTCGTACTCCGGAGACATTCGATCGTGTCAGATCGATCAACTCGTCGAGCAGGTCCGACGCCTCCGACGAGTACCCCCGCAAAGTTTCGTGCAGACAGAAGCCGTCGGCGCCGTGGATCACAGCGGAGCTAACGACGCCGGGCCAATGATCGGGTAGCCCGACAGGGAGATCGGCCTGCATCGCATTCAGCTCGAGCACCTGATCGATGTGCGCCGCCCGGTACGCGCCGAAGATCGGCTCACCGGAAAGAAACTCTTGGACAACCCACCCCGTGCCCATGTTCGAACCGGAAAAGAGGTAACGCACCGCGGGGTAGCCACGATGGCGCAGCTCCTCGGTGGCCTCGGCGACCGCCGGGAGCCGAGCAAGCACGTTGTCGTCGACGACCTTCAGCACGGACACACCGCGTTCATCGCGGAGTCGATATGCGCCCGGTCCTTCGCCCCCACGGAAGGCGCCGTCCGCAACGAACGAAGTCCCGTGCTCGTGATTGATCGCGGCGACCAGCGCCTCGACGCCGCGATCGTCGAGTGGCCGGGCCATCCCACGCTTCACGTTTTCCATCGCACTCATCGTGCCGCAGCGGCCCACTCGCAAAGGTCGTCCGCGGACATCAGATTCAGGATCCGGTCCCTCGGGATCCTCGCCTTGATCGCGGCCGCGATCCCGATGTCGATCCACTCGAGCTGCGGATGCCAGTGCGAATCGGTGCCGATGGAGATGCGGACGCCTTCCTTCCGCGCGATCCGCAACAGGTCGACATTCAGATCCTGGCGGTCGGGATAGCAATCGATCTCGAGCGCTTTATCGGCCTCCGCCGCCGCCGCGAAGACGCGCGGCCAATCGGCGGAGAGTCCCATGCGGTAGTTGTAGATCCGTCCCCGCGGATGCGCGTGCACGTGCACGTGTGGGTTCGCGATCGCCGCGAGATACCGCTCCGTCTGGTCCTCCTTCTTCCGGAGCTGCGAATGAAACGATCCGAGGACGAGATCGAGCTTCGCCAGCGCGGAAGGCTCGAGATCGCCTTCGCCACTCGGGGACAGGTTCATCTCGATCGAGCGCAGCACGCGGATGCCCTCGACCTTCGCGATCTCGCCCGCTTGGCGGTCGAGCGCGGCTTCGTCGAGCCCCTTCACGATGCGGAGACCGTGCGAGTGATCGGTCATCGCGATGTACTCGTAGCCGCGCGCCTTCGCGGCGTCCGCCATCTCGTCGATGGACGAACCACCATCGCTCCATGTCGAATGCATCTGCAGATCGCCCCGCACACCGAAGCGTTTCATCGCTCGCGCTTCGGCAAAGGTGATGAAGTCGCGACGCAGGGGCGGGGGTTCGTCCGGCGTTGTGCCTTCGGCGATCCACTCCGCGATCACTCGAGACAGGAACGGCCCGACGCCGTCGAGCTCGGTCAGCTCTTCAACCGTCGCCGCTTCCATCGGCCACGTGAAGGCTTTGCGCGACGCTCGTTTGAAGGCTTTCGCCTTGTTGCCTTCGTGCCGTTCGGCCTCGACGGCGCAGAGCTCGGCGATGTGCGCGTTCGTTACTACGACATCGTCCATCGCGGCTTGCCGAGCGGTTCGGTGCGGAGCTCGGCGTACACGCCGAAGTGGTCGGACGGCCAGACGCCGTCCACCTCGTCGTCGCAGACGACACGGCACGCCTCGATCTTCCCCACGCCGTGGTCTTCGGTCATGCGCCGCGGATACCCAACGAAGATGTAGTCGATGCGTCGATCGGGCTCGAGCGCGACCGACGCGAAATCGTTCCGGTTCGACCAGGTCGTTCCCGGGCCCCCATCGCCGGCCACGCGCCACGCGTCGTAGAACATCACGCTTCGTCCGTCGAGGGAATGGAATCCGCTCATGAATCGGATCTCGTCGGAGTCCGGTTCGGCGTTGAAATCGCCGACGACGACGGGTGGGAACCCGCTTGCGCCGCTTCGCTCCGGCGTGGCCCTTGGCCGGCGCGAGATCACGAAGTCAGCGAGCGCCTGCACCTGCAGCTCGCGCGAACGCCCGTCGTGGAGCTTCCAGTTCAGGTGCGTCGACGTGAAGGAAAGTTCGCCGAACGGCGCATCGATCGTCGCGTTCACGGCGCACCGTCCCTCCGTACGCTCCCCGGCCGGCAGCGTGATCGACGCGACGTCGATGATCGGCCACCGCGAGACGACGGCGTTGCCGAACCGGTAGCCCTCGTATTCGATCGCGCTCGCGTGCTCGATGCCGTACCCGAGACCGTCACAGATCTCGGCGGCCATGCTGTACCCGTCGCGGTAGTAGACCTCCTGGAAGCCGATGACGTCCGGTTCGAGGTCGTCGACCCACTCGCGGACACGCGCACGCCGCCGGTCCCACGGCCCCGAGTGGTTCCAGAGGTTGAGGCTGAGGACTCTAAGAGGCAACGAGCTCGTTCGTTGCTTCGAGATCTTCGAGCGTCGTGTCTTCGACCTCTTGAACGGAAAGATCGAGCGCGCCGCGCAGCACCTCGAGACGACGATCGATGAGCGCCTGCACGTAACGGCCGCGTCCCGCGACGCGGTTCTCGAGGTACGGCTTCGTGAGATACGCCCACCGCTGCTCGACGAAGGACCAGAGCTCGGGGTGCGCGGCAAGCACACGGCGGCAGAGGTACGTCCCGTAGGCGATGTGACGTCGTTCGTCGCGCTGGACAAGCGCGAGGCCTTCCTGGAACGCCGGGAACGGGTTGCCGTTCGCCTCGAGGAACTTCGCCCAGCCTTTGTAACCGGCGATCGCCGCGA
The DNA here is from genome assembly GCA_025934435.1 of Actinomycetes bacterium. Lineage (GTDB taxonomy): Bacteria > Actinomycetota > JAICYB01 > JAICYB01 > JAICYB01 > JAICYB01. Next base: position 2,773 of record JAICYB010000049.1, on the reverse strand, counting down.
CACCTTCGATGAACTGGTTGTACGTGATCCCCGCGTCGAGGAACGCTTCCGGAGAACGGTCGTTGTCGAGCCGCCTCATGACGCGTTCCAGCTCGCCGGCGAAGATGTCCGCCGCACCGCCGCCGCCATTGCCGTCTCCGTAACCACCGAGTCCGGGGAGCGAGCTCGGATCGGCGCCGACGGCGTCGAACCACGTCCGGAAGAAGTCGACGTGCTTCGCTTCCTCGAGAACGAACGAAGTGAGGAAGACCGTCTCTTCGAGGCGGCCCTCGTCGGAGATCGCGCGCACGAGTGGAAGGATGTCGAGCGTGACGGCTTCCTCGCCCACCATGAATCCGCGAGCGCCGAGGATCATCATCGCGCGCGTCTCCTCGCTCATCGCATCCCAATCCGCCTTGTCCTTCGAGAAGTCGAGGTCGGACGGGTCCCAGAAGAGCTTCTTCGCCTTCTCCCACAGTCGCCACGGCAACGCGTCGCGGTCGATGCCCGACGGCGAGGTGTAACGGCTACGTGCTTGCGTGTCGGTCATGTCTTCGTCCCTCCGGTGTGTCTTCCGAGAGTAGACCGGCTGGCACTTTCCCCGCTGGGCGGACGTTACTAGCGGCATGAGGAGGGGCGTAGCCCTTTTCGCGGCGCTCGGCGCGCTGGCCTGGGTGGCGAGCTTCGGCTCCATGCCGGCGACCGCGGAGTCCGGCATCCAGAAGATCCGTCACGTCATCGTGATCATGCAGGAGAACCGCTCGTTCGACTCGTACTTCGGAACCTATCCCGGAGCCGACGGCATCCCGCCGAACGTGTGCGTCCCCGACCCCGCCACGCAGGGCTGCCAGCGGCCGTTCCACGACATGCAGAATTCGAACGTCGGCGGACCGCACACCGCGGCATGGGCGACGACGGATATCGACGGCGGGAAGATGGACGGCTTCGTCCGCTCGGCTGAAGAAGCAACTAAGTCGTGCACGGCCCCGAACGACCCGCAGTGCGTGAGTCAGCGGAATCCGGACGTCATGGGTTACCACACGCGCGACGAGCTACCGCTGTACTGGTCGTACGCGGACGGCTTCGTCCTGCAGGACCACATGTTCGAACCGAACCTCGGCTGGAGCTTGCCGTCGCACCTGTTCATGGTTTCGGGGTGGTCGGCGTTCTGTTCGACACCGGGCGATCCGATGAGCTGCTCGAGCGACCTGAAGCTCTACCAGTTCCAGAACGGGTCGAAGGGCGACTACGCGTGGACGGATCTCACGTACCTCATGCACCGCGCGCACGTCTCGTGGGCGTACTACCTCAAAGCCGGCACGGAACCCGACTGCGCCGACGGCGACATAACGTGTCCGAAGCAGACGCAGAACACGATGACGCCCAGCATCTGGAACCCGCTCCCCGACTTCACGACGGTGCATCAGGACAAACAGACGTCGAACATCAAGGACGTCTCGAACTTCTACACCGCCGCCTTGCGTGGGACATTGCCGAATGTGAGTTGGGTCGTCCCGAGCGACGAGGTGAGCGAGCACCCGACGAATCTCGTCAGCGCCGGCGAGAACTACGTGCGGTCGCTCGTCAACGCCGCGATGAAAGGCCCGGAGTGGAACTCGACGGCGATCTTCCTCGCGTGGGACGACTGGGGCGGCTTCTACGACCATGTCGCTCCGCCACATGTCGACGCCAACGGCTACGGACTGCGCGTTCCGGCGATCGTGATCTCGCCTTTCGCGCGGAAGCACTTCATCGACCACCAGATCCTGAGCTTCGATGCGTATCTCAAGTTCATCGAGAACGACTTCCTCTCGGAACAACGGATCGATCCGCGCAGCGACGGGCGACCGGACCCACGACCGGATGTCCGTGAGACCGCGCCGGTCCTCGGCGATCTGACGCGTGACTTCGACTTCTCGCAAGCGCCTCGTCCGGCCGAGTTCGCGCCGCCCGTGTCGCCGCCGCCGCCCGCCGAAGCGCGCGCGGTCACCGCTCGCAACGCCGCATCGGCGATCGTCACGAAGCCGCCCTCGCGTCTGGTCCCGACGTCGACGCCCGAACGAGCGAGCTCGCCACCCGCACCGATCGCCTTCGGCAGCACTCCGGGCAAGGCCGCGCGTTCGCGGACGTTCCTCTACGCGATCACGGCCGCCGCTCTTGCACTCGCGGCGGCCGGTGTCGCACTGATCGTGGTGCGGCGCAGCGCCGGTTAGGCGGCCGCCTTCTCCAGGATGTGGACGCCGCACGCGGAGCCGAGTCCGATCACGTGCGCCATCCCGACCTTCGCACCTTCGATCTGACGGTCGCCGGCCTCACCGCGCAGGTGGTGGCAGACCTCCCAGATATTCGCGATCCCCGTCGCCGAGATCGGGTGGCCTTTCGACTGCAGACCGCCGGACACATTGACGGGAGTCTTGCCATCGCGCCACGGTGCGCCCGAAAGGAAGAAGTCGACGGCGCCGCCTTCGTCGCACAGCATCAGGTTGTCGTAGTGCACGAGCTCGGCGGTTGCGAAGCAGTCGTGCAGCTCGACGAGGTCGAGGTCTTCCGGCCCGACACCCGCCTGCTCGTACGCTTGCTTCGCGGCGTTGCGTGTGAGCGTGTTCACGTCCGGAAGGATCTGACATGCCTCCTGCCACGGATCGGTCGTAAGCACGGACGCCTTCACTTTGATCGCGCGCTTCTGCTGTTCGATCGAAAGCGTCTTCAACGTCGCGCCGTTCGTCACGACGGCTGCCGCGGCGCCGTCGCAGTTCGCCGAGCACATCGGCCGCGTGTTCGGGTAGGCGATCAT
>JAICYB010000115.1 GCA_025934435.1 Actinomycetes bacterium | reverse complement strand
GGTGCGTCCCGGGTTTCCCGCTTCATCGAGGGCGACTACGCGCCGGTGATCGTCCTCGGCATCGTGATGCTCGCGCTCGGCGCGTACATCCTTTCGCGCAACAGCCGCTATCTCTCGGACTTCAACATCACGTCCGTCGAGTTCGCCTGCGCCGCGCTCGGTTTCATCTCGCTTGGACAGACCTTCGCCCTCTTACTCGGAGGCATCGATCTCTCGGTCGGCCCGCTGGCCGGATTCCTGGTGGTGCTCGCCTCGTTCTTCGTGCTCGACGGAAAATCGCCGGCGGTTTGGGCCCTCGGCTTCGTATTGATGTTCGTCGCGGCAGCGGCGGTCGGCTTGCTCAACGGTGCGCTCATCCGCTTCGCGAAGTTCACGCCCGTCGCCGCAACCCTGGTCACGTACATCGGTCTCGGCGGGCTCGCGTTCACGCTTCGATCGGCCCCGGACGGCTACATCGCAGCCTCGGTGACGAATGCCATAGAGACGAAGATCGGGCCGGTCCCCGTTGCGTTCATCGCCTTCGTCGTCATTGCCTTCGCGCTCGAGCTGGGGCTTCGGCGCTCGAAGCTCGGGCTTCGGCTCCGCGCCGCCGGCTCCAGCGAGGAGTCGGCGCGCCGCGTCGGCGTTCCGATCAATCGCGTCGTCTTGATCGGGTATCTCGGCGCGTCGCTCTTGACCTTGCTCGGCGCCGTCGTCCTGCTCGCGCAGCTGGGCGTCGGGGATCCGGGTCAGGGATCGAGCTACACGCTGACGTCGATCACGGCAGTCGTGCTCGGCGGCACGAGTCTGCTCGGCGGCCGCGGGACGTTCGTCGGCACGCTGATGGGGGCCGGGCTGAGCGTGCAGGTGCTCAACGCGACGGTGTTCCTCGGGCTCGACCAGAAGTGGCAGTACATCTTCCAGGGCTTGCTCATCGTCGCCGGCGCGATCGTCTACAGCGAGGTCCGGCGCGGCGCGAGCCGCGGCGCGGTCGAGGGTTGAGGACGGCTCGATGAAGCCGAAGCCGGCCGCGGGCAACCAGAGCCCTGACGCACCGTCCGATCTGGGACCGCGTCTTCGCGCGATCCGTGTCGCCCGCGGCGTCGGCTTGCGCGAGCTTGCGCGCCGGCTCGATCTCTCGCCGAGCTCGATCTCGCAGATCGAGACCGGAAAGATCCAGCCGTCGGTGCGCACGCTGTATGCGCTCGCGTCGGAGTTCGGAGTGACGGTCGATGAGGTGCTGTTCGACGAGCCGCCGCCGCCGGGAGCGCCCGGTACGACGACGAGGGCGGTCGAGCCCGGGCTGAGCGTTCAGCGTGCCGCGGACCGGCCTGCGATCCAGCTCAACTCGGGTGTGCGCTGGGAGCGCCTGATGTTCTGGGGCGACGAGGACGTCGAGTTCCTCGAAGCGATCTACGAGCCGGGTGGGGCATCGAGCCCGGACGACGCACTCGTCCGCCACAACGGGCACGAGTTCGGCCACATCCTCAGCGGAACGCTCCGTGTGATCGTCGGTTTCGACGAGTACGTCCTCGGTCCCGGCGACTCGATCACGTTTCCGTCCTCGACCCCGCATCGCTTGGTGAACGCCGGGCCGGAGACGGTGCGTGCCATCTGGGTCGTGCGCGACCGGCGCGGCATCGACACCGGGCACGAGGGAGCCGACGTCGCGTCCGGCGAGCGCAGTCTGCCGCGTGTCGTCGACGGCGCGGCGCGGGCGGGGCGGAGGCGCAAGGCGTGACCGGACGCGCGCTCGTCGTCGGCGTCACGGGCATCAGCGGCGGCAACGTCGCACAGCGCCTGCTTGCGGACGGGTGGGACGTCGTTGGCATCTGCCGCCGCCCCGACGGTCTCGATGCGCGCGTCACGCCGCTCGTCGCCGACCTCCTCGATGCCGAAGCCGTTGCGGCTGCGGTCCGCGGCAGCGCGCCGACGCACGTCTTCTTCACCACGTGGTCGCGGCAGGCCACCGAGGCGGAGAACTGCGACGTCAACGGACGCATGCTCCAGAACCTTCTCGATGCGTTGTCTCCGGAGCGAACCGTGCGACACGTCGCGCTCGTCACCGGGCTCAAGCACTACCTGGGGCCGTTCGAGGCATACGCGAAGGTTCAGCCCGATACGCCGTTCTCCGAGGAGCAGGAACGGCTGCCGTACGAAAACTTCTACTACGTCCAGGAGGACATCCTCTTCGCCGCCGCCGAACGTGACGGCTTCTCGTGGTCGGTGCATCGACCGCACACGCTGATCGGCTGGGCGCTCGGCAACGCGATGAACATGGGCGTCACGCTCGCCGTCTACGCGGCGATCTGCCGGGAGACGGGACGGAAGTTCCGGTATCCGGGGTCGGAGCAGCAGTGGGAGGCGGTGGCC
>JAICYB010000020.1 GCA_025934435.1 Actinomycetes bacterium | reverse complement strand
GCTCACCGGCTCGCTGGGCGACGTCATGAAGGAATCGGCGCAGGCGGCGATCACCTACGCGCGGTCGCGGTCGAACGAGATCGGCGCGCCGACGGACTGGTACGAGACGAGCGACGTCCACATCCACGTGCCGTCGGGAGCGATCCCGAAGGACGGCCCGTCCGCCGGTATCTCGATGACGACGGCCGTGGTGTCGGCCGTGTCGAAGATCGCCGTCCGTCGGACGACGGCCATGACGGGCGAGATCACGCTGCGGGGCCGCGTCCTGCCCATCGGCGGCGTCAAGGAGAAGGTCATCGCGGCCCACCGGGCCGGCTGCAAGACCGTGATCCTCCCCCGCGACAACCAGCGTGACCTGGTCGAAGTGCCGGAATTCGTGCGGAAGGACCTGCGGTTCGTCTTCGCCGAGCACATGGACGAGGTCCTTCGCGAGGCCCTCGTGAAGCCCCTCCGCGCGCTGCCAGAACCCCGGGTCATCTCCCCCGCCGGAACCTCGAGGCTCCGCGCCGCACCCTAGCCCTGGGCAGCGTCGTTACCATGGCAGCAAGGGGTAGCGCTTCTTCCAGGCGTGCAGCGGCCGATAGAAGCGAGAAGATGATCAGACGTCGAGATGGGGGCCTCAAGACTCTCTCTATGCCCACGGCCACGGTCGACCGGGACACGGCGAACTTTTCCGAATCCCCCACCGTCTACCCAGACGGAGGAGGGACAAGTGCGCAACAGGTCGCACGTCCTGGGAGTGCAAGGCTCGACGAGGAGCGTCTCGCTCCTCTTGTCGAGCGTGCTCGTCTCGGGGACTCCGGAGCGTTCGAGGAGATCGTGACGATCATGCAGGGTCCGGTTCGCGCGTTCGCCCGGCGGATGATGCGAGACCAGCATCTCGGGGACGACGCGGCGCAGGACACATTCCTCCGCATGTGGAAAGGTCTCCGCACCCACGAACCGCGCGGACGCTTCGTCGCCTGGACCTTCACCATCGCGCGCAACACGTGCATCGAAGCTCTCCGTCGCGAGAAGCGCACGCCGATGCCGCTCGACGAACTCGATGCGGGCTCGGTCGATCCGTCCGAGCAGCAGATCCTCCGCGGGATCGTGAACGAGGCGCTCGCGAAGCTCGAGGAACCGTTCCGTTCGACGCTGCTCCTCCGCGAGACGGGCCTCGCCTACGAAGAGCTCGCGGAAACCATGGAGATCCCCGTCGGGACGGTTCGCTCCCGACTCCACGAAGCACGCCGCCGGATGGCGACGATGCTCGCACCCGTATTGGCAGGTGAAGCATGACGCTCGATCAGCTTTTGGACCTTTCGCGCGAAGCCGAACCGATGGACGACGGGTTCGTCCGCCTCGTGATGGAGGACGTGCACGCCGACGTCCGCCGTCGCTCGCGGATGAAGCTCGTGCGTCGTCCGGTCGTGTTCGGGATCGCTGCGGCTGTGCTCGCGACGAGCGGCGCGGTTGCGGCTCTCGTCGGGACGTACACGACGCCGAAGCCCTCGGTTGCCGCGTCGTCGAGCCCGGGGATCGCTCGCGTCGTGGTTTCGGCCGCGCCGTCGCATCCGGCTCCCGCGGCGTTGCCGTCCGCCTCTGCGATCGCACCATCAGCGTCTGCCGCTTCGAACACCGCCAAGAAGGGGCACTTCGGGATCTCGTCGCTCCACACCGCTTGGGTGATCGATGACGCGACGGGACTGAAGCTCACGACCGAGACGTACAAGAACTCGTTCACGACGGCGAAGGCACAGCGCGTGACGCTGACGCTGCTGAACACCGGCTCGTCCCCGATCGTTGTTTCGGGTCTGAACAGCTGCGCGCTCGAGGTCGGCGCGACGCCGGCACACGGTGACGCGATGAAGCCCGCGTGCGCATCGGGCGGCGTGTCGAACGGAAGCGTCCTTCTCGCACCCGGCGGCTTCTACACCGCGGTAGCGGACGTGGCACTGCCGACGTCGGGAACGTGGAACATCGTCGGGTCGTGCACGTGCGCGTACTCGGCCCCCACGCAGTCGCTGACGAAGAAGGACAACCCGCTCGGTGGAGTGCTGAACAAGGCCGCGCCGTCCGAGCTGCTGCCGGCGAAGAAGGATTCGCCGAGCGCGGGGACCGCGAAGCTTTCGACGCCGGCGATCGGCGTGACGGCGTCCAAGTAAGTTCGGCGTCGGGTACCTTCGTACCCTGGCCCCCGTAGTGCAGCGGCCTAGCACGCTGGCCTTTCACGCCGGTAGCACGGGTTCGAATCCCGTCGGGGGTACGCGCCATCGGTTTCTCGACCGCGAGCGTTGAGCGCCTCGTTTCTCGACCGTTCGCGTTAGCAGACACCTCTGTCTCGTAACGCCGACGGTCCGACCAGGCGAATCGCCGGGCGCAGGGCACAACCGGGGTCGGCCGCGCGTCGTTCTACCTACGTGGGACTCCGCAGGTGGGGTGCACTCTTCGCGGTTGGGGCCGCCGTCGGGATGACCGCTCTCGCTCCCGTCTTGGCCGCCGCACCCGTATTCGGTGACGCGGCAACGGTCGCGATGCCGGACAGGCTCGCGTCCTTCGCCGTCGCGGACGTCAACCGCGACAAGGTCCCCGACCTCATCGTCACGGCGAACGATCAGCGCGACTACTGGGTCGCCCTCGGCAGAGGTGACGGCACGTTCGGCGAACCGACGACCTTCTCGTCCGGGGATCTCGCCGCAGCGAAGCTCCAGACGGCGGACTTCAACGGCGACGGCAACCCCGACATCGCACTCGCCGATCAAGGCGACGACCTGTTCGCGGTCGCGCTCGGCAACGGACACGGAAGCTTCAACAAACCGACGAGGTACCCCATCGGACGCCAGCCCGTCGGCTTCGTCACGACCGATCTCAACAACGACGGCCATACGGACGTCGCTCTCGCGGATCTGTCCGAAACCTCGTCGGAGGTCACGGTGCTGCTCGGCAAGGGCGACGGAACCTTCCTGCCCGCGCAGAACGATCCCCTCACGACACAGATCGAACCGGACTCCATCGCATCGTCCGATATCAACCACGACGGGAAAACAGACGTCATCATCGGCAGTGCGGCGACGGACGGAGCACACGGACACGTCCTCGTGCTGCTCGGCACCGGCACGGGCAACCTTGCGAACGGGATCGAGACGACCGTCGGCCAGAGTCCGGCGTCGATCGCAGCAGGCGACTTCAACAAGGACGGACACACCGACCTCGCCGTCGGCAACGAGTCGCCGAGCGCCGTGCAGATCCTGCTCGGCGACGGCATGGGCCACATGACGATGACGCGGACCATCTCGTTGTTGAAGTACGCGGCGTCCACGACGACGGCCGACCTGAACGGCGACGGGAACGTCGACATCGCCGTCGCGAGTGCCGATTACATCGACGGACCGCCCTACCACGACGAGATCGCGATGCTCTTCGGGAACGGCGCGGGAGGATTCACCGAGCCCGAAACGCACTCGACGGGCATCGACCCGCGAACCGTTCGTCTCGCGGATGTGAACGGCGACGGCAAACCGGACGTTCTCACGGGCGACGGTCAGTCGAAGCAGGTGTCCGTGTTCCTGAACAGCGTCGCGCCGGCGTCGCCGGAACCGACGACAACACCGCGGCTGTCCACGGGGACCGTCACCGTGACGACGCCGCGTCCGACCGCAGAACTCACGCCGACGCCGACGCCGGGGCACGTCGATCTGCGAAACGACACCTCGGTCACGCAAGGTTCAACACCGCCACGGCGCCGCACGGCAACGGGTCTGTACGCGGGCGCAGGCGGGATCGCGCTCGGCGGTGCAGCTCTCGCCGTCCGGCGTATCCGATCGCGCTGAGTCGCTATCCTCTGCCCATGGCCTTCACGTGGTCGTCGATGGGCACCGGGTCGGACTTCGTCTTCAAGTTCACAAATGCCTTGCATCGCGGCGTGTTCAAAGCAACGAACGGCCGCGTCATGGGCAAGTTCTTCGGCATGCCCGTCGTGATGCTCACGACGAAGGGGCGCAAGAGCGGCAAACCGCGCACGTCGATGCTCACGACGCCGGTGCGCGAGGGTGACAAGGTCGTCCTCGTTGCGTCCAAGGGCGGCGATCCGAAGCATCCGATGTGGTTCCTGAACCTTCGAGCGAACCCCGACGTCGAAGCGACATACGGCGGCAAGAAGCACAAGATGCGCGCTCACGTCGCGACGCCCGAAGAGAAGGAAGAGCTGTGGCCGAAGGTCGTCGCCGGCTACAAGGGCTACGCCGACTACCAGAAGAAGACGACCCGGGACATCCCGCTCGTCATCCTCGAACCGGCGTGAAGCTCGGCTTCGGCCTCATCACCTGCCAGCGCCCGCCGGACGACCCGCGCACCGACGCCGAGATCTACCACGACGCGATCGAGCGTGCCGTCAAGGCTGAATCCGTCGGGCTCGATTCCGTGTGGGTGTCCGAGCACCACTTCCTCGACGACGGTTACATGCCGTCGCTTCTCGTCACGTGCGCGGCGATCGCGCAAGCGACGACGAAGATCACGATCGGCACCGCCGTCCTCCTTGCGCCGCTCTACGATCCGCTCCACCTCGCGGAAGACGCGGCAACGGTCGATCTGATCTCGAACGGACGACTCATCCTCGGACTCGGTGCGGGGTGGCGTCCGGAGGAGTTCGACGTGTTCGGCGTCCCGCTGAGCGACCGCGCGAAGCTGATGAACCGCACCGTGAAAGTCTTGCGCGGCGCGTGGTCGAACGAGCTGTTCGAAGGCGTGAACGTCACACCGAAGCCCGCGCACCCCATCCCGATCTGGCTCGGTGGCTTCGCGCCGGGCGCGATCAAGCGCGCGGGACGTATCGGCGACGGCTTCCTCGGTTCCACGAGTGGCACGAGTGGGATCGACGCGTTCAAAGAGGCGAAGCATCTCGCGCTCGAGGCGCGCGGCAACGACGACTTCAGCTTCGCTCTGCACGTCCCGGTGTACGTCGGCGAATGGGACGACGTGAAGCAGTACTACCACTACCTCCGCTGGAAGTATCCGGACATGGGCGCGGCGCGCGGCAGCCTGCAAGCGAAGTCGCCGCCTCCGCTGACACCTGAGATCGAGGAACAACTGAGGCCCACGATCATCTGCGGATCCGAGGACGAGGTGCGCGCCGAGATCGACAAGTTCCGCGTCGCGCTCGGCGGCGACACGCACTTCATCTGCCGATCGGACTTCCCCGGGATGCCGCAGTCGCAGCAGCTCGAGTTGATAGAACGGCTCGGCGCATTGCTATAGTGCAACCGGGAGGTTGCACATGAAGATCCTCGTCATCGGCGGCACGATGTTCATCGGACGGCGCACCGTCCGAATGCTCAAGGACGCGGGACACGACGTTGCCGTGCTCCACCGCGGCGACCACGAGCCGGACGATCTCGAAGACGTCATCCACATCCACGGCGACGCGAAGGATCTCGCCAACGTGGACGTGTCCTCGTTCTCACCGGACGTCGTCTGGCACAACATGGCCTTCGGCCGGAAGGACGCCGAGGACACCGTCGCGAAGTTCGGCACAGACATGCGCTACGTCATGACATCTTCGTGCGACGTGTACAAGGCGTACGGCGCGCTGCACAAGGGGATCGCGTCCGAACCCGTTCCGTCCGACGAGACGTCACCGGTGCGCGAGGAACGCTATCCGTACCGCGGACAGATCCCGGGCATGGACGACTACGAGAAGCTCGACGCCGAAAAGATCCTGCTCGACGTCGGCGCGACGGTGCTTCGCTGGCCCATGTGTTACGGACCGTTCGACGGTCAGCGTCGTGAGTGGTACGTCCTCGGACGGATCCACGCCGGCCGCAAACGCATACCCGTCGGATCGGGTCAGTGGCTGAGCACGAAGGGATTCGCGGAGGACATCGCGAAGGGGTGCAAGCTCGCGATCGAGAGCGACGCGGTGCGCGGCGAGATCTTCAACCTCGGCGAGAAAGTCGTCTACCCCTACGGCCAGTGGACGCAGATGATCCTCGACGCCGCCGGTTCAGATGCGGAACTGATTCGCGTCCCCGACGACAAGCTTCCGGAGGACATGGGGCTCACGGGGATCGTCCCGCAGCACTTCGTCACCGACTGCTCGAAGGCGCGCGCCGTGCTGGGCACGACGGACACCGATCACATGGAAGCGCTCGAGACGACGGTCCAGTGGCATCTCGCGAACCCGCCCCAGGTCGAGCAGGACTTCAGCGGTGATGATGCAGCACTGGCTCTTGCGCTAGAACCGTAGCGACGCGCTTCACGCGCAGGTCGTGCTCGTCTTCGGCGAGCGCGTGGACGGATCCGTCCAGCGGAACGGCCTCGGCGAGCGGGACCCACGACTTGCAGCCGGCGAAGTGTTCTTCGACCGGCACGTCGACCGTCTTCGGCAAACGATGTGCGCGCACGATGACGACGTTCATCGGCTTGCGCGGCTTGTAGGCCATGCGCATGCGGATGTAGTCCTCGCTCCACGCGTAAAGATCGGCAAGCTCGAGCAGCGCGTCGAGGTCGTGCGTCAGGAAGAGGTCGGTGACTTCGGCCCACGCGTCGATGCGCACGATGTCGTCCGAGGGCTTGTTCGCCAGCGTCGTCTGGAAGCCCTCGCGGTACGGCGCCTGCACACTGTCGAGGTTCTGGTGCTCGTACGTCGGGTACATGAGGAAACGCTGCTCCACGAGCTGGAAGTCGCGCGTCTCCTCGATGATCCCGCCTTTGCGAAGGAGGACCGACTGCTGCCCCGACGCCAGCGCATCGCAGACGACGGCCCATTCCTTGAGGGCTTTCTGGGGCGCGGCGAGCAGCGGTTCGAGTGGCGGTCGGGGCACGCGGCTATCGTACCGGCAGTGAACTGGGTAACAGTGCTCGAGGATGAAGGCTTCACCGTTGCGCAGTGGCGCGATGACCCCAACGCGCATTACCCGACGCACACGCATCACGCGCAAGAGGTATGCGTCGTCCTCGAAGGTTCGATGACGTTCACGGCGGACGGATCCGTTACGACGCTCGTCGCCGGGGACCGGGTCGACATCGCGCCGGACACGACGCACGAGGCGGTCGCCGGTCCGAACGGATGCACGTACCTCGCGGGCCGGAAACGATGACCGTTCGCGTCGTGACGGATTCGTCCGCCGTGCTGCCGGACGAGTGGATCGACACCTACGGTATCCACGTCGTCTCCTTGGAGCTCGCGTGGCCGGACGGGTCGCTGTCGCGAGGGGATGTGCCGTACTCGATGGTGGCGGAGCGCCTGGCGGCGGGGGCGAAGCCCCCGACGACAGGCGCTCCATCACCCGGGACGTACGAATCGATCTTCGATGACGCGCTCGCCTCCGGCGAGCGCGTCATCGTCCTGTGCCCGAGCTCTGAGCTCTCATCCACGTACCGGAGCGCGGAACTCGCGGCGCGCGCGGCTGCTTCGTCCGACGACATCCGAGTCATCGACACGCAGACGGCGGCCGCCGGACAAGGCATCGTCGCGCTCGAAGCCGCGCGGGCCGCCGCCGCCGGCCGCGACATGGACGCCGTCGTCGAACGCGCGCTGTCCGTCTCACGCCGGACGCAGATCTGGGCGACGCTCCTGCAGCTCGAATTCCTCCGTCGCTCCGGACGCATCCCGGCGATCGCCGCCCTCGGCGCCGGCGCGCTGCGCCTCGAGCCCGTCGTGCGCTACGCCGGCGGTTCTCCGTCACTCGTCGGCGTGGTCCGCAGCCCGCACGCCGGATTCGAACGCATCGTGCGCGAGTGGGAGCGTACGTTCGTCGGCTCGACGCCCCTCCGCTTCGTCGCCTTCCACTCCGCGCGCGAAGCGGAAGCGAACGACGCGCGAGACCGCGTCCTGCAGCGGCTGCCGAACGCCGACGCGATCGCCATCGAGGTTCCGGCCGCGCTCGCGGCGCACACCGGTCCCGGGCTCATCGGGCTCGCATGGTTCTGGGACAACTAGACTTCGCGCCATGATCAGGACGATCCACAACGACTGGGCATTCGTCGTCGCCGCCGCGAACCTCATCGTCGGCGGCTGGGGCGTCTACATGTGGCGCAAGCAGAAGACCGCGCCGAAGCAGTTCTGGTACGCGCTCGGATTCGCGTGGGCGACGATCTACGTGCAAGGGATCCTCGGTCTCGCGATCTACAACAAGTACAAGCCGCCCCTGAAGCACACCTTCTACGGATTCCTCTTCGTCGTGATCACGCTCGCGATCTTCCCGCTGCGGAGTGAAGAGAGGCCGCGCACGCGTGTCGCCGTGTTCGGCTGGGCGACGCTCTTCATCGGCATCGTCGCGATCCGCGCGATCGTCAGCGGACACGGCGCATGAGCATCCGCGCCGTCACCTTCGACTGCTGGGGGACGCTCATCCAGGATCACAACCTGGACAAGGCGATGGCCGCGCGCACCGGCGCGATCGTCGAGTGCACCGACCTCGATGCGGACGCCGCACGCGCCCTCTTCGATCGCGGCTGGCGCGAACACCACAACTCGTGGGTCGGCGGCGTGCAGTACGGCGCGGAAGGCATCGCGGGCTTCGTTTGCACCGAGCTCGGCATCACCGACGACCTCGTCCGCGAACGACTGACCGAAGCCTTCGAAGAGGCCGGACGTCACGGCACGCTCGAAGCGCTCGACGGCGCTCCGGCGACGCTGAAGACGCTCCGCGCCGCCGGCATCAGGACGGCCCTCGTCTGCGACACCGGCCTGACGCCGGGGCGGGTCGTCCGCGACTTCCTGAGAGATCTCGATCTCCTCGACAACCTCGAGTTCTGCGCCTTCAGCAACGAGGTGGGCGTCCCGAAACCGGATCCGCGCATCTTCGACGCCGCGCTCAGCGCGATCGATTCGACGCCGGACGAAGCCGTCCACGTCGGCGATCTGCTCCGTACCGACGTCCACGGCGGACGTTCGTTCGGCATGAAGACCGTCCGGATCACCGCCGTGAACGACGACCGCGAAGCCCGCTTCTCGTTCGGCGAGGACTCCGACATGCAGGTGGACGAAGCAGACGCCGTCGTCGCCTCGCACGCGGAACTGCTCGACGCGCTTACACGCTTGGGCGCCGACCTCTAGCAACGCCCGCGCGCCACGCGATGAAGTGCGCGGCTAATCCAACGCCCCATCCGAACAGCGGGAAGAGGAACCACGGCATCCCACGGCCGGTGAAATACCAGATCGCCGCGAGCATCACCTGGATGCCGACGAATACAGCCAGGTGGATGTAGAACCCCACACTTGAGTTCTGCACCAACTCTTTGTTCACCGCTCGGTCGAATGGATCCATCACGCGCTCCCCTCTTTCGGTAACGACTCGATCTCGCCGGCGACGCGGTCGAGTATGTGTTCAACGCGGTCGACGACGGCGCCGCTGCTTCGCACCCGCACGTTGAAGCGAGCGAGTGCCGCGTCCAACCCGTCGCTCGAGAACCGAACCCCGTGCCGTGCTTCGATCCCGGCGAGCTGCTCCCGCCGCTTGTTCAGCGCGTCCCGGCCCGTGCGCGTGAGCGAGAACACGCGGCGTTCCCCGTCCACTTTGGACGCGATCAGCCCCTCGCTCTCGAGCGCCTGCACGGCGGGATAGATGCTCCCCGGCGACGCGCGGTAACGGTGCTTCGTCCGCTCCGTCAGTTCCGCCATCAGCTCGTAGCCGTGCATCGATCTGCGCTCGAGGAGCGCGAGTAGTACGAGGTGCAACTCACCGTGTCCGAAGCGCATTACGAAAGTGCTACGAGACTATATCGAAAGACCTACGAACGTCAACCGGGCGCCGTACGGCGCTACGCTTCCACTCATGACCGACCAAGTGGACATCGCGAACCTTCTCGAAGAGCTCCGTACGTTCGAACCGCCCGACGAGTTCCGGCGCAACGCCGTGGTTTCGTCCGACGCGATCTACGACGAAGCCGACGCCGACTACGAAGCGTTCTGGGCAGGACAGGCCGAAGCACACGTGTCCTGGTTCAAGAAATGGGACACGGTCCTCGAGTGGAACGCCCCGTTCGCGAAGTGGTTCGTCGGCGCCGAGCTCAACGTCTCGTACAACTGCCTCGATCGTCACGTCGAGTCGGGATACGGCGACAAGGTCGCGTACTTCTGGGAAGGCGAGCCCGGCGACAAGAAGGAACTCACCTACAAGTGGCTCCTCGACGAGACGTGCCGCGTCAGCAACGCTTTGAAGGAGCTCGGCGTTCGCAAGGGCGACCGCGTCGCGATCTACCTCGGCATGGTTCCCGAGCTCGCGCCGGTGATGCTCGCGTGCACGCGCATCGGCGCGCCGCACACCGTCGTCTTCGCCGGGTTCTCCGCGGACTCACTGTCGGGCCGCATCAACGATGCGTCGGCGAAGGTGCTCGTGACGGCCGACGGCGGCTGGCGCCGGGGAGCGATCGTCCCGCTGAAAGAGAACGCGGACGAAGCCCTCAAGGCGGCGCCGACGATCGAGAAGGTCCTCGTCGTCCGCCGCACCGAACAGGACGTGTCGATGCAGGACGGACGTGACGTCTGGTACCACGACATCGTTCCGAACCAATCGGCGACGTGCGAGCCCGAGCACCTCGACGCCGAGCATCCGCTGTACATCCTCTACACGTCCGGCACGACGGCGAAGCCGAAGGGGATCCTGCACACGACGGGTGGCTATCTCGTCGGCGTCGCCGCGACGCACCATCTGATCTTCGATCTCAAGCGCAACGAGGACGTGTACTGGTGCGCGGCCGACGCCGGCTGGGTCACCGGACACAGCTACATCGTCTACGGACCGCTGTGCAACGGCGCGACGTCGATCATGTACGAAGGCGCACCGGACGTTCCCGACAAGGACCGCCTCTGGGACATCGCCGAACGGTACAAGGCGACGATCCTCTACACGGCACCGACGGCGATCCGCACGTTCATGAAGTGGGGAACGTCATTCGTCGAGAAACACGATCTGTCCGCGCTGCGTTTGCTCGGCTCCGTCGGTGAGCCGATCAACCCCGAAGCGTGGGTCTGGTACCAGCAGGTCATCGGCGGCGGACGCTGTCCGGTCGTCGACACGTGGTGGCAGACGGAGACGGGCGCGATCATGATCTCGCCGCTCCCCGGGATCACGAAGCTGAAGCCCGGTTCCGCGACATTCCCGGTCCCCGGCATCGGCGCGGACGTCGTGAATGACAAAGGCGAGTCACAGCCCTTCGGGGGCGCCGGTTACATCGTGCTCACGCGTCCGTGGCCGTCGATGCTCCGCACCGTCTACGGCGACGACCAGCGCTACATCGACACGTACTGGTCGAAGTTCGAGGGTAAGTACTTCCCCGGCGACGGATGCAAGCGCGACGAGGAGGGCTACTTCTGGTTCCTCGGACGTGTCGACGACGTCATGAACGTCGCCGGGCACCGCATCTCGACCTATGAGGTCGAGTCGGCGTTGGTCGATCACGAAACGGTCGCCGAATCCGCCGTCGTCGGACGCGTCGGTCAGGACAAAGCCGAGAACATCGTCGCGTTCGTGACGCTGAAAGGTGACGTCACCGGGGACGAAGCGCTCTTGCAAGAGCTTCGCGAGCACGTCTCGAAGAAGATCGGGAAGATCGCGCGTCCGGCGATGATCATCTTCACCGAAGACCTGCCGAAGACGCGCTCGGGCAAGATCATGCGCCGTCTCCTTCGCGACGTGGCGGAGGGTCGTCCGCTCGGCGATGTGACCACCCTCGCGAACGAGAACGTGGTCGAGGAGATCCGCGACAAGGCCGCCGCGCGGGCCGGGAAAGAAGAGGACTAGCCGGTCTGCGGACGCGCCCGTGCTCCGACCGCGAGCGCAACCTGCGTTCTCCTCCAGCGTACGTGGGGAAGAACGGTCGAGGAAGACGACGATCACGATACGTGCCCTCGCCGACCTCGTTCCCGGACCGTCAGCGTTACGGAACAGGTCCGTTCCGTAACGCTGACGGTCCGGAAACGAGGTGACGCCGGCGGGATGTTCTGCGCTTGGCGCGCCAAGCGTATGCTCGATGCGCGATGGCCGACGAACGGCTCAAGAAGCTCGGCGACTTCATCCAAGGGCAGCGCAAGCTCGCCGAGATGTCGATCCGCCAGCTCGCGAAAGCGGCCGAGGTCAGCAACCCGTACATCAGTCAGATCGAGCGCGGCCTCTACAAGCCGTCCGCGGACGTGCTTCGCGCGATCGGCAACGCCCTGGGGATCTCGAGCGAGGCGCTCTACCGCCAGGCCGGCCTGCTCGACGAGGACGAAGCCCCGCCGACGCGCGTCGAGGAAGCCATCCGTCTCGACGACCGCCTGACGACGGATCAGAAGGAGACGATGCTCTCCGTGTACCGAAGCTTCACCGGGCCGTCGCGGCCCATCGGTTGATCCGGGGGTTGACAGACCTAGCGGGTGCTTGGTATATTTAGCACGTCCACTAGGTAAGGAGCTCAAGATGCCCGGTTACAAGCAGCTCACGCAGGAGATCGGCGAGCAGGTCACGACGGCCCTCAAGCCGCTGCAGGACCTCACCGTCGACGTCGTTTCGTCCGTCGCGGAAACGGTCGGCGACTACGTGCCGTCGTTCGCGGTCGCGCCGGTCTCGCCGGAAGAGATCACGGAAGCGAACTTCGGTCTCGCCGAGGCGTTCCTCGCGAACGCGAAGGCGTACTCGGGTCGCGTCCTGAAGGCGCTCGAGCCGGTCACCGGCAAGCTCGCCCGGACGAGCACGCCGAAGAAGGTCGCCGCCGCCTAAGAAGGCTCACCGAAAAGACCCCGCGTTCTCGCGGGGTCTTTTCTATTCCACCCAGTACCAGACACGTGCTTGCCAGGCGTATGTGCCGTTCTCCGAGATCGGACGGTCGAACGTCCCCGTCATCTTCGTCCCGGGCGTCATGTCGAACGCCGCACCGCTGGTCGTGATCGTGTCGAAGTGCTTGCCGTCTCTCGTGATCTCGAAGTCGATCTCGCGCGACGGGAAGTGAAACGTCCTCGAGCTCTTGTTCTCGATCGTGACGACGGCGTGGATCTTGCTCGAACCCAGGGTCGAGTCCATCGTGATCGTCGCAGCGTTCGGGTGGGAAACCGGGCCGGCGTTCTTCGGTGGCGTAAACGTTCCGTTCGTGAACACGGTGTCGCCCTTGCGTGAACAGAACTGCGCGTCGGACGGCTTCGTGCAGTCGACACTCGACACCGTGCGCGTCGGGTGCGGGGTCGGCGTCGGTTTCGCGTCGCCGCGCGGTGTGTGCGAGCCCGTCGCCACGGGTGCCGTCGTCACCGACGGGCTCAGCGTCGGCAGAAAGGTCGGCAGCGCGGAAGGCGTCGAGGACGAGATCGCCACGTCCGTCGTCGTGTGGTGATGACCGACGAGGAACAGCACCCCGACGAGGATCAGCGCGGCCGCCACGCCGCCGGCGATCGGCATCAGGAGGTTGCGCCGCATGCACCCTGCTCTTTCGCGTGGTACGACGACCGCACGAGCGGCCCGGACGTCACGTTCCTGAATCCCAGCGACCGTCCGTAGGCACCCAGCTCGTCGAAGGTGTCCGGCGTCACGTACCGGTCGACCGCCGGGTGCGCGCGGGACGGTGACAGGTACTGACCGAGCGTGACGAGATCGACGCGCACGTCGCGCAGATCGCGCAGGGACGATCGGACCTCGTCGTCCGTCTCCCCCATCCCGAGGATGAGCCCGGCCTTCGTGGTCTGCTCCGGACGGATCTCCTTGATCAGACGGAGCATCGCGAGCGAGTTGTCGTAGGAGAAACCCTTGCGCACCCGACCGTGGATGCGGCGCACGGTTTCCAGATTGTGCGCGAAGACATCGGGGGTCGCGTCACACACGATGCGGATCGCCGAGGCGTCCGCGCGGAAATCGGGCGTCAGCACCTCGACACCGCAGGCGGGGTTCTCGCGGCGGATGGCGCGGATCGTTTCGGCCCAGATCGAGGCACCCTGATCGGCGCGGACGTCATCGCGCGCGACACCCGTGACGACGGCATATTCGAGGCCGACGGCCGCCACCGCTTTCGCGACACGCTCCGGCTCGTCCCGATCGACGATCCCGCCCGGCTTGCCGGTGATCACGTCGCAGAACGTGCAGCGCCGCGTGCAGACGTTGCCGAGGATGAGGAACGTCGCCGTCCGTTGCTCCCAGCATTCGTAGATGTTCGGACACGGCCCCGACTCCTCACACACCGTGTGCAGGTTGTGCTCGCGCATCAGGCGCCGTAGCTCGAGGAAGTTCTCGCCGTGCCGGACCTTCACCTTGAGCCACTCGGGCTTTTTCTGCGGACCCGTCACGCGCGCGTCGTGCAGACGCGCTCGCGAACCCGAGATCGGCAGCGTCCGCTTCATGGCTTTGCGAACTCTGCCGCGACGACGTCCGCGACCTCGTCCAGCGCGGCTTCGCAACCGAGCACGCGCATGGACGTAACACCTTTGTCCGTGATGCCGCAGGGGATGATCCCGGTGAAGTAGGAGAGATCCGTCGAGACGTTCAGCGCGAAACCGTGCTTCGTGACATTCCGCGTGACGCGGACGCCGATCGCCCCGATCTTCGCGTTGCCCACCCAGACGCCGGTGTTGCCTTCATCGCGTCCGGCGTCGATGCCGAAACGCGCGAGCGAACGGATCATCACGTCTTCCAAACGGCGGACGTAGCCGACGAGGTCCGCAGCGGGTCCGAGATCGATGATCGGGTAGCCGACGAGTTGTCCGGGGCCGTGATAGGTGACTTGTCCGCCTCTGTCGGTTTCCACGACCTCAACGTCGGGACGGAGCACATCCGCGTGCGTGCCGCGTCGTCCGATCGTGTAGACGTGTGGATGCTCGAGCAGGAGCAGCGTGTCGCCGATCTCACCCGAAACGCGCTTGTCGTGGAGCTCGTTCTGGAGATCCCAGGCGTCGTTGTACGAGACGAGCCCGAGCCGTTCGACGGTTAGACCTCGTGTGAGAAGTCCCACGTCTCCAGGTTCTCTTTCAGGCGCTGCAGGAAGCGCATCGCGTCCGCACCGTCGAGCAGACGGTGATCCCACGACATCGAGAGGAACGTCCGATGACGGATGCCGATCATGTCGTCCACGACGACGACGCGTTTCTCGACGAGCTCCGTGGACAGGATCGCGACATTCGGCTGGTTGATCACGGGAAGGGACACGTACGAACCGAACGGGCCGGGGTTCGTGATGCTGAACGTCGATCCGCCGACCTCGTCCGGCGAGAGCTTCTTGTCGCGTGCGCGTTCGCCGAGATCGCGGATCGCCCTCGCCAGGCCGACCACGTTCATGGCCTCGGCCCCCTTGACGACGGGAACGATCAGTCCGTAGTCGGTCGCAACGGCGATCCCGAGGTTCACGTAGTTGTGGTACGTCGCTTCCGACAGATCCGCCGCGATGCTCGCGTTCGCGACCGGGAAGGCGAGCAACGCGTCGCACGCCGCGCGCGAGATGAACGGGAGATACGTCAGCGAGAAGCCTTCGCGCCGGCGGAACTCCTCCCCTTTCGCGGCGCGGAGCTTCGCGATCTCCTCCAGGTCGACTTCGATGACGTTCCACGCGCGCGCGGACGTATCGAGCGACGCGCGCATGTGCTCCGCGATCCGTTTGCGGATGTGCGTGAGGGGCTGGACGCCGGTGCGGTCGCCGGCGCCTTCGCGGAGCGGCGGCGGCGCGGCGCGCTCGGCCGTCGCTTGGCGCTTGCCCTCGGACGGAGCACCGCGATCGGCGTACGCCAGCACGTCATCGCGCGTGACACGTCCGCCCGACCCGGTTCCGCGTACCTGCGAGACGTCGATGTCGTGCTCGCGCGCGAGCCGCCGGACGAGCGGCGACAGCACCTGGCTCTCCACGTCCGCTGCCGCCGGAGCCGGTTCGGACTTCGGCTCGGGTTCCGGTTTCGCTTCCGGCTTCGGTTCCGGTTTCGCTTCCGGCTTCGCCGCCTCGACCGGCTCCTCGGCTTCGGGTTCGGGTTCGGGCTCAGGTTCGGCTTCCGGTTCCTTCTCTTCGTTCGCCGGCGCTTCGGCGGCGGGAGCCGACGACGAACCGCCTCCTTCGTCGATCTCGGCGAGCGAGGTGCCGATCTCGACGGTCTCGCCTTCGGGAACGAGGATCTTGACGAGCGTGCCCGCGACGGGCGACGGGATCTCGGTATCGACCTTGTCCGTCGAGACTTCGACAAGTGGTTCGTCCACCGCGACGGTGTCGCCTTCCTTCTTCAGCCACGTGAGGATCGTCCCTTCGACGACGGACTCCCCCATCTGCGGCATGTCGACCTTCGTGGGCACGTTACGCGGGCTCCTTCCGTTACGTCTCTTGCCTATCGCAGGGGGCGCCTTCGGCGCATCCTGAAAACCTAGCCGTGAAGTGGTTTGCCGATCGCTTCGAGCGCGGCTTCGCCGATGACTTCGGAAAGCGTCGGATGCGGATGCACGAACGCGGCGACCTCGGCCGGACGCGCTTCCCATCCGACGATGAGCAACGCCTCGGCGAGCGTCTCCGTCACGCGAGGGCCGATCATGTGGACGCCGAGGATCTCACCGCCTTCGTCCCAGACGAGCTTCGCGAATCCGCGCGCGGAGTGGATCATCTGCGCTTTGGCGATACCCGCGAAGTTGTGCTTCGTCACCTTGACGTCGTAGCCCTTCTCCTTCGCCTGCGCCTCGGTCAGTCCGACGGACGCGATCTCCGGCGTGCAATACGTCGCATGCGGGACGCCGCGCTCGAAGTCGACGGCGATCGGCGAGCCGCCCGCGATCCGCTCCGCGGTCGCGAACCCCATGCCGAACGCCACGTGCGCGAACTGCGGCGTGCGCGCCGTGCAATCACCGATGGCATAGACGTTGTCCGCAGCGCGATTGTCACCGTCGATGACGATGTAACCGCGATCGACTTCGACGCCCCACCGCTCGAGGTCGAGGCCGTCCGTCGCTGGGCCGCGTCCGACCGCGACGAGTACCTGATCGACGTCGAGCGTCTCCGTCTTGCTCGCTTTCGTGAACGTGAGCTTCACGCCGCCGTCCGACTTCTCGACGTCGTCGACCTTCGCGCCGGCGAACGTCGCGATGCCGCGGCGCTTGAAGTTCGCAGCAAGCTCTTTCGAGAGATCAGCGTCTTCGAGCGGGACGACGCGGTCGAGCGCTTCGATCACGGTCACTTCGGCGCCGAAGGATCGGTAGACGGACGCGAACTCCACACCGACGGCGCCGGCCCCGATGATCGCGATCTTGGCGGGGAAGGTTTCGCTCGTGAGGGCATCGTCCGACGTGATGATCTTCTCGCCGTCGGGATCGAGTCCGGGCAGAGAGCGCGCGTACGAGCCCGGCGCGAACACGATGTTTCTTCCTTCGACCCGCCGGCCGTCGACCTCGATCGTGCCGCGGTCACCGAGCGAGCCGTTGCCGGAGAAGACGTCGACCTTGCGTGCCTTCGCGACGCCCTGCAGTCCGGCGAAGAGTTTCTTGATGGGTTCGGATTTCGCGCGCTGCACCTCCGCCCAGTCGAACGACCGATCGCCGACGGTGATGCCGAGTGTCTTCGCGTCGGCGATGGCGTCCATCGTTTCGGCGGCGTGCAGGAGCGCTTTCGTGGGGATGCAGCCGCGGTGGAGGCATGTCCCGCCGAGCTTGTCGCGCTCGACGATGGCGACGTTCAGGCCAAGCGTGGCGGCACGGAACGCGAACGCATACCCGCCCGGCCCCCCGCCGAGGACCACCGCGTCGTAGGCCATGGACGCTCAGTGTATCCAGGGCCTATTCGCTAGGCTCTTCCGGCTATGAGTGAGTTCCGCATCGAACGCGACACGATGGGCGACGTCAAGGTCCCCGCGCACGGGTATTGGGGGGCGTCCACGCAGCGCGCGGTCGAGAACTTCCCGATCTCCGGCAAGACGTTCCCGCCGCGCTTCATCCGTGCGCTCGCGCTGATCAAGGGTGCCGCGGCCGAGGTGAACCACGAGCAAGGACGTCTCGACGCCAAACGAGCCAAGCTCATCGCGAAGGCCGCGAAGCGCGTTGCGTCCGGCGAGTTCGACGAGCACTTCCCCATCGACGTCTTCCAGACGGGGTCCGGCACGTCGACGAACACCAACGCGAACGAAGTGATCTCGAACGTCGCGAACCTCGACGCCGGGTCGGAACTCGCGGCGAAGTCGCCGGTCCATCCGAACGACCACGTGAACATGGGCCAGTCGTCGAACGACGTGATCCCGACGACGATCCACGTCGCCGCGCTCGAGGGCGTCGTCCATGATCTGCTTCCCGCTTTGGAGCAGCTGCACGCTTCGCTCGCCGCGAAGGCCAAGGAGTTCGCGAAGGCGGTCAAGACCGGACGCACTCACTTGATGGATGCAACCCCGGTCACGCTCGGCCAGGAGTTCGGCGGCTACGCGCGCCAGATCGAACTCGGCATCGCGCGCGTCAAAGCGGCCGCGCCCCGGCTCGGCGAGCTAGCGCTCGGCGGCACGGCCGTCGGCACCGGACTCGACACCCTGAAGACGTTCTCGCCCGCGGTCATCAAGAAGGTGGGCGCAGCGACGAAGCTCGATCTGAAGGAAGCGCGAAACCATTTCGAAGCGCAAGGCGCGCAGGACGCGACGGTCGAGATGTCCGGTGCGTTGAAGACCGTGGCCGTGTCGCTCGTGAAGATCTGCAACGACCTGCGGTGGATGAACTCCGGGCCGAAGGGCGGGCTCGGCGAGATCCGGCTCCCTGATCTCCAGCCGGGGTCATCGATCATGCCCGGAAAAGTGAACCCGGTCATCCCCGAGGCGACCATCCAAGTCGCCGCCCAGGTGATCGGCAACGACGCCGCGATCACGTTCGCCGGCGCCACGGGCTCATTCGAGCTCAACGTCGCGCTCCCGGTGATCGCCATCAATCTGATCGAGTCGGTCGAGCTGCTGGCGAACGCGTCCAGAACGCTCGCGACGAAATGCATCGACGGCATCGAAGCGAACATCGAAGACATGCGCGCGGTCGTCGAACGCGGCGAGATCATCTCGACCGGGCTGAAGCCGCTCCTCGGCTACGAGAAGGTCGCGGAGATCGTGAAGCAAGCGCGGAAGAGCGGGAAGACCATCCGCGAAGTCGTGCTCGACATGGGATTGCTCTCGGAGATCGAGTTGGACAAGGCCCTCGACGTCGAGTGGCTGACGAAAGGCGGACTGCCGGAATCATGACCACAGCGGGGAAGGACAACCTCAAGCGCATCGAAGCACAGGAGCGCGCGCGTCTGATCGGTGACGTGTCCTACGACATCACGTTGAACCTGCGCGAAGGCGCGATCACGTTCGGATCGGAAACGACCGTGCGGTTCTCGTGTAGCGATACGTCCGCGAAGACGTTCATCGACTTCGATGCCGTCGAACTGCAGGAGGTCGTGCTCAACGGCCGCGTGCTCGATCTGAAGGAAACGACGGACGGACGCATCCCGCTCGACGCGCTGGACGCAACGAATGAGCTCACGGTCGTCGCGACATGCGAGTACGCCAAGACCGGGACCGGACTCCACCGCACGGTCGACCCCGTCGACAAGAACGCCTACACCTACACGCAGTTCGAACCGTTCGACGCGCACCGCGCCTTCGCCTGCTTCGACCAGCCCGACATCAAGGCCACGTTCACGTGGAAGGTCGAAGTTCCCGAGGAGTGGGTCGTCATATCGAACACGCGTCCGGTCAGTTCCGACGGCGACGTGTGGGTCTTCCCGACGACGCCGACGATGTCGACGTATCTCGCATGCGTATGCTGCGGCCCGTACGTCGGCGTGTTCGATTCGCACGACGGCATCGAGCTCGGTTGGTGGTGCCGGTCTTCACTCGCGAAGTACGTCGACGCCGACGAGCTCTTCGCGATCACGAAGGCCGGCTTCGACTTCTACCAGGACCTCTTCGACTACCCGTACATGACGAAGAGCTACGACCAGGTCTTCTGCCCCGAATACAAGTTCGGCGCGATGGAGAACCTCGGGTGCGTCACCTACTCCGAGCGGATGATCTACCGCTCCAAGGTCACGGAGGCCGAACGCGAAGCGCGGGCTGAAGTGATCCTGCACGAGATGGCCCACATGTGGTTCGGCGACCTCGTGACGATGCGCTGGTGGAACGACCTCTGGTTGAACGAATCGTTCGCGACGTACATCAGTTATCTCGCGAAGGAGCGCGCGACGCGGTTCACCAACTCGTGGGTCTCGTTCGCCTCCGGCGAGAAGAACTGGGCCTACCGGCAGGACCAATTGCCGACCACGCACCCGATCGTCGCGGACATCCCGGACATCGACGCCGTGCACCTGAACTTCGACGGGATCACTTACGCGAAGGGTGCGTCCGTGCTGAAGCAACTCGTCGCGTGGGTCGGCGAGAAGTCGTTCTTCGAAGGCCTCAAGCGCTACTTCAAGAAGCACGAATGGAGCAACACCGAGCTGCCGGACTTCCTGGCGCCGCTCGCCGAAGAGTCCGGACGCGATCTCGCCGCGTGGTCGAAGGAGTGGCTCGAGACGTCGGGTGTGAACGCGATCCGGATCGAAGGAACCGACGTCGTGCAGGAAGGGACGCCGCTCCGCAGCCACCGGATGGCGATCGGGCTATTCGATACGTCGGGTGACTCGTTGGATCTGCGTCGCGAGATCGAGCTCGACGTCATCGGCGGACGGACGAACGTCCCTGAGCTGTCGGACGAAGCGCCGGCGGATCTCGTGCTCCCGAACCACAAGGACCTTGCCTACTGCAAGATCCGATTCGACGAGCGCTCACTCGCGACGCTCACCGAAGGCCTCCGGAACCTGCACGATCCGCTGGCGCGGACGCTCTGCTGGAACGCGCTCTGGGACATGGTCCGCGACGGCGAGCTCGCGTCGCGCCGTTACGTCGACATCGTGCTCAACAACGTGGGAGCCGAGACGGACATCGGCGTCGTCGGCGATCTCATCGCGCGGATCGGTGCCGCGATCGACATGTACGGTGATCCGTCCAACCGCGAAGCATCGTGGCTGAAGGCGGCCGCTCGGTTGCGCGAGCTACTCGACGGCTCCGAGAAGGGTTCGGACTTCCAGCTCGCGTACGCTCGCGGATTCATCGGTGCGGCGTCGAGCGAAGCGGACGTCGCGTTCGTGCGCGGCCTGCTCGACGGGACGCACTCCATCGACGGCGTCGACATCGACACGGACCTGCGGTGGGGTATCGTCGCGGCACTTGCGTCGGGCGGGGCCATCGACGACGGCGTGATCGCGGCCGAGCTCGGGCGCGATCCGACCGATCAAGGCGAGCGGTACGCGGCGGCGGCGCGCGCGTCGGTGCCGACGGCCGAAGCGAAAGCGGAAGCCTGGGACCACGCCACGACGGACGCCGAGCTCACGCTCGCGATGCTCCGCGCGATCGCCACAGGATTCAATCGGCCGGCCCAAGCCGAGCTGCTCGCCGGTTACGCCGACGGGTACTTCGACGAGCTGCTCGGGTTCTGGGAGAAGCGCGAGCTCGACCTCGGGCTCGCGTTCGCCGGCGGCTTCTACCCGCGGACGTTCACGCGAAGCGTGGTGGACGCGACGGACAAGCTGCTGGCCGGCGAGTTGCCGGGTCCCGTCCGGCGGATCCTGCTCGAACAGAAGGACGACACGGAGCGGGTGCTGCGCACCCGAGCCGCCGACCGCTGAGCGAGCGGCCCCTTCAGACCGCCGGCGACCCTTTTTCTTCACCGTTGACGAACGTCAACAAGCAGGTCAGCGTCTTGTTGACGTACGTCAACGGCTAGCGAAAACGAGGGCCCGGAAGGACCGAACACCGCCTTGGATCTCGACCTCTCGGTTCTCGACGACCTCGCCGACGCGGCGGACGTCGCGTTCCTCGTCGAGATGGAGCACTTCGTCCATGAGAAGTACGAGTTCCGGCTGATGTGCGTCCGCTATCTCGCGTCGCGCGGCTTCACGCACTTCGGTGAGGAGATCCAGCCCGACTGGGGCCGACGGACCGACGAGTACCTGCGAACGGGCAACGAGAGAACGCTCGAGATCCCGGACGAAGCACCGTGGTACACATCCGGCGTCCTGACGCAGGCGACGGACGTCCCCGAGCTCAAAGCCGAGCACGCACGATTCGCGAGGCACGCACCGAAGGTCAGGTGGTTCGGCTTCGACATCGGCGCCGACGACACCGACTACCTGGAACTCGCGAACCAGGCGAACTCCTACGAGGAGCTCGGGGGGGCGATGGCGCTCCGGGAGCAGCGCATGCACGAGCGGGTCGACGCTGTGCTCAACGAGGGACACCGCACCGCGCTCATGGCGGGCAGCACACATCTGATGAAGCGCGACGTCGACAGCACGGCGTCGGGACCCGGCGGGGGCATCGTCCATTCGATCGGACATCACGTCGCGGAAGGTCGAAACGTCCTTTCGATCTGGATGATCACGGGGTCGGGCGAGACCTCGAGTCCCTGGGCGAGCGAACTGACTCCGCAGCCGGGCACGCTCAACGCCGAGCTCGCTGCCCGTTACGACGAACCGGTGCTCGTCCTTCCGGAGGGCGCGAAGCAGACGCGCATCACACAGATGCACAACCTGGTGATGACGTGCGACCTATCCGAGCAGGTCGACGCGATCGTGTTCGTTCCTCACGTGTCCCCGCTGCGCGTGTAGCGATCCGGATCCTCGAGGAACCGGCGCAGGCAATCGGCCGAACAGAACGAGTACGTCCTGCCGTCATGGCGGAGGCGCGCGACGGCACCGTCCCCGACGGCGATCCCGCACACGGGATCGCGCTCCGGCTCGGCATGCGCCCACGTCCGTTCGATCCGCCACAACCCGACCGGCTCGTCGATCCCCTGGACCTCACGTGTCCCGATCCATTCGACGGACACACCCACATCGGCCGCGGCGTGCGCAACAGGTTCGGTGACAAGGATCTCGTTCGGCGTCGCCATCGCCGCGATCCGGGCGGCGAGGTTGACCGTCGTTCCGACGTAGTCACCCACGCGATAAAGAACCGGGCCGGTGTTGATCCCCGTCCGGAGCGCGGGGAAGTTCTCCTCGGCGGACGCAGCCCGGTCGAGCGCCACAACGAAACGAACCGCGTTCGACGCGTCGGCGAACGTCACCATGAACTCGTCGCCGATCTGCTTGACGAGGTTGCCGTTGTGCTCTTCGAGCAATCCGCGGACGAGCTCGTCGAAGCGATCGAGGATCTCCGCGGCGGCTTCGTCCCCATGGACGTTCGCAAGTGACGTGAACGAAGCGAGGTCGACGAACGCGATCGCCGCATACAGCGTCTCGCGGTCGTCGCCGCGTTCGATCGCTTCGAGATCGGCGACGGCTTCCTGTATCGACGCACGCAACATGTGCCGACGATGGATCGTGAGCAGCAACGGTTCGAGGATGGGGACGAGGAGCGTCTGGATCGTGTCGAGTCGCTCCGACTGATCGCGATCCTTCAGTAGTGACGAACGACCTTGCTCCGTCATGAACTCGCGGATCATCCGCACTTCCGTCTGCGCGAGTCGGCGAAGTGTGTCGCCGTAGACGCGTCCGACATCGAGAACCATCTTGAGCGGGATGCCGGCGTCCACGAGCGCCTTGACGGCTTCGAGGAATCGCATCTCGTCACGCGGAACGGCCGGACCGAGACCGACGGCGCGAAGCAAGGTCTGCACCGCGTCGGGCGGCAGTTCCGTTTCGACGGCTGCGTCCTCGATCGACACCATCTCTTGCACGGGCGCCCACAACAGATCCGAGTACAGGATCAATGGCGACGCGGAATGCACGGCCTTGTCGAGATCGTCGATCGAATGTCCGAGGCTTCGGTAATGCATGAGGATGCGCAGACGAAGCACGTCCATCTCGTCGAGCACACCGTCTTCATCCGGGTCGAGGAGCTTCGCGGCGCGGTATCGCTCGATCTCGTCCGGCGCGACACCCGCGATACGCGCGAGCTCCTCGGGCGTCAGGGGCTGCATCACACCCCGATGCTAGACTGGCTCTCCCCGTGAAGATCCTGTTCGTCTGCACCGGTAATGTCTGCCGTAGTCCGATGGCCGAGGGGTTCCTCCGCTACGAAGCGGAGCGGCGCGGCCTCGATATCGAGACCCGTTCGACGGGCACGCACGCGTGGACCGGGCGCGCCGCGACCATCGAGGGCCGCAAGGTCATGAACGAGCACGGCGTCTCGATCGACGCACACCGCACGATCGAACTCGATTCCAACCTCGTGAACTGGGCGGATCTGCTCATCGGCATGTCTCGTGAACATGTGCGCGACACGGTCCGCGAGTTCCCCGAGGCGACGGACAAGACCTTCACCATGAAGGGACTTCTCGAGTTGCTTGGCGACCTACCTCCATATACGGAGACTGTGGCGTGGCTCGACGCGGCAGCCTCCATGCGGGAGCGCGCGGAATCGATCTCCGACGCGGATATCGACGACCCCATCGGCGAGCGCGAGGCTGCCTACAGGCGCGTGGCGGCAGAGATCCGCTCGCTCGTCGAGAACTTCGCGGAGGGTCTCGAGCGTTCTACTCATCAGCGCCTGACCACCTAGGCAGGGACGGAACTTGAAGCGGCTGGCCGTGATGATCGCGTTGTCGTGCGTCGTCCTGGTGACGGCGGCACCGGCCTTCGCCCTGAAAGCCAGACCGGCGGCGACACCAAAGCCGCTCGCTCCGATCACCGCGCAGGCCTACATCGCTGTCGACCTGAGCGACAACGGGACCGTCCTGCTCGGACACAACATCCACACGCACATGTATCCGGCGAGCACGACGAAGATCATCACCGCGCTCGTCGCGCGCGATCAGTACGGACTGAATGACGTCGTCACCGTCTCCCCCGCCGTCAACGAAGTGACCGGCAGCGAAGCGGGACTCAAGCCCGGGATGAAGTTCACCGTGCTCCAGTTGCTCTACATGCTCTTGCTGCCGTCGGCGAACGACTCGGCGATGGCGCTCGCCGCGCATCACCCGGCCGGCTACGAGCACTTCATCCAGCTCATGAACGAGAAGGCACGTTCGCTCGGCGCATTCGACTCGCAGTTCAGGACGCCGCACGGCCTCGACACACCGGGCCACTTCACGAGCGCGTACGACCTCGCGATCTTCGCGCGCGCATTACTCGCCGATCCGGTGCTCGCCTCGATCGTGAACACGCGGCACTACTCGATGCCGTGGCCGGGCGGCAAGGGTCCGCTCATGCTCGAGAACCACAACCATCTGTTGCTCTCGAACAAGAACGTGTTCGGCGTGAAGACGGGGTTCACGAACCTCGCCGGTGATTCGCTCGTCTGCGCGGCGCACACTCCCGTCGGCGACATCCTGACCGTCGTACTGCATTCGAACAACATGTACGGCGATACGCAGGCGCTCTGGGAGCACGCGAAGGCGCGCATCGTGGGGGCCGAGTCGGGTGGCGGCGGCATCCTCGGCGCGACCGTGCTCCCGCTCCCGCCGAAGGCTCCGATCCAAGCGATGCCGGCCGTCGCGAAGGCGGCGACGAGCGATCCGCGCGACGACGTCCGGTGGGTCGTCCTCATGGTCGCCCTCGGTGTACTGACGGTGCTCACGCTCACGCGCCGGCGCGATCCGCTCCGCGACGCCGCGGAGATGCTCGGCTCCCGTTCCTAGCCCGTGCGCCGCGCGCTTTGGCTCGTTCCCGTCATCGCGCTCTTCGTCGTCGGTGGGATCGGACTGTTCCGCGCGCGTCCGCCCGCGCAGCTCGGGAAGGCGGCTCCCCCGTTCTCGCTCCCGTCCCTGCACGATCCCAACCGTTTCATCGCGGTGCGGGCGCTGCGCGGACGGGTCCTTGTCATGAACTTCTGGGCGTCGTGGTGCGACCCGTGCAAACAGGAAGCGCCCTTCCTCGCGGCGGCCGCGAAGTCGCACACAAACGTCAGGTTCCTCGGCGTGCAGATCCTCGACGGCATGAACGAGGGACGAACCTACGAGCGGCGTTACGGCATCCCGTACGAAAGCGTCCGCGATGCGCGCGGCACGGTCGCGAAGACCTACGGCGTAACCGGGGTGCCGGAAACGGTGTTCATCGACAGCGCGGGTGACGTCGTCGGGAAGTACATCGGCGCGCTCGATCGCAAGACGCTCGCCGGGATCCTCGACGACCTCGTCGCCCTGAAGCCCGGACGGCTGCTCACGATCCAAGGCAGCGGCGAGACGCGACCCGTCCCGTAGAAGTCGCGCCTTTCGGGCATCTTGGAGACGTGGCGAAGCTATCTCCGCACCTGAAGCGCCTGGTCTACGGGCTCCTCCTCGTCCTCGTGATCGAGTACCTCGTCCTGCCGCAGATCGCGGGCGCACGCCACTCGCTCCACCTCCTCGGGCACATCCGATTCCGTTACATCGTGATCGGCATCGTCCTCGAAGCGGTGTCGATCACCTCGTACGCGCAGCTGTTCCGGAGCGCCCTCCCGCGGACGTCGCGGCCGTCGCTTTGGACCGTCGTCCGCATCCAGCTCTCGACGCTCGCCGTCAGCCACGTCGTCCCCGGAGGGGCGGCGGCCGGCGGCGGTCTCGGCTACCGGCTGCTGACGAACGAAGGCGTCGAACCGTCCGATGCCGGATTCGTCATCGCCACGTCGAGCATCGGCTCCGCTGTTGTGCTGAACCTCATCTTGTGGCTCGGCCTTGTCGTGTCGATCCCCCTGCGCGGCTACAACCCGCTGTACCTCACCGCGGCGATCGTCGGTCTCGTCCTCATCGGAGGATTCTCACTCGCGGTCGTCACGCTGACGCGCGGCGAAGCGAAGGCGGCCCGCACCCTGCGCGCACTGGCGCGGCGTCTTCCGTTCCTCGACGAGGAACGCTTGCACCGGCTCGTGCACCGGACAGCCGACCGGCTGCGTGCGATCGGCTCGGACCGATCGCTGTTGTTCCGGTTGATCGGATGGGCGGCTGCCAACTGGATCTTCGACATGGCGTCGCTCAGCGTGTTCCTGCTCGCCTTCGGTCATCAGCCGGCGATCGACGCGTTGCTCGTTTCGTACGGGCTCGCGAACGTCCTCGCCGCGATCCCGATCACCCCTGGGGGCCTCGGCGTGACCGAAGCCGTCCTCACCGCGACGCTCGTCGGGTTCGGCGCGGCGCGCGGTCAAGCCTTCCTGGGCGTGATCGCATGGCGTCTCGTCCAATTCTGGATCCCGATCCCCGTGGGGGCGGGGGCGTATCTGTCACTGCATTTCGATCCGAAGCTCTCGGAGGAGGTCGAGCGGGCCGCCGAGGAGGCCGAGGACCTGAAGACGTGGTCCGAGAAACATGCGGTGAAGTTCCCGCACCGCGACCACCACTAGATGCGGCTGATCCTCGACACCGACATCGGCTCGGACGTCGACGACGCGCTCGCGCTCGCGTTCTGCCTCCGCCATCCCGGCGTCGAGCTCGCCGCAGTCACGACCGTGGCGGACGACACGGTGTGGCGCGCGCGGATCGCGTCGACGCTGCTCCGCCTCGCGGAACGAAGCGACGTAGCAGTTGCGCCGGGCGTCGGCTGGGAGCGCAGTCCGTCGGGCGTTCGATCGCGATGGGACGGCGACAGCGAAGGCTTCGAGCTCGATGACGCATCCTTCGAACGCGGGGGCGTCGACGTATTGCTCGAAGCAACTCCCGCCGAGGTCGCCACGATCGGCATGCAATCGAACATCGCCGCGGCGCTCGAACGCGATCCGACGTTCGCCGACCGAGTCGTCCGCTTGAATGTCATGGGCGGCATGTTCGGCCCCCTTGGGGACGAACCACCGTCGCGCGACCACAATCTCGTGGTCGATCCCGACGCATCCGTGCGATCGCTCAACGCCGGCATGCCGACGCTCTGCCTGCCGATCGACGTTTCATTCCACGCCCGGCTGCTCGTCGCGCACCGCGAGAAGCTCCGCACCGGCGATCCACTGTGCCGTGCCCTCGCGCACCTCCTCGACGTCTGGGCGAAGTACTCGAAGCCATCGGCGAACGTCGCCGCGATCCTGCACGATCCGCTCCTCGTCGCGTGCACCGTCGAGCGCGAGTTCGTCACGTCCGAAGTGATGCCCGTGACCGTGGTGCGCCACGGCGACGCGTGCCGGACGTTCATCGATCCGGTGATCGGCAAACCGTGGGAAGTGATCACGTCCGTCGACGGTCCGGCCTTCGCGGACTTCTGGCTCGAAACGGTGTTCCGCTCCTAACAGCGCTCGCTGATCAGGTCCGCGACGTGAAGGTTCTTCCGCGCGTCTTCGTCCATACCGAACCCCAGGAAGATGAAGCCCACCGACACCCGCTCGACGAAGGCCCACTCCCAGATCGCATCGACGTCGACGTCCGTCGCGCCGGCGAGGAACTCACACCACCCCTGGAGGCGCTCGACGCAGTCGCCGGCGAGCAGCTCGTCCGTCCGTTCGCGAAGCGGCACGGCGAGGTCATGCGCCGGTTCGCCGATCAGTCCGGCGGGATCGATCAACGCGTAGGCGCCCGAGCCCTCGGAGGTCTCGAGGACGTTGCCCGGGTGCGCGTCGCCGTGGATCAGCACCGCGGTGTCCGGATCGAACGCACGCTCGCGACGAGTCGCGTACTCGTTCGCGAGCCGGACGGTGCGCTCCGAGCACGGCCGGCCGAGCGACGACCACCGTCCTTCGATCAGACCGCGGACCGACGCCGCCTTCTCGGCATCCGTCCCGAGCGGCGCTCCGGCAACTCGCGTCCAACCGGGCGGGAGCGTCCGGACGATCGCGTCCAGTTGCGCCTCCACCGAAAGACCGAGATGCCCCAGCGGCCGACCGAGCCGTTCCAGCAACATCGCCCGCCGGTCGTAGTCGTGACGAAGGACGCGGACGTACGGCGCTCCGTCGGCGAGAAGTAAGACGTCGATCTCGTGCGAGAACGGAGCTATCCCGCCGAGGCCGTCGGGGATGCCGAGCTTCAGGACGGCTTCGGTGCCGTCTGCCTGCGTCACTT
This sequence comes from Actinomycetes bacterium, assembly GCA_025934435.1. Taxonomy (GTDB): domain Bacteria; phylum Actinomycetota; class JAICYB01; order JAICYB01; family JAICYB01; genus JAICYB01. The sequence goes on along the minus strand of JAICYB010000020.1, from coordinate 19,580 downwards.
GTACCGCGAGGCCGGTGAATCCCTCGCCCGCGAGATCGCCGGCCGTGATGGCCCACATCGCCTCGAGCTCCTCGATCAACGCGGGCAATCCCTCGAGCCACGCGCGACCGGCCGCGCCGAGTCGCTCGGCCGTGGCTTTGAGGATTCCCGGGACGACGATCATGGGTCGGATTGTCCCGGAAATGAGAAAGGGTCCCGGGGAGGGACCCTTTCTCTCGTTGCGGGGAGGGGGACTTGATCGCAGCTAGGCGCTGCGCGCTTTCACCAGTCCGACCGGGCTGCGCCGGACCTCGAATCCATCCGCATCCTCGGAAGCGCGCGTCTCAACGTGGTAACGCAGCGCCCGAGCGAGCAATTCCGCGTGACGGCCGAGCCGCGGTCCGCCGAAGAGCACGCGAGCGATGCTTCGCGGCGCGCGCAGGCCGACCGAGATCTCAGACGTCAGCTTCGATGTTTGTGTGATGTCGACCGTGGCCGTTCCCGACCCGCCGGTCATGGACCACCGAGCCTCGAACCGCACTCCGCGGCCGAGCCCCGTGTTGAGGGTCTCGCCCTCGGGCGAGACGTGGAGCGTCGCGGATCCCACTTGGATCGTGCGCGGGAGGACCCCCGCTGCGCGTCCCATCGGGACCGTCACCGGTATCGTCCGTCTTGTCACGCCTGCCTCCTTTGGCTCTGGCGGGTCGCCCCCCATCCGGGTGACGCCCTGAGTGACTAACGGTCGGTCATTACTATGACTGACCCTCAGTCACCTGTCAACATTCCCGCTTGCAGAAGTTCCCAAACCCTGTGAACAGGGGGTTTACGCTCCTTGTGCACTCGAGAACGCGGTGCTAGCATCTGACCTCAGGTCAGTCCGGCGCAGCAGGATCCGCTTGCGGCCCCTGCAACGGGTGCCGCCGGTCGTAAGCACAGGGAGTGCGGTTGGAACCGGTCCGCGACGACGTTTCGTCGGTCCTGAAGCGACGCGTCGTCAAGCCCTCCGAACAGCGCCGCGCCGAGATCCTCGAAGCCGCCCTGAAGCTTTTCAGCTCGAAGGGCTTCCACGAAACGACGATGGAAGAGGTCGCGCATGCCGCCGGCGTCGCGAAAGGGACGATCTACCTCTACTTCCCTTCGAAGGAACACGTCCTGCTCGCGCTGAAGCGCGACTTCATGCAGGGACTCACGACGGCCGGTGCCGACATCGTCGCCGAAGCGATCGAGCTGCTCGAAGGCGGGAAGGACCTCGACTACCGCGACATCATCGACGACATCTTCGACGCCGTCGTCGACTACCACACGAAGCGGCATGAAGCGGTCGAGGTCGTCGTGCGGCAGTCACCGAGCCCGGACCTCATGCGCGAAGCGCTCGATCTCGAACGCGAGTACCTCGCCCTCGTCGCGAGCGCGTTCCGCACGGGGGCCGAGTACGGCCTCGTCCACACCGAAGACCCCGAGATGACGGCGCATCTCGTGACGGCGGCGATCCGCGACAACATCGCATCGTCCCTGTGCTACGAAGAGCCCGCGGATCTCGAACGCCTCGTCGAAGCCGCGAAACAGATGCTCTACAAAGCACTCGCGCCCAACGTCGAGATGCCGCCGCGCCGCCCGCGACTCGTCCGGACGAAGTCCGACTAGAGATCGATCCCGGACAGGACGAGGATCCGCATCTCGCTCATCTCGTCCATCGCGTAACGCAGTCCTTCGCGTCCGAAGCCTGAGTCCTTCTCCCCGCCGTACGGCATCTGATCGGCGCGGAACGACGACACGTCGTTGTGGACGACGCCGCCGACCTCGATCTCTCGATGTGCGCGGAAGACCTTCTCGATGTCGTTCGTGAAGACACCGGCCTGCAGCCCGTAGCTCGTCTCGTTCGCGAGTTGGAGCGCTTCGTCGAACGTCTCATACGTCTGCAGCGTGATCACCGGACCGAACACTTCGTTGCACGAGACCTTCATGTCCGGACGGACATCGGTCAGTACCGTCGGCAGGTAGCACGGGTCGTCGCGCTTCGCGCCGCAGAGGGCCTTCGCGCCACCGTCGAGCGCTTCACGAACCCACGCGTCGACGCGGTCGAGCGCACCGGCGTCGATGAGCGGTCCAACGTCGGTTTCCTCATCGGACGGATCACCAACGCGCAAGGCCTCGACCCGCGGGACGAGCGCGTCCACGAAGCCGTCCCGCACCGATGCGTGCACGAGTACGCGCTGCACGGAGATGCAGGACTGCCCCGCTTGGTAGAAGCCCCCATAGGCCACGCGATCGGCCGCGTGCGCGAGATCCGCGTCCGGCTCGACGATCACCGCCGCGTTGCCGCCGAGCTCGAGCGTCACCTTCTTGCGCGGCGCGAGCGACTTGATGTGCCAGCCGACAGCACTCGAACCGGTGAACGAGATCTTGGCGACGCGTTCGTCCTGTACGGCGCGCTCGGCGTCCTGCGACGACGCGGTGATCACCTGCAACGCGTCGCCGGCGCCCGCTTCGCGCAGGATCTCTTCGAGCTTCACCGCGGAAAGCGGCGTCGACGTCGCGGGCTTGACGACGATCGTGTTCCCGGCGGCGAGAGCCGGACCGACCTTGTGACAGACGAGGTTGAGCGGGAAGTTGAACGGTGAGATCCCGAGTACGACACCGAGCGGGAACTTGCGGACGAGACCGAGCCGTCCGCCTGCCGTTTGCTCCGTGTCGAGCCGGATGAGCTCGCCCGTGAATCGCTTCGCTTCCTCACCGGCCCACGTGAGCGTCGAGACGGCGCGCGCGACTTCGACCTTCGCGTTCTTGTACGGCTTGCCGCCTTCGTCGACGATGAGCTTCGTCAGCTCGTCGGCGCGTTTCCTGATCCCGTCCGCCGCCGCGAGGAGCACACCGGAACGTTCGAATGCCGTCTGCGCACGTGTCGTCTCGAACGCGCGCGCAGCCGCGTCGAGGGCACCGTCCATGTCGTCCCATGTCTGTTCGGCAACCTCGCCGACGACGTCACCCGAGTACGGCGAACGCACCTCGTGCATCCCTTCAACGGTACCCATCCCTTGACAACCGGCTAACTTTATCTATCCTCCTAGTTATATAGATGATTGAGTTCAGACTCGACCAACGTTCGGGAGTCGCTCCCTACCTGCAGCTCGCGCAGCAGGTACGTCACTCGATCCGCCTCGGCTACCTGCGCCCGGGCGACCAGCTCCCCCGGGTGAAGGACGTCGTCGGTTCGCTCGCGATCAATCCGAACACGGTGCTCAAGGCCTACCGGGAACTCGAACGTGAAGGGCTCGTCGAGGGCCGTCCGGGCGTCGGCACGTTCGTGCTTCGCGGGCTCGACGGTCCGTCACCGCGCGCACACGTGGCGTTGCAGCGCGCGCTCGAACGCTGGTTACGCACTGCGTTCGAGGCCGGGCTCGACGCCGAAGCCATCCGCGGGATGTTCGAAACCACCTTGCAGGACACGAGGGAGGTCGCGTCGTGAACGCCATCGAAGCGAGGGGTCTCAGCAAGAGATACCGGAAACAGTGGGCCTTGCAGGATTGCTCGTTCGATCTGCCGATGGGGCGCGTCGCCGCGCTCGTCGGACCGAACGGCGCCGGCAAGACGACGCTGCTCCACATCGCCGTCGGCTTGCTCGCGCCGACGTCCGGAAGCATCACTACGCTCGGCGATCGTCCCGCCATCGACGAAGACATGCTGTCGCGCGTCGGTTTCGTCGCCCAGGACACGCCGCTGTATCGCAACCTCACGGGCGAAGAGATGCTCGCCTACGGCGCGCACACCAACAGCGAGTGGGACGGCGACTTCGCACGTGACCGGCTGCGCTCCATCGGCATCCCACTCGACCGGAAGACGGCGACACTTTCCGGTGGGCAGCGCGCGCAGCTCGCATTGGCGCTCGCGCTTGCGAAGCGTCCACAACTACTCCTGCTGGACGAACCACTCGCTTCGCTCGATCCGCTCGCGCGGCGTGAGTTCCTCGGAACGCTGATGGAAGGGGTCGCCACCGACGACGTCACCGTCGTGCTCTCATCCCATCTCGTTGCCGACCTCGAACGGGTCTGCGACCACTTGATGATCCTCGCGAACGGACGGCTTCAGTTGAACGGAACGATCGAAGATCTGCTCGACGAGCACAGGGTTCTGGTCGGCCTCCGCGCGACCGGGACGAAGCGCCGAGCGATCGGCGGCGTCGTCGACGTCGTCGAGGAGAACGTCACCGGACGGCAGGCCACGCTCGTCGTGCGAACCGACGGACCGATCGTCGATCCGAAGTGGGAGGAGTATGAAGTGAGTCTCGAAGACCTCGTCCTCGCGTATCTCGGTCGGAGATCCAACCCACACGATGCGGACGAACCCGTCCGCGCGGTCGGCGCCGGGAGACCGCGATGACGTGGGTCATCTGGCGGCAGCACCGCCGCCAAGCGATCGTCGCCGCGGCGGCCTTGGGTGTCTTGACGGTCTTCTTCGGGATCAGCGGCCCGGCGATGTCACATACGTACCATTCGAGCGGTCTGGCGACGTGCATGAAGTCGCGTTTCGACTGCGGGGACCTGCTCAACGCGTTCGACTCGAAGTACAACTCGTTCCAGTTCCTCGTGCCGCTGTTCCTCGTGCTGCCCGCCCTGATCGGCGTGTTCTGGGGCGCGCCGCTCATCGCAAGAGAATTCGAACAGGGCACCTACCGCTTCGCGTGGACGCAGAGTGTGTCTCGCCGTCACTGGGTTGTCGCGAAGATCGCCGGCATCGGCGGCGCGACGATCGCGCTCGGCGCCGTCTTCGCCGGGCTGGTCACCTGGTGGAGCGTCACGTTGATCACGACGCACACCGATCGATTCGTCCCGGGGATATTCGACCTCCGCGGTATCGTCCCGATCGGGTACACGCTCTTCGCGATCGCGCTCGGGATCGTCCTCGGCGAGATCATCGGGAAGGTATTGCCGGCGATGGGCGCGACACTTCTCGGCTTCGCCGTGGTTCGCATCGTCCTGGACGTTTTCGTGCGCAAGCACTACATGACGGCGAAGACGACCGTGGTCCCGATGATCACACCGAAGCTCGACCACGGACCGTTCCGCGCGAGAGGGCTCGGCGAATGGATCCTCGGAGAGAACACACTCGACAAGACCGGGCACATCGTGGCGCGCGGCGGCGGTTTCGACTTCGGATTCCTTTCCCGTCACTGCCCGAACATCCCCGCCCCGGGGAAGGGGATCGTCAACGTCGTCGGCGGCAAGGATCCGATCCTCAGTTGCGTCGGCCGCCTCGGCCTGCAAGCGCAAACGATCTTCCAGCCGGGGAACCGGTACTGGACCTTCCAGTGGATCGAGTTCGGTATCTACGCCGTGCTCGCCGCCGGGCTGCTCGCTTTCGCCGTCTGGCGCATCAAGAGTTCGTCTCGATGAACGCGAGGATCTTGGTCCACGCGTCGTCGCACGCGTCCTTGTTCTGATCGGACGTCCGGTCGAAGAAGGAGTGCGGCGCGCCGTCGTAGATCTTCATTTCGTTCGCGAGACCCTTCGCATCGAGCGCCTTGCTGAACATGTCGACGGAGTCGGCCGTGATCATCGCGTCGGCACCGCCGAACAGGCCGAGCACGGGCGCCTCGTACGCGGGAACCTTGTCGATCGGTGCGTCCGTGTCTTCTTCGCCGCGGGCCGCAACCATGCCGTAGAACCCGACGACGCCCGCGAGCCCGTGGCCGCGGGCGGCTTGATTGAAGGAGTTCCGTCCACCGAAGCAGAAGCCGACGGTGAAGATCGACGTCGCGCCCATCTCCTTCAGCTTGTCGACGGCCGCTGCGGCGTCGAGCGCGATCGTGTCAGGATGCGTCTTCATCACTTCCGGCCAGAAGTCGAAGTCGTCCGCCCGGCGCGAGACACCGGCGGTCCGTCCGAAGTAATCGATCGCGACGGCGTTGACGCCCTGCTCGGCGAAACGAAGCGCGAGGTCTTCGTAGAACGCGTGCAGGCCACGGACGTCGGGGAGGATCACCATCCCCTTCGTCGAACCGCCTTCGGCTCGAGCAGCGAAGGCGGCGAACTCATTGCCGTCGGCGGCTTTCAGGACGATGGACTCCCCCGTTGCCGCGCCGCCGGCGATCGGCGGGAACGGCGGTCGTGAGTTCGAGTCGTGGCACATGAACGGATCCTTTCTATCTGTGGCCTAGATCGTCGATGACGGCGTGGGCGGCGTTCCGGCCGGCGGCCCCCATCACGCAGCCGCCGGGACGTGCGCCCGAGCCACAAAGGTATAGACCCGGAAGCGGTGTGCGGTAATCGAACCGTTTGTCGAAGGACTGTTCGGGGAGCAGGGACCCGTGGAAGATGTCGCCGCCGGGCAAGCCGAACCGGCCCTGCAATTGATGAGGCCCGAGCGCCTGCGCCGCGATGATGTTGTCGCGCACGTTCGGGGCGTAACTCGACAGAACGTCGATCACGGCGTCCAGAGCTTCGTCCGTCTCGACGAGATCGGGTGATACGTACTGCGTGAAGGCCGACACGACATGGCCCTCGCCGTCGACGAGCGAACGGTCGAGCACCGACTGGATGAACACCTCCATGTACGGCTTGCTCGAGTGCGTTCCTTCCTGTGCCTCGCGGTACGCCGTGTCGAGATAGTCGATCGACGGCGAGATCTCGACGGTGCCGTGGTGCTGCGGGCCGCGTCCGGGGCGCGCGATGAAGTCGGGGAGCTCCCTCAGCGCCATGTTGACCTTGAGGACGCACCCCTCGGTCTTCCACGCACGTACGCGCTCGATGAATGCGACATCGAGCGCGCCGTCCGGGACGAGGTCGATGAACGTCGTCCGCGGATCGGCCCCCGAAACCACGTACGACGCGCGCACGACCATGCCATTCGACATGCGCGCGCCGACGGCGCGTCCGTTCTCGATGACGATCTCGGTTGCCGCGGTCCCGCGGAACAGCTTCACGCCGGCTTCCGCGCCGGCCGCGGCGATCGCTTTGGAAACCGAACCCATACCGCCCCGGGCGAACCCCCAGGTTCCATCAGCGCCGTAGATCTCACCGCCGCACGCGTGGTAGGCGAGGACCCATGCCGTCCCCGGATCGCGACCGGACGCGTTCGTCCCGATGATCCCTTGCGACGCGAACGCACCCTGCACCTCGGGTGACTCGAAGAAGCTCTCGACGAGTTCAGCCGCACTCCCGACGATGCACCTCGCGTAGAGATCGCTCGGAAGGTGATCGACCGGATCGAGGGGGTCGGGATCGTCCAGGAGGGCGCGGAGCGGCGGCGTGGCTTCGTCCCAGAAAGCACACCAACGGTCGTAGCCTTCGGCGTCCGGCGCGTGGATCTTCTCGATCTCGGCTTTGGTGCGGGCGGTGTCGCGCCACACGAAGAACGAACGTCCGTCGGGAAGCGGGACGAACATCTGGGGGTCCTTTGGCACCGCGACGAGCCCGTGACGTTCGAGTTCGAGATCGCGGTAGACGTCCGGACGAAGCATCGACAACGCGTAGCTCGCCGTCGAGACGCGGAACCCGGGCGCGAGCTCTTCGGTGACCGCCGCGCCCCCGACCACGTCTCGGCGCTCGCACTGCGCGACGCGAAGGCCGGCTCGCGCTAGGTACGCCGCCGCGACGAGCGCGTTATGTCCCGCGCCGATGACGAGGACATCGAACCCGCTATCCGGGGACACGTCCGGTGATGACGCGTGTGAGTTTCAGCTCGCCGTGAGTGCTCGAGATGTCGGTGTACCCGGCTTCCTTCAGCAAGGGCTTGATGCGTTTGAACTCCATCGCGACGATCTCGATGAGCACCCACCCCGTCGGTCGCACCCACTCGCGGCCTTCGGAGATGACGCGACGCGAGAGTTCGAGGCCGTCCTTCGAGTTGTCGGTGAGCGTGTGCTTCGGCTCGTACTTCTTGATCTCGATCGGAAGATCGTCGAGCTCACCGTTCGGGACGTACGGCGGATGGATCGTCACGACGTCGATCTTGCCCTTCAGATCGGGCGGCAGCGGCGAGAACATGTCGCCCTTCAGGAACGTGGCATTCTTCGCGCCGAGCTTCTCGGCATTCTCTCGCGCTTGCTTGACGGCTTTGCCGGAGATGTCGACGCCGAAGACCTTCGCCTTCGGGACGGCCCGTGCGGACGCGATCGCTACGGGCCCGATCCCCGTCGCGAGATCGACGTGGACGGGGCTCCGGCGATTCCGCAAGCGTCTGATCGCTTGCTGCGCGAGGAATTCGCTCGTCAGTCTCGGCACGAATGCGCCGGGCTTCACGGTCATCCGGAAGTCGAGGAAGTCGACCCATCCGAGGATGAACGACAACGGCTCGCCCGTCATGCGCCGCTTCACGAGCTTGTTGAAGGCTTTCTCGTCGGCCTTCGAGATCTTCTCGTCTTCGTCGGGCTGGCGGCCGAGGACGTGCGCCAGGATGTCCCACGCTTGGACGTCTTCGTCGCCCTGCCAGCCGAACCGGTCGTTGACCGATTGCAGCGTCTTCTTACCTTCCTTCAGGAGTTTCGAGGCTTTCATGGTCCCCAAAGCTACACGCCGGTATCGACAGATCTAGAAGACGTGGACGAGGGCGACGCCGGTCACGTAGCCGATGGCGGCGACACCCATGCCCACGACGAACATGTCGATGCCACTGCGGATGATGCCCCGTCCGGTGAAGATGCTCCGTGTCGCACCAACCGCGAAGTGGGAGACCATCGCGAGGATGAACGCGAACCACACCGCCACGACTCCGTGAAGGATCAGGAACGGGAACACGGGGATGAAGGCGCCGATCGCCGTCGCGAGGCCGGTGATCCATCCTTCGCGGAGCGGCGTCGCGTGCGCTTCGCCGATCTTCAGCTCTTCGCGGACCTTCTCCTCGAGCGCCGCCTCCGGTGACTGCATCAGCTCGTGCGCGACCTCGCGTGCCCGCTCCGCGCTCATGCCCTTCGCTTCGTAGATCAACGCGAGCTCTTCTTCCTCCACCTCGGGCATGAGCTCCATCTCGTCGCGTTCCATCGCGATCTCGTTGTCGTAGACCTCTTGCTCGCTCTTGGCCGCGAGGAAGCCGGACGCACCCATCGACAACGCGTCGGCGATGGCGCCCGCGATGCCCGTGACGAGCACGATGTGGATCGACTTCGTGACGTTCGTCGCGCCGATGACGCCGGCGACGAGTCCGAAGTTCGCCGTGAGCCCGTCGTTGAATCCGTAGATGACGTTCCGCAGGAACCCGCCCGAGCCGGTGCGGTGCCACGGCTCCGCGTCCGACTTCGTGATCTCGGCGAGGTCGCCGGCGTGCTCGGCCGATTCCTTCGCGAGTGTGCGTGCGGCGTCCTTCGCCGGACCGGCCGCACTGTCGTTATAGAGCGAGAGATAGGCGCGGACCTCGCGTCCCTCTTCTTTCAGGAGGATCGATGTCAGGAAGGACGGACCGAACCGTCTCGCGAGGAAGGCCATGAGCTTCGTTCGCGCCGTCGGCTTGTACGTCGGCGTCTGGACGCCGTGGTCGCCGAGGAGCTGCGTCCATACTTCGGTATGGCGCTGCTCGACCTGGTTCAGCTTGCGGAAGATCTCGGCGTTGCGGGGGTTCGGCTCGAGCTCGGCGAGGATGCCGTAGAGGAAGGCGGCGTCACCTTCGTCCTGCCAATGGTGCAGCCACCGCTTGGCGGTCTTCGCGTCAACCCTGTCCGTCAGCATGCCCTCTCCCCGTCGGCGGACCGAGAAAGGAAGATACGTCATTCACCCGATTGCGGAGCGGCGCTCCCGACCTATGGTCCGGGCTACGACCAGGGAACGGAGGGATCCCATGAACCGAGGGACGCTGCTTTTCACCGCACTGCTGACCGTTGCGGCGATCATGCCGGCCATGAGGGCCGAGGCCGCCATCGCCTGCGACACACCGATCACGGCATCGATCACCCTCGACGCGAACCTCACCTGCTCCGGCAATGGCCTCGTCGCGGGCGCGAACAACATCACGATCGACCTCGGGGGCCACTCGGTAAACGGCCCGGTGAACGGAACGGGCACGGGAGTGACGACGAACGGTCATAGTCACGTCGTCGTCCGCCACGGGTCCGTGAACTATTTCGGAAACGGCGTGGTCGCTTCGGGCTCGCAGAACGTCGTCGAGGGGATCTACACGTACGGCAACTATCACGACGCGTTGGTCGGTGGGTCCCACGAGACGATCGTCGGCAACATCTTCGCCGGTGGCCTCGGAGGGATCGAGTCTGACGCCGCCAGCTCGTCGATCGTTCGGAACGAGATCGCTTCATCGGGATTCGGGGTCCTTCTCGACCCCGGTGCGTGCTGCACGGTAGACGGCAACATCGTGAAGGACGCCGGAACGGGGTTCAAGAGCAGCTCTCCCGGCGTGAATCTCACACACAACGTTGCGATCCACAGCACGGACGATGGCTTCGAGTTGGACGCCCCACCGGGAACGGTCGCTGACAACATCGCCTTCGAGAACGACAGCGAGGGTTTCCTCGTCCGAACGAACCCACAAGTCGTCTTCGAGAACAACGTCGCGAACGACAACGGATTCGCGCCGGCTGCCGACGGCCGCGGTTTAGGCTTCGACTTCGCAGACTTCAACCACCCGAGGGTGGAAGGCAACATCGCAGTGCGCAACGACGATCCGGCGAACTGCACCCCGGCGACGACCTGCGCGTTCGCGGGCAAGCCGCTCCCAGTGCAGGCGCCACCCCCGTGCGGGTCCACCATCACGCACTCGGTGAAGTTCAACGCGGGGATGTCGTGCACGGCCGGCAACGGCTACACGATCGGCGCGAGGCACGTCGTCGTCGATCTCGGGGGATTCGAGTTCAAAGGCGTCCACGGAACGGGGTTCACGATCTCCGGTCGGCACGCGACGATCCGGAACGGTCTGATCGTCGGCTTCGATACGGGCGTCAAGGTCTCCGGCAAGCACGATGTGGTCGAAGCACTCTTCGTCGACCTCGCCGCGCATGGGATCGACGTCTCCGGAACGTCGAACAGAGTCGTCGGCACCGTCGCGGCGACCGACGGCATCGGGATCTCCGCCACTGCGTCGAAGGGTTCGACGAGATTCGTGGAAGACGTGGCCCTCATGAGTTCGAAGACCGGCTTCACCATCAGCGGTAACTCCAAGGGGGTCCGCCTGGACACGAACATCGCATTCGGGCTCCCAACAGACACGTCCAAGGTCGCCGGCGCTTTCGACCTCGAGGGGAAGCACATGACCGTCGAGCACAACGTCGCCTATGAGACGTATTCGGACGGGTTCGACATCGCCATCCCGACGACCGAGAAGATCTCCGCAAACCTCGCGAATCGCAACGAGGGTGATGGGTTCCGCCTCACCGGCTCGCACCACGGAGCCACGTTGAACGACAACGTCGCCGACTCGAACGGAATCCAGGCCGGCGACGACAACATCGGACTCGGATTCGAGATCGTCGACGCCCCGCACCTGAAGGCGAAGAACGACATCGCGTCCGCGAACGACGACCCAAGCGAGTGCTCGCCCCAGATCAGTTGCTAACGGCGTCGCTTCGTCCTATGTCACGCCGCCGTCATCCCTGTCGGCGGCGGACTCGACGTCGTCGCACCGCAGGGGCTGCCCGACCTGCGCGACCGCTAAGACCTCAGTACCTCGAGAGCGTCCATCGTTCGCAGGAACACGTTGTCTTGGAACGAGGGTGGTTCGTCCGGCTTCATCAGTTCGTAGTCCGGCGCCTTCGCCAGCAACTCCTCCATCACGATGCGGCCCTCGAGCCGCGCGAGTGGTGCGCCGAGACAGAAGTGGATCCCGGCGCCGAAGGCGATGTGGTTCGCGGCATCGCGGCGCCGGACGTCGAAGACGTCCGGTCGTACGAACCGCTTCGGGTCGCGATTGGCCGCCGCCGTGTAAACCGTCACCCACTCCCCGGCCTTGATCTCGACGCTGCCGAGCGCCGTGTCCTTCCTCGTGATCCGTGGCGGGATCGCGTGCACCGGACTGTCGTAGCGCAGCACCTCTTCGATCGCATTCGCCATGGCGGACGGATCACCGAGCACGATCTCGCGTTGCTCCGGGAAGCGCGCGAACTGCAGCGTCGCGAGCGAGATGAGGTTCGTCGTCGTCTCGTTGCCGGCGACGAGAAGCAGCGCGACGGCGTCCATCAGTTCTTCGACGGTCATCACGACGTCGCGGTTCGCGGCCGCGAGGCGCGAGATCAGGTCGTCGCGGGGATCGCTCCGACGTTCGTCGAGCACGCGGCCGAAGTAGTCGCCGAACTCGCGCTTGAGATCGAACGGCGACATGAGGATCCGTCCGACGATCGCACCCGACCATCGCTTGAAATCCGCTCGATCCTTCGGGTCGACGCCGATCATCTCGGCGATCACCGTGATCGGGAGCGGGATCGCGAGTTCCGCGACGACGTCGAACGGGACGCCCGGCTCCCACTTCGCGAGCAGCTCGCGCGCGATCTCGCGGATCCGTGGCTCGAGCGCGGCGATGGAGCGCGGCGTGAACGCCTTCGACACGACGTTGCGCAGGCGCGTGTGCTCGGGCGGGTCGGCGAAGATCATGCTGCTGCCGATCCCGGTTCCGCCGGCGGCGATCGCCGACGAGAACTCGTCGTGTCGCCGCAGACATGCGGACGCTTCGTCGAATCCGGTGACGATCCACATGTCCCCGCCTTCGATACGAGCGACGTCCCCTCGCGCCCGCAGCTTCTCGAACCGGACGAACGGATCGCTCACGACTTGATCCTGTACAGCGCCAACGGCTCCTCCATGCCGCGGAGGCTCCGCACGCCGATCTCCTCGGCTTCGATCTCCGCGGCCAGGGCGGCCTTCGCGACGGGTTCGGTGACGAGGATCGAGTTCGGCATCGCCATCGACGCGATGCGCGACGCGACGTTCACGGCGTTGCCCCAGTAGTCGCCGAGCCGGTACAGGACGGAACCGTGATGGATCCCCGTCCGCAGCTGCGACATCTCGTCACCGCGCATGTGATCGCGGAGCGTCATCGTCGCGCGGACCGCGTCGACCGGGTCACGGAAAATCAGCATGAACTCGTCGCCGATCTGCTTGACGACCCGTCCGCGATGGACGAAGACGGCGTCGCGAACGGCACGATCGAACCGGTCGATCACGTCGACGGCGGCTTCGTCCCCTTCGAGATAGGTGAACGAGCTGAAGAGCGACAGGTCGCAGAACACGATCGTCGCCTGCATGCTCCCCGGCGGAGCATCACCCGACGGCGGATCGAGGTGCGCGATGGCGTGATCGACAGACGATTCGCCCATGTAACGGACGTACATACGTTGGAGCAACGCTTCGGCCGCGGGCGCGATCGCGACGAGCGCGTCCTGAACGGCGGCGGCGATCTCGGCCTCCGAACGTCCTTCGCGCTTGAGCGGCGCGCACAGGTATCGGTGCGTCATCTGGAGGTTCGCCTCGGCGATGCGTCGCAGCGAGTCCGCGTACACCCGCGCGCCCTCGACGATCCCTTCCCACGAGAAACCCGCGTCCATCATGCGGCGCGTGATCTCGATCATCTCGAGGTCGTCCTCGGTGACGGTTCCGTCCGGCGTGAGACCGAGTGCGGCGGCAAGGGTGAGCAACTGCTCGACGCTCATCCCGCTCCGCTCCGCGCCTTCCTCGAGGTTGTACGTCGGCCGGTCGTTCGGGAACAGTCCGCTGAGCGACGCGTCACGGACGCCGTCGATCGAACCGCTCATCGCCTCGAACTGCCGGACGAAGTTCAGCCGGACGGCATCGAGCGCGTCGAACGCGCCGTCGTCATCGAGGTCGAGCATGCCGGCCGCGCGGTAGCGCTCGATGTCGGCGACCGGGATGTCCGTCCGCGCCGCGAACTCCTCGAGCGAGAGCGGCTCCATACAACGGAGCCTAGCGCTCTACGCGAACGTTGCTTTCGCGCCGGACAGGACGACGTTGCCCTTCTGCGTCTCGGCCTGGACGATCGCTTCTTTCCCGTCCACCCAGAGCTTCGTGATGATCGTGTCGCCCGGGTAAACCACGTCGCTGAAGCGCGCCTCGAAGGACTTGAATCGCGCGGGGTCGTTGCCGCAGAGCGTCTTGAGGATCGCGCGGCCGACGAAGCCGTACGTGCAGAGGCCGTGCAGGATCGGCGTGTCGAAACCGCCGACCTTCGCGAACTCGGGGTCGATGTGCAACGGGTTGCGGTCGCCGGAGAGGCGGTAGATCGCGGCCTGCTCGAGACGCGTGTCGTCCGAGACCGTGTGGTCCGGTGCGCGCTCGGGTGGCGCATTCACGCCCTTCGTGGACGGACCACGCTCGCCGCCGAAACCACCGGAACCACGCGCGAAGATGTTCGCCGTCGCGCTGAAGAGCGGACCGTTGTCGTCCGTGGCCGTCGTCGTGATCCCGATGACCGCGGCGGAGCCCTTGTCCCACAGTTCGGTGAGCTCGCCCTGCAGCGTGACCTTGCCCGACGACGGGATCTCGCGGTGCAGCGTGATCGCCTGCGATCCGTGGAGGATCAGCATCGGGTTGATGCCCTCGAGCTGTCCCATGACGCCCATACCGGCCATGCCGCCGATCACGGCGAACGTCGGCAGCACCTTCGGACCTTTTCCTTCGAAGAGGAAGTCGAGATCGTCGTACGGGCGCGCGCCGACGCCGCACGCGTAGAGCATCGCGTCCTTCGCATCCCATGAATAGGTGGACGGATCACCTTTGATGCCAACCAGGTCGGGCGAGATCGCGGGCATGTGCCACTCCTTGATCACAGGGGCGGCCTGGCGGCCGATCCTGTGGTGTCGTATAGGTCTCGGGAACGATACCGGGCCGGGTGCCCGGCACTCAATCCCGCGTCAGCCGGCGCAGCAGCTTTGGATCTCGGAGACGTACGCCTTGTGGAGCGCCAGCTTCGCCTTGCGGTACGCGAGACGGAGCTGATGGCGCATCCGCGAGTAGAACGCGAACTCGCGCCGGACCTGACGGGCCGTGAGGTCGCCGCACTCATTGCGCATGTCGAAGACGGCTTCCGCACGCGCCTGCAAGATGTCGCGCCGGCCCTGGAGGAAGTCGCTTGCGAGGTCGCGACGGCTGTCGCGGTAGTCGCTCACGATCTCGGAGATGCTGCCGGCCTTCACATCGATGAAGCTCGTGACGTCGCGCGTGAACGAATGCGACGCGGAGAAGACGGCGTCGCCGGCATCTTCACGATCCTTCGCGAGGTCGAAGTGACACTTGTCGAGCGACGCGTGCGCCGCGATCGGGAACGCCATCGGAACGGCCGCGGCCGTGAGCGCGATGGTCGAAGCGAAGATGACGAGGCGCGTACGGAGCATCCCTACCCCTCTTTTCGTTCGGTGCCTGACCCGAACGATACTCCTGGTCCTACGAGACCGCCACGATTGCCTTGGCGAGCGACTTCGCCGACCGTCGCATGCCCTTCCAGGCGTCGCCCCGCTCGGCAACGATCCGAGGGACGTCCGTCATCGTGTAGCGGGTGGGCGTGAGCTTCTTGTCGCTCACTTCGTCCCACGAGATCGGCATCGCCGCCGGCGCGTGGGGCTTCGCGCGGAGCGAGTACGGCGTGACCGCGTGCTGCGCCGGCGCGTTGCGCGCGACGTCGACGTAGATGCGGTCGCCTCGGTCGGCCTTCATGAATTCCGTCGTGAGTTCGTCCGGATGCCGCTGCACGAGACGCTGCGCGACGCTCGACGCGAAACCGACGGTTTCTTCCACCGTGTTCTTCCGGTCGAGCGGAACCCAGATGTGGAGGCCGCGTGAGCCGCTCGTCATCACGAAGCTCGTGAGGCCGAGCTCGTCGAGGAAATCGCGGAGCCACAACGCTGCTGCGCGGACAGTGTCGAAGTCTTCGACGGACGGATCGAGATCGAACACGAGACGGTCCGGATGCCAGAGGTCGTCCGCGCGCACAGGCAGAACGTGGAACTCGATCGTGTTGTGATTGGCGATGTACGTCAGCGCGTCGACGTTGTTGCACACCGGATAGGTGGTCTTCCCTTTCTGCTTCGGGACGTCCACGCGCTCGATGAAATCGGGGAAGTAATTCGGCGCTTGCTTGTGGAAGAAACGTTCGCCGTGGATGCCGTCATTGAAGCGAAGCATCGCGAGGGGGTGATCCTTCATATGCGGAAGCATCACGGAGGCGACCGCCTGGTAGTAGGAGATCATGTCGGCCTTCGTGAGTCCGTCCTCCGGAAAAAGGACCTTCTCCGGATGCGTGATCTTGACGGTCATACGTCCTCGATCGTGACGCCGGTCAGCGCCGACTCCGGACGGGCCACCAAGATGTCGGTCGTCCGGTCCGCGAACTCGTCGTCCATCTTCACGAGGAGCCAATTCTCGCGGAAACGGCGGAGCGACCAGCCACCTTTGAGCTTCCGGCCCTCGAGTCGGAAGGTCAGGTGTCCGTCGGCGATCGAGCCCTTCCGCAGTTCGTAGTCGCCGGTGTCCCACACGATGACGGCGCCTTCGCCGTAGCCCGGACCGATGCGTCCCTCGAAATCCGCGTAATCGAGCGGGTGATCCTCAACCGGTACGGCGAGACGCTTCACCGCGGGATCGAGCGACGGCCCTTTCGGGACGGCCCACGAGAGCAGCACGCCGTCGTGTTCGAGCCGGAAGTCGTAGTGGAGGTTCGTCGCATCGTGCTTCTGAACGACGAAGATCATCCATCAGTACTACCCGCTGTCGACAGGTCGTAGCGTCGATCGCGGGGCCTGCTGCTGCGCCGGCGGGCCGCCCGGGAACCGTCCACCGGCGGGACCGGATCCGGTTCCGTTCACGCGCGCGGCGATGCGCTGCTTGAGCGCGCTCTCGAGTTGGTCCGCTTGCGACTGCGAGATCTGACCGGACGAGACCGCTTGTTGCACCTGCTGCTTCTCGTCGTTGTAGATCGCGTCGATCACTTTGTTCGGATCGACGTGGTGCGCTTTCGCGATGTCGGCGATGGACTGTCCGGACTGGAGCCCGGAGATCAGATCGTCCTGCGAGATGCCGATCGTTTGCGCGACGGTGCCGAGCTCGGCTCGCGGGTCCAGCATGCGGCGGAGCCCGAAGCCGCGGCCGCCGAACCGTCCACCGAACCGGCCCTGCGGCTGCGCGCCGACCTGGCTGACCGCCGCGGGCTTACTCGAATGGTGCGCGAGCGCATAGGCGCCGATGCCAGCCAGCACGATGACGCCGAGAACGATCGCCGCGACGCGCTCGAAGCTGTGACTCCGCAGCACGGAGCCGGGCTCAACGGCCGGATGCTGCGCCTGGTCGCCTGCGGGCGGGGTCACCCATTCTTGCTTTGGTAACTCGTCCGGCGGAGTGGGCTCCACCGGCTCGTCGAAGCTGTTCATCTGGACTGTTCCTCCTCTTCGTCTTCGGACGAAGCATCGGCCACGAAGCTGAGGGGCAGCTGAGGACGCGCCACCCGTCCGCTCGGAGAGCGGCAGACGGAGCCCGCTACTCGATCAATGACTCCCGAAGAGATCGCAGCTCGTCGGGCGCAAGTCCGTTCGATGTCAGATAGTCCGCGAACGATCCGTAGCGCTCACGAACCGATCCGATCACCCGCTCCATCGTCTCCGCGAACGGTGCGAAATGCGACGGCGGCAGGTCGCGGTACATCGGCGGAGCGGACTCGCTCTGCGCGAACCGCGTGATGATCGCCTCGATCGACTCTTCGGTGAGGACGTAATCGGCGACGATGTCCTCGGCGCGCACACCGAGCGCGCCGAGGACGACGGCGGCGAGCACACCAGTGCGGTCCTTCCCCGCCGCGCAGAAGAACACGGCGGGAAGGGCTTCGTCCGACGCGAGGTTGCGGACGGCTTCGACGACCAGGTCACTCGAGTGCTCGAGGATGCCGAGGTACTGCGCGACCATCGCGTCCGGTGAGCGATCGGCCACCGGAGCAGCGGCGACCGATCCGTCGATCGGACGCGACGTGAACGGCGCATGGAATCGAGCGACGACGAGCTCGGCGAGCGCGCCGATACCGCCGAACTGGATCTCGAGATCACCGCGCAGGTCGATGAGCGTCCGGATCCCGAGTTCTTCGTACGCACGCTCGACGTCGCGCTCGGTCAGCAGGTGCACCGAGTCGGCCCGGTAGAGCTTGTTCCACCGGAGCGTCCGCCCGTCCTCGGTCTGCCACCCGCCGAGGTCGCGGAAGTTGAACGAGCCTTCGAAGTCGATGCGACGCACGGAGGTGAGAATATCGATGCGTGACACTTCCCGTTTCTCGCGCCGACGTCGACGCGGCGGCGTCCGCCATCGACGGACAGGTGATCCGCACGCCGACGACGCTGTCGACCACCCTGTCGGAGATCACGGGCGCCGACGTCTCGATCAAGTTCGAGAACCTTCAGTTCACGGCCTCGTTCAAAGAACGCGGAGCGCTGAACAAGCTGCTGTCGCTGACGGACGAAGAGCGGAAAGCCGGCGTCGTCGCGTGTTCGGCCGGCAACTTCGCACAGGCCGTCGCCTATCACGCGCGCCGCCTCGGTGTGTCCGCGACGATCGTCATGCCGACCATCACGCCGTACAACAAGATCGAGCGGACGTCCGTGCTCGGAGCAGAGGTGGTGCGCCACGGCGCCGACGTGGACGCGTCCAGCGCCAAAGCCGAAGAGATGGCGCGCGGATCGGGCCGCGTCTTGCTGAAACCTTTCGACGACGACAAGGTCATCGCCGGACAAGGCACCGTCGCCCTCGAGATGCTCGCCGACGTTCCCGCGCTCGATGTGCTCGTCGTACCCGTCGGCGGCGGCGGGCTGATCTCGGGCATGGCCATCGCGGCGGGCGACGTCGAGATCGTCGGCGTGCAATCCGACGTGTATCCGTCGATGGTGAATGCCCTGCGGGACGAACCACCACCGCGCGGCGGCACGACGATCGCCGATGGCATCGCCGTGAAAGCGGCAGGACGACTCACCACCGAGATCGTCCGGTCGCTCGAAATCGACATCGTCACCGTGACCGAAGCGCACATCGAAGAAGCGATCGCCCTGTACCTCGAGATCGAGAAGGTCGTGGCCGAAGGAGCGGGGGCGGCGGCACTCGCGGCACTGCTCGAACACCCGGAACGCTTTCGCGGACGCCGCGTCGGCCTCGTTCTGTCCGGCGGCAACATCGACCTGCAACTGCTGGGCTCGGTGATCATGCGGAGCCTCGTCCGGACGGGTCGCCTCGTGACGCTCCGGGTCGATGTGACGGATTCACCCGGGTCGCTCTCGGAGCTCACGGGCATCGTCGCCGACGCGGGTGGGAACATCATCGACGTGCGCCACCGTCGACAGATCCTCACGATGCCGTCACGTGCGGCGCAGGTCGACCTGACGATCGAGGTCGGGAACCGCGACGTGATCGCGACGCTCGTGTCGCGTATCCGCGACGCCGGGTTCGAGGTCGACGTTATCCACGGGGGCCTCGCGTGAGCCCGGTCGCGCCGCGAGCCGCAAGCGATTCGTCCACCGTCAACCACAGCTGACGTACGCAACGGTCAGTTCTAGTTGTACTTCCCGTAGACGTTCTTGACAGTTGAGAGCCCCCTTGTTCGGTTTGGGGTGTCGATGACCCGAACCGGAAGGAGGCCCTCGTGGCCCACAGTAGTGCGAAGCTCACGCCCTTTGGGCGGACCCTGATCGCGCAGCG
>JAICYB010000077.1 GCA_025934435.1 Actinomycetes bacterium | reverse complement strand
GTCCCCGATGCACACGAGGAGGTGCGCATGAGCGAGGAGAGTCCACCGGAGAGTCACCGGGTCGGTCGCCGTCGCACGACGCGCACGAGCCCTCGACCGATGCAGCGGCCCTGACCGCGAAGCTGACGGCTCCGGACGTGCCCACGGGCGCGATCGACCCAGACCGAGGACACGCTCCGGCCCCACGGCCGGAGCGTTTCCATATGGAGGAATCGGTCGGTAGGTTCACACCATGAAATTCGGTTTCGCGTTCGCCAACGCCGGTCCGCTCGGTGACCCCGAGCTCGCGATCCGGCTCGCGCAACTGTGCGAGCAACTCGGGTTCGAGTCGCTCTGGACCGTCGAGCACGTCGTCGTCCCGCAGGGATACGCGAGCCCGTACCCGTACTCACCGACGGGCAAGATGCCCGGCGACGAGACGGCGCCGATCCCGGACCCGCTCGCGTGGCTCTCGTACATGGCCGCGCTGACCACGAACGTGCGTCTCGCGACGGGGATCTTGATCCTGCCGCAGCGCAATCCCGTCGTCCTCGCGAAGGAGTGCGCCACCATCGACGTCCTTTCCAACGGACGTCTCACGCTCGGCATCGGCATCGGCTGGCTGCAAGAGGAATTCGATGCGATCGGCGTCCCGTTCTCCGAGCGCACCGGACGAACCGACGAGTACATCGATGCGCTTCGCGCGCTCTGGTCGCAGGACGAAACACACAGCGGGCAGTTCGCGACTTTCAAGGACGCGCGCAGCTACCCGAAGCCGGTGCAAGACGGCGGCGTGCCGATCGTCGTCGGCGGACACACGAAAGGCGCGGCACGGCGTGCCGGACGGCTCGGCAACGGATTCTTCCCCGCGAGTCCGGAGAACCTTCCCGGTCTGATCGACGAGATGCGTCGCGCCGCGAAAGACGCCGGACGAGACCCCGACGCGATCGAGATCACGACGGGCGGTCCGCCGAACCTCGACTTCGCGAAGCAGCTCGCGGATCAGGGCGTGTCGCGGATCGTGATGCCGCCGCCGAGCTTCGACCCGAAGGACATCGGACGCGCGCTCGGCGAGCTGTCCGACAACTTCATCTCGAAGCTCAGCTAAGGCGCCGCGAAAGATCCTTCGGAGCGATCCGTCCGACGTCGAGCGCGTCGGAGGGATCGAGCTGCAACAGGAACTCGCGGCAGCGCCGTGCCTCGACGCCTTCGCCGATCGCCGCCGCTGCGCGCATGAGACCGAAGAGGGATCGAAGGAAGCCGCGATTGGTTTCGTCCGCGAAGTGAACCTCGAGGTCCGGACGCCAACCGGACGAGCGAAGCAGATCGAGCCCGCGGTGATACCCGACGCGCGCGAAGGCGTAGGAAGCAACGTCGTCACCGTCGGCGTAGGCGCCGTCGGAGAGGTCGGCCCACGCCTCGAGACACAACGGGTCCGCCGCGGCAACCTCGCGCGGATCCGTTCCTTGGGCCAGCGCGTCGGCTCCGGCCGATCGAGGCAGTACGACGCTCACAGAACAGACCTTACGACGAGCGTGGCGTGCTCGGCGGAGACGCCGATCTCGATGTCATCTCCGAGCTCCGGCGCGACGAAGATGCGGAGACCCTCCACTTCGACAACGGCGTCGTCCGGTGAGGGTTCGGGTTGGAAGCGCGGGCGCACTGCGCCGCCGGCCATCCGGAGCCGCACTCCCATCTCGGACGGATCCGCGGACGCGAGCTCGAGCGATCGGCGGATGACGTCGACGGCTTCCCTGGTCACCCCGATCGAGCGGCTCAGGTGACGAAGATGTTCTGACCGACCGGCAACATCTCGACGATCGTGTTGCCCGGCGCGATCGCGAGGCGCCGACCGGTGTCGTCGGTGTAGTGGATCGGCTCTTCACGCGTCGCGCGGCTCCAGTGACCGCGGACGGCGCGCCCGGCACGGAAGAACACGGCCGCGCCGCTGCCGACGGTCGTGATGGTGTTGGTCGGGTTCCCGGCGGGGTCGAGGTAGCCGTTCGACACGACTTGGACCATCTCGATGATCACGTTGCGGAAAGCGAGCTGCTGGTTGCCGCTCGCCGACTCGACGACGTGCGGCTGGCCGTTCGTGAAGCGTTCGTAGAGTCCGTTGCTCGGGTTGTAGTCGTACTTGACCGCCGCACCGTTGCCGGCGAACGAGAAGTTGAGATGGTTCGCGACGGTCCCGGACTTGGACGGATCGACGTTGCTCGGCAGGAATGCGAATTGCTGCTGAGGCGGCGACCCGTCGTGGCCGGACCAAAGGGCGTCCGTCGACGTGTACAGGTTGTAGGGCGCGTGGCGCGCATCATCGCGACGGAACGCGCCGCTGTCGGCGTCCGCCCCGACGTCGGTGATGTTCGCGGCGGCGTGAAGCTTCGACACGACCGGCGGAACGCCGCCTGAGTACGCGAACAACGCGTGGTACGGCTCGGCGATGTCGGGGTCGACGTATCGAACGCTTCGGACGGGACCGACACGGGCGGCCGAGTTCGTCAGGAAGAGCGCCATGAATCGCGTGATGCCGCCTTCGACGAGCTCTTCGTAGACGACGTCCGCGTGATCGATACCGGCCTGCGGACGTTCGGCATCCGAGTTACCGATCTTCACCGCGAGCACGCGCCGGTGCAGCCAGGGCTGCGGCGTGTACGACGCGATCCCCGTCAGCGGATTCACGAAACCACCGGCACCGGGAAGCACCTGCACGTTCGACCGGCGCACGCGCTGCATCGGGAAGCTGTGCGCAGCCGTGCACGACGCCGCCGCGAGCGCGAGCAGAACGAGCAGCAAAGGAAAACGGGGGGTACGTCGGATCATCGGCGGGGGACACTACCGGACGTCAAGGACATCGTCCAACGGTTCGTCACAAGGCGCAGGTCAGGTACCCGTCGAACCGAAACCGCCTTCACCGCGAACGGTTGTGGACAACTCGTCCACCTCTTCGATCGTCACGGACGCAACAGGCGTGATGACGAGTTGCGCGATACGTTCGCCGCGCGCGATCACGATCGCTTCGCGCAGATCGTGATTGATCAACGCGATCTTCACCTCACCGCGGTAGCCGGAATCGACGATCCCGGGTGTATTGACCATCGAAAGTCCCGCGCGAACAGCGAGACCCGATCGCGGAACGACGAGCCCGACGAACCCGTCCGGGATCGCAACGGCGATACCGGTGCCGATGACGGCACGCTCCCCCGGCGCGATCGACGCATCCTGTGCTGCGCACAGGTCGAGGCCCGCATCGCCGTCGTGCTGGTAGGCGGGAAGCGCGATGGACGCGTCGAGCCGCCGGATCTGAAGGGTCGTCACGGCGTCGGCGTCGGGCCGTACCCGCGGCCCACACACCACATCTCGAGACGCTTCATCTCGGCGATGCCGCCTCCCCCGGGCTTCCTCGCACCCTTCAGGAGCTCGGCGATCGTCGGCGTCGCCGTCGGAGACGCCGCGCCGATCGGCGCCTTGAGGTTCTCGAGCCGTGCGTCGAAGTTGATCTCGTTCGCGTACTGGTTCACGGCCAGGCACGCCTGCCGGGCCGCGGCCTGGTCGCCACCGCCGTAGGAACGCGTCATGAACCACATGACGCCGAGCCCGACGGCGAGCGACACCAGCAGCGAGAACAAGATCGCCTTCATCCCTGCCCTAGAGGATACGGGCCGGCTTCAGCTACAACCGGAGGTCGATCCGCACGACTCGCAGGCGAAACAGCTCCCGGCCGGACGCATCCGCGTGCCGCAGTTCGAGCAGAGCGGCGCGTCGAGCGCCGGTACGAGGTCGGCGGTCGACTCGACTTCCGCTTTCGGCGCTGGTGCTTCGTCCGCCGGAACCGAATCGGTGATGTTCAGACCGTTGCTCGGACCGTCGAGCGCTTCCATCCGCTCCTGGACGGAACGGATCCCGAGCGCGAGACGCTTGCTCTCCGGCAAGAAGTCGAGCGCGAGCCGCCGGAAGATGTAGTCCATCAACGACTTCGCGAACCGGATGTCGGGGTCGTCCGTGATCCCGTGCGGTTCGAACGTGTCGTTCACGAACTTCTCGACGAACGTCTCGAGCGGCACACCGTGCTGCAGACCCATCGAAACGGACAAGGCGAAGTCGGCCATCACGCCCTGGAGCGTCGAGCCCTGCTTCGACACCTTGATGAACATCTCGCCGGGCTGACCGGTGTCGGGATACAGACCGACGTGGATGTAGCCTTCCGTGTCCGCAACGCGGAACGAGTACGTCCGCGACTCGCGCACACGCGGCAGTCGCTTGCGCTTCGCCGGTGCCGGCGTTTCGCCGACGCCCTCTTGCGAGCTCTTGCCTTCGGCGGACAACGGCTGATCCGTCTTGCAGTTGTCGCGGTACATCGCGACGGCTTTGAGTCCGAGACGCCAGCCTTCGACGAAGATCTCTTCCATGTCCGCGACACTCGCGGACTCCGGAACGTTCACGGTCTTGCTGATCGCACCGGACAGGAACGGCTGCACCGCCGCCATCATCTTCACGTGGCCCATGTGGCCGATCAGGTTGTCCGTCGTGAACGAGCACGCGAAGACCGGGTAATGCTCGGGGTGCAGCGCCGGTGCGTTCACGACGGTGTTGTGTTCGTCGATGTACGCCACGATCGCTTCGATCTGCTCCTCGTTGTAGCCGAGGCGGCGCAGTGCGCGTGGAACGGTTTGGTTGACGATCTGGATCGTCCCGCCGCCGACCATCTTCTTGACCTTCTTCAGCGCGAGGTCGGGCTCCACTCCGGTCGTGTCGCAATCCATCATGAAACCGATCGTTCCCGTCGGAGCGAGCACCGAGACCTGCGAGTTCTCGACGCCGTAACGCTCGGCGAGATCGAGCGTCTCGTCCCATACATCGTTCGCGCGTGCGACGACGCGCGCGAGCTCGTCGTCGGCGCCGACGGGACGGCCGGCGCCGATCACTTCGGCTCGGTAGGTGTCCAGACGCTTGTCGAGGCGGCGGTCGTCCGGGGACGGGACCGCGCCGACGGCACGCGAGAAGGCGGCGTGCTTGCGCAGGACACGAAGCGTCGCGTCGCGATTCTCCGGGTGCGCGAAGCCCGGGAGGTCGTCGGTGCCCGGGAACGGGCCGACGATCTCGGCGAACATCGCGCTCGCGCGGTACGCGGCCGCCTGCATGAGCGACGTGACACCGGCCGCCCACGCGCGTCCCTCGTCGGAGTCGTAAGGAACGCCGAGCGCCATGAGCAGCGCGCCGAGGTTGGCGTAACCGATGCCGAGCTGGCGGAAGCCGCGAGCGTTCCGTCCGATCTGTTCGGTCGGGTAGTCGCCGGCGACACAGAGGATCGCCTGGCCGAGCAGCAACACGGCGACGGTGTGCTCGAACGCGTCGGTGTCGAAGATCCCGTCCTCGCGGAGGAACTTCATCAGGTTGATCGACGCGAGATTGCAAGGCGAGTTGTCGATGTGCATGTACTCCGAGCACGGGTTGCTCGCGCGGATCGGGCCCGCCGCGGGAGCCGTGTGCCAATCGTTGACCGTCGAGTGGTACTGCATGCCGGGATCGGCGCATTCCCAGGCGGCTTGCGCGATCTGCTGCATCACGTCACGCGCCTGATACGACTGGATGACCTCACCCGTCGTGACGGCGTGCGTGTGCCACTCGGTGTCGGTGAGGTAGGACTCCATGAACTCATCGGTCACGCGGACCGAATTGTTCGCGTTCTGGTACTGGATCGAGTAGGCGTCGATGCCGGAGTCGACGGCCATGTCGAAGCCGGCGGCCTTCAGCGCCTTCGCCTTGCGTTCTTCGACCGCTTTGCACCAGACGAATCCCGGTGATCCGTCCCGCAGCTCGAGGAGGTCGGGGTGATCGATGTTGAAGACGACCATCTTCGCCGCACGACGCGTTGCGCCACCGGACTTGATCGTTCCCGCGGACGCGTCCGCACCTCGCATGAACGTCACCGGGCCGGACGAGTAGCCGCCGATCCCGAGCTGCTCGTACGAGGAACGCAGGCTGGACACGTTCAGCCCTGAACCTGAACCGCCTTTGAAGATGAACATCTCGTCGCGATACCAGTCGGCGATCGACTCCATGCGGTCCTCGACGTGGAGGATGAAACACGCGGAGCACTGCTGCGCGCGTCCCGGAACGCCGATGTTGAACCACACCGGCGAATTGAAGGACGCCTTCTGCGTGACGAGGATGTGCTTCAGCTCGGCGACGAACGCGTCGCGGTCGGCGAGCGAAGCGAATCGTCCCTGGCCGTCTCCCCACTGCGCGATCGAGTCGACGACGCGGTCGATGATCTGACGGACGGACCACTCACGCGACTCGGTGTTGAGCTTCCCCCGGAAGTACTTCTCGGCGACGATGTTCGTCGCGTTCAGCGACCACGACGACGGGAACTCGACGTCGTTCTGCTCGAACGAAACCCTTCCGCCGGACGAAACGATGGACGCGTTTCGGCGTTCCCACTCGATCTCGTCGTAGGGATGCACACCGTCTGTCGTGAACATGCGCGGGACACGAAGGCCAACGTCACCCACGCTGCCGTTGGTCTTCGTGTCTGCGCTACGACGTGTTTCCGTCACTCCTGGCCTCCTCGCTTCGTTCAGGGACGCGAACGCTATCCCCGGCCGCCGACATGTTTCGCGGGCTCGCTGAATTCAGCGATCACGCGCTCGAATTCCTTCACGTCCTGGAACTCCCGGTACACCGACGCGAACCGCACGTACGCCACTTCGTCGAGCTCTTTGAGCCGCGCGAGGAGCTCGTGACCGATCTGCTCCGATGCGATCTCCCCGCCCTTCTCGCGGGCCGTCTCTTCGATCTCGTCGCAGACGCGCAGCATCTCGTCGTCGTGGACGGGGCGGTTCTTGCAGGCCTTCGCGATCCCCGACACGACCTTCGCCCGGTCGAAGGGCTCGCGGCGCCCGTCGCGCTTCACCACGACGAGGGGCACCGACTCGATCCGCTCGAAGGTCGTGAACCGTTGGCCGCAGGACGAGCACTCGCGCCGCCTGCGGATCGCCGCGCCGTTCTCGGTGTCGCGGGAATCGATGACGCGCGTTTCAGCGTCGCGGCAGAACGGACAGTGCATGCTCCCCCGACCTCTAGGACGGACCCAACCAGCGGACCGAACCCCAACATCTTGGGGTCGGCCTCCATCATAGGGCCTACATGTTGTGTGTCAAGGCATGTAATTACAAGCCTGTGACCTGCGGAAACGCTATTCGGAGACCGCCGGGCACGTGCTCGCCGGCGCGAGCTGCAGACCGCTGAGGTTCCCCTCGTTCGGTACCCAGATCGCCGAGCCCGCCTGCGGACCGCCGTCGGGCAGGCCGTTCTCCTGCTCGATGCGGTAGATCGTCTGGCGCCGGTCCGCCGCAGGGTTGTGCGACGCGATCGACCAGAGCGTTTCGCCGGGGCGGACAGTGACGCACCGCCAGGCTTGGGCGTGTGGGCGGGTGGCAGCAGCGCCGGCCGCCCCAGCGATCGCTCCGATCATGAGGATGGCGACGAGGGAGATGAGCCTCCCGACCGGCGTCAGCCTCGTCCCCTTCTTCTTGCTCCTCCGTGGGTAGCGTGACATCGGATCTCCTGTTGTCTGGTGTTCTCTGGTGTTCACCGTTGATGCGAACATACGTTCTATCTTACGAAC
The DNA here is from genome assembly GCA_025934435.1 of Actinomycetes bacterium. GTDB lineage: Bacteria > Actinomycetota > JAICYB01 > JAICYB01 > JAICYB01 > JAICYB01. The sequence goes on along the minus strand of JAICYB010000077.1, from coordinate 2,703 downwards.
CTCCGTTCCGATGTCAACCTAGACCCCGCCAGTGACATGTCTTTGGTCCGTCCGATACTTCCGGGCCCATGAGGACAAGCTCGGCGAAAGCCCTGGTCATCGCGCTGTTCCTGGCCGCTTTACCCGCGGCGCACGCCGACGGCGGACCGCCCCCGCGTTCCGGGACGACCTTCGTCGTCCCCATCTACGGCACCGTCGTCCATCCCTACGACGCGCCGGACGACCCGTTCGCGGCAGGCCACCGCGGCGTCGACGTCTCAGCGCCGCTCGGCTCGCCCGTCCGCGCCTCGGCCCCCGGGACGGTCAGCTTCGCCGGAAACGTCGCCGGTGACCTGAGCGTCTCGATCGACTACGACAGCCACCTCAAGGGCGGCTACTCGTTCCTCGGACAGATCGCGGTGCGCAAGGGCCAGCACGTCGAGCGTGGTGACGTCGTCGGTTCGGTCGGACGAGGCCATCCGGGAAGCGGCCTGCCGCCGCACGTGCACCTGTCCGCGAGGCGGGACGGCGTGTACTTCGACCCGCTCGGGCTCTACGTGGGGAGCCGGCTCGACGACCTGCTCGACCTGACCGGCTGATCGGACCGGCTAGTCGCCGGGTGTCTGCGACGGCCTCGGCGTGTGGTCGTCACTGCCGTGACCGTCGTCGGCGTGCTCGGTCGGCTGCGGCGTGTGCGTCGGGCGCGGCGTGACCTGGCCTTCACCGTGTTCGGTCGGGTGGGGCGTCCGCGTGGTCTCGGGGCTGTGCCGGTGCTCGAAGCCCTGTCCGTGGTTGCCCGGCCCCTCGCTTCCTTCGGGCGACTCCGACGGCTTCGGAGAGACATGGATGAACCCCTGCGCCGTCGGCTTCGGCCCGCAGTCCGTTGCGCCGGACTTCTCGCAGTCGAGCCAGCGCTTCTTCGCGTTGGCGAAGGCGACGCCTGGGTTCTCGTTCGCGCGGGGGTTCGTGACCTCCGCCCGGTGCGGCAGCGAGAGCCCGACGCCGTGGGCGACCTTCGCAACGGCATCTTGAGCCGGAGCGGGGAGCGTTCCGGTGGCCGCCATCGCCGTGCCCCCGACGAGCACGAACGCTGCGGCGCCGACCGCGACGCGACGGGCGAACCCCGGCCGCCGGATCCGGCGCGGCGCGAGGTTCGGCGTCACGAACGCCGCCTTCATCGCGGCGAGGTGCTTCGTCCGCACGTCAGAGTCCGGGGAGGTCGTGAGCTCCACCCGCAGGCGCTCGAGGGCTTGGTCCAGTTCGTCGCGCGTCATCGCTTCGTTAGCGCCCCTCGTCCTCGAAGGGATACTCGAGCTTCGCCCGCAGGGCTTCGAGCCCGCGTCGCTGGAGCGCTTTGACCGCCCCGGGACGCTTCCCCACGGCTTTGGCCACCTCTTCGACCTTGAGATCGCCGAACACCCGGAGCAGGATCACGTCGCGCTGGGGCGGGGTGAGCGTCTCGATCAGCGCGCGGAGCTCGGCCGTCGTGACGGAATCGAGGACGCCGCCCTCGAGGTCGCCGCCGTCCTCGAGGGCAGCCATCGACTCGGGCGGAGCCACCGTCTCGGGACGCCGCCGTCTGCGGCGCAGGTCGTCGAGCAGGCGGTGGTGCGCCATCACGAAGACCCAGGAGCGGAAGCCGGCTTCGTCCCCTTCGAACCGACCGATGTCCCGGACGAGCTGGATGAAGACGTCGCCGGCGACGCCTTCCGGGTCGGGCGCGCCCCGCGCTCGCAGGTACCCGATGATCGTCGGCGCGAGGGAGTCGTAGATGCGCTCCCAGGCCCAGTCCGCCCCAGTGCGGGCGGCGTCGAGCACCGAGGAGAAGTTGTCGCCGATACGGGTCGATGTATCCACGTACTTGCGTCTCGTCCTCGCAGCCGCCCGGATGAGAGGTCAGCGAACGCGTGTATCTACGAACAGATGTTTGCCTCGGACGTCCGGACCGTGCTAATCTCCGGCGTCGGTAAGCAAGACCCGGAGAGGATACACATGCCCAGACGACCCACCGCGGCCGGCGGCGTCGACGCCCTCGGTCCGCGCCAGAAGAAGATCCTCGATTTCATCCTCGCCACGGTCGAAGAACGGGGTTACCCGCCGAGCGTCCGTGAGATCGCCGAATCCGTCGGGCTCGCGTCGCCCTCGACCGTGCACGCACACCTCGAAGCGCTCCAGAAGAAGGGCTACATCCGCAAGGACCCGACGAAGCCCCGCGCGATCGAGATCTCCTACGCCCCGGGGATCGGTCCGTCGGCGCACCGGTCGAGCGTCCGCAGCGTGCCTCTGGTCGGACGGATCGCCGCCGGTCCGACGACACCGGCGATCCAGGAGATCGAAGACGTCATGCCGCTTCCTGCTTCGCTGCTCGGCTCGGGTGAGTTCTTCATGCTGCGCGTCAAAGGCCAGTCCATGCGCGATGCCGGTATCCACGACGGCGACTTCGTCGTCGTCCGCAAGCAGGACGATGCGACACCGGGCTCGATCGTCGCAGCCCTCATCGAGGACGAAGCAACGGTCAAGACGCTCACGAAGCAAGGTTCGAAAACGATCCTTCGTCCCGCGAACCCCGACTACGAACCGATCGAAGTCACGACGGAAGGTCGCGTGCTCGGGAAAGTGGTTGCGCTTCTGCGATCGCTATGACTGCGTCGTCCCCCCGAACCCGCGGAGCCGTGCGCGGGCCGACCCCACGATAACCACCGCTAACCAAAAACGGGAGCGCCC
>JAICYB010000090.1 GCA_025934435.1 Actinomycetes bacterium | reverse complement strand
GGATCGGCGGCGGCGAGCTCGTCGATCAGCTCGTGCGGGACCCGCGTCGCCTCGCCCTCGTGATGCCCGACCGCGGCGTGCGCGATGACGGCCGCGCCGCCGCTCGCCCGGATGAGCTCGACCGCGCGCACGGGTGGCATCGCGGTCTTGGAGACGTCGGCGCGGCCGCCGTCCGCGATCAGCTCCGGCGTGAACGCTTCCCGAACCCATCCGACGTGCCCCTTCGCAACGAGCGCTCGCGCGATGTGCGGACGCACGATGGTGGACGCACCACCCGCCTGCTCCCGGACTTCGTCCATCGAGATCTCGTAACCCAGATCGTTCAGCTTCTCGACGATCTGGATGGCTCTCGCCTCGCGGTCGTGCCGCAGCGTCGCGATCGCTTCGGCCAGCGGGGGTGCGTCCGGATCGAGGAAGTAGCCGAGCATGTGGACGTTGCGTCCGTTCCAGCGGGTCGAGAGCTCGATGCCGGCGATCACTCGCACCGTCGTGGTGGCCGCTCGGGCCTCGGCGATGCCGTCCGTCGTGTCGTGGTCGGTGACGGCGATGACGTCGGCCCCGCTCGCGGCGGCTCTCGCCACGAGCTCGGTCGGCGTGAGGAGGCCGTCGGACGCGGTCGTGTGGCAGTGGAGGTCGATCGTCAAGGGGACCGTTACTCTAAGCGCCCAGCTCGCGATCGCTCGAGGAGGCGCGCATGACGGTGACGAAGACGCTGGACCTGTCGGGAACCGGCGCGTCGATCGAGGCCGCGGCGGAGGAAGCGATCTCACGCGCGGCGCTGACGATCTCCGACGTGCGCGAGTTCGAGATCGAGAAGGTGGCGGGTACCGTCCGCGGCGGACGCGTCGACGAGTACCGCGTCTGGCTCAAGGTCACGTTCGTCGTCAAGGAGACGCTCCACGAATAATCGCCCGTACTTCGCGATGCCCTTCCCGGGCATCTTCCGGGTAACGTGCGACACGCCGATCCCGGGGCTCCCCCATGTGCACGTCTACATGGCGGAAGGCGAGCACGGGGGCATCGTCCTCATCGACACGGCGATGCCGTTCGGTGATTCGTTCGAACGGATCAAGCAAGGGATCGAGTGGCTCGGACGAAGCCCGTCCGATGTCGAACGCATCTATCTCACGCACGCACACCCCGATCACTTCGGCTGCGCCGGACGACTCCAAGAGCTGACGGGCGCGCCGGTCGTGTGTCATCCCTTCGCCAAACGCGCGCTCGAAGCGATGGGCAATCCCGATCCGGAGCGTTGGAAACAGCGTCTCGTGGTGTACGCCGAACACGGATGGGCGGACGAGGACGAGCTGACCGGACGTATGTCCAGCTCGTTCCAGCAGATGGTGCTCCCTGAGGAGATGACGACGATCGACGAGGGCGACGCCGTGACGTTCGGCGGCGGTTCGTTCGACATCTACTGGACGCCCGGACACGAAGAAGGTCACGTCGTCTTCTTCCGGAAAAGCGACAGGTTGTGCGTCGTCGGGGACACGGTCCTCGGCAAGATCACGCCGCACATCGGGTGGATGCCCGGGGGCTCGGGGGTGTCCCCCGATGTCGAGCCGTCGGATCCGCTCGGGCAGTTCCTCGATTCGCTCGAGAAGGTCGCGCAGCTCGATCCGTCGCTCGTGTTGCCGGGACACGGACGTCCCTTCGACGAGGGGGCCGAGCGGGCGCACGCGATCGCCGCGCACCACGAAGCGCGACTGCGCCGCTGCATGGGCATTCTCATCAGACGGGGGCCGCTGAACGCGCTCGAGGTCGCGCACGATCTGTTCGACCGTCAGCTATTGCACTTCGAGGTGCGCCTCGCGCTCGCGGAGACGCTCGCGCACCTCGAGTACCTGCGCCTGCGTGGACGGCTGCAACGCGAGATGCGCGACGGCGTGTGGTGCTACGAAGCGCCGAAGCGTCTCATCCCGTGAATCCGACGGCGAAGGCGGGGTTCGTCCGGCCGGACGTCTATGAGAAGGGACGCGCGTCGTACCCGCGCGAGGTCGTCGATGCGATCGGCCTCGCGAACGACACCCGCGTCGCGGATATCGGATGCGGGACGGGCAAGTTCACACGACTGCTCGCCGGATCCGACGTCATCGGCATCGAACCACTCGAAGCGATGCGGCGGACGTTCCACGAAGTGCTGCCCGACGTCCCCGTCTTGGCCGCGCTGGCGGAAGCACTGCCCTTACGCGATCGGTCGTTGGACGTCGCAACGTTCGCGTCCGCGTTTCACTGGATCGACCACGCGAGCGCTTTGCCGGAACTACACCGGGTGCTTCGTCCGGGCGGGAAACTCGCCATCGTGTGGAACCGCCGAGACGAGCTCGACGGCTGGGCCGCCGACTTCTGGAGGATCACGGAGGCACATCGCGGTGACACGCCGGGATACCGGACCGGCGCGTGGCGGGCGGCGCTCGAAGCCTCGCCGTACTTCGGTCGGATCAGCGAGCAGTGGTTCGAGCACTCGCAGCGCGTCGATATCGACGGCGCCCTCGCGCGCGTCGCGTCGATCTCGTTCATCGAGACGAGTCCGAAGCGAACTGACATCTTGGACGAAGCCCGGGCGTTCCTCGAAGCGCTCGGCACGGAAGAGTTCGATCTGCCGTACAAGACCGTCGTCTACGTGTGCGAGAATCTCGCGCATGCGTGACGCTGTTCTTGCCCTCGAATCGGCCATCGCCGAGCTTCGCCAGGCGGAGGAGAGCCTTCCCGACGACATGACCGAGCAGGTCCGGTCGGTCATCGCCCAGGCCGAGACGGTGCTCGAGGCGCTCCGGGCGAAAGAGTCCTAGCCGGCGACGAACAGCGACAACGCTTCGTTAACGGCGTCGGGAGCTTCGACGGGCGTGGTATGCCCGGCCCCCGGGACCTTGACGAGCTTCGCGCCGGCGACACCGGTGCTCACCTGCTCGGCGTATCTCATGTCGATCGCCTGATCGAGCTCTCCGTGGATGACGAGCACCGGAACCTTGATCTCGTGCAACCGGTCGACGACCGATCCACGGTCCATGAGAACTCGCAAACCTTCGAACACCGCTTCCTGCGACATCGAGGTCACGCGGTCGACGTGATAGCTCATGGCGTCCGGGTTGGCGTCCATGTACGGCTGGCCGTAGAAGAGCGCCAACGTCGACCTTGCGAGCTCTTCGGTCACGCCGTCGTTCTCGACGGTGCGCTGGAACTGGTGGTACGGGTCGTGCAACTCGGCCGGCAATGCGTCGGCCGACGAATCGATCATCGTCAGCGAACGAACGAGCTGCGGATGATCGAGCGCAACACGCACAGCCGTCATCCCACCGAGCGACATCCCGACGAGGTGACAGGGCGATCCGACGCCTTCGATGAACTCGGCGAGATCGGCGACGAGGTCGTCGATCCTCCACGGACCGTCCGGCGTATCGCTGTGCCCGTGCCCGCGCGTGTCCACGGCAACGCAGTGGTAGCTCTTCGGGAGTTCCTCGAACTGCGCGACGTACATGGTGTGGTCCATGCAGAAGCCGTGCGCGAAGACGATGTGGTCGCCTTCGCCCTGCTCGACGTAGTGCAGCTTGTGTCCGCTTCGGTGCTTGAAGTCTGGGCTCATTGGGGCTTCAGTCCTAGTTGTCGCGCCAGCACCAAGTGCTGCACGTCGCTCGTTCCTTCGACGATCACGTAGTAGCGCGAATCGCGGAACAGCCGCTCGATCGGGAATTCGCCGCCGATGTAGGCGTACCCGCCGAACGTTCGCAGGCCTTCGCTCGCCGCGCGCACGGCCGCTTCCGACGCGATCAGCTTCGCGACGGCGACGTCCTTCGGCGATTCCGACCCCGCATCCCACCGCGACGCCGCCCAGTACACGGTGACGCGCGCCGAGTCGATCGCCGCTGCGATGTCGGCGAGGCGGAAGGCAACGGCTTGGAAGCCCCCGATCTCGCGATCGAACGCGCGGCGTTCCTTCGCGTAGGCAACGGATACATCGACGGCACGCTGTCCGGTGCCGATCGCACCGCCGGCGACGACGAGGCGCCCGCCGTTCAGCGTGCGGGCCGCGCGCCGGAAGCCTCCGGTCGGTTCGCCGATCAGTGCGTCGTCCGGCACCTCGATCCGGTCGACGGCAACCTCACCGACCTCGGACGAACGATGGCCGAGCGTCTTCAGCGGCGTGATCGCATCGTCGGGCAGAAGCGAACGATCGAGGATGAAGTTCGCGATGCCTTCGTAGCCGAGATCGCGGTCGGTGTAGCACGTGAAGATGAAGAAGTCGGCGGACGGAGCACACGTGATGAACATCTTCCGTCCGGACAGAACCCACAAACCGTTCTTGCGTTCGGCGGTCGAGCGGATGCCTTTGACGTCCGAGCCGGCCTCGGGTTCGGTGAGCGCGAACGCGCCCATCCATTCGCCGGCGGTGACCTTCGGGAGGTACCGCTGCTGCTGTTCCGCGCTCCCGAACTCGTAGATGGGATACGAGCCGATGTTGCCGGGCACCGAGAGCGCGGAAGCGATCCCCGCGCATTGATAGCTGCACGTTTCGCGCCACAGCACTTCGGCGGTGATGCCGGCGCCCTGGCCTCCGAGCTCGTCCGGGTAACGCATGCCGATGAAGCCCGCTTGTCCCGCCTTCGAGTAGAGATCGCGCGGGAACTTCTCGTTCCGCTCGGCTTCTTCGACAACCGGTGCGATCTCCCGAGCGGCGAATGCCGCCGCCGACTCCTTGAGCGCTTGTGCTTCGTCCGGTAGCTCGAATGTCATCGTGGGTAGGCTACCTGAGTCATGTCGTCCTTCCTCGATGAACTCTTCTCGCGTCGCGCGTTGTGGGTCACGGGCAAAGGCGGAACGGGCAAGTCGACGATGGCGGCGGCGCTCGCGCTGCTCGCTTCGGAGCGCGGACTACGGACGCTGCTCATCGACGTCGAAGCGAACGGCGACGCCGCGCGCTTCCTCGATGCCGGTGCGGCCCGCTACGCGGCGCGCCAAGCCGGACCGCATCTCTTCCATCTCGCCCTCCACCCCGAAGAGGTGCTCGACGAATACCTCCACGTCGCGCTGAAGGTTCCGCGCGTACGGCGCTTCGGTCCGATCAAGAAGGTGTTCGAGTTCATCGCGAACGCCGCGCCGGGGATCAAGGAAGTCCTCATCGCCGGCAAGGTGGGATTCGAGCTGCGCGCGATGGACGGATCACGCCCGCGGTGGGACCTCATCGTGGTCGACGCCGCGCCGGCGGGTCAGGTGATCTCGCACCTTCGCGGGCCGCGCACGATCCAAGAGATGGTCGATGTCGGGATGATCCGCAATCAGACGGCGTGGGTCCGCGATCTCCTCGAAGATCCGTCCACCACCGGTGTCGTCGTCGTCTCGCTCGCGGAAGAGATGCCGGTGACGGAGACCGCCGAGCTCCTCGCGCAACTCCCGAAAGACGTTCGCACGCCCGTCCTCGGCATCATCGCCAACCGTGTGATCGCCGTGCCGGACGAAGCGGAATTCCAAGAAGTCGCTTCGCACGCGGACGGCACGGTGAAAGAAGCGACGTCCCTCTGGCTGGAGCTCGCCCACGCGGAGCGTCCCTACGTCGACCAGCTGAAGGAGCTCGGCCCCCCGACGGTCGTCGTCCCGCTCATCGGATTCGACCGTCACGACCTCGCGGCGACGAAGCTCGTCGCCGACGCACTCAAATGACGCTCCGCGAAGCCCTCGCCGATCGAAGCGTCGTCGTCGTGTGCGGCGCCGGCGGTGTCGGCAAGACGACGACATCCGCGTCGATCGCGCTCGATGCCGCGCGTGACAAACGAGTGATCGTCGTCACGATCGATCCGGCTCGCCGTCTCGCGTCGGCGCTCGGCCTCGACGGCGGCATCGGACACTCGGAGAGCAAGGTCGAGCTGCCGGCCGGGTACAACGGCACGCTGGACGCAGCGATGCTCGACATGAAGACGGCGTGGGACGATCTCGTCGACCGCTACTCACCCACGCGCGCGCAAGCCGAGCGGATCAAGACGAACCGGATCTATCGCGGGGTTTCCGAGCAATTCATCGGATCGCAGGGGTACATGGCGATGGAGCGTCTCGCCGATCTCTACGACAAGCGCGCCTACGACCTGATCGTGATCGACACGCCGCCGACGCGCAGCGCACTCGACTTCCTGGAAGCACCGAAGCGCATGACCGACTTCGTCGGCGGGAGCTTGCTGCGCTGGATGGCGAAGCCCTACGCGGCCGCCGGACGGCTCGGCGCCCGCGCCTTCAGCTTCACCGCGTCCCCGTTCCTTCGCATCGCCGACCGCGTGCTCGGCTCGCAAGTGCTCGAGGACATGTCCGCACTCGTCATGGACTTCCAGAACATGTACGACGGTTTCAAGGAGCGCGCCGAGCAGGTGCTCGGTCTGTTGTCGTCGGACGAAACGGGGTTCATCGTCGTGACGACGCTCGAAGGTCCGCCGCTCGCGGAAGCCGGATTCTTCATCGACCGCCTCGTCGACGAGCAGCTCCATCTCGCGGGCGTCGTCG
>JAICYB010000051.1 GCA_025934435.1 Actinomycetes bacterium | reverse complement strand
TGATCGTCCGCACCGACCCCGATCTCCCGAAGCACCAAGGACTCACGATGTTCCTCGTCGACTTCACCTCACCCGGCGTCACGGTGCGGCCGCTCCGCCAGATCACGGGTGAAGCGCACTTCAACGAGATCTTCTTCGACGACGTCCGCGTGCCGGACAGCCAGCGTCTCGACGAGGTCGGCAACGGCTGGCGCGTCGCCCTCACGACGCTCATGAACGAGCGCATGGCGATCGGTGGTGCCGGCGGCGGCGGACGACGCGGCGCGGGCGACAACGCGCTCGTCCGTCTCGCGAAGGACGCCGGCAAGTGGGACGACAAAGAGATCCGTGACGAGGTCGTGAATCTCTACGTGCAGAACAAGGTGCTCTCGTTCCTACGTCAGAAGATGGCGGAAGCCGCGCGCAAGTCGATCCCCGGCCCGGAGTTCTCGATGCTGAAGCTGCTCGGCGCGCGCTTGTCGGCGGCCCAGTCGGAACTGACGACGAACCTCGTCGGCACGCAGTCCATCGCATGGGAAGGAAGCGAATCGCTCGGTGAGCGCACGGCGATGGGCGTTCTTCAGGCGCGCTCGGGCAAGATCGCCGGCGGCACGGACGAGGTCATGCTGAACATCCTCGGCGAACGTGTGCTCGGCCTCCCGCAGGATCCGCGCGTCGACAAAGAGGTGCCGTTCCGCGATCTGAAGGTCGGGACGGTCAAAGGCGGCTGAGCTACGCCGGCGATTCGACCACGGGAGCCCGTGGCTCCGCGAAGTGGCAGGCAGCGGGATGGTCGTCACACCGTTGCTCGAGCTCGGGCTCGATCTGCTCGCAGATCTCTTGCGCTTTGAAGCAACGCGTGTGGAAGCGGCACGCCCGCGGCGGATCCTGCGGTGACGGCACGTCACCTTGCAGGACGATTCGCCGCCGTTTCCGCTCGAGTTCCGGGTCCGGGATCGGGATCGCCGAGATGAGCGCTTGCGTGTACGGATGCAGCGCGCGGTCGAACAGCGCGTCGCGTTCCGCGACCTCGACGACCTGACCGAGGTACATCACGGCGACGCGATCGCACACCTGACGCACGACAGACAGATCGTGCGAGATGAACAGGTACGTCAGTCCGAACTCTTCCTGAAGATGCTTCAGGAGATTGAGGATCTGCGCGCGCATCGAAACGTCAAGTGCCGACACCGGCTCATCGCACACGACGAGCTTCGGATGCAGAGCGAGCGCGCGTGCGATGCCGATGCGCTGGCGCTGACCCCCGGAGAACTCGTGCGGGTAACGCTCGGCGTGTTCCGCCGCGAGCCCGACGAGATCGAGGAGCTCTCGGACGCGCCGCGGGCCGCCGTCCTTCCACATGTTGTGGATGTGCAGCGGCTCACCGACGATGTCGCCGACCGTCATCCGGGGGTTCAAGCTCGCGAACGGGTCTTGGAAGATGATCTGCATCTTCAAGCGGAGCTTGCGGAGCGCCTCACCGCGTACTCGCGTGATGTCTTCACCGTCGGAGGTGAGCGTTCCGTCGTCGAGGTCCACGAGCCGCATCACCAGCCGCGCGACCGTCGTCTTGCCGCAACCCGACTCCCCCACGACCCCGAACGTCTCACCCGGCGCGATCTCGAACGACACGCCGTCGACGGCGTGCACCTCCGCGACCGCGCGACGGAAGACGACTCCCCGGAGTACCGGGAAGTGCTTCACGAGTCCGTCGGCCCTCAGCAGCGGCTCCGTCACGCCGGAACCTCCTCGGGTGCCGGTCCCCACCCCGGGTCCTGCGCGAAGTGGCACGCCGCGACCTGACCGACATCGACCTTTCGAAGTTCTGGGTAGTCCGTGCGGCAGATCGGCTGCACACGCGGACACCGCGGCGCGAACCTGCACGCCGGCGGCGGCACGAGGAGGCTCGGCGGTGATCCGGGGATCTGCGGCAACGAGCCCGTTCGCGGACGATCGACGCGCGTCGTCGAACCGAGCAAGCCCCACGTGTACGGATGCTTCGGCGTGCGATACAGGTCGAGCGCCGGCGCTTCCTCGACCTTCTTCCCGGCGTACATCACCATCACGCGATCGGCCGTTCCCGCGACGACCCCGAGGTCGTGCGTGATGAGCAGGATCGCCATATCGAAACGTTCGCGGACGTCGAGCAGCACCTCGAGGATCTGCGCCTGGATCGTGACGTCGAGCGCCGTCGTTGGTTCGTCCGCGATGAGCAGCGCCGGACGAAGCGCGATCGCCATCGCGATCATCACGCGTTGACGCATGCCGCCGGAGAACTGGTGCGGGTAGTCCTTCGCTCGCGCGAGTGCGCGCGGGATCCCGACGATCGAAAGCAATTCGACGGCCTGCTCCCACGCGACCTTCGGTTCGATCTCGCGGTGAGCGCGGAACACTTCCGCGATCTGCTCGCCCACGCGGATCGTCGGGTTCAGGGCGCTCAGTGGATCCTGGAAGATCATCGCGATGCGATCGCCGCGGACCTGACGCAGCCGCGCGGGTGACGCGCTGACGAGATCTTCACCGCGGAACAGGACCTTGCCCCCGGCGATCCGTCCGGCCGGCTGGGGCAGCAAACCGAGCACGGACAGCGCCACCGTGCTCTTGCCGCAGCCCGACTCGCCGACGACGGCGAACACCTCTTTCTGCGCGATGTCGAAGGAAACGCCGTCGACGGCGCGGACGATCCCCGCTTCCGTGCGGAACTCGGCGACGAGATCCTCGACGGCGATGACGGGCCGGGCGCTGTCGCGCTCCGGATCGAAGTACGTGACGTCCGTCATCGCTTGATCAAGTCCTGCGTGGGGTCGAAAGCGTCACGGAGACCGTCACCGAGGAAGTTCACGCAGAGCACCGTCAGCAAGATGCAAAGACCCGGGAACCACACGAGCCACGGCGCCGTCGTGGCCAGGTCGCGCGACTCGGCGAGCATGTTCCCCCACGTCGGCGTCGGCGGCTGGATGCCGAAGCCGAGGAACGACAGCACCGATTCGATCAGGATGGCTTCGGCGACGGCGAGTGTGACGTTCACGATGATCGGTCCGATGGCGTTCGGAAGCATGTGCCGGACGATGATCCGGAAGTTGGACGCACCGACGGATCGCGCGGCTTCGACGAACTCTTTCTCGCGTAGCGACAGGAACGACCCACGGACGATCCGCGCCAGCGGCATCCAGAAGAAGATCGACAGCACGATGACGATGTCCAGGACGGAGCCCCCGAGCAGCGTCGCGGCGACGATCAAGATCACGAGAAGCGGGATCGACAGGAACAGGTCGGTCACACGCATGAGGAGTGTGTCGAGCCGTCCGCCGTAGAAGCCGGCGAGCGAGCCGACGATCGTGCCGATGACTCCGGCGGACAGCGCGACGCCGAAACCGACGGCGAGGGAGATCCGTCCGCCGTAGATGAGACGGGACAGCTCGTCGCGTCCAAGTGTGTCGGTGCCGAGCCAGTGACCGGCCCCGGGCGATCTCAGTTGCTGCGAGAGGTACTGGGTCGCATAGCCGTGCGGCGCAAAGACGTTCGCGAACACGGCGATGACGCCGAGCAGCACGAGGATCCCGAAGCTCGCGATCGCCAGGCGGTGACGTAGCAGACGCCGCCAGACGATGCGCCACTGACTCGCGCCGACGGCGTCGAGTCCCATGCGGGCGAGCGTGTCGTCCGGAAGCTCTGCCGCGGCGATCTCGAGTTCGCCGATCTCCGGATGGTGCGCCGACTTGATGTCGTCAGTCATAACGGATCCGCGGATCGAGCACGGCGTACAAGATGTCGGCGATCAGGTTGAACACGATCACGAAGGCGACGACGATCATCATCCACGTCAGGACGACGGAGTAGTCGCCGTTCTCCATCGCACTGATGAACAGCACTCCCATACCCGGCCAGGAGAAGATCGTCTCGGTAACGATCAGTCCGCCGGCGAGTGCGCCGACGTCGATCGCCGCGACACTGACGAGCGGCGTCAACGCGTTCCGCATCGCGTGCCGCATCATGACCGTCCGCTCGTTGAGGCCTTTCGCGCGCGCGGTGCGCAGATAGTCGGAGTGAAGCACGTCGAGCATCCCCGCACGCGTATACCGCGAGTACAGCGCGACGATCTGCACGGACAGCACCGTCACCGGAAGGATCAGGTGCCGGATCCGATCGATGAGATCGATGCCGGTGGCGCCGGGACTGAACATCCCGGCCGTCGGTAAGACCGGCGTCGCCAGGTGGAACCAGTTCGTCAAGTAGAGCCCGAAGACGATCTGCAGGATGAGCGCGAACCAGAAGACGGGGATCGACAGGCCGAGGAACGCCGAACCCGTCGAGAGGTAATCGAAGAAGGAGTACTGCCGAACGGCGGAGAAGATCCCGACACCGACACCGAGGACGATCGACACGAGGAAGGACGTGATCCCGAGGATCATCGTGTTGAACAGCCCGTCGCGGATGTCCGGTCCGACGGGACGACCCGTCACGATGGACGTCCCCCACTTGCCGCGGATGAAGTTCCCCAGCCACGTCAGGTACTGCTCGGGGGGCGGCTTGTCGAGGCCGAGATCGTGCGTGTACTTCTCGATCGCCGCTTGGCTCACGCGGGGGTTCGACCGGATCGCCGCGACGGGTGACGCGGTGGCCTTGACGATCGCGAAGACCGAGATCGACGCGATGAGGAGTACGGGGATGGAGACGAGCGCGCGACGGGCGATGTACTGCCCCATGCGACCCTACGGTACTCCCGGAACAACGTTGGGCCCGCGATATTCGCGGGCCCAACGGGATGACTTCTTCGGACTGGTTACGGCTTCGTCCAGGCGTAGAGGTTGTAGAACCCTCCGAGACCGGTCTCGTTGTACGCGCCGATCGGTCCACCGATCTTGTCCGTCCGCCACGCGGTGATGAGCGGCTTCTGGTAGAGCGGCAACCACACGAGGTCCTGGCGGACAAACGCGCCGACCTGTTTGATCAGCGGCAGACGCTTCGCCGGATCGAGCTGCAGGTCCGACTGCTTCATAACGTTCGTCGCCTGCTGGTTGCACCAGAAGGAGAAGTTCTGTCCGGCGTACTGGTTCGCCGCCGACGGGATCTGATCGCAGGCGTAGATCGACGTGACGCCGGGGTCGGGACTCGCGACCTGTGCGTACTCCGCGACCTGGAAGTTCCCCTTCGGAAGGATGTCGGTGAAGATCGGGCTCGGCGAGTTGTAGTTCTTCACGACCATCTCGATACCGGCCGCCTTCCACTTCTCCTTGAGGAGCGCTTCCGTGTCTTCACGACCCTTGTTGCCCGTGGTCGTCGAGAACGTGAGCGACAGACGCTGTCCGTTCTTCGCGAAGATGCCATCCGACCCGAGCTTGTAACCGTCGGCCGTCAGGATCGACTTGGCCTGGTTCGGGTCGTAATGGAAGTTCGCGAACTGGGTGTTGTCACACCACGGGCCGACGTTCGGTACCCATCCCGCGCAATTCAGGACGGCGGCGTCGGGATCGCTCGGCTTGATGATCGTGTTGACGACGGCTTCGCGGTCCGTCGCCCAGAACAACGCCTCACGAACCTTGATGTCGTTCAGCGGCGCCTTGGCCAGATTCAGCCACACTCCTTCGTAGGACGAACCACCGCCGACGCGGTACTTCACCTTCGGATTGCTCTTCAGCCGCTGCGCGAGCGTGACGCTCGGCTGCGGGTAGATCGCGGACACCTCGCCCGAAAGCAGTGACGTGACTTCGGTGTTCGAGTCCGTCCGCGGGACGACCGTGACGGGCGAGAAGTTGGGTTTCGGCCCCCACCATTTGTCGTTCGCCGTCAGCACGAGCTCGTTCTTGTTGAACGACGTGAGCTTGTACGGCCCATCCGAGAATGGGATGTTCGTCTGCACCTGTCCGGAGATGTCCGGGCCCTTCGGGAACGCGGCCGCCTTGAGGACGTAGTCGGTGTTCCCCCCGAAGTTGTCGGGCCAGTCGGCGTAGATCTGGGAGTAGTGCACGATCGCCGTGTGCGGATCGGTCGTGTCGACGCTCGTGATCTTGTCGTAGCCCGTCGTAAAGATGGAACCCTTCGTCTTCATATGGGCTTGCCACGTGAATTCGAAGTCCTTCGACGTGACCGGTGTGCCGTCGTCCCACACCGCCTTCGGATTGATCTTGTACTTCACACTGAAGGGGTTCTGCGTGAGGTCCCCGTTGGCGAGCGTCGGCGCCTCGGTGAGGAGCGGCGTCGCTTCGAACGTACCCTGCGGTGTAATCGTCATCGCTTTCTCGAGGACGTGATCCACGACCGCCCAGTCCTCCCACGAGGCATTCGCGCAGGAGTCGATCGGGTTCAGGCATTCCGGGAACTGCTCGGCGCCGAGGACCAGTGGACCGGCGTTCTGCCCCCCGCCTCCGGTCACCGCGTTGTTACTGGCGGACGGACCCCCCTCTTTCCCACATGCCACCGCTACGAGCAACAACGAAGCGACCACAGCGACGAAACGAAGGGTGCGCACGGGTGAGATCTCCTTTCGTTCCCTGATTCGTACACCTCGCCCCCGCCATTTGCAACCCTCTGAGCAGGGCAAACATCCCTGAGAACTGCGAGTACCCTGGGGGCGACGAACACAGCGGAGCGCTGTATCGTTCTACTCGGGGTAGTTGATGGCGGAGACAACTGGCGGAATGGGAGTCGGACGTCGCGCGCATACGGACGTGCATGCGCTCGACCGTCGTGAGTATCTGCTCGGCACCGAGACCCAGATGCGGCTCGCTCGCTGGATCGCGATCCCCTTCGTCATCGTTCAGTTCGTCTTGTACCGGCCGCCGGCCGGCGTCCACGTCCCGTTCCCGCAGTTACCGGTCGGTCTCGCGGTCGCTTTCGTCGTCCTCGTGATCAACGCCGTCTCCCTCGCGACGCGCAAGGTAGAAAACGTCCGGACGCTCGCGTTGATCGGCGATGCCGAGCTCATCGCCGATTCCTTCTGCGCCATGAGCGTCGTCCTCCTATTCAGCTTCGATCAGTCGTCTTCGCTGTGGGCGCTGTTGACGATCCCGGTGCTCGAGGGCGCGATCCGGCGGCAGGCCCGCGGCTCGCTCGCGGTCTGGGGTGTGTCGTCCGTGTTCTACGGGCTGCGCGACTACTGGGCGTCGCACACCTATCCGATCCCGCACTTCCAGTTGGTGTCGGTGACGTACCGCATGGGGATCATCCTCATCGTCGCCGCCGCAACCGGCACGCTCGCGCGGAACCTCCACCGTCGCGTCTCGGAGGAGCTCATCGCGCGACGCGAGTCCGACCATCGCGCCCGCCTGCTCCGCATCGTCGCCGGCGCGAGCCGGACGATGACGACTCCGGAGGTCGAGCGGGTCCTCGCAACCGTCGTCGAATCGTCCCTCGAGGTCGGCTTCGAAGCAGCCGCGATCGCGCTGTTCGACGAAACCGGCGAAACGTACGAATACACGGAACGTCGCGGCATAACCGAGATGGTGAACTTCGGGATCCTCCGATCGAACGAGGGGATCATCGGACTCGCCCGACGCCGTCGCGAGATGGTCGTGATCAACGAGTACTCCCAGTGGCCCGGAGGGCTCGACGAGGTTCGTCCGCTGGGACTGCGTGCCGTCGGCGCCGCACCGATCTGGTGCGGAGGTGAGCTCGAAGCGATGCTCGTCGTGGGAACGCGCGAACGGAACACGATCCTCCGCGCCGAGATGGAGTCCCTCGAACTCCTTGCGCTGCAAGCGGGCGCGGCGCTCACGAACGCGCGGCGCTTCACCGAGCGGAGCGAGTTCCAGCGTCAGCTGCATCACGAGTCGCTGCACGACTCGACCACCGGACTCCCCAACCGCTCATTGTTCCTCGACCGTCTCGCGCATCTCATGGAGAAGAAGGCGGTCACACCGTCACCGACGGCCGTTCTCTTCTTCGACGTAGACAACTTCAAGCGGATCAACGACAGCCTCGGACACAACGCCGGCGACGCCGTGCTGCGCGTCGTCTCGGCGCGTCTGGCCGCGGCGATCGAACCCGGCCAGACCGTCGCCCGTTACGGCGGCGACGAGTTCATCGTGCTGATCGACGAAGCCGAGAGCAGGCATGTCGCGCTCGAGACGGCGAACCGCATCCTCGCTCACGTGCAAGAGCCGATCACGATCAACGATCGCGAAGTCTTCATCACGGTGAGCGTCGGCGTGTCGTTCGGATCTTCCACGCTCGGCAGCAACCGCGACTTCGTCCGGGAAGCCGACCTCGCGATGGAACGCGCGAAGGAGCAAGGAGGCGGACGGTGCGAGGCGTACCGTCCGGAGATGATCGCGAAGGCCGAGCAACGCCTCACGCTCGAGTTCGACCTTCGACGCGGGTTCGAGCAGGGTTCGTTCGTCGTCTACTACCAGCCCGTGGTCCAGATCCCCGAGCGACGGATCCTCGGACTCGAAGCGCTCATCCGGTGGCAGCATCCGGAGCGCGGCTTGCTCCTCCCGATGGAGTTCATCCCCTTCGCGGAGGAATCCGAGCTGATCATCCCGCTCGGTCACTGGATCTTGAACGAGGTGTGCCGGCAGGTGAACGTCTGGCGCGCGACGCATCCGAACTGGCCGCGCATACCGGTGAGCATCAACCTGTCCGCGAAGGAGTTCCGCCAGGAGAACTTCGTCGAGACCGTCGTGGCCGCGTTCGAGAACCACAAGATCCACCCGAACGACATCGTCTTCGAGATCACCGAGTCGGTCCTGATGCGGGACAACCAGGCGACGCTCGTCCAGATGAAACGGCTCAACCGCCTCGGCGTCCGCATGGCGATCGACGACTTCGGGCTCGGGTATTCCTCGCTCTCGTACCTGAAGCGCTTCCCGTTCTCCGTCCTGAAGATCGACCGCTCGTTCGTCGACGGGATCGCCGCGACGGCGACGGACCAGGCGATCGTCCGGTCCGTCCTCGGCCTCGCGTCGGACCTCAACATCGCCGTGGTCGCCGAGGGCGTCGAGAACGAGGAACAGCTCGAATACCTCCACGCGAACGGGTGCAACATCGTGCAGGGCTTCCACCTGTACCCGCCGCTGCCCGCCGGAGACGTTCCGGCGCTCGTCGGACAGCTGACCGTCGGCTCGCCCGAGGTCGCCGCGCACTCCTAGCGCTCCGCGTACCCGTTTCGCACCGCGCGTCGTTTACCGAGCAACTAGGGGGGGTCGCGTGCGGACGACCGTAGCTCTCGCGTCGAACGAGATAGCCATCCGGCTGTGTGTCGCCTCGATGGCGACCGCGCAGTTCTTCGTGGACGGAGCTCCCGTCGGATCGCTCGTCGAATTCATGGAGGATCTCGATCACCGGACGTTCTACGCGCGCGGTCATTCGCTGCGCGTCGCGACCATCGCCGCGCAGATCCACGAGACCCTCGGCGCGAGCCGCGACCTCATGACGCGCCGGTACTTCGGCGCATTGCTCCACGACGTCGGGAAAGCGGGTATCCCGGCCGACATCCTGAGCAAGCCGGGCCCGCTCACGGCTGAGGAGTTCGAGGTCGTCAAGACGCACGCCGCGATGGGGGCGGACGTCGTCACCGCCGTCGCGGGACTCGACGATCTCGTCGGCGAGATCCGTCACCACCACGAGCGCGTCGACGGCGGCGGCTATCCCGACGGCCTCGAAGGATCCGCGATCCCCTTGGCGGCTCGCGTGCTCGCCATCGCCGACTCGTTCGACGCCATGACGAGCGACCGGGTGTACCGTCCGGCGTTTGCGCAGGACGAAGCCATCGAGGAGCTTCGCCGGTCGTCGGGGACGCAGTTCGACGGCGAGATCGTCGAAGCGTTCATCGCCACGCTCGTCTGAGCACCGGAATCTCGGCCCCCACGTGCTGGGTTAGCCTTTTCATATGGCCCCAGACATCGAGAAAACCGACGAAGAATGGCGTGAGGAGCTCACGCCCGAGCAGTACGAAGTGCTGCGCCGCCAGGGCACCGAGCGTGCGTTCACGGGCGACTACGTCTACAACCACGACACGGGGATGTACCGCTGCGCCGGATGCGGCGCCGATCTCTTCAGCTCCGAAACGAAGTTCGAGTCCGGTTCGGGGTGGCCGAGCTTCTACGAACCCGCCGTCGCCGCGAATGTCGAGGTACACGAGGATCGCAGCCACGGGATGGTCCGCACGGAGGTTCGCTGCAAGCGTTGTGGCGGGCACCTCGGCCACGTCTTCCCCGACGGTCCCAACCCGACCGGCCTCCGCTACTGCATCAACTCCTGCGCGCTCGACTTCGACAAGGTCAAATGAGCCTCACGACCAAGGTCGTTCGGGGAGATAACGCCAAGCGCCTGCTCCTCCTGATGCACGGCATCGGTTCGAACGAACAGGACCTGCCGCAGCTCGCGCCGTACCTCGACCCCGACGGGACGTACCTCATCGTCGCGCCGCGCGCGCCGTACGCCTACGGTCCCGGCTTCGCGTGGTTCAAGTTCGAGACACCGGGCACGATCGCTTCGTCCCTCGACGCGATCGAGGAGGTCATCGACTCGTCCGTCGATCAGTACGGTCTGAAGCGCGAGGAGATGGTGATCGGCGGGTTCTCCCAAGGCGCGGCGATGTCGCTCGTGATGGCCTTCCGCGACGCAGCGAGGCGTCCGGCGGGTGCGCTCGCGATGTCGGGCTTCCTGCCGCCGCTTCCCGAGCAGGTCTCGCTCGACTTCTCCGGTGAACTCCCCCCGGTGCTGATGCAGCATGGGACGGACGACCCCGTCGTGCCGATCGCTCGGGCCAAGGCGTCCCTCGAGGAGCTTCGCGAACACGAGGTCCCGGTCCAGTTCCGGACGTATCCGATGGAGCACAACGTCTCGCAGGAATCGGCCACCGATGCCCGCGACTGGCTGGCGCAGATCGCTCGCGGCGAGAAGCCGACGGCCATCGAGGTCGAGGTCGCGCCCCCGCCGGACGTCCCGGGCGCGGTCAAGGCGGTCAACAGCGCGACCTTCGACGCCGAGGTGCTCCGATCGGACAAGCCCGTGATCGTCGACTTCTGGGCGCCCTGGTGCGGCCCGTGCCGGGCCGTCGCACCCGTGATCGATCAGATCGCCGCGATGCGGAAGGACAGCTACAAGGTCGTGAAGTGCAACATCGACGAGTCCCCCGACATCGCGCAGAAGTACAACGTCCAGTCGATCCCCCTGGTCGGGCTCTTCCGCGGGGGCCGGATGGAGCGGTCATCGCTTGGAGCGAAGCCTCGGCCCCAGCTCGAGGCCGAGCTCGGGATGCTCGTCATCCCCTAGAAATCGGGACCTTCGGCCCCCTCAAACGCTGTCGCGGCACGGCCGACTCTTCGAAGACAGCTTTGGGGAAGGCAGGAGGAATCGATGAACATCCTCGTAGTCGAAGACGACGACTTCTGCGCCACTCTGCTTCGTCACATCTTCGAGCGCGAAGGTTACGCGGTCGAGCATGTGATGGACGGCAAGGTCGCGCGGAAGGTGATCGAGAAGCGCAAGCCGCCGGATGTGGTCGTTCTCGACTACATGCTCCCGTACGTGAGCGGGCTCGACCTTCTGAAGGAGATGCGGTCGCACGCGGACAAGTGGAAGGACGTCCCGGTGATCTTCCTCTCCGCACGGACGAGCCAGCAGGACATCGCCAAGGTGCTCGACGCCGGCGCGAACGACTACGTCACGAAGCCGTTCGGGATCGACGAGCTCGGAGCACGCGTCCGCCGCGCAGCCGGTCTGTAGCGCCATGCCGCTGCGTCAACTCAGCGGACACGACCGGCGCGTCCGACGGCAATGGAGCGAGATCTTGCTGGCGGTCGTCGACGGCGACAGTCCCGATATCCCGAAGCTCAGGTGGTGGGACCGGCGCACGATCGTGAACCGGTTCAACGAGCTCTTCGAGATGCTGAAGGGCGACGTCCAGATGCACATGCGGTGGCTCATGTTCGCCGCGCGCATGGACAAGGTCGTTCTACGGATGCTCGACATGCGCTCGCCGAGCGACTACGTCCCCGCGATCGAAGCGGCCGGACGTCTGCGGCTTCGTCCGGCGATCGGACAGGTCACTCGCTACATCGAGGACTCGCGCGCGGACGTCGCGATGCTCGCCGCGCAATCGCTCGTACGGATCGATCCCGCACTGGGCGTCCGGCGCGTCGTCAGCGAATTCGTCCGCCGCGATGACTGGGAGGTCAACCGTATGGCGAGTGTTCTCGCCGACGGACGAACCGAGATCCGCGTTGCGCTGGCCGAAGCGGTTCGTCACGCCGACATCGTTACGCGTCCACGCGTGATCGAGCTCATCGAAGCGCTGCGGGACGAACCCGGCGGACGTGCGATCCGCGATCTGCTCACGTATCGCGCTTCGCACGAACGCGCGTCGCGCGAAGAGATCGCAGCGGCGATGCACGCGCTGTCGACGTTCGGTGATCCGCGGGACGCTGCCCTCGTGCGCCGCTACACCGAGCACGAGGACGAAGGCGTTCGCTCCGAAGCAGCGCTTGCGCTGCGGCGCATGGGAGCACCAGCCGAGTAAGCTCCCCTGGTCTCTAGATCAGGGGAGGGCAACGGTGTCCGGACGTCTCGAAGGCAGAACCGCGGTCGTCACGGGCGGCGGGAACGGCATCGGTCGCGCGTGTTGTCTGCGCTTCGCCGAAGAAGGTGCCGACATCCTCGTCGCCGACATCCTCGACGAACCGGGGGCCGAGACGGTCGGCATGGTAAAGGAACGCGGACGCGAAGCTCTGTTCGTCCATCTCGACGCTTCGTCGCAAACCGACAACGAACAGGTGGCGGCGGAGGCCGTCGAACGATTCGGCCGCATCGACGTGCTCGTCACGGCCGCCGGCATCTCGCACTCCGGTTACGTCTCGGGGAAGACCGAGGTCGACGCGGCGATGATGACGGAGGCCGCGTCCCGCTTCGGTCAGCCGGGGGCCGGGATCATCGGTCTCGAACCGGACGGGTGGAGGAAGGTCCTCGACGTGAACCTCACCGGGACGATGCTCGCTACGCGGGCGTGCGTTCCGAACATGCTTTCCAATGGCAAGGGCTCGATCATCACGATCGCGTCGATCGCGGCGAAGCGTCCCGAAGCTGGACCGTACGCCTACGCCGTTTCGAAAGCCGGCGTGTGGATGTTCACGAAGTCGCTCGCGCAAGACCTCGCGAAGGGCGGCGTGCGGGTGAATGCGATCGGGCCGGGCTTCGTCGCCACGAACATGACGAAGATGTTCATGGAGATCGACATGGTGAAGGAGATGGTGCTCCAGTCGGTGCCGATGGGACGTCCGGCCGAGCCTGTCGAGATCGCGAACGCTGCCCTGTTCCTGGCGTCCGATGAGTCGTCCTACTTCACGGGCGAGATCCTTCACCCGGACGGCGGGTTCTACACGGAGTGACGCCCACACCGGCCGAACGCGAGAAGCTCGCAGCACAAGCGAAGCTCACCGACAAGCAGCTCGCGGACATCGACAAGCGGCTCGAGCGCATGGACGTTTCGTCCAAGCAGGGGCCGTGGACGCGCAAGACTTTGCAGCTCATCGCGGAGCAGCCGGGCGTCGTCTCGACCGTGCTCGCGCGACAGATGCAGCGCGAGCGCTACGAGTTCAAGGGCCTCGTCCGGAAGCTCAAGGACATCGGTCTCACGTACGCGCTCGACGTCGGCTACTGCCTGTCGCCGCGTGGCCGCGCCTACCTGAAGTCGAAAGCCTAGAGAACGCCGTCCCAGACGACGCGGGTTTCGGCGTCGGGATCGTCGGCGACCGACGTCGGCACGTCGAAGATCTTCGTCGTGCGCTTGCCGGTGTCGTAGGGCGCCCACCCCGGATCGCCGTCGCGCGCGAAGGACACCCACGCGTCGTGCATCTCGGTCGCGATGGACTGCGGCGCCGCGCCGCCGGTGAACACGCCGACGCCCGGCGCCTCGATGTTGTCGAACACGAATGGGATCTCGAGCGCGTGACAGGCGCCGAGCTTCCCGTCCATCGCGGGTGACGCCCAGTCGAAGCGGTACATCCACGTCGGCCCGCCGTTCGCGACCTGCGCCTCGGCGAGGCGGATCGCCGGGATCCGGAAGATGCGATCGGTCTGCACGGCGTTGAAGAGGTCGAGCTCGCTCGACTCGGTGTACGCCGCTTGGAGCTTCGGATCCGTCCGCGGGATGCGTTGTCCTTCGCGCATCCCGAGACTGAACAGCTTCCACTCTTCGCGGCACGTCCCGACGAGCGTCGCGATGTCGGACGAAACACCCTTCCGCAAAGCCTCGATCGGCGCGACGGGCACGACGTCGTCACCGACGACCGGCTGGAACGGCATGCGCGCACCTTCGATCATCGCGAGACCCGCCGCGCCTTCGAGGATCTGCTCAGCCGTCAGCGCGAGCATCGCTTCGGTGTCGCCCTTCGCGACGCCGACGACGTCGAGGAACTTCTCGGCGATCTCGGTCGCGCTCTTCGGATCCGACGCGTTGTGCGCGGCCCCCGACTGGGGGATCGCTTTCGAAAACAAGCCGCGGGCGCTCGGCGAGGCGAGCAGCGTCCCGACGCTCATCCCGCCGGCGGACTCACCGAAGATCGTCACATTGGACGGATCCCCGCCGAAGTTCGCGATGTTGTCGCGCACCCATTCAAGGGCGGCGATCTGATCGCGGATGCCGAGCGTTCCCGTGCCGTTCAGCTCGTCGAAGAGATCGTCGAACCGCAGGAACCCGAATGCGTTCAAGCGGTAGTTCACCGTGACGCAGACGATGCCGTCTCGCGCGAAGTTATGCCCCGAGTACCACGGGGTTCGTCCGGATCCGGTCGAGAACGCGCCGCCGTGGATCCAGACCATCACCGGACGAAGCGCGTCGTCCGCCGCCGGGGTCCAGACGTTGAGCGTCAGGCAGTCTTCCGACATCGGGGGCATGGCCGCGCGTCCGACGCCGCCCATCGCTTCCATCGTGCCGACGTTCTGCGGACAGATCGCGCCGTAGTCCGTGGCGTCGCGAACGCCGTCCCACTTGTCGGCGGGCTGTGGTGGCTGCCAGCGCAGCTTGCCGACGGGCGGGGCCGCGAACGGGATGCCGCGGAACTGCAGGCAGCCGAGCTTCTCGACTCCCTTGACGTCACCATGCGTTGTCTTTGTCGTTGTCATCTGATTAGCCATCAGTCCACCAGTGCCTGGTTCACGACCCACCGCAGTTGCGGACGGATCGGGAACGTTGCCGACGGGAACAATTGCGTCATGAACACCACGCTGATCTCTTCAACGGGATCGATCCAGAACGCGGTCGATGCCGCGCCGCCCCACATGTACTCACCCTTCGACGCGAGAGAGCGGTTCGCAGGCGGATCGATCACGACACCGAACCCGAGTCCGAATCCGACGCCGGGCATCGCCGTCTCGGACGCATCACCTTCCGACATCGCGTGCGTCGCGAGGTCGACGCCGCCGGGCAAGTGGTTCATCGCCATGTACTCGAGCGTCTTGCGACCGATGATGCGGTTGCCGTCGAGCTCGCCGCCCTTGACGAGCGCGCACGCGAAGCGGTTGTAGTCGTCGATCGTGCCGGCGAGACCCCCAGCCCCCGACTGCAGCTTCGGCGGCTTGTCGTACCGCGTCTTGAACGGGACCAGCTTGCGGTCCTGTCGCGTGTAGCACTGCGCGAGACGGTCGATCTTGTCCTCAGGCACCCAGAAGTCGGTGTCGACCATGCCGAGGGGGCCGAAGATGTTCTCCTTCAGGTACTCGTCGAGGGCTTGTCCCGAGACGACCTCGACGACACGGCCGACCACGTCGGTCGCCGAGCTGTACAGCCACCGTTCGCCGGGGTGATACGCGAGCGGGAGCGACGCGAGCAGATCGCAGTACTGCTCGAGGGTCAGGTCGCGGAAACCGAACCCGAGCCCGGCCTTGCGGTAGATCTCGCCGACGATGCCGCCTTGGAACCCCGTCGACAATCCCGACATGTGCGTGAGGATGTCGTGCACCGACACCTCTCGCCGTGGCGCTTCCGTCTTGTACTCGTCGGCGGTTCCTGAAACGAAGACGCGCGCGTCCTTGAACGACGGGATGTAACGCGAGACGGGGTTGCTCAGCAGCACCTTCCCCTGCTCGACGAGCTGCATCAGCGCGACGGACGCGATCGGCTTCGTCATCGAGTAGATGCGGAAGATCGTGTCGTCGGAGATCTTCCGATCTTGCTCGAGGTCGGCCATCCCGTAGCTGTCGCGGTACACGACTTCGCCCTTGCGGGCGACGATCACCGATGTTCCGGCGAGCTTTCCTTCGTCGACGTAGCTATGCGTGACGTCGGCAACTCGTTCGAGACGATCGGACGAGAAACCGAGATCCTCCGGACGTGCGGTCACAGCGCCTCCTCCCCTCCAAGCGCCGGACGAAGGACTACGCCGCTGATTCGATCGGTGTGAACTTCGCCGGCAGGTGCTTGATCCCGTTGATGAAGTTCGACTGCAGGTGCTCCGCCTGACCGGACATCTCGATGTCCGGCAGGAATTGGAACAACTCTTTGAACATGACCTTGATCTCTTGACGCGCGAGGTTCGCGCCGAGGCAGAAGTGTGGGCCCGGGCCGCCGAACGCGATGTGATTGTTCGGCTCCCGGCGGAGGTTCAGGTTGTACGGGTCTTCGAAAACGTCCTCGTCGCGGTTGCCGGAGATGTAGTAGAGGAGGAACTTCGTCCCCTCCTTGAATTCCTGGTCGCCGAGCATCGCTCCGTCCCGCGTGGCGGTACGTCGCATGAACATCACGGGCGATGCGTAGCGGATGATCTCCTCGACGGCCGGGCGCTGCATCTCGTCGAAGTTCGCCATCCAGTCCTTGCGTTGCTCGGGATATTCGGTCAGCGCTTTCAGTCCCCAGCTGATCGCGTTACGCGTCGTCTCGTTGCCCGCGACGAGCAAGAGGATGAAGAACGAACCGAGCTCGTAGGTTGCCAGACGCTGTCCATCGACCTCGGCGTTCACGAGCGCGGACATCAGGTCGTCCGTCGGTTCCTTCAGCCGCGCTTCGGCGAGCTCCGTCGCGAGCTGCGTGAGCCCGAGCGCGGCGGACATGAGCTGCGGCATCGGGTTGTCCGGGTCCTGCGTGTACTCGGGGTCGCCGAGACCGAGGATCGTGTTGGACGCGTTGAAGACGAAGTCGTACTGCGACTCCGGCACGCCCATCATGTCGCAGATCACCTTGAGCGGCAGACGCGACGAGCATTCCGTGACGAAGTCGACCTCGCCCATCGGCCCGATCGTGTTGATGATCTCGCGTGCAGCGGAGTCGACGTATCCCTCGATCTGACGGACCTGACGAACGGTGAACGCTTTGTTGACGATGTCACGCAAGCGCTTGTGCTTCGGGTCGTCCATCTCGATCATCGAGCCGAAGTACTCGCGCATCTCCATCGGCATGTCGAACGCGGACGTCGCACCTTTGCCGGAGCAGAAGATCTCGGGTTGACGCGAGGCGTCGACGATGTCCTTGTATCTCGTGAGAACGTGCACGCCCGGTTCGCCGATGTCGAACCCCGATATCTCGGCGAGCTCGGCCACCGGGAGCTCGAAGTAGGCGATCGGCCGCTCCCGGCGGAGCGTCTTGAAGGCTCCCTCGCGGACGTCGGTCCCCTCCGCCCAGAAGTCGAGGTTTCCCATGTTCAATTCGTCGATGGAGTACTTCTCGATGGGCTGCATGCGGCGTAGTTTACGACAGTCGCGCTGTTGGATTCGACCCGCGACGTATCTTGGGGCATCCTAGGAACCTTCCCCCATGAGGCAACTCTTCAGAACATCTGTCACAGCTCTGGCCGTCGCCCTCGCGGCGACGCTCGTCCCGGCGACGGCCGGCGCGCAGACGTACAGCGACCTCGCCGCGGCGCAGAAGAAGGTGGACGACCTCGAGGCCCGGATCGAGAGCGAGCAAGCCGGCGCAAGGTCACTGTCGTCCGAGCTCCGGAGCGTGGCCGAGAGCGCGGGGACCGAGCAGGCCGACCTCGATCAGATCACCTCCGACCTCGCCGCGACGACGAAACAGGTGAACGACGTCAAAGCGCGCATGCAGTCGCTCAGAAACGAGATCCGGATGCGCGCGAGGGCCGAGTACACGCAGGGGCCGCTCCAGCTCGTGAGCATCGTCCTCGGAGCACAGTCGCTCTCCGACTTCATCAAGCGCTCGGCGTATGCGTCACGGATCGCCGAGCGCGACCAGCACGTCGTCCTCGACATGCGGATCACGCGCTCGAAGCTCCAGGCCATCCAGGACCATCAGTCGCAGCTCGAACACGAGCAGTCGTCGAAGGTCGCGGCGCTCCGTTCGCGGCAGAACAAGCTGACGGATCTCTTCGCGCGCGAACAGGTCGTCCTCGCGCGGCTCGCGCACTCGCGCGCCGAAGCGATCAACCTCGTCGCGAGCCTCGCGAGCAAGCTGGGCGCCGGACTCGCCGGGCTGCGCCGGGTCGCCGGTCAAGGGATGACGATCTCCTACGGCGAGTGGGCGACGTCCTTCCTCGATGCGATCAGCGCGCCGATCACGCGCAACAACCTCGTCGTGATGGTGGCGTGGGAAGCATCCGAAGGGACGATGGCGACGTGGAACCCGCTGGCGACGACCTACGACGAGCCCGGGGCGTCGACGTACAACTCGTCGGGCGTGAAGAACTACATCTCGAAGGGACAAGGCATCGACGCCACCGTCGGAACGCTTTCTCGCGGCGGCCACGGCTACGCACCCATCCTGTCCGGTCTGCACGCGAGCTCCGACCCGATGGACACCGCGCGCGCCATCAACGCTTCGGATTGGTGCAGCGGTTGCGCGGGCGGGTCGTATGTGACCGGTTACATCCCCGCCGTCGAGCAGTACTACGACCGATACGCGAGCTAGGTGACCACCGAGCGTCTCGAAACGTTCAGCGACGGCGTCTTCGCCATCGCGATCACGCTGCTCATCTTGGAGGTCCGTCCATCGGGCGGCGGTTCACTCGCGCATCAGCTGCTCGCCGCCTGGCCGAGCTACGTCGCGTACCTCATCAGCTTCGTGACGATCGGGATCATGTGGGTGAACCACCACGCCATCTTTTCGCTCATCGAATCGACGACCCACGGCTTGCTCGTCGCGAATCTGCTCTTCCTCATGTGCATCGCGTTCCTGCCGTTCCCGACGCGCGTGCTCGCGGAGCACCTGCAGCACGCGGGCACCGATCAAACGACGGCGGCGGTGTTCTACAACGCGTTCTTCCTCGTGACGGCGATCTTCTACAACCTCACGTGGCAGACGGCCGCGTGGAAGCACCGGTTGATCACGCCCAGCGGTCACGCCGCCGCGGATCAGGTCTCGCGCCGGTTCTGGGCCGGTTCGCCGAGCTATCTGATCGCGACGCTCGTCGGGTTCAAGAGCGTCCCGGCAGCCATCGCGCTGGACGGAGCACTCGCGGTCTTCTATCTATTGCCGCGTCGCGCGGCGAGCAGCTAGCCGCCCGCGCCGCTTCCCTCGAGGATCATCCCGAAGGTATTACCGGCGGGATCGGACAGCATCGCGATCGTCGGCCCGCCGGGAACCGCCATCGGTCCCATCTGCGTCGTCGCGCCGAGTTCGTTCGCCTGCTTCACCTTCGCATCGAGATCGGCCACGGTCGTATAAACGGTGATGCGGGGATCACCCATGCCCCCGAAGATGCCGCCGCCGATGCCGCCGCCTTCGCCGTGGTACTCGCCGTATCCCATGGGGTTGTCCGCGTTGATCGTCCAGCCGAACAGGTTCGTGTAGAAGTCACGCGTCTTCTGTGAATCGACACCCGCGATCTCGAACCAGTTGACGGGATCACCGGTACCGCCGGGCGGCGGCTGTTCGCCGGGCTCGGTCTGGATGAGACCGACGTAGTTGCCATCGGGGTCGGTGAAGCCGGCGAGCGTTGGTGCTCCGTCCTGCGCGTCTTGGACGTCGAGCGCCTTCTTCCCGCCGAGTTCTTCGGCCTTGGCGAGCGAGGCACGGATGTCGTCGACAGAGACATAGACAGTGACGCTCGGCTTGCCGTCCTGCGTCTGCGGAAGGCCGCCGCCGATGCCGCCTTCGACACCGAAGACGACCGGGTAGTTCATGGGATTGTTCGCGTCGATCTTCCAGCCGAAGAGCTTGCCGTAGAAGTCGGTGAGGACCTTCGCGTCGGGTCCGCCCATCTCGAAATGGACGACGGGACTCGCCATGGCTGCCTCCTTCGTTGTGAAGAAGAAAGCCTAACCGGGCTGACCGAGCGTGCGTCGTGCCGTGTTGTCCTTGGTGCGCGTCGTCGCGATCGCCGTCGCGAGCTCCTCCTTCGTCATCCGTGAGTAGCCCGGGATGCCGAGACGGCGCGCACGATTGATGAGCTCGAGTCGAGTCTCACCGAGCAAGTCGGATCGTTTCGGCATGCACAGGAGATACCCGTCGATCTATCGCGGTAATCCGACGGGACAGGAAACACCCGTACCGCCGAGACCGCAGTATCCGTGCGGGTTCTTGTGCAGATACTGCTGGTGGTAATCCTCGGCGTAGTAGAACGGCGGTGCGTCCGCGATCTCCGTCGTGATGTCGCCGTAGCCGGCCTTGCCGAGCTCCGCGGAGAACATCTCCTTCGAAGCATCGGCCGCTTTGCGTTGCGCGTCCGAATACGTGTAGATCGCCGAGCGGTACTGCGTCCCGACGTCGTTGCCCTGGCGCATGCCTTGCGTCGGGTCGTGCGATTCCCAGAAGACCTTCAGCAACTGCTCGTAGCTCACAAGCTTCGGGTCGTAGACGACGAGTACCGCTTCGGTGTGCCCGGTCAGGCCGCTGCACACCTCTTCATAGGAAGGGTTCGGCGTGTAACCGCCGGAGTAACCGACCGCGGTCGTGTACACACCCGGCACCTCCCAGAACTTCCGTTCCGCTCCCCAGAAACAGCCGAGGCCGAACTCCGCTTCCTCGAGCCCGGCGGGAAACGGAGGCTTCAGCGGCGTACCGAGCACCGCGTGGGACGCGGGCACACGCATCTCGGTCTCGCGGCCGGGAAGGGCTTCGTCCGGCTCGGGCATACGGGCCTTCGTTCGGAAGATGCTCATCGTTTCGCCTCCCAGGTTAGTCGCTTCGTACTGTCAACCCGTGACGACCCTGT
Organism: Actinomycetes bacterium; assembly: GCA_025934435.1. Lineage (GTDB taxonomy): Bacteria > Actinomycetota > JAICYB01 > JAICYB01 > JAICYB01 > JAICYB01. The sequence continues at coordinate 1,052 of JAICYB010000051.1, read as the reverse complement.
TCGAGTTCCTGGGGGCCGAACCGGCCGGAGAGGGACGGTGGCGGTTCGCCGTCCCGCGGGAGTTGCACGGCGCGTTCGGCGGCGCGTTCGGCGGCGTCGTCTGCGCGTGCACACTCGTCGCGGCCCGATCGCTTGCGCCCGGACGAACCCCCAACGCGCTCGATTGCCGCTTCGTCCGGGGGCTCCCCGCCGGTGAGGCGTACGCGACGGCGACGACCATCCACGCCGGACGAAGCCTCGCGAACGTCAGCGTCGACCTCACGGACGCGAACGGGAAACTCTGCGCGCGATCGACGATCTCGCTCGTGCGGCCGGATCTGCTCGAGCCGGTGGATCTCGACCCGACCGACCCGCCGAGCTTCTCGGCCCACGCCGACGCCGACAAGTGGCCGGCGATCGCACCGATCGTCGAGGTGATCGACCCGAGGTTCGTCGACCGCGAGGCGACCGCGATCGTCGTCCCCTGGGACGTGACGAGTGATTCGTCCGCCGAAGCGGTGTGCATGGCGGCCGACCTCGCCGTCGGTCCCCCGCTCGGCCGTCACATACCGGCGGGCATCGGCACACCGAACCCGGACATCTCGGTTCGTTTCTGCGGACCGGTGACGACGCCGACGGTCGTCGGCTCGAGCCGGATGCTTCGCGCATCGGACGGCATCGCCGCCGTCGACGTGAAGGTGTGGTCCGGCGAGATGCTCGTCGGTACCGCGATATCGACGGCGCTGCTGCTTCCCGCTCGTTAGCCGCCGAGCATCGCTATGTCGATGCGCTCGAGGATCTCGGGCGTCAGCTTCGGCAGCACCTCGATCGACTTCAGGTTCTCCTCGAGCTGCGAAACACGCGACGCACCGAGGATCACGGTCGAGACGTTCGGGTTCTTGCAGCACCAGGCGACCGACATCTGCGCGAGCGAGCATCCAAGCTCGTCCGCGATCGCTTTCAGGCGGCGGACCGTCGCGGACGCCTCCTCATCGGTGAGCCGTCCGCGCAGCCACTCGTAACCCTCGAGCGCGCCGCGGCTTCCCTCGGGGACTCCGTCCAGGTACTTGCCG
>JAICYB010000023.1 GCA_025934435.1 Actinomycetes bacterium | reverse complement strand
GTCTCCGGCGGACCGCTCCCGATCCCGATGCTCTATTTCCACGGACGGAACGACGGGTGCCTCGGCCTCGATCTCATCGACGAGAGCGCGCTGAAAGAGTCACTCGGACCCGGCGGTGAGTACGTGATCGTCGAGGGGGCCGGACACTTCATGCACCTCGAGAAGCCCGACGAGGTGAACGCGAAGATCCTGCAGTTTCTAGACGATTAGAACCGGCGTACCCACGTCGACCATCGTGAAGAGCTGTTCCGCGTCGGCGATGTGCATCCGGACGCACCCGTGCGACGCGTTCGACCCGATGGACGAATCTTCCGGTGTGCCGTGGATCAGGATCCCGTCGGCGTTGAGCGCCATCGCACGCGTACCGAGCGGGTTGTCGGGACCCGGGCCGATCGTCTCCGGCATGCTCACCGACCACGGGTCGTGCGGGTTGTACCAGGTCGGGAATTCCTGCTTGTCGACGATCTTGAACGTCCCGAGCGGCGTGGGGTAGCCGCCCGTGCCGGTCGCGACCTGGAACTGCTTCACGAGCTTGTCCTTGTTGTAGAGCCTCAAGGTGTTCGCCGTCGTACTGACGACGATCACTTTGGAGAACACACCCGCCTGGATGGTCGCCGGGATCGTATGCACCGGAAGCGTGATGCTGCTCGAACCACGTGCGAGCGAGCGCTCGATCGCATCGATCGCTTCTTGACGGGAGAGCTGACGTCCAACCTGATCGGGAATGATCGTCAGCGCGTCGCCGTTCACCTTCACCTGCGCGTCGACCGGCATGCGGTTGACCTTCTGTACGAAGGAGTCGGCGAAGCGTTCGACCGCCGTCCTGTCGAAGTTGAGGTGCAGCGGTTCGTCCCCGGCGATGCCGGCCGCGCGCCGCCAGATGCGTTCGAACACCGGCGTCTTGCGCTGCTCTGCGAGAACGCTCCGCGCAACGGCAGCGACGTTCACGCGGAGTCCCATGTCCCACGGTGTCGCTTGCGTGTTGAGCGCCGGTCCGGAAACGACGATCGGACGATGCAGCGGGACGACGAAGTGTTCGCGCAAGATCGCTTCCGCATCCGGGATCGTTCCGCTGCCGATCAGCTGTCCGCCGATGCGCGTTCCCGGGAAGTAATGCGTCTCGCTCATGCGATCGAAGCCGTACGCGCCGCCCATCACGAGCAGCAACAGGACGACGAGCACGATGACACGCGCACGGACGCGCGACCGCGTCGGCTCGGGAGCGAGCACGGGCGTGGCCGCGTCCGAGAGCAGCCCTTCCATGACGCCCGGCATGCGGCGACGCCTGAGACTCAGTACCACTTGTGACCCCTCAAGGACTTTCCTGTTGCGAACTGTGCACAACTGTACCGTTCGGTACCGTTGTGCCGGAAATCCATGGACGTCTCGTACCTGTGCCCACGTCTCATTACACCTCGCGAGTCCATCGCTCCCGCCGTTCTCCAGGTCGCCGGGGGCCGGGTGGCGAGCGTCGGACGGCCTCGCCGCGACCAGGGCGCGACCGTCGAGCTTCCCGGGACCGTCGTCCCGGGGCTCGTCGACCTCCAGGTGAACGGCTTCCAGAGATGGTCCGTCCTGCGCGGGGGGCCGGAGGACATCACCGCCATCGGACGAGCCCTCCTCGCCGAAGGCGTCACCGCGTGGTGCCCGACGATCGTCTCCTCACCTGAGGAGGAGCGCCTCGCCGCGCTCGATGCGGTCGCGGCGGCGGAGCGCACGGGAGCCCGGATCATCGGCGTCCATCTCGAGGGGCCGTGGATCTCGCGCATGCGGAAAGGCGCTCACGACGAGTCGGTCCTCGAAGCACCGGCACGCGAGGTCGTGGCGCGGAGCCTCCGCAGGCATCCGGGCCTCGTCCGCATCGTGACGCTCGCGCCGGAGCTCCGCGGCGGGTTCGACGCGGTGCGACAGATCGTCGACGCAGGTTCCGTCGCGTCCATCGGACACAGCGACGCAACGTTCCGCGAAGCGACGCGCGCGATCGATGCCGGCGCGCGCATGGCGACGCATCTATTCAATGCGATGCGCGGACTTCATCATCGGCAGCCGGGCATCGCCGGCGCCGTTCTCACGGACCAACGCATCACCGCCGGACTCATCTCGGACGGCGAGCACGTCGATCCGGCGATGGTCGTCCTTGCGTTCCGTGCGAAAACCGCCGGACGCATCGCGCTCGTCTCCGACGTCGTCCCCGGGACGTACGCCGACACAACGAGTGGCATGCCGCGCACGCCGGACGGAGCACTCGCAGGAGCGCTCGCGTCGCAGAGCGAAGGCATCCGGGTCGCCGTTCGCGCCGGCGTCGCCTTCGAAGATGCGTTGCAAGCGGCGACACTGACACCGTCGCTCGTCGCCGGCGGGCCGACCGGCCGCCTCGAGCACGGACTACCCGCGGACTTCGTCGTCCTCGACGACGAGCTTCGTCCGTTGGAAACGTACGTGGCCGGCGAACGAGTATGGGGGCGATGACGGAGAAGCTCGCGATCGACGGCGGGACACCGGTCCGTACGGAGCGGCTCCCGCTCGGACGCGGTCTCGCCCTACTCGGCGACGAAGAACGCACCGCCGTCCTCGAAGTGCTCGAGTCCAGATCGCTCTTCCGGTATTACGGCCCGCACCTGCTCCGCAAGGTCGACGCCTTCGAGACGCGGATCACACAGATGATGCAGGTGCCGCACGCCGTCGCCGTCTCGAGCGGGACGGCCGCGCTCCGCGCGGGACTCGCGGCGCTCGGCGTCGGGTGCGGCGACGAAGTGATCGTTCCGTCCTTCACGTTCATCGCAACGGTCAATGCGGTGGTCGCGGCCGGAGCTGTGCCGTTCTTCTGCGAAGTCGACGCGTCACTCGGGGCCGATCCGAGCGACGTGGAGGCGAAGGTCACGCCGCACACGGTCGCCGTGATGCCGGTGCACCTCGAGAACCAAGGGTGCGACATGGACGCACTGACGAAGATCGCGGAACGGAAAGGCATCGCGGTCATCGAGGACGCCTGCCAGGCGATCGGTGCGTCCTACAAAGGAAAGGCCCTCGGCACGATCGGCGAGTGCGGCGCCTTCTCCCTGCAGCTCGAGAAGAACATCACGTCGGGTGAAGGCGGCGCACTCGTCACGTCGGACGAGACGCTCTACGTCCGTGCCGCGCGCTACTCGGACCAGGGCGGCCAGTTCGTCACGAGCTACGGAACGGCCCGAGGCGATGAGCTGGACGAACCATTCGCCGGCGAAAACCTTCGGATGACAGAGATCGCCGGAGCGATCGCCGACGAGCAGCTCCGCAAGCTGCCCTCGATCATCGAAGCCTTTCGCGCGAACAAGCGAAAGATCCTCGACGCCGTCGGCACGGTCGACGGCCTCGAGGTCCGCGCATCGCACGATCCCGACGGCGACGGTGGTTCGTCCATCACGTGGTTCGCACCTTCCCGCGATATCGCGCAGCGGTTCGCCGCGGCGCTCCGGGCGGAAGGTGTCCCGTCGGCGCAGATGTACAACGGCGAGCCCGTGTACAAGACACCGGCGATCCTCGCGAAGCGAACGGCGACGAACAAGGGCGGCCCCTGGCACTGCGCGGAGCACCCGACCGACGTCGAATACCGGGCCGGGATGTGTCCGCGCACGGAGGCGCTCGTCGCGCGGTCGTTCGTCGTCGGCAACGGCGCGAGGTTCTCGCCGTCGGACTGCGAGGACGTCGCGGCCGCCGTCCGCAAGGTCGCCGAACACCTCCTGTGAAGCTCGCGCTCATCGGTTGTGGATCGATCGCGCGGCGCTCGCACCTCCCGGCGTTCAAGAAGTTGGGGGTCGAGATCGTCGGCCTCGCGTCGCGGTCGTTGTCGTCGGCTGAAGCCGCCGCCGAAGAATGCAGCGGGGCGAACGTCTTCGACGACTGGCGCAAGCTCCTCGATCTGGATGTCGACGGCATCGACATCTGCTCGCCGAACGCGTTCCACGTCGACCAAGCGGTCGCGGCTGCCGAAGCCGGCAAGCACGTCCTCGTCGAGAAGCCGATGGCGTGCACGCTCGACGAAGCGAACGACATGCTCGAAGCCGCCAACGATTCGGCGATCGTCATGCATGTCGCACACAACCTGCGCTACGTGCCGACACTCGTCGCGGCCCGCGAGAACGTCCCGCGCGTCGGGCAGATCGTCGGCGTCCGCGCAGCGTTCGGTCACTCGGGACCGCACGGATGGGCGCCGGACGCAACGTGGTTCTTCGACAAGGCGTTGTCCGGCGGCGGCGCGCTCATCGATCTCGGCGTGCATGCGATCGACTTCGTCCGGTTCGTCACCGGCCTCGAAGTGACCGACGTGAACGCGATGGCATTCGGGAACGAGTCGGTCGAGGACGCCGCGCATCTCACGATGCGCTTCGAGACGGGAGCCGTGTGCTCGCTCCATGCGAGCTGGGTGGCCCGTCCGGCCCCCGACTTCGGCCTGACGATCTTCGGCACGGACGGAACACTCCACCTCGACGCACGAACCCCGCTCAGCTTTCGCAGCGCGGAAGGTGAACGCTCCGAGATCGCACTTCCCGACGCGAGCTCGAGTCCGTACGAAGACTTCGTCCTCGCTGCATCCGGCGAGACGCCGAAAGGCACACCGGCGACGGCGGAGGACGGCCGGGCGGCGGTCGCGATCGTGTCCGCCGCCTACGAAGCGGCCGCGACAGGTCGGACGGTCGAGGTCGCGAGGTGAGGGCCGGCTTCGGCACCGCCGACATCACGCCGGAGCCGCCGGTGTTCCTCGCCGGCTTCGGCGCGAGGAACAAGGCCGCCGAAGAGATCGCGGAACCACTCGAGGCGCGTGCGATCTACCTCGACGACGGCCGGACGAAGCTCTGCCTCATCGTGTGCGACCTCCTCGGTATGTCGCACGACATCTCGCGCCCCATCCGAGAACACGTTGCGTCCGCACTGGCGCTCGGGATGGACAACGTGATGATCGCTTGCACGCACACGCACCACGCACCGAGCGCCATGGCAGGAACCGAAGCGCTCGGCTGGCCGACGCCGAAAGGCTTCATCGCGCTCGTCCGCGACGGTTGCGTCGAAGCGGCCGAGCATGCCCGCGACAACGCGACGGATGCGGCTTTGAGCTTCGCGCGATTCGCACTGCCCGACGGCTTCGCATTCAACCGTCGCGGCGGCAGCTACGAGGAACCGACGTTGTCCGTCTTGCGAGCCGATCCCGGTGGCATCGTCGCGAACATCGGGATCCACCCGGTCCTCCTCGGCCCGGAGTCGTACGCCGTTTCGACCGACTGGGTTGCGTCCTTACGAACCGAGCTCGAATGCGAAGCAGGCGGCACGGCGATCGAACTGACCGGCGCGCTCGGCGACATCAATCCCCTGCCGCCGCAAGGCGAGAGCGGCTACGAACCATGGGCCACCCTGGAACAGACCGTCGACTTCGGCAAACGTCTCGGCCAAGCGGTCATCGCGCGACTGGGCGACCTGCAGCCGCTCGACGGCGAGCTGCGCATCGTTCGCCACGAAACGATCGAAGCGCCGGTCGGGGGCACGGGACTCGCCGCGCTCGTCGGTGAATCGTCCATGCCCGTCGAATTCCTCGAATGGGCGATCGGCGACGTGCGCCTCGTTTCGCTTCCCGGTGAAGCGTTCCACGCGCTCGGTCGCGAGGTCAGCGCCGGACGCAACGACCGCGTGCTCCTCGCGGGGCTCGCTCCGTGGCACGGATACCTCCCGGTGCCGTGGGGCGAAGGCTACGAGGAAGGCGTCAGCTTCGGCCCGGACTTCGTCGACGCGATCCGGACGAAGCTGCTAGACGTCCCGCTGTAGCGCGCGACGCATCAGCATGTCCGTGAGGTTGTCGCCGACCACCGTCGACGCGTTGTGCGCCGTCGACTCTTTCCCGCGCTGCTGGAATACGGGGTAGACCGCGCGCCGGATCCCGAAGACCTGCTGCTCCGACATCTGCGCGCGCGTCCACAGCACGCCGCCGGCCATCCCCCGGGGGCCGGACCGGTAGCCGCGCTCGATGATGTCGAGCCCCATGAGCATCGCCTGCGCCTCGCGCTCCCACGCCGCGAGCCACGGCTCGATCTCCTCCGCCCACTCCTCCGGCACGCCGTCCCGCACTCCGGCTTCGAGGTACGGACGCAGCCGTCCGCTGTCCATCAGCTCGACGAGTTCGGCCGACGGTCCGGGCGACGACACCCACGAACGCGACGCACGCGCGAACGGTTCGATGAACGAGTAGTCGCCGAGCTCACGGCGCCACGCTTCCTCGCGGTCCGTCGACGGATCCTTCCAGAACGCCGCCCCGCAGGCGATCCCGATCCGCGACGCAAGCGGTTGTTGCATCGTGTTCAAGAGCACGCCGGACGAAGCACCGGGCAGCGCTCGGTCGCGCTCGGGATACGGGCCCATGTGCAACACACCGGCCATCGCACCGTCGTTCACCGGGAAGTTCTCCCACAGCAGCAGCTTGCGTCCAACGGCTTCGCCGATCCGCGCGGCGAGATCTCCACTGATGTCGAGCGGGACGACGTAGGGCCCCGTCCAGGCGACGAGCATCTCTTCGGGTGTGTGCCGGCACAGCGCTTCGAGGTACGGGGTCGGTCCGGCGACGGCGTAGTCGGTGCCGACCGTCCACCATCGCACGCCATCGATCGCTCTCAGGGCTGCCGCGTTCGCCTTGCCGTGGGTTTCACCGAGTTCGGCGCCGCCGGACGGGACGTCGTCCCACAAGATGGCCATCGCATCGCAGCCGATCGCGCGGAGCGACCGAAGCTTCGCGATCAGCGCGTTTTCGTCACCGGCCGACCAATCGAGTCCGGGTGAGATCGTGTAGCAGAAGTCCACGCCGACCGACCGACCGTGCGCGATCAGATCCGCGAACGCATCCATGTCCTCGCTCGGATGCATCTCGCGCCAGCGGTCGCGATGGTACGGGTCGTCCTTCGGCGCGTACGCGAAGAGATCGAGCCCCTTCGTCGCCATCCACGACATGTGCTCTCGCCGTCCGACGTGCGAGAACGGGATCCCGTAGTAACCCTCGATGCTCCCTAACAAGTTAAGGAGTGCGACCGGTGACGCCGAGCAGCTTCTCGTGCGCCGATGCCGACTCGGCTACGTCGACGTGCGGCTTGAACAAGCCGGGTGCGCCTTCCTTCGGGATCCCTTGCACCATCCCGAGGGCAGCCTCGGCGAGATCGTCGGGCATCTTCGCGTCCTGACCGGTAGCGTGCGCGATGTCGGAGCCGTGCACGAGCGTGTCCGCGAAGGCGATACCGAGCGCGCGCCGCTTGTCGTCACCGGCGCCGCGGAACGCGTCGAGCGTCGCCCGGCGTCCGTCTTCGAATTGCTTCGCGGGATCCAAGGATACGAGATCGGGCGGCGTCCCCTGCGGCGGCGCCAACTGCTCACCCTTCGCCGCTCCCTGGAACATCTGGTGCCCATGGAGCAGATGGTTCACGACGTCGCGCACCTTCCACTCTTCGCACCTGGTTTCCGCGTCGAGCTTGTCTTTGGCGCCGGCGATCTTCGAGCCGGTCCAAGCGCTCGCGCGATCGTAGAGATCGAGCAGATCCATGGTCACCCCTCCTTGGGCTTCGGTTCCTGTAACAGACACGTCCCCTGGGCGACGCAGACCAAACGGTCGCCGTTGCTGACGTCGATCCGGACGACGCTCGTTCGTCTCGTCATCGCAACGATCGTCGCTTCGGCACGCAACCGGCCGTCGCGGATCGGTGCGAGGTTGTTGATCTTGTACTCGGTCGTCGCCGCCCACCACCCGCGTGGCATCACGGGGTACATCACCGATCCGAGGACGTGGTCGACGAGCACGGCCACGACCCCGCCGTGCAGATTGCCGAAGGGCGTCAGGAGGTCGGCCCGGACGTCCATCTCCCCCACGAGCCGGCCCGGGGACGCTTCGCTGAAGGAGATCCCGAGGAAGTCCGGGAGGCCCGTATGCGAGGGCATATCGATGAAGGAGTCGGCGATCCGCTCGTCGTAGTTGTCGAAGGTCAGGGCCGCCATGGGCGGGAGACACCCTATCAACACGACGTTTCGCGCAGGGTCGGGGTGGGCACACTACGTCTGGTTACTCGGCCCCAATCAAGGAGGAGCGTCGCTTGAAGCGCTTGCTCGTATTGCCGGTCGTCCTGGCGATGGTCGTGACGTTCGCGCCGGGCGCGTTCGCCGCCCACCACCGCACGATCTTCGTGGACGACAACTGCGGTGCCACGCACAACGGCACCAAGAAGCACCCGTTCTGCACCATCAACCAGGGTCTCGCCGCCGCTAACCCAGGCGACACGATCCGCGTCGCGCCCGGCTTCTACAACGAGCTCGTCGACGTCAATAAGGCGGACATCAAGCTGCTCGGTCCGCAGGCGAAGCACATCGGTACGCGCGCGGGTCGCGCGGACCTCCGCAAGGAAGCCGTTGTGGCGCATGACGCGGGCGACTTCCGGCTCGACCAGAACAACATCACCGTCCGTGGTTTCACGATCATGGACGTGCAGGACGTGGCCGGCAGCCTCGAGGCCGGCATCAGCATGAACCAGCTGTTCAGCGGATACAAGATCATCAACAACGTGATCCGCAACAACGTCCAGGGCATGGCGCTCGGCGCGAGCGGCGTCGGGGCGTCCTTGATCTCCGGGAACCTGTTCCTGGCGAACAACAACGCTTCGGCGGGATCGAACAGCGGCACGGGAATCGACGGCGCGTTCGAGACGCACAACGTCACGATCAAGAAGAACTCGTTCAGGAACAACAACGGACAGTCGATCCTGTTCGAGCGTCTCGCGGTGGTGCCGGCGCACTCGAAGCTGACCGTCGCGAAGAACATCGCCGACAGCCCGTTCCTCTTCTACAAGACCGTGGACAGCACGATCTCGAGGAACCAGCTCAAGGGCGGCAACGGCTCAGCCCTCTTCTTCGGTGACGACGACGCGAGGATCATCGTGGTCAAGAACACCATCGCCGCACCGTCCTTCCGGGGGATCCGCTTCCGGATCGACTTCGGCGGCGCGGCCCCGACGCAGTTCACGATCACGCGCAACAAGATCCAGGGGACCGGCATCGACGGCATCGCCGCCGGCGACCCGGGCGACGCGACCCCGGGCGCGCTGACGAATTCCCTGATCACCCGGAACACCATCTCCGGCAGCGACGGCGACGGCATCCTGTTCGCGTCGAACGGCGCCCACACCTCACAGTCGTCCGGCAACACGGTCTCGCGCAACGTGATCCTCGGCAACCGTCACCTCGACGTCGAGGACCTCACCGTTCCGCCGCCGACGGGCACGAACGGCACCGCGAACACGTATTCGCGGAACCGTTGCCAGACGTCATCACCGGCGTCGATCTGCTGACAGTTCGCACGAAAAGGGGGCCGGATCCGTCCGGCCCCCTTTTTCTTTTGCTACAGTTGCTCCTCGCAGATGCTGTAGGTTCTACCGACCGCGCCGGCGCCGACGTCCCAACGGGGACTCCCACTGCCGTGCGCGGTTTTCTTTTCCCCGAAAAACCAAGCGAGGAGGGCTATTTCCGATGTATGCCATCGAAGCACGAGGGCTGAAGAAGGGCTTCAAGAACAAGACGCGTGATTCGTCCGAGCCGGCCTGGACGCAGGCCGTCGCCGGCGTCGACATCTGCGTCGAAGAAGGCGACATCGTGGCCCTCCTCGGCCCGAACGGCGCCGGCAAGACGACCACGCTCATGATGCTGCTCGGCGTCACGGAGCCGGACGAAGGCACGGTGAAATTGCTCGGGCACAAGCTCCCCGAGGAGCGCGTGGCCGCGCTCGAGCAGACGAACTTCACCGCGTCCTACATCGGGCTGCCCTACAAGGTGCGCGTCCGCGAGATCCTGGACGTCTTTCGCACCCTCTACGGGGCGTCACGGAAGCGGACGGCCGAGGTCGCGGACATGCTCCGCATCGGCGAGTTCTCGGACCGGTTCACGTCGCAGCTCTCGAGCGGCCAGCGGACGATCGTCGGCCTCGCGAAGTCGCTCATCAGCGAGCCGCGGCTGCTCGTGCTGGACGAACCGACGGCCTCGCTCGACCCCGAGGTCTCGGAGCGCGTCCGGCAGGTGATCCGCGAGGAGCATGCGTCGCGGAAGTTCACGCTGCTCGTGACGTCCCACAACATGGCGGACATCGAACGCCTGTGCCGTCGCGTGATCTTCATCGCGAAGGGCCGCGTCGTGGCGGACGGATCACCGACCGAGATCCACGCGCAGTACGAGACAGATGACATGGAGCAGACGTTCCTGAAGATCGCGAGAGAGGTGAGTCCCTTATGACGTTGACCGCTGAGCTACAACGAACGGTATCCGGCCCACGTGCGGGGTCTCGCCGCCGCATGTGGGCGCTCTACAAGCGTCACGCCTATGAGCTCCGTCACTCGGTCCCCGGACTGGTCGACATGCTCTTCTGGCCGGCGATGGACCTGCTCCTCTGGGGCCTTCTGACGCGCTACATGGTGCAGTCGAACGTGCACATCCCGCAGGCCTTCGGGTTCCTGATCGGGGGCGTCCTGCTGTGGGACTTCGTCTTCCGGTCGAACCTCGGGATCGGTGTGACGTTCCTCGATGACACATCGTGGACGCAGAACATCCTGAACCTGATGGTCTCGCCGTTGCGGGCGTCGGAGTACATCGGCGCCGCGGCAGCGTGGTCGGCGACGAAAGTGCTCGTCGGGTGGACGTGCATGGTCACGTTCGCCTGGGCGGTCTTCCATTTCACGGCGATCCACATGGGCCTCGCGCTGCCGCTGTTCGCGCTGGCACTGATGACCTTCGGGATCGCCGTCGGGATGTTCGTGATCGGCGTGATCTTGCGGTTCGGCCCGGGTGCGGACGTCCTCGCCTGGGGTCTCGCCGTGATCCTGATGCCGATCTCGACGGTGTTCTATCCGCTCGCTGCGCTGCCGCGCTGGGCGCAGGTGCTGGCGTCCGGACTGCCGACGTCACACATCTTCGAAGCGATGCGGACGGTGATCGCCGGACGGCCGATGCCGTGGAACGCGCTGTATGCGGCGTTCGCGCTTGACGCGCTGTACCTCGGGCTCGGTCTGCTGTTCGCGCAGCGGATGTTCCGGGTGCTGAAACGGCGCGGATACATCACTCGCTACATGACGTAGGACTTGGTAGCGGGGGTCGGCCTGACAACCGCGAGGGGCCGACCTCCGCACCACCCTTGGGTGGGCGTTCCGGGGTTTTCGGTGTACAGCACCGGAAATCCCGGAATGTCACCTGGCAAACGTATGGTGAGCGCACTTCCCCAAAGGGGGGAAGTGTGAGGCCGGACGAAGCGATCACAGCACTCGTGCTCAAGCAGCACGGTGCGTTTACGAAGCGCCAAGCCCTCGACCTCGGATTCACCGAGGACGCGATCCGCCATCGTCGCAAGACCGGGCGCTGGACGAAGCCCGTACCCGGGATCCTCGTGCTCGCGGGAACACCCTCGACACTCGAACAGCGAGCAATGATCGCGACGCTCGCCTATTCGGGTGTGGCCTCACACCGAACCGCGGCCTCGCTGCTTGGACTTGCGCCGGCTACTGATGGCCAGGTCCACATAACGCTCGCCTACGGGAAGCATCGTCGAGGCCGTCCCGGCATCGTCGTCCACCAGGCGAACCTCGGGCGCGGCGATATCCGGCGCGTCGCGAACATCCCGGTAACGTCGCCGAATCGGACTCTCGTCGACATCGCAGGCGAAGCCTCCTTGGACGAAGCCCTCAGACTCCGGCTGACGACCGTTCCCGCACTCCGCCGCTACATGGAAAGCCATCGAAGCAGCGCGGAACTGCGCCGGCTGCTCGACGACCGCGAGGACGGCGCGACTCAGTCCGCGCTCGAACGTCTCTTCCTGCGCAAGCTCCGCGCGGCGAAGTTGCCCGAGCCGCGCCGCCAGTTCGCGATGGGGCGCTATCGCATCGACTTCGCGTGGCCGATCCGCAAAATCGCCGTCGAGCTCGACGGGATCGGCTCTCACTTCTCGGCAGCCCACTTCCGGAGCGACCTGAGGCGGCAGAACGAACTCGTCCTCGCGGGGTGGGTGATCCTCCGATTCACATGGGAGGACGTCGCGGAGCTTTGGCCGACGACCGAGGTCAAGCTCCGCGACGCCCTTGAGATCGCCTAAGCCTTCCGGCCGGCGACGACCGCCCAGCCGATGTACGGCTCGCGCAACGCGTCGACCTGCTCCCGTCGCCGACGATCTACGTCTTCGCCGTCTTCGGGGTGTTCGATCGACCACGTGAGAAGGTCGTGCAAGTGGACCGAGGTGTATTCGTCCCACTCGTCGACCGACGACCGGACGAACCACGCGACAGGCAGCAATCGCTCTTCGAAGCGTTCGAAGATCTCCGGGAGCGACCAGGGATGCATCCCATGTCCGATGTCGTACGGCTCGCCGGCGACGACGTAGCCGCCGGAGCGCACGCCCGGTGCAAGTGCATCGAGTGTTCCGACGAGCCCGTCGTACGCGAACGTCGCACCGAGGCAGAACGCGGCATCGTATGTCTCCAGCGCCACCTCGAAGCTCCGGGCGTCGCTGTGCACGAAGGAGACGAGATCGGACAGGCCGGCGCCTTCGACACGCGACCTCCCATCAGCGATGAACGGTTCATGCGGCTCGACGGCCGTGACGACGCAACCGAATTCGGAAGCAAGGAACATCGCGGGACCGCCCCGTCCGGCTCCGATCTCGAGCACATGCGATGCCGAACACAACCCTAGCCGCCGCGCCAACCCCAGAAACTTCTCGGGCTTCATGGGATTCATGAATACGGAGTGACGCTCCACGACATCATGGATCCAAACCATCTCGGAAATCCTTTCGCGGAATGAGTGAAGCGGCGTCAGGCGATCTGTACGCCGCGGAAGACGAGGACGCCGACCGACATCAACTCGCCTCCTTCCGCGAACGAAGAGAAATAGACGATAGCGTGAGGACATGGCTCGGGTCGATTACGACAGGCAATCGATCGCATACGACAAAGGCCGGGGCCTGCCGAACGACACGCTCGCCACGTGGGTCGCTGCCGTCCGGCGGCACGCGGCTCCCGCGACACGTGTGCTCGATCTCGGCGCGGGCACCGGGCGGTTCACGAGAGCGCTCGAAGAAGCCTTCGGGACGAACGTCCTCGCCATCGAACCGTCCAAAGGTATGCGCGACGAAGCACACGCCAAAGGCATCACCGTCGTCGGAGGGAGCGCCGAATCGCTTCCGCTCAAAGACGCGAGCATCGACGTCGCATGGCTCTCGAACGTGATCCACCACATCGACGATCTCGGCCGGGCCGCGCGCGAACTGCGCCGCACAACTACGACCGTCCTCATCCGCGGCGCCTTCGGCGATACGGAAGTCCCGTCGCTCTTCCGCTTCTTCCCCGACTCTCGCAAGGTCGTGCAGTCGTTCCCCACATCGCAAGCGACGATGGAAGCGTTCCAGGCCGCCGGGTTCACGTCGTTCTACCGCGAGCGCGTGGACGAGGTCATCGCGAGAAACCTCGCGGAGATGGTGCCGCGCATCCGCATGCGTGCCGACACGGCCCTCGAACTCATCCCGGACGAGGCGTTCCTACGAGGCGTCGAACAACTCGAGGAGGCTGCGGCGACAGAGGACGACCCGGTCGTTATCCCGACGGAGCTGCTAGTAATGCGATGAACGGCTCGCGCACGGACGGGTCGCAGAACCGCTCCACGAGAGAAGCTTTCAGCGTCCAGGGATCGTCGCCCGCGGGGTAGTCCTCGCCCGGCCCGCACGCGAGCGCCATGTCCGACCGGCCGTCCCACAATTCACCCGGGAACGTCACGTCGACCAGCACGGTTTCGTCCTGCACGACGAGTGAGCCGTACGTATGCACGTCCATCAACGCCTCGGGCGGCACGCCGTCCCCAAACATCGACGGCTCGACGCGGTACACGCGATGGAACAACTGCAGATCGAACTCCGGACGATCCGAGAGCAGCTCGGCGAGCAGTGCGTGCTTGGTCGAGCACGTTCCGCACCATTCCCACACCACACCCGCCGCCGAGCGGTCCGATGGACGCCCGTACGGGATCTCCTTCACCGCGTTCACAACTTCCGCGAGCGAAGGTTCCTCACTCAGGCCCGCACGCGCGACGAAGCGGCGCTTCAGATCAACGCGCGGGGTCGAGCCGGAGGGCACGCTCACGGTGATAGTCCGCACTCCCCGGCAGCACGCGGTTCGTCGTTACACGCTTGAAGTACAGGTGCGCGTCGTGTTCCCACGTGAAGCCGATACCCCCGTGCAGCTGGATGCACTCTCCGGTCACCGAATGCGCCGCGTCGAGGCAGTACGCCGCCGCGACCGATGTCGCGTACGCTGCGTCCGGGAGCCCCTTCGCGAGCGCATACGCCGCGTAATAGGCAGCCGACCGCGACGTCTCCGTGTGCACCAGCATGTCCGCGCACTTGTGCTGCACGGCCTGGAACACGCCGATCGGACGCCCGAACGCTTCGCGATCCTTCACGTACTGCACGGTCGTGTCGAGAGCCCACTGCATGATCCCGACGAGCTCCGCGCAGAGGTACGCGGCCATCAGATCGACCGCGCGCGCCTCGTCGCCGTACTGCAACTGTTCGGACGAACCGAGCTCGCGGCCCTTGCCTTTGATCGTGACGGACGACAGGCGTCGCGTCCCGTCGACGCTCCCACGCGGCGTGACGTCGACCTCATTCGCGTCGAGCCAGCGCGCGACGGCGCCGTCCACGACGACGAAGCCGTCCGCGAGCTGCGCGTCGACAACGCTCTCTGGGTCCCAGATAACGGTCGCGCGCTTCGATCCGTCCAGGAGGGGCCCGACGAGGTCCGACGCTCCGAGCGACACCAGAGCAGGAACAGCGAGGCACGCCGTCGAGAAGAACGGCCCGGGCGCGCAGCGGTAACCGAGCTGCTCGCAGACGACGGCTTGCTCGACCGGCCCGTAGCCGACGCCGCCGAGGGATTCGTCCACCGCGAGACCGAGCCATCCGAGCTCGACCATCTTCTTGTAGAGCTCGGGTGAGTCGCCGTCCGGAGAGTCGAACGCCGACCGCACGACGGTCGAGGACACCTCCTTCGACAGGAAGTCGCGCGCCGCGGACTGCAGTGTTCGTTGATCTTCATTCAGACGGAAGTCCACTAGTTCCTCCCTCCCCGCGGAAGCCCCAGCACGCGCTCGGCGAGGATGTTCCGTTGGATCTCCGACGTACCGGTGTAGATCGTCGACGCGCGCGCGCCGAGGTATTCCGTGAGCCACACACCCGGGTGCAAGCCCGCGGTGCCGAGGATGTCCATCGCAAGCTCCGTCGCGCGGACGTACCACTCCGACCAGTAGAGCTTCCCCATGGACGATTCCGGACCGGGCGGCTCACCGTGCAGCAGCGGTGACATCGCGCGCTCGGAGTTGTGACGTAGCAGCTCGACCTCGACCAGCAGCTGCCCGAGGCGCTGACGGATCACCGGATCGTCGATCGCGTACCCGCCGTTGTGCTTTGTCGACTCGGCCAACGCACGCAGGTCCGTCATCATCGACCGGTAGCGAACCGCCGTCCCGAGGATGTTCCCGCCACGCTCGAACATGAGCGTCGTCATCGCGACGCGCCAGCCGTCGTTGAGCGATCCGACGAGCATGCTCGCGGGCGTCCGCGCGTTGGTGAAGAAGACCTCGCCGAAACCCGTCGTCCCGGTGATCTGGCGGATGGGACGAACCTCCACGCCCGGCTGATGCATGTCGCAGAGGATGTAGCTGATCCCCTGGTGCTTCGGCGCGTCGGGATCCGTCCGGCATAGAACGAAGATCCAGTCCCCGAACGGCGCGAGGGTCGTCCAGATCTTCTGGCCGTTGATCACGAATTCGTCGCCGACGAGTTCGGCCTTCGTTTGGAGGCCCGCGAGATCGGAACCCGCGTTCGGTTCCGAGTAGCCCTGGCACCAGATCTCGTCCGCCGTGAGGATGTTCTTCAGGAAGCGGCTCTTCTGTTCGTCCGTGCCGTGCGTGATGAGCGTCGGGCCGACGAGGTTCAGCCCGAGGCCGTTGACCGGCGCCGGCGCCTTCGCGCGCGCGTACTCCTCGTTGAAGATGACCTGCTCGACGAGGGTTCGTCCGCCGCCGCCGTACTCGGTCGGCCAATGCATCGCGAGGTAGCCCGCTTCACCGAGTGTGCGCTGCCAGGCGCGACGGAACTCGAACGACTCCTCCGAGTCGTCGAACTCCTCGACGTCACCGGCAGGACCGTCCGTCGGGACGTTCGCCGTCAACCAGTCACGCACCTCTTGGCGGAACGCTTCTTCTTCAGGACTCCACGTGAGATCCAAGTGACCCTCCCTTATGCGTACGGAACATGCTCGGCGCCCGCAAAACCAGGGTCAAGATGACACGAGATCGTCAAAGAACGTTCGCCCTGGTCAGCGAAGTACGCGCAGGTGGGAGGGCCTTGTCCGGCTCCCGAGGCCTTGCTTGAATGGCCGGAACGACAAGCCACGGCCGCACGGGGAGGTGTTGCCGATGGACCAGCTAGTGGGGGCCGGGTAGCGGCCCCCTGTTGTTCACAGCTTCTTCACCCGCCGCACACGCCCCCATCTTGCTCAGGAGGTTTCCTATGAGCGTGCTCCCGGTCCGCGACAAGATCGAGCTGCCGCTGATGCTTCGTGTCGGCGTCGGTGCGACACCGATCGACGCCGAATTCATCGACGAGTGCGGCGACAGCTGCCTCTGGGACGAGCTCGAAGAGATGTTCTCGGTTCGTCTCGAGTCGCTTTGATGCAGAGGCTTGCGCCGCTTGATGCGAGCTTCCTCCACCTCGAGAGCGAGCGCACGCCGATGCACATCTCATCGCTCGCGATCTACGAGGGTCCCCCACCCGCAGACGACGAGCTGGTCGACATGCTCGATCGCCGGATGCCGCTCGTTCCGCGCTTCCGCGACCGGCTCGTTCGCGTGCCGGGGGGCGGGCATCGTCCGCTCTGGGTGAACGATCCGAACTTCGACATGGCCGCCCACGTACAACGCGTGCGTCTTCCCGCTCCGACGAATTTCGAATTGATGCGCATCACCGGACGCATCCTTTCCGAACCGCTCACGCAGACGCGTCCGCTTTGGGAGATGTGGCTGATCGAAGGACTCCGGAGCAACCGCTTCGCCGTCCTGTCGAAGACGCATCACGCCCTCTGGGACGGCGTCTCCGGTGTCGATCTCCACGCTGTTCTGTTGGACGCATCACCGGACGCGCAGCCGCGTGAATCTCTCGAGCCCACCTGGTCCGAGATCGAGCGCACTCCGTCGCCCGTCGAGTTGATCGCGGGTGCCGCGCAGGACCGTTTGCACGAAACGCGGGAGCTCGCATCGAACGTCACGCGCGCTCTGCGCGACCCGCGCCGCACGATCGCCGAAGCTTCGTCCTTCCTCAAGGGAACGACGGAGCTCGCGCGAACGATGATCCGTCCCGCGCCGCGGACGCCGCTCAACAAGACCATCGGTTCTCGCCGGCGCTACGCGCTCGCGCAGGGTTCGCTCACCGAGGCGAAGCGCTTGAAGTCGACGCTCGGGGTGACCGTGAACGATGCGATCCTCGCCGCGGTCGCCGGTGGGATGCGCGACTGGTGCGAGCATCGCCGTCGTCGCCCGAAGGACATGCGCGTGATGGTGCCCGTCTCCGTTCGGAGCGAAGGCGACGACGCTTTCGGCAACCGTGTCGCGATGGTCATCATCTCACTGCCGATTTCCCTGGACGATCCGATCGAGCGCGTCGAAACGGTGCATCGCCACATGGCGCACGCCAAGTCGTCGGGACAGATCGCCGCCGGTGACGCGATCGTGCGCATGTCGTCCTTCCTACCCACGGCCGGCATCGCGGCGATGACGCACCTGCAGTCGGCGCTCCGCGCGTTCAATCTGCTCGTGACGAACATCCCAGGCCCCCAGTTCCCGCTGTACCTGCTGGGCCGGCGTCTCGTGGAGCTCTACCCGCAGGCGCCGCTCGCCGCGAACCAAGCACTGTCGATCGGCGCGCTCACCTACGACGGCGCGATCGGGTTCGGTGTGCTGGGCGATCACGACGCGCTTCCGGACATCGACGTCATCGCGAGCGGCATCGAACGGTCGCTCGCCGAGATCACGACAACCGGCGCGGCGGAAACGAAGACGCCGGTACGGCAACGCGAACTGTCGCTCGTGGGAAGTTAGAGCTTCACAGGTTCACCGCCGCGCCCCGCCGAGGCGTAGCACGCGTCGACGATGCGGTGCGCGGCGAAGGCGTCATCAGCGCTGGGTGAGCCGCTCGTTCCGTTGGACACGGCCGACAGGAACCGGCGGCTCGCCTCGGCGTACAGGCCGAGACTCTTCCGCACGTCGGTCGCCACGGGGATCTCGTTGGTCCACTCCGGAAGCGCGCAGTCGACGACCTCGCTTCCCGCGGACGTCTGCACGTACAGCGGACCCGTGTTGTCGTCCTCGGTCCACATGAGACCGTTCTCGCAGAAGACCTCGAGGCGGCGCGTCGACGGTCGCGACAGCACCTGATGCCAGATCGACAGCAGGTTCGCGGTCTTCCCGTCCGTGAACGAGAACGTGACCGTCGCGAGATCTTCGATCCCCTCGAACGCGAAGAACGACGACGTGTGACACGACAGGCCCGACGCATCACCGAGCAGCCACCGCAACACGTCGATGTCGTGGATCGAGTGCTCGATCAGCGTGCCGCCGCCCGCGATGCCGCGGTCGGACCGCCACGTGGACGCGTACTGACCCTGGTTCGGGAAGAACTGGTCGTCGCGGAGCGACACGGCCATCGGACGTCCGTACGTGCCGGCGGTGATCCGTCCGGCGATCTCTTCGAAGACGGGGGCCGCACGCAGGACGAGGCCGACCTGGTGGGGCACCGTCCGCAACAGTCGCGCGACCTCGCCGGCCTCGCCGAGGTTCGGCGCGAGCGGCTTCTCGCAGAAGATCGCGAGCCCGCGCTCCGACGCCGCGCGCACGACATCGAGGTGCTGAGCGGTCGGCGTGCAGACGTACACGACGTCGACGCCGTCGAGCGATGCTTCGAGCGGACGAACCTCGGCATCGTGCGGCTTCGCGAGCGCCGACGCGCGTTCGGCATCCGCGTCGCACACGGCCACGACGGACAGATCGACGACGCCGGTCTTTCGCAGCGCCCACAGCGCCCAGCTATGGACGTTGCCGATGAAACCGCAACCGACGAGTCCGACGCGGAGCACTACTCGTCGTCGTGATGGATGTGACGGACCCCGGGCCCCCGGCGGCGCCGCTCGCCGCCGAAGATGATCGCGAAGCCGAGGGCGACGAGGATGATCGGCCACACGTACTGCGCCGACAAGGTCAGCACGCCGAGACGATCGAGCAGGAACAACACGCCGAGCACGATGAACACGATGCCGGCGACGAGCGACGTGATGTTGAACTCGCGCATCACGTGCTCATCATCGCCGAGGCGCGATGCACGACGCGGATCGAACCGGCGCCGACGCGGAGCGTGAGGACGAACCGCGTCCGGTTCGGGTAATTCACGTTCACCGTGTCATTCGTGCCCGCGCCGGCGGAATGCTGGCCGAAGATGTTCAGGTTGCCGACGCCGGAATGCGCGCTCACACGAACGGATTGTCCCGTCGGGACAACGACGTCGAGACTGCCCGTCCCGACGCGCGCCGACACGTGGTAGGTCTCACCGTTCAACGGAAGCGACGTGAGATCGACGACGAGGTTTCCGACGCCGAGCCGGTACGGATGTATCTCGGCCGCGGAATGCGGACGCTGCGCGCTCGACGCGTGCTCTTTGATGACGCGAGGGTGGTGATGGATCCCGCTGTCGCCCGCGAGCACCGCCGTGAGGATGATCCCTGCGACGAGGAACGGGACGTGCAGTCCGTGAGGCGCGCCGACTACGAGCACGACGCCGATCCCGATCAGCGCGAGCGGCGCGATGACGTTCGAATCGAAGTGGACGACACCCGCCGTCTGCAGCAGCCAACCGATCCCAAGGGTGACGAGGACCGCACCCGCGATGAGGCGCGACGACCACATCAGTGGTTCGTCCCGCGTATGAGCAGGTACACGCCGACGCCGACGAGGGCGAGCGGCCAGATCATCCGGGAGAAGAAGACTCCGGGCAGCACCGAGTGGAGCAATGCGAGCCCGCCGATCCCGATCAGCACGGCACCCGCGATGAAGCGCGCTGTATCCGCATTCCCGACGTGATGCGCCCCCGCGCGGAGCTCGCCCGGTCGCGCTTCGGGGATCACGACCCACGCGACGATATACGCGATGACCGCCGCGCCACCGGTCAGTGCGAGGATCACCGCGGCAACACGCACGAGCGCGGTATCGACGCCGAGGTACGCCGCGAGCCCGCCGCAGACGCCGGCGATCATCTTGTCGTCGCCGCTGCGACGGAGCTGATGGGTGACGGGGGGCGGAGGCGTTTCCGGCGGAAGAGCTTGCGGCGGCGGCGTGCCCGCGTCGTCCGTCATGGTGAAAGCGTACCGAGTGCCCACACAAGGAGGACAGATGATCGTTGCCTTCAGCGTGACCCCGATCGGGACGGCCTCGCCGTCCGTCGCCGACGAGGTCGCGGATGCCGTGCGAATCGTCCGCGACTCCGGCCTGCCCAACCGCACGAATTCGATGTTCACGGAGATCGAAGGTGAGTGGGACGTCGTGATGAACGTCGTGAAGCGCGCGGTCGACGCGGTGCTCGCGCGGTCGGAACGGGTGAGCCTCGTCCTGAAAGCGGATATCCGTCCGGGAACGACGGGCGCGCTCGACGCGAAGATCGCGGCGATCGAAGAACGGCTCTAGGTCTTGGCGTGCGTCAGCGTGTCGGCGGCGAGACCTCCGAGATAGATGAATCCGCCGAGGACGAGGCCGAGCGCGAGCAGGACGAGACCGAAGCCCGTCGAGATCGAATGGAGCACCGGCAAGAAGGCGCCGATCACCCACGCGAGCTGGAAGTACGCCTCGTAGCGCGCGAAGGCGCGTCCCCACGCCGTGTCGGGCGCATCGCGCTGGACGAGACTGTCGAACCCCGCACGGCCGGCCGACGCGCCGAGCCCGAGCATGAAGGCAACGATCAGCGCCGCCGGACGACCCTGCGAGCGCGCACAGACCAGTGCCGCGGCCGCGGGCAGCGCGAGCGCCGAAACGAGCAGCGCTTCTTCGCGCAGGATCTTACGCACGCGCGGTGCGACGACCGCGCCGATGAATCCCCCGGCGGACGAAGCACCAACGACTGCACCGTAGAACCACGCGGGTTCGTTCTGCCGCTTCAGCGCGAAGGCGAGCAAGAACACGAGGAAACCGACGCCACCGCGCAACACGGCCATCGCGAACGCGGCCAGCCGGATCCCGCCCACATGTATGGCTCCGGATGAACCGGCAACGTCTCCGAGCGGCGCCGCCTTCGCTCGCGGAACGAGCATCGTGAGACGTGCGGCCGCGAGATAGACGATCGCACCGCAGAACAAGACCCACCGCGGTCCGCCGAGCTTCAACACGCCGACCGCGAGGAACCCGGCGGCCGCGCCGCCGATCACGCCGGCGAGTGTCAACCGCGAATTCGCGCGAACGAGTTCGGATCGTTCGGAAACAACGGCCGGGACGAGCGCGGACTTCGTCACCGAGAAGCTCTTCATCAGTACGAGCATCCCGAAGGCTTCCGGATAGAGCAGCAGGCTCTTCAGATGGCGCGCGATGAGCACGCACAAGATCGCGCGCCCGATCGTGACGACAACGGCGAGGGTCGCGCGACGGCGACGGGCGCGGTCGAGCGCCGGCCCGAGGACCGGCGCGAAGAGCGCGAACGGCGTCATGGTGATCAACAGGTAGAGCGCAACGTGCGGGCGCGCCGACTCCGCCGGAACCGTGAAGAACAGCGATCCCGCGAGCGCGACGGCGACGAACGCATCGCCGGCGAGGCTCGCGGCGTACGCGCGGGCGAGCGTGGTGAACGGTGATCGCGAGGTCAGAACGGCGTCAGTCTACGTTCAGGAGATGATCGATCTTCGCCGCCAGGACGAAGTCGTTCCGCGTCAATCCTTTCGCCGCGTGCGTCGTGATGTCGATAACGAGCAGTCCCCAGTGGACGTGAAGGTCGGGGTGATGACCCTCGGCCTCGGCGACGTACCCGATGCGCACCGCGAGCGCCATCGACGCACCGAAGTCGGCCGTCGACACGCGCCTGCGGAGCTTGGTGTGACCATGGACGATCTCCCAGGCGCCGTCGATGTCCGGCGCGAGCGCGGCAGCTTCGCCATCGGTGAGATGAGGCATGCCCGGCCGGCACACCTCACACCGTTCATCCGCGAGACTCACGGGTTCGGCGAACCGTGCGGGTGATGTTTCGGCGTCGTCGTCGGCGGCGGCGTCGGGAACACGCCGTCGTTGTTCTTGTCCTTGGTCGGCACCGGCGTCGAAGGTGGTGCGGTCTTCGCCGGCGAACGCACGGGCGGACGCGACACCGGACGCGGGACGAAGCCGCTACCGGATGACGACACCGCCGAGGGAGATGGCGTCGGGCTCGGAGCGGACGTCACCTCGGGCGTCGCGAGCTCCTGGTCCTCCGCGAGATTCGAGCGCACCCAGCTGTCGATGAGACCGAGCTTCGTCGCGTCGCAGCTATCGAGTGACCCGTCCGGGGCGATCTGGGCGCAGTTACCGACATCGAGATCGAGCTCGTCGCCGTTCTTTGCCGCAACGTGCGTCGTACCGTCGAAGTCGACGACGTAGCAGGCGTCCGAGGTTCGACAGTCGGTCAGGAACGTCGATCCGCTCGACGACATCACGACGTTCGAGAGTCGCACCTGGAAACTGTCTTTCGGAGATGTCGCATCCCGGACGTGATCCCACACGCGCCCGGATGCGAGAGCGATCGCGATCTGGTCGCCGCTCCTCGTACTTTGGAGCTGCCGGATGCTGATGCGCGTGTTCGAGTCGAGCCGCGTCACCGAGCCGTCGACGAAACCAACGACAGCCTGACCGGTATCGGACGTCTTGATGACATCGCCGAGCTCGACATCGGCTCCGTCGCTCGCCCGGACGGACCCCTTCCCCGCGTGGACGATGTCGACGTCGGCCGCGCGTACACGGAGCTGCGCGAGCGTCGGCTTCGCCCTCGATGCGATGGCGCCGACGACGACGAGCAGGATGATCGCGCCGAGGATCGTTGCGATGACGCCGACACGCCGGCCGTGGAACGCGCGCCGCTCGCTGCGTTCGATGGTTGCTGTCTTGTCCGCGAGTGTTGACCGGGCCATCGTCACCTCTTCGTCGGGTCCCGCGTGCCCGGGGTGGGAGTCGAACCCACACGCCCTCGCGGGCAGAGCGTTTTAAGCGCTCCGCGTATATCCGATTCCGCCACCCGGGCTTTCAGGCCAGTGTAGGGGGGCTTCTCAGCCTGCGCCGCGCAACCTTCCACCACCGTCGACGACGATGGTTTCGCCGGAGATGTAGCGAGAGGCGGGGGCGGCGAGGAAGTGCACCACGTCCGAGATCTCCTGGACGTCGCCGATGCGGCGGAGCGGGATCGAGGCGGAAACGGCCGCTCGGGCCTCCTCGGTCGGGGCCAGGAACGAGGCGGCGTCGGTCCAGATGAGGCCGGGCGCGATGCAGTTCACGCGCACCTTCGGCCCCCACTCCGCCGCGTTCGTCTTCGTGACGTTGATGACGCCGGCCTTCGCCGCTCCGTACGCCGCCATGAAGGGCGCCGCGCCGAGTCCGGCGACGCTCGCGATGTTCACGATGACTCCGCCGTCTTCCTGCTTCTGCATGATCTCGTTCGCCTTCTGCGAGAACACCATCACGCCCGTGAGGTTGATCGCGATGATCGAGGCGAAGAATCGCGGCGACGCCGTCGAAGTATCGGCACCGGGCGATCCGCCCGCGTTGTTCACGAGGATGTCGACGCTGCCGAACTCGTCCGCCGCTCGCTTCACGACCGCTTCGATCTGCTCCGGCTCGCGCACATCACACGTCATGTGAATGATCCGTCCCTCGACTCCGTCGAGGCCTTCAGCGGCCGGCGGCGAGTCGTAGTCGCGCCGCGAGCACGTCACGACCGAACAACCCTCCTTCAACAACGTCGCGGCGATGTTCACGCCGATGCCGACGTTGCCTCCGGTGACGATCGCGACCTTGCCCGAGATGTCGAATCTGCTCATGTCAGTCCCTCCCCGTGTTTACGCCGCGCAAGACTACCGAACGAGGTCGAGCGCCAACCCGTCGAGGATGTCGTTCTCGGACACGAGGCATTCGGCGTAGCCCCACCGTTCCATCACGAAGCGGAGGACCAGCGAACCGGCTGTGATGACGTCCGCGCGCCCCGCCTCCACAACACTCATGCGCCGTATCTCGTGCACGTGCATCTTTCGCAGCCTGTCGACGGTCTTCGACACCTCGCCAACGGGAAGACGCGCGTGATGGACGGCGTCGGAGTCGTAGGAACGAAGGCCGAGCACGACACCGGCGAGTGTCGTGATCGTGCCGCCCACACCGACGAGCGACTCCTGCCCCGTCACCATCAGCTCGAAGTTCGTCTTCTCGAGCTCGTCCTTGATACGCGAATAGACGGACTGCACCTGCGGCGCCGTCGGCGGATCGCTCCGCAGCAAACGCTCCTTGATGCGGACGGACCCCACATCGAGCGAGATCGTCGCGGTCGGACCTTCGCGTCCGACCGTCAGCTCCGTTGAACCGCCTCCGATGTCGCAGACCATATGCGTTCCCGGCGGTAGATCGGACGTCGCACCGACGAACGAGAGCTTCCCTTCGTCGATCCCGCGCAGGACCTCGAGCTCGACACCGGACCGCTCGTGCACGGACCTCGTGAACTGCATCGCGTCCTCGGCGTCGCGGAGCGCACTCGTGCCGGCGACGCGGATCCTTTCCGCCTTCGCGTCCTTCGCGCGCTCGACGTAAGCGGCGATCACCTCGAGCGTCGCTTTCGCTTGGATCGGATCGAGTTTCCGTCGGGCATCGACGCCCTTGCCGAGTCGCGTGATCTCGCGCGCGCGGTCGACGGTCGTGAGCCCCTTCTTGGTCGCGTCCGCGATGAGCAGACGGACGGTGTTCGTCCCGACGTCGATCGCTGCTACACGCACTTCGGCAGGTGGTGGACGTCGCCGATCCGCTCGGCGGTGAATGCTCCGACGGGGTTGCAGCCGCACACGAGATGGTGGGCGTAGTGCACGTGTAAGCACTTCACGCTGCCGGACGGAGCACCGCCGATGTATCCGGGAAGCACGTGCATCGCGTCCCGCCGCAACTTGTAGTCGGCCTCGGCGGCGCGAAGGGCGTCCGCGAAGACCTCGTCGGTCCGGACGCGTTCGCGCAGCGTCTCCATCACACCGGACGACTCGAGTCGTCCGATCGCCGCCGATGCCCGGCGGCACGTCAGCCAGAACAGTGTGGGGAACGGCAGGCCGTCGATCAGCGGCGCCGTTTCGATCACCGCGGGCAGCCCGCACCCGCAGCGATGGGCGACGCGAACGTCACCACGCAAACGGCGGCCGAGCTGTCGCTCGACCGCCGCGCGGTCTTCCGTATCTATCTCGAAGTTCAGCCGAGTTTGTTCCGGACGTTGCGCTTGATATCCGCCTGACGTTCGTTCGAGCGCTGCATGAACTTCTTCAGCATCCGCTCGAACTCCGGGTCCTGCTTCGGCGTCGGACGGTGTTCTGTGGGGTCCGGCTCCTGGAGGGCTTTGATCGAGAGATCGAGTCGTCCGTCGTCCTTGATGCCGACGACCTTGACGGTGACCTTCTCACCCTCGCGGATGAAGTCGGAGACGCTCTGAACGTAGCTGCGATCGACCTGCGAGATGTGGACGAGTCCCTTCTCGCCGCCGTCGAGGTCGACGAATGCCCCGTAGGGCATGATCTTCGCGACCGTCCCCTCGATGATCTCGCCGACGTCAGCCACGGTTGAATCCTAGGAACGTCATTCCGGGAGCGTCAACAGGTTTGTTATTTGACGTCAACCGAACCGCCAGCTCCTTCGATCGCGGCCTTGATCTTCTCGGCCTCTTCCTTCGACACCTTCTCCTTGATCGGCTTCGGCGCGCCGTCGACCAGGTCCTTCGCTTCCTTCAGTCCGAGCGTCGTGACCGCGCGGACCTCCTTGATGACCTGGATCTTCTTGTCGCCGGCGGCCGTGAGGATCACGTCGAACTCGTCCTGCTCTTCCGCCGCGGCGCCACCGTCGCCGCCCGCGGCAGCACCCGGCGCCGCGACCGCGACCGGAGCCGCCGCCTCGATGCCGAACTCTTCCTGCATCTTCTTCGCTAGATCGGCCGCCTCGAGGACGGACAGCGACTTGATCGCTTCGAGAACTTCATCAACCTTGGCCATCTGACTCCCCTTCTTGTTCTGCCGTTTCGGTTTCCGTTTCTGTCGCAGGTGCTTCGTCCTGCTGCGGTGCTTCTGCTTCTGCCGCTGCTTCCGCAGCCGGTGCTTCTGCTTCCGCCGCTGCTTCGGCCGCCGGTGCTTCCGGTTCGGCTGCCGGTGCTTCCGGTTGTGCTTCCGCAGGTGCGCGCTTGCCGATCTCGTCCAACACGTACAAGATCCGCTGCGCCGGCGCCTGCGCGATCATCGCGATCTGCCGGAGCGCCGCCGTGAGAAGACCCGCGATCTTCGCGCGCGACACGTCGAGCGCGTCAACCGTCGCGAGACCTTTCGCTTCGTCCTCGGTGAGGATCCGTCCATCGAGGACGCCGCCCTTGATCACGAGCTCGGGGTGTTCCCGAGCGAATGTCGCGAGCACCTTCGCCGCTGCGACGGGATCGCCCTTCACGTACGCGAGCGCGACCGGACCGACGAGCTGACCCTCGAGTTCGCCGAGACCAAGCTCGGTGACGGCGCGGCGCGCGAGCGTGTTCTTCTCGACGCGGTAGGACGTTTCCGTCGCGAGGAGCTTCGTCCGAAGATCGGCGAGCGCCGTGACGGTGAGCCCGCGGTACTCGGTCAGGACGATGGCCTGCGTGCCCTCGACCTCGGACTTGATCCGCTCGACGACTTCGGCCTTCTCGGGCCGAACTTTGACTGCGTATCCGTCTGACATAGAAAAACCCCCGTCCCGCGGGGACGAGGGTTGCCAACGTGGAAGCGTGTTTCTCCTTCCACCTCGGCAGGCGCTCTCGCATTACCCCGAAGGACCTGCTGTCTTTGGTGAGCCGTCAGTATAAGGCGTAGGCTGCGGACGTGCGAAGGACGGCAGGCCTCGCGATACTCGCGCTCGTCGCATTCGGCCTTGCCGTCGCGACCCCGCAGGCGGATGCCCACACGAAGGTCATCCGCGTCACCAAGACGACGGACGACGCACCGAACGGCTGCACGCGCCACGACTGCTCGCTCCGCGAGGCGATCCTCAAGGCGAACGCCCGCAAGCACGGCGGGACGATCGTCCTCGGGCCCGCCACCTACGACCTGACGATCGCCGGAGCCGGTGAGGACGCTGCTGCAACAGGCGACCTCGACATCCGCCGGCCGGTGAAGATCAAGGGGACGCCCGGCGCGACGACGATCATTCAGCACACGTCGGACCGCGTTCTCCAGGTCGTGGATGCCGGCGCGCTTTCGATGTCCGGAGTAACCGTTACCGGTGGGAACGTGACCGGACAGGGCGGGGGCATCGAGGTCGATCCCGGACGTCGGCTCACCCTGACGAACGTCGTCGTGACGTCGAACCACGCTTCTGGTGGCGGGGGCGGGATCTTCGCCTTCGGCGCAAGCGTCGCCCTCGCGCGCTCGACCGTGTCCGTGAATGTCGCGGGCGCATCGAGTGGTCAAGGCGGAGGCGGGATCTATCTGGAAGGACCGGGCGCCCTCGTGCTGACGGACTCGACGGTCGACTCCAACACGTCGTCGTCGATCGGGGGCGGGATCCAGGTCGCGCAACCGAACGCAACGTTCACGCTCCTGCGCAGTACGGTCAGCAACAACACGTCGGACGGCAACGGAGGCGGCGTCCTGTTGAGCACGAACGGTGCGCCCGACTCGCCTCCGTTCACGCTCTCGGAGTCGACCATCTCCGGCAACCAAACGACGGCCGCCGGCGGCGGCATCTTCTGCGGATGCAACAAGGAAGTTCCGATGACGCACGTGACGATCACGAACAACACGGTGGACACCGACAACAACGCCGCGACGGCGCAGGGCGGCGGCTACGCGGCATCGGGTAGCGCCATGCAAGTCAAAGCCTCGATCGTCGCGGGGAACCACGACGCGGGTCAGACCGACCAGGATTGCGGTCCGTTCAACTTCGTCAGTCTGGGTTACAACGTCGTCGGACAGGCGAGCTGCATCAACCCGGGACCGTCCGGCCCGAACGACACGACGGTCAGCGGCGCGACTTTCCTCGACGCCCTGGGGTCGAACGGAGGTCCGACGAAGACCCACGCGATCAACGACGATGCGAGCGCGCCGGTCGACCGACAGGTCGGGAACGGATGCGGTGGCACCGATCAACGCGGCGTGGTCGTGCCGTTCGAGAACGGCTGCGACTCCGGCGCCTACGAGCTCGCGTTCTGCGGAACGCAACTCGTGAACGTGGTCGGTACGAATAGGAACGACCGGTTGACCGGAACCGTCGGTGACGACGGCATCCTCGCCCAGGGCGGCAACGACAGGATCGCCGCCGGATTCGGAAACGACTCCGTCTGCGGCGGCAAAGGGAAGGACAAGATCGACGGCGGCGACGGGAACGACACCTGCATCGGCGGGCCCGGGCATGACAAGTTCGCGAACTGCGAAGTCAAGCAGCAGAACTAACTACCAGTAGTCGCGCATCAACTCCGTCGCCCACTCCGGCTGACGAACCTCGCTTCGCGGCAGGAACTCACGCATCACGGGCTTGATGTCGACGACCGGCGTTCCGTCGATCGCGTCGAGCCCGCGCACGGTCAGCGAGGTTCCGTCGACGGAGACGATCTCGACGATCGTCGCGCCGAGACGGTTCGGACGATCCTTGGCGCGCTGCGCGAAGATCCCGACGCGGGGCCACGCCGTATCGCCGCGCGGATGACGCGAGCCGCCCTCCACCTCCGTCACCCGATCGAAGATGAAGAAGATCTCCGCGTGCGAGAAGTCCCCGAGACCGCGCAGCGCTTCGGCGTCGAACCCTTCGAGCTCGATCGTGGAGACCGCGTCGCCCCAGTCGTCATCGACGGCTTCGTCCCGGTCCGCGCGGACGTGCCCGATCGGCTCCATGGTGTTGACTTTACCGATGCGCTTCCTCGCTCACGCCATGCCCGGGCTCGGCGGGCTACTGAACGACGAACTCGGCGGGACGCTCGAATCCGACGGACGCAACGACGTCGTCGTCTTCGATGGACGACCCACCTTCCCGCGCACGGCCGAGGACGTCTTCGTACAGATCGCCGAGAAACGGACGACGCGAGGCCTCATCACAACGACGGGGATGGAGCACGCCCTCTCCGTCTTCGTGAACGAGGTTCGTCCGCTGCGACGCAGTGAAGGGTTCCGCGTCGTCGCCCGCGTGAAGAACGAGAGCGTGAAACGGACGGCGTTCCGCGATGAGATCGCCGCGGCGGTGCAGCACGCGCGTCCGAAGTGGCATCCCGCCGATCCCGCGGACATCGAGATCTGGGTCGCTCAAACGGGACGGAACACCTGGCGCAGCGCGATTCGTCTCACCGGGCGGCGCACCCGCCGTCACGTGGAACGAGAAGGAGCGCTCCGTCCATCCGTCGCGGCGGCGATGGTCCGGCTCGCCGGAGCATCCGGTTTGTTGCTCGATCCGTGCTGCGGCTCGGGAACGATCCTCATCGAAGCGCGCGCTGCCGGCTGGGATGCATTCGGGACGGATCTCGATCCGAGCGTCGCGAAACGGAACGGCCAGCGAGTGGCGCGGGCCGACGCGAGAACGCTTCCCTTCGCCAACGACTCGTGCGACGCGATCGTCTCGAACCTTCCCTTCGGTGGGAAGTTCGGACGAGTCGAAAAGATCACAGACGACTTCCTGCGCGTCGCAAAGAAAGCGGTCGTCCTCACAGCGGACGCAACCGAAGGCATCGACGTCACGCTGCTCGGTCGAACCGTGAAGCTCGCCGTTCTCGATCGCGGCTCCGCTACGCTCCGCCGTGGTCGGTGAGCTCGCGCGGCGTGACGTTCGGGTCGATGTGGACGCCCGGTCCCATCGTCGACGAGATCGTGATGCCCTTGATGTAACGGCCCTTCGCCGCGGACGGCTTCGCCTTGATGACCTCGTCGAGCGCGGCCGCGAAGTTCTGCTTCAGCGCCGTCGGGTCGAAAGAAGCCTTGCCGAGCACCAGGTGCACGTTGCCGAACTTGTCCGAGCGGTACTCGACCTTGCCGCCCTTGATCTCGCGGACGGCCTTGCCGACTTCCTGCGTGACCGTCCCCGTCTTCGGGTTCGGCATCAGGCCGCGGGGGCCGAGCAACTTACCGATCTTTCCGACCTTGGCCATCATGTCGGGCGTCGCGACGGCGGCATCGAAGTCGAACCAGCCGCCTTGGATGCGGTCGACGAGATCGTCACCGCCGACGATGTCCGCGCCGGCCTCCTGCGCTTCGGTCGCCGCGGGACCCTGCGCGAACACGGCCACACGGGTGTCCTTACCGGTACCGGCGGGAAGCGAAACGGTACCGCGCACCATCTGGTCGGACTTGCGCGGGTCGATGCCGAGACGGAAGGCGACCTCGACGGTTTCGTCGAATTTCGCCGTCGCGTTCTCCTTGACGAGACCGAGGGCCTCGTTCGCCTCGTAGACCTTGTCTTCGGTCAACTTCTCGTTCGCCGCTTTGAGCCGCTTGCCGACCTTCATTCGACTTTCACTCCCATGCTTCGTGCCGTTCCTTCGATGATCCGCACGGCCATGTCGAGATCGTTCGCCGTGAGGTCCTTCATCTTCTGTTCGGCGATCTTGCGCGCCTGGTCCTTCGTGATCTTTCCGACCTTGTCGCGGTGCGGCTCGGCCGAACCCTTCTCGATGCCGGCGGCCTGCTTGATGAGCACGGCCGCGGGCGGCGTCTTCGTCTCGAACGTGAAAGACCGGTCGTCGTACACCGTCAGCTCGACGGGGATGATCGTGCCTTGCTGCGCGCGCGTGGCCTCGTTGTACGCCTGCACGAACTGCATGATGTTCACGCCGTGCTGACCGAGCGCCGGACCGACGGGCGGCGCGGCGGACGCTTGTCCCGCCGGAAGTTGCAGTTTGAGCTTCGTGAGGATCTTCTTCGCCATCTTGTTCGCTCCTAGAGCTTCTGGACCTGATGGAACATGAGCTCGACCGACGTCTCACGACCGAACAGGTCGAGGAGAACGCGGACCGTTTGACGTTCGACGTCGATCATGTCGACCGGACCGCTGTAGCCGGCGAACGCGCCGTCGACAACGTTGACGACTTCGCCGACCTCGAAGTCGAGCTTCGGCTTCGGACGCTCCTCCGTCTTCGGCGCGAGGATCTTCTGCACCTCGGTCGGGTCGAGCGGTGTCGGCTTCGCACCCGAACCGACGAATCCCGTCACGCCCGGCGTGTTGCGGACGACGTACCACGAGTCGTCGTCGAGCTCCATGCGGACGAGGATGTAACCGGGGAAAACCTTCTTGTGAACGGCTTGCATCTTCCCCGACTTGAGCTCCATCACTTCTTCGGTCGGGACGACGACGTCGTAGATCTTGTCCTCCATGTTCATGGACTGGATCCGCGACGCGAGGTTGGCCTTCACCTTGTTCTCGTAGCCGGCGTAGGTATGGACGACGTACCAATCGCCCGGAGCGAAGAAGTCGTTCTCGTCTTCGCCCTCTTCGTCCTCGTCCTCGACGACCTCCGCCTCGTCGACGACGGAATCATCAGAGGCGGACTCGTCGGTGACGGTCGTTTCCTCGACCTCGTCGGTCGGAGCAACTTCCGATTGCGCGACGGGTGCTTCGTCCGCCGTGGACTCGTCTTCGGACGGGACGCTGCTTTGTTCTTCGGTCATCTGTTCTGTCATTTGCCTGGTGTGAAGAGCGTCAGGAAGCCCTTCGCGAACGCGAGGTCGCATACGAACACGAGACCGGTCAACACGGCCACGACGAACACGACGACGACTGAGTACGTAAACACTTCGGACGCTGTCGGCCACATCACGCGCTTCAGCTCACCTTGGATCTCACGGATGTACTGACGCATCCCGACGCGCTCACGCTTCGCCCCACCCTGCTGCTGCGTCGGGATCGGTGCAGCCTGACGACCGCGCTGCTGCGCTTTCTTCTGCGCTTTCTCTTCGCGCTTCATGCGCCGCTTGAACTCGCGGTTCACGTCCTACCTTTCACTCGCTACTCGCAGGTCACTCGCTACTCGCAGGGCCGAAGGGACTCGAACCCCCAACCCCCGGTTTTGGAGACCGGTGCTCTGCCAAATTGAGCTACGGCCCTAAGGGTGGGATTGGCTGTCAAGTATAGGGCCTGCCACCAGGGCGCGTCGCGCCGCGGAAGAGTGGTTCCTACGCGACCTCGGGGCGCGCCACGCGGCGGCGAGCCGCCATCACGCCGAGCGCTGCGCCCGCAACCCCAGCCGCTGCCGCCGCACCAACCGCGGCTCCCCGCCAGAATTTCGGGTGGGACACGATGTCGCGCGCGCGATCAAGACGCGTCCGGGTGACGGCCTCGACGATCATCCGCTCGAGTTCGACCGGTGGCATCGCGAAGCGGTTCCGCATCCCGATGAGCGCCGCTTGAAGGTCGGCCGCTCGACGGCTCTCGTTGCGGCACGACGGGCATCCGATCAGATGCTCGGCCGTCACCGCGTCGGGTCCCTCCGTCCAGATGATGTGTTCCGCTTCACGACAATCCATCTCGTTCTCCATTCTTCGCCACCGCCGCGCTCCGGCGTGGCTTGCCGCTATGCCGACTCTCGATCGTCCCCGGAGGCCCACTCCGGGAAGTGATCGACCAACCCGTCCCTGAGGCGCTTCCGCGCCCGGTGCAGACGAACCTTCACGGCGCCCGGTGAGATCCCGAGCATGTCGCCCGTCTCTTCACCCGACATCCCATACACATCACGAAGGACGATCACCGACCGGTACACCTCGGGCAGCTCGGCCACCTCGCGTTCGAGCTCGCTCCAGAACACGCGGCCGATGGCCTCGTCCTCGGCGTCGAGCGGTGTCGGGTCTTCCATCGATTCGATCTCCGTCGGGATGTCCCGCCGGCCTCTTTTCCTCATCTCGGTCATGCACACGTTGCTGACGATCTTGAACAACCACGTCGGGAAGGCACCGACCTCCCGGAACTTCTTGAGGCCCCGGGTCATCCGGATGTACGCCTCCTGCGTCGCCTCGGCCGCATCGTCGGGATTGCCCATGAGCCGAAGGGCAAGGGTGTACGCCGCCCGGTACGAGCCCTGGATGAGCTCCTCCATGGCGGCCGGGTCACCTTGCTGCGCGGCCCGGACCATCTCCGGCGTTACGTCCAAACGTGGCGCCTTCCGCTAGCAAGCAAAAGACCCGGCGGGTCCGCTCCAGGTTACAGCCCTGACCTGCATGGACGTCTGCAACTTTGGGTACTGCACACGCCATATGGCGAAGACCCAGGCCCAGCGGAAGTCGAGCAGCGGAAGCGGCAAATCACACGAGCGGCAACAGAGGCACCACACGCGCATGCCGAGCGAGGTCTCCGAGCACCTCGGCTGGTTCGACCGCTTCGCTCAGTTCGCCGCGACGATCGCGAGCCGCGCGATCTTCTTCAGCTTCTGCGTGCTCGTCATCTTGCTGTGGTTCCCGACGATCTTCCTCATGAAGTTCGACACGAGCCAGCTGCTGATCAACACGACGACGACGATCATCACGTTCCTCATGGTCGCGCTGTTGCAGAACAGCCAATCGCGCTCGGAGCAAGCCGTGCATCACAAGCTCAACGCGATCGCGGACAGCCTCGCGGACCACATGCTCAACCCGAAGGGTGACATGAAGAAGGCCGAGCAGGACGTTCGCGAGCTGCGGAAGGCCGTCGGGCTCGAGTTCATCGAAAGCAGCGACCAGAGCTAGTTCCGCCTCAGCGTGAGCGACACGACGACGCTTGTTGGTGTCCCGTCCCCCCGGCGAGTGAAACGCGCGCGCGCCGGACGACGTGTCTTCCTCGCACTGATCTTCTTGCTCGTGCTGCTGGGACTGAGCCAGCGGCTCGGCGTCCGCACGACGAACGTGACGTCATCGGGTCACGGCTATCACATGCGTGTCACCTACGCGGCGACGACGCGTCCCGGCCTCGACACGCCCTTCGGTCTCGAGGTGACGAGCGCGAAGACGCTGCCGAATGAAGTCACCTTCGCCGTCGAGCTCAACTACCTGAACCTGTTCGACAAGAACGGCGGACTCGACCCGGACGTCACAAGTTCTGCCGCCGACAGCCGGTTCGCGTACTGGACGTTCCAGACGCACAACGCCAAACGGCTCCGTGTCGAGCTCGACGCGATCCTCGCGATGGGCCAGCAATGGGGGCGTCGCGGCACCGTCCGGCTCCTCGTCGACGACAAGGTGCAAACGAGCGCGAGCTTCCGCACCTGGGTGGCTCCCTGATGGAGATCGTCCTTCGCGCAACGACGATCTACTTCTTCCTCTGGATCGTGTCGCGCGCTGTGGGAAGGCGCGAGCTCGCCGAGATGAGCGCCTTCGAGTTGATGATGCTCATCATCATCGGCGACCTCATCCAGCAAGGCGTGACGCAGAACGACATGTCCGTCACCGGCGCGATGCTCGCCGTCGGCACGATCGCGTGCCTGACGGTGATCTTCAGTTACGTGTCGTTCCGCTTCAAGCGTATGAAGACCGCGATCGACGGCATACCGGTCGTCGTCGTGCTCGACGGAAAACTCATGTCGGAGACCCTTGATCTCGAACGCGTGGCCGGTGACGACGTCCTCCAGGCCGCGCGCTCTGAGGGCATCGACGACCTTTCGAAGATCCGCGTCGGGCTCATCGAAGCAGACGGACGGTTCTCATTCATCCGCTACGACTCCGAGCGGAACGACCCGCCCGAGCGCCGCTCCGGCTGATTCACCGCACGTTCACGCGGGTACAGGTTGTCCGCAATGGCAACACCCCGGGACACCTTCGTCGACGCCCTCCGCGAGTCCCTGCACGCCGCACGTAAGTTCGAGAGGGCACTCACGAAGATGGCGGAGGCCGCGCGAAACGACAAGCTGCGGAGCCGCCTCTTCGGGCATCGCGACGTGACCGGCCGCCAGATCGAACGGATCGAAGAGGTTTTCGGGTCCACCGACCGCAAGCCGAGCGGACGAACCTCCCCCGCTGCCGATGCGCTGGCGCGGGAAGTTCCGCCGAGCGATCTCGAGATCGTCCTGCATGCGATCAAGATCGAACACTTCGAGCTCGCGGCCTACAAGACGCTCACCAAGCTCGCGGAAGGCGAGAAGATGCGTCGAGCGAGGTCGCTGCTCGAGAAGAACGCGTCCGAGTCGGCGCACGCCGCGAACCAGTTCGAGCTCATGGTGTCGGAGGTGGAAGAGGAAGCGTCCCAGGCCGCATCGTGAAGCGCTTCCTCGCTTCGTGCCTCGTCCTGGCGTGCGCCTCCTGTGTCGCCCCTGCTTACAACGACTCGCAGTTCGCGTCGAAGGCCGCGAAGACGGCACAGGACGCCGCCTCGGCGATCGAAACGGCACGCCTCGCGTTGCAACTCGATCTTCGCCACGGCCTTCCCGAGCAGCCGATCGATTCGTCCATGAGCGACCAGGAAGACGCGCTCGGTTCCGTCGCCGGAACGTTCTCGAGCGTGCAGCCGCCGCAAACGAAAGCGTCCGACGACCTTCGCAACTCCGTGCTCGATCTCCTCGATGCCGCGCAGTCGCACATGGAGGACGCACGCATCGCGCTCCGTCGCGGTGATGTGCCGGCCGCACTCCACGCGCTGGACGAAGCCGAACCGCAGGCGCAGAAGCTCCATGCGATCGCAGAGAAGTACTGATGAAGAAAGCGCTCGCGATCACCCTCGGCGTCGTGACCTCGATCGGCGGCTTCTTCGACATGGGGAGCATCGTCCTGACAGGACAGACGGGCGCCCGCTTCGGATTCTCGCTCGTTTGGGTCGTCGCCCTCGCGACGATCACGATCGTCCTGTACGCCGAGATGGCCGGACGGATCGCCACGCTCTCGAAACGTCCGGTGTTCGATGTCGTCCGCGAGCGGCTCGGTCCAGGATTCGGCCTCGCCAATCTCGGCGCTTCCTTCCTCATCAACGTCATCACACTCGTCGCCGAGATCGCCGGCGTCGCGATCGCGTTCCAACTCGTAACGGGTGTGACGTACTACCTGTGGGTGCCGCTCGCGTTGATCCTCGCGTTCTTCGTGCTCTGGAAAGTGAAGTTCGAGCGCATGGAGCGTGCGGTCGGGATCCTCGGCCTCACGATGCTCGTCTTCGCGGTCGCGATGTGGCGGCTCCACCCCGACTGGTCGAGCGTCCTCCACCAGACGTTGCTCCCGTCGAAGCCGAGCTCGGAGACGCTCGCCTCCTACCTCTACGTCGGCGTCGCCCTCTTCGGGTCGGCCATCACGCCGTACGAGCTCTTCTTCTATTCGTCGGGTGCCGTCGAGGAGGGATGGAACAAGAGCGATCTTCTTTCGAACCGGATCTCGTCGTACGCGGGTTTCATCTTCGGCGCGGTCTTGTCCGTCACGGCGATCGGCGTCGCTGCGTTGATCTTCCAGCCGCGCCACATCGGCGTACACGATCTCTCGACGATCGCGCTCGGGCCCACTTTCGTGCTCGGCAAGCTCGGGCTCGCCGCGTTCCTCATCGGTCTGTTCATGACGACGTTCGGGGCGACGCTCGAGGTCACGTTGTCGAACGGGTACATCGTTTCGCAGTACTTCGGCTGGCCGTGGGGGAAGATGCTGCGTCCGAAGCAAGCGGCCCGCTTCAACCTCGTGATGATCGTCTCGCTTCTGATCGGAGCGTTCATCGTCCTGACGTCGCTCGATCCGGTCGCCGTCACCGATATCGCGATGGTCTTCGCGGCTGTGGGGCTGCCTCTCACCTACTTTCCGATACTCGTCGTCGCCAACGACCGTGAGTACATGGGCGAATCCGGGAACGGGAAGGTCTTGAACGTCGTCGCGAGCGTCTTCCTCGTCGTCATCTGCATCATCGCGCTCGCCGCGATCCCTTTGATGATCTGGACGAAGCTCGGGACATGACACGGGACATCTTCGATCTCGACCTCGACATCCTCGACCGGCAGATGCTCGACAGCGCCGGCGTCCCGTGCGGCAACGTCGACGATCTCGAGCTCGAGTTCGTCGACGGACCGAACAAGCCCCCGGTCGTCACGAAGATCCTCACGACGCCGGGTGCACTCGGCCCCCGCATCGGCGGGCTCACCGGACGGATCATCACCGGCATCTGGCGATGGTTCCATCCCGAGCGGGATCCGCAACCGGTCGCGATCGACTGGAAGGACGTCGTGATCGTGGACTTCGCCGTCCATCTCTCGGTCCACCGCGAAGAGGCCGGACTCTCGCGAGGTGAGGACTGGGTGCGCGATCACATCATCGGAAAGATCCCGGGGGCCTGATGCGCGCCGGCGAACTGCTGAGCTCGATGGTCTACGCGTCGGACGGAACCAAGATCGGACACGTCTTCGACATCGAGACGACGCGCGACGGACGCAAGGTCTCCGACGCGTGGGGCAAAGCCCTTCGCGTCAGCGGGCTTCTCATCGGTGCCGCGGGTGAACTTGCGCGTCTCGGGTATCTCAGGCGACAGATGAATGGTCCGCTCGGTCTCCGGTTCCTCGGACGGCGTCTGTCCGGCTACATCGTGCGCTGGGAGCAGATCGCCCGCATCGCACCCGGACGCGTCGAGCTCAACTGTTCGGTCGGCGATCTCGAACGGCTCCGTCCACCGGAACGCTAGGCTCGACCGTGCCCTGGACGTTCGTCCGCCCCCTCGACCGCTCGCTCCTACTGCCGCGTCCGATGCTCGACCTCGGCTGCGGCGACGGACAGACGGCGCTCGCGCTCCACGCTCCGGACGCCATCGGCATCGATCGTTCGGACGGAGCACTCAGGGCCGCACGCGCCAGCGGGTTGACCCGCGTCGCCCGCGCCGACGGGTCGAGGTTGCCGTTCGCCGACTCGACGTTCGCCGTCGTCCTCGCGGCGGATCTCCTGCACCACGTCGAAGACCTGCCGGAGCTGTTCGACGAACTGCGGCGAGTGATCCGTCCGGATGGAGTCTTCGTCGCGTGGTGGTACGAGACGAACCCGCATCCGGCACCCGACGCGCCGCGATTCCCGAGAGCGTTCGACGACGTGGTCCGGCACGTGACGTTCGGAACGACGAAGCCGCTCGACATCGAAACGGTCCTACCCGGCGGGCCGCCTACGACGGGGATGGTCGTCCGCGTCTAGCGCGTTTCGCGGTGAACCGTGTGCTTCCGCTCGAAGGGGCAATACTTCTTGAGCTCCA
Organism: Actinomycetes bacterium; assembly: GCA_025934435.1. Taxonomy (GTDB): domain Bacteria; phylum Actinomycetota; class JAICYB01; order JAICYB01; family JAICYB01; genus JAICYB01. The sequence goes on along the minus strand of JAICYB010000023.1, from coordinate 6,379 downwards.
TGCGATCCTTGTGCTCTCGCTTGTTCTTCTGCGTCGTGTAGTTCCGGCGCTTGCACTCCGTGCACTCGAGCGTGACGATCACGCGGACGTCCGACTTCGCCATCTTCGCTATCCCTTCTGGTAGACCTACGTAGCGGCGGGCGGACTTGAACCGCCGACCCCCCGATTATGAGCCGGGTGCTCTTACCAGCTGAGCTACGCCGCCTTCGGTCTCCAGTTAATCACGAGACGCGGCGCTCCGGCTCCTCGTCGCCCAAGAGCTCCTCGAACAGGGTCCGGTAGTGGACCATCGCCTGGCGGAGGTCCTCGGTCGTCGCCTGGCCGTTGTCGCTCGCGAGGGAGATCGCGTGGGCGGCCCGGTAGTTCTCGGCCACGCGCGGGTGGTCGACGGAGATGTCGGCCGTGCGCTGGTCGAAGGTGTCCATCGGGTAGCCCCGCTCGTTCATGACCGTCGTGACGAGGGCGTCCGCGGCCCGGACGGCACTCGCGGGATCGTCCACGAACTGCGTCTGCACCGTCTGCCACTGATTCGCGTAGCGCTGCCGTGCGACGGACGAAAGCGGCACGATATCGAGCTGGTCGACGCGCTTCTCCCGCTGCCGGAGCTCGGAGTTCTTGGCCCGGTCGTATTCCGGACCGAAGCGTTCGCGCAGGCCCCGTCTCCGCATCGCCGAGACAACGAAGCCCACGATAAGAAGGAACACCGCAACAGCGATCACTACATACGCCCAGACAGGCATAGAACTCTCCTTTCGAATTACCTCGGAGAGGCTGTACCCGTCCCGGCTAGGACTTGAACGAGATCTTTTCCCGTTGGCCGATCCGCGCGCGGCGACGGCTGCGCTCGGCCATGGCATCCAGATACACGATGGATCCGAGGAATGCGAAGACGCCGACGACCAACAACCCGACGAGCATGGGTTCCTTTCCGCACGTAGACGTTCGACGCACGTATACCCCGGTTGCCGAAGGAACGAACACGACCCCGCCGGTCCCCGAACCATTAGATTGCGCGTCGTGCGAACGGTCCTGGCGGTCGCCCTGATCGCTGCGAGTTCGTGCGCCGGAAAGCCGGCGCAGCGGCCCACGGTTGCAGCTGCATCCTCGCTGACCGAAGTGTTTCGAGCCCTCGGGACGAAGGCGACGTTCGACTTCGGTGCTTCGTCCGCGCTCGCATTCCAGATCCGGCAGGGCGCACCGGCGGACGTATTCGCGTCCGCGGACGAAAAGAACATGCGCAAAGTAGCGTCCCTCGTCGAGAAGCCGGTGGTCTTCGCGCGCAATCGCCTCGAGATCGTCGTCGGCAAGAGGTATCCGAGGCGCGTGACATCGCTCGCCGACCTCGCGAGGCCGGGCTTGACGGTCGCGCTATGCGCGAAGCAGGTGCCGTGCGGATCGTCCGCCGACCGGGCGCTCGCCTCGGCCGACGTGACGGTCGGGAACGCATCGCGCGAAGAGAACGTCGCAGCCGTGCTCACGAAAGTCGAACTCGGTGAAGCCGATGCCGGGATCGTCTATGTGACGGACGTCCGCTCGGCCGGCGCGAGAGCCGAAGGTGTTCCGATCCCCGATACGCAGAACATCATCACGGCGTATCCGATCGCCGTCGTGCGCAAGGCTCCGCATCGCACCGCTGCCGAAGCGTTCGTGAAGCTCGTGCTCTCGCCGAAGGGTCAGCGTGTCCTGCGCTCCTTCGGCTTCTTACCGCCGAGATGAAGCCGCCGCGGATCGCAGTGGCGATCGCCGTGCTCGGCCTCGTCCTGTTTCTCGTTCTGCCTCTCGCCGGACTCGTCGCACGCGCGCCGTGGGGACATCTCCTCGGTCAGCTGTCGGGCGTTCGAAGCGCGCTGGTCCTCTCGCTCGTCTGCTCGACGGCAGCGACCGCGCTGGCGTTCGTGTTCGGTGTACCGCTGGCGTGGGTGCTCGCGCGCGGCTCGTTCCGCGGTCGGCGTTTGCTTCGCGCACTCGCGACGCTCCCACTCGTGCTCCCGCCCGTCGTCGGCGGCGTCGCGCTGCTGTTCGCCTTCGGACGCCGAGGCATCATCGGCGCGCACCTCCCGTTCCGGCTGACGTTCACGACACCGGGCGCGATCTTCGCCGAGACCTTCGTCGCGATGCCCTTCCTCGTCCTGACGGTCGAGGCCGCACTCAGGTCGCTCGACCGCGGGTACGAGGAGGTCGCCTCGACGCTCGGCGCGGGTCCATTGCGAACGTTCGCTCGCGTCACGCTGCCGCTCATCGGCCCGTCCCTCGCGTCGGGCGCCGCACTCACGTGGGCTCGCGCGCTCGGCGAGTTCGGAGCGACGATCACCTTCGCCGGCAACATCGCCGGCAAGACGCAAACGCTGCCGCTCGCCGTCTATCTGGCGCTCGAAACGGATCCGGACGCTGCCCTCGCGCTGAGCCTCGTCCTCCTCGCCGTTTCGATCGCCGTGCTCGTCATCATCGGCTCCCGGACGATCCTCGATGCTCGAAAGTGACATCCACGTTTCACTCGACGGCTTCACGCTCAACGCGTCGCTCCGCGTCGGCGACGACGAGATCGTCGCTGTGGTCGGCCCGAACGGCGCGGGCAAGACGACGCTGCTGCGCGCGCTCGCCGGACTCGAAGGCGGCGCACCGATCGCGGACCGCGTCGGATACGTCCCGCAGGACGACTACCTCTTTTCGAACATGGACGTGCTGCGCAACGTCGCGTTCGGCAGCGATCGCGCCACGGCGTCGCGCTTCATCGAGCTCGTCGGGATGGGCTTGTACTCGGGGCGGAAGCCGTCCGAGCTGTCCGGCGGGCAGCGCAAGCGCGTCGCGATCGCGCGAGCATTGGCGCGCGAGCCGAAGGTCCTGCTCTTGGACGAGCCCTTCGAAGGACTTGATATCGCAACGAAGCGCGACGTCCGCACCTACGTGCGCGAGTGCAGCGGCGCGCGCATCGTCGTCAGCCACCACCCCGTCGACGCGCTCGCGCTGGCCGACCGCGTCGTCGTGCTCGAAGAGGGCCGCGTCGCGCAGGACGGAACACCGGACGAATTGATCGTCCATCCGCGCTCGCGCTACGTCGCCGATCTCGTCGGGACGAACCTCTACCGGGGCACCTTCGCGGGAAACGTCCTCCACACCGACGCCGGCGCCGAGATCGTTACGTCGCGCGCGCCGACCGGGAACGGGTTCGTGACGATCCACCCGCACGCGGTCGCGCTTTTCCCCGAGCGACCCGCGGGAAGTCCACGCAACGGTTGGGCCGGACGCGTCGTGGCCGTCGAATCCGCGGGCGACATCCTGCGCGTTCGCATCGACGGCGAGATCGCGATCGTCGCCGAACTCACGCCGGCCGCGACGAACGAACTCGCGCTCGCGCCGGGTTCGTCCGTTTACGCTTCGGTGAAAGCGACCGAGATCGGCGTCGAGACGGACTAACGCAGCGCCGGCGCGACTTCCTGGATCAACAGATCGCAGGTGTCCTTGCGCCGGGGCAGCGATCCCATCGTGAAGTCGGGGATGATGAACTCGTCGGCTCCGGCTTCCTTGTACGCACCGAGGATGTCGATCACTTCGCTCGGCGTGCCGGCTACGCCCATCGCGCGCTTGTCCTTGAGCCACTCTTCGTCGTTGCTGACGAACACCAGCGCCTGCGTCGAGACCTTGATCTCCGCCGGGTCGCGTCCGAGGTCGGCGCAGTGCTTGTGCAGGACGCCGACCTTGTGCGCGAGGACGTCGGGTGACGTCCACGAGTTCCACTCGTCCGCGTAGCGCGCGGCGATCTTCATCGTGCGCTTCTCACCGCCGCCCCCGATCAGGATCGGCAACTTCTCCTGCACCGGACGAGGCTGATTCGGCGCGTCCTTCACTTGGAAGTACTTGCCGTCGAAGGTGGTTCGTGGCTCGCGCAGCATCGACACGATGATCTGTGTCGCCTCCTCGAAGCGATCGAGCCGTTCCTTGATCGTGCCGAGCTCGAGGCCGTAGCTCGCGTGCTCGTTCTCCTGCCATCCGGCGCCGATGCCGAGGAGGAGTCGTCCGTGCGAGATGTTGTCGACGGCCGCCGCGATGTTCGCGAGCACCGTCGGGTGACGGTACGTCACGCTCGTGACGAGCGGCGCGATGCGGAGCCTGCTCGTGGCTGCCGCGAGACCGGCAAGGACCGACCAGCATTCGACGGTGTCGCCGTCGAGCGGCGTCGCGTCCGCGCCGTTCGGCATGAAGTGGTCGGCGAAGTAGACACCGTCCCAGCCCGCGTTCTCACAGTGCTGGACGAGCTCGACGGTTTCGTCCCATGGACGAACGGGCGACGGCCAGATCGAGAAACGCATCAGCCGTTCCGCGGGAGGTCTTTGAACGGAACGTTCGCGAGGTCACCCGGATCCTTCGGGAGCCCGAGCACGCGCTCGCCGATGATGTTCATCTGGATCTGGTCCGTCCCGCCGTAGATCGGAAGCGCTTGGGCGCCGAGCGTTGCCGCCGTCACGGCGTTCGCGCTCTCGCCGCCCGGTTCGTGCGCGAGCATCTCGCGGCCTTCGGCTTCGTGCGAGTGCAGCAAGCCTCGGGGGCCGAGGATCTGCATGCCGAGGTCGCGCGACAGACGGATCGAGTGCGCCATGTGCAACTTGCCGAAGTTCGCGACGCCGGGGATGTCGCCGCCGCTCGCGCGCGTCTGCTTGTGGCGTTCCGTGGTGAGGCGCGACAGTTCGCGGTAGATGTGCAGCTTCGCGAGGTCCTGGCGGACGACCGGGTCGCTGTTCTTCCCGAACTCTTTCGCGAGATCGATGAGTTGCTGCGCGGGCGATTGCGGCTTGCCGCCCGCCGGCTTCGGTGCGCTGCGCCGCCGCGTGGGCTTCTGGACGAAGTCACCGGCGCGCTTGTCGAGGTGTCCGGGTTTGGTTCCGGCTCGTGCGCCGAAGTAACCGGCGGCGCCGCCGCCGCCGGCCCCCATGCCCGAGCGCTCGTGCATGAGCGTCGTGTTCGCGACCTTCCACCCGTTGTTCAGTTCGCCGATGCGTGCGTCGTCCGACACCTGCGCATCGGTGAAGAACACTTCGCAGAACATCGCGTTGCCCGTCATCTCGCGCAGGGGACGGATCTCGACGCCCGGCTGCAGCATGTCGAAGGCGAACCACGAGATGCCTTGGTGCTTCGGTGCTTCGGGATCCGTCCGAGCGAGGAGCATGCCGAGGTCGGCGTGATTGCCGCCGGACGTCCAGACCTTCTGTCCGTTGATGATCCACGTGTCGTCGTGCTTCACCGCTTTCGTCGAAAGACCGGCGAGGTCCGATCCGGCGCCCGGCTCGCTGAAGAGCTGGCACCACCCTTTCTTGCCCGTCACGGCTTCGCGCACGTAGAGGTCGATCTGCTCCTTCGTGCCGTGCGTCGCGATCGTCGGCGAGACGAGACCGATGCCCATGCCGGCGGGCGCGCCGAGGGCGCCGAACTTCGCGATGGTCGCGGCGACGCGCATGGAGTCCGCGCGGTTGAGGCCGCGTCCGTAGGCGTCCTTCGGGAGCATGGGGGCCGCCCACCCGGCGGTGCCGAGACGCTCCCACCACTCACCGACGGTGAGGTCGGGGTCCCAGTGCTCCTCGAGCCAGCTCTGCAGCTCGTCGAATACGGTCGTGTCCGAACGGACGTCGGTGATGGTCATACGACTCCCTCCTCGCGATCTCCCCTCTTGACTCGTGAGTCTAGTGAAAGGGCCGCGTCCCCCGCCTCATGGAGCCCGGTGTTCCTTGACCTCTTTAGCAACAGGAGTTTACTTAGAGAACTCAAGATATATCGCGAGAGGGAGGCGTCATGACGCTCGATGCACTGGAACAGCAGATCGAGATCGCGAATCCGCAGCATCCGCATTGCGCCACCGTCCTCGCGCTCGACATCTCCGGTTCGATGCACGGCGACAAGATCCGTCAGGTCAACGAAGGCATCACCGCGTTCCGCGACGACGTGCTCACCGACGAGCTTGCGCGCAAGCGCGTCGAAGCGGCCGTCGTGACCTTCGGATCGAGCGTCGAGCTCGCCCACCCGTTCGCGGCGATGGAAGCATTCTCGCCAGCGCCCTTCCGGGCCGGAGGCTCGACGCCGATGGGCGATGCGATCCTGAAATCGATCGATGCGATCCGCGCGCGCAAAGCGATGTACCGCCAGGCGGGAACGGACTACTACCGCCCGTGGATCTTCCTGATCACCGACGGCGAACCGACGGACATGCGTGCGGGTGATGATCTTTGGGAACGCGTCGTCGCCGAGGTGCACGGCGGCGAAGCCGCCCGCGAGTTCTGCTTCTTCGGCGTCGGCGTCGAGCCGGCGAACATGGACGTCCTCCGGCGGATCTGCCCGCCCGAGCGTCCGCCCGTGCAACTTCGTCCCGGACGTTTCCGCGCGATGTTCGAAT
>JAICYB010000021.1 GCA_025934435.1 Actinomycetes bacterium | reverse complement strand
CGCCGCCGGCGTGTCGTTGGGGGGGGCTTTGCCTTAGCGGGTTTCGGTGGGGAGCAGGCCGTGCTCGCCGCGCCCGCGCGCGGCGACCGCTTGCTCTACCGACACGGAGCGCTCACGACGCGAGGGCGGACCGTGAGGTCGTCGCGGATCCGCGCTCCGGGAAGTCGGGACGCGACGTAGGACGCCTGCTCCGGCGTGCCGATCTCGAGCGCCACCGCGCCGTGACGCGGAAGTCGTTCGATGATCCGGTCGATGACATCGAGGCCGCGCTCACCGGCGAACAACGCTTCGGCCGGCTCGCGCAGGACGTCGGGCGGGAGCTCCGCCCCCAGCTCGACGTAGGGCGGGTTGGCGACGACGAGGTCGGCATCCGGACACCCGTCGTCGAGATCGCCGAGGACGAGGCGCACACCGGAGTCCGCGAGGTTCCGTTCCGCCCAAAGCCAAGCAGCGCCGGACGATTCCGTCGCGAACACAGTCGCGTCCGGACGTTTCGTCGCGATCGCCAGCGCGATACACCCCGTCCCGGTGCCGATGTCGATCACCGTCGGCGAGGCGATGTCGGCCAGGAGGCCGAGCGCGACGTCGACGAGGACCTCTGTTTCCGGACGAGGCACGAGCACGCCCGGTCCGCACACGATCTCGAGTCCGTAGAAACCGGTCGACCCGGTGATGTAGGCGAGCGGCTCGCCGTCGAGTCGACGCGCGACAAGCTCGTCGAACCGCGCGGTGTCGAGTGGTTCGTCCCGATGCGACCAGAGCTCGCTCCACGTCACGCCGCGGACGAACGCTTCGAGTCGTTCCGCCTCGTGTCGCGGAAGAGCGCGCACGGTCACGTCAGAGTTCCAACTGCTTGAGCGGTTCGACGATGGCGTCGAGATCGCCGTCCATGACCTGCTGGATGCCGTGCACGGTGACGCCGGCGCGGTGATCGGTGACGCGGTTCTGCGGGAAGTTGTAGGTCCGGATCTTCTCGGAACGATCGCCCGTACCGACCTGTGAACGTCGTTCGGCGGCGAGCTCCGAGTGCGCTTGCTCTTCGACGAGCGCCTTGAGCCGCGCGAACAGGATGCGCATCGCGCGATCGCGGTTCTGTCGCTGCGAACGTTCGGACTGACACGTCACGACGAGGCCCGTCGGTTTGTGCGTGATGCGCACCGCGGAGTCCGTCGTGTTGACGTGCTGCCCGCCGGCCCCCTGCGCGCGGTACGTGTCGATCTCGAGATCGTCCTGATCGACCTCCACCTCGACTTCATCCGCTTCCGGTAGCACGGCCACGGTGTCGGTGGATGTGTGGATCCGTCCGGACGATTCCGTCGCGGGCACACGCTGCACGCGGTGCACGCCGGACTCGTGGCGGAGCGCGGAGAACGCACCTTTCCCGTCGATCTCGAACACGACTTCCTTCAGGCCGCCGACCGCGCCTTCCGACACGTCGAGGACGTCCGTCTTCCAGCCTTTGCGTTCGGCGAAACGCTGGTACATGCGCATCAGCTCACCGGCGAACAATGCCGCTTCGTCGCCACCCGCGCCGGCGCGGATCTCGACGATCACCGCCCGGTCGTCGCGTGGGTCGCGCGGAACGAGATGCTCGCGGAGCTTCGCTTCGAGGTCGGCCGCCCGGCTCTCCGCTTGCGCGAGCGTCTCGCGGTAGAAGTCGCGCTCGTCGTCGCCGTGCGTCTCGTGCAGAAGCTCTTCCGCTTCCGTCTTCTCCGCGACGGCATCGCGGTAGTCGTCGTAGGTTCGGACGACGTCCTCGAGCTCGGACGCTCGCCGCGCGACCTTCGCGTACGCCTGGTGATCGGAAGCGACCTCGGGCGAGCCGAGTTCGCCGAGCAGACGTTCGTGCTCGGCCTTCATGTCGTCGAGCTTCGCGATCTGGGACGCCTCCATCACAGAGGCGAGGATACGGGTCCTATCCCCCAGCGGCAGCCGGCATGCCCTCGGCGACGAGCTTGTCGATCGCTTCGAGGAGCGCGTGCATCACGTAGGGCTTCGTCAGATAGAGCGCGTCGAGCGAGCGTCCCTTGTCGATGTCGCGCGGACTCACCCGCGCGCTCAGGAACACCGCGGGCAGGTCGGCCGTCGCCGGACGCCTCCGCAGCGTCTCGAGAAGCTCGAAGCCGTTCATCCCGGGCATCGCGACGTCGAGGACGGCGACATCCGGCCGCCCATTCGTCTCGACGTAGGCGAGCGCTTGCTCGCCGCCGTTCGCCGTCGCGACCTGATGGCCGTGATGGCGAAGCTGCAGCTCGACGAGGGTCAGCAGATCAGGGTCGTCGTCTACGACCAGAACCCGCGCCATGGTCCGTCCTCCGTCCGCATTCGAAACGTTCGGTGCTGAGTCGGCCTCCCACAGCCCCTCATGAGTCCAGGTTCGGGGCCGACTCATCGCCATGAGGGAGGACGCCTCAGGGGCTCGCTCGCGTCTGATCCTTGATCTGGCGCCCGACGCCTTCATCGCGGCGGACCGGTCCGGGGCGATCACGGATTGGAACGCGAAGGCCGAGGACACATTCGGCTGGAAGCGGGACGAAGCGCTCGGACGCGATCTCGTCACCACGCTGATCCCCCCCGATCAGCGCACGTCGTACAAACGCGCAGCACGCACCGGCGCACTGGTCGAGCTCGAAGCCGTCCGCCGGGGCGGGATGCGATTCCCTATCGAAGTCGCGATCCGGACGCTCGAGGACGAAACGTCATACGCGTTCATCCGCGACATCACCGGACGGCACACGACCCAGGAGCTACTCCGGGCGCGCGAACGACAGCTCTCCGAAGCACTCAGTCTCGCGAATCTCGGGTCGTGGTCCTGGGACATCGAGACGAACGACGTCGCATGGTCCGACGATCTGTACCTCATCTTCGGGCTCGACCCGAGTACACCGGTCGACTTCGACTCGTACATGTCGCGGGTGCATCCGGATGATCGCGCATCGGTCGGGTCGACGATCGTGGGCGCCACGCGCGACGTGGCGCCATTCGAGTTCGAACATCGGATCGTCCGAGAAGACGGATCGGTCCGCTGGCTCCATTGCCACGGCGAGGTCGTCGGCGACGAGCATCGTCCCGAACGCGTGTACGCGACGGCCGAAGACGTCACGGACGATCGACAAGCCGAACGGACCAGATCGCTACTCGCCGCGATCGTCGAGTCGACGGACGACGCGATCAAGAGCATGGCGACGGACGGAACGATCATCAGTTGGAACGCGGCCGCCGAGCAGCTCTACGGCTACACCGCCGAAGAGTTCCTCGGACATCCCGTGCTCGAGCTGTTCCCACCCGAAGAGATCGACGGCGTGCTCGCGGTGTTCGGCCGCGTCGTCGAAGGCGGGCACGTCGAACGCTGCGAGTTGAAACAGATCCGTAAGGACGGCGAGATCATCGACGTCGGAGCGACGCTCTCTCCGATCCGCGTCGGCGGGATGATCGTCGGCGTATCGGCCGTGTCGCGGAACATCACCGCGCGCAAACACGCGGAGCAGGCGTTGCATTCGGCCCTCGAACGCGAGCAGACCACCGTGCGGGATCTCCAAGAGCTCGACCGCATGCGAAGCGACTTCATCTCCAACGTCTCTCACGAGCTGCGCACGCCGCTGACGAGCATCAGCGGATACGCCGAACTTCTCGCCGGCGGTTCGTTCGGTGACATCAACGGCGAGCAAGGTGTCGCGCTCGACGTCATCGATCGCAACACGAAACGGCTGCTCGATCTCATCGAAGACATCCTTGCGCTCTCCCGGATGGAGTCGGGCGTCTACTCGCTCAGCCTCGAGCCGACCGACCTCACGGCTCTGATCCGGTCGGCCGGTGAGGCGATCACGACGGCCGCCGAAGCGAAATCGATCGAACTCACCGTCGACGTCGAGTCGAACATCGGATTCGCGCTCGTCGACGCTTCACAACTCGACCGTGCGCTGTTGAACGTGCTCTCGAACGCGATCAAGTTCACACCGCTCGGGGGATTCGTCCGTCTGCACGCGGGACGCTCGCGCGGCAAGGTCTTCATCACCGTCGAAGACAACGGGATGGGGATCGACCCCGGCGACCAGAAGCAGGTGTTCAAGCGCTTCTTCCGTTCGTCGCTGGCGACGCGCAGCGCGATCCAGGGCACCGGCCTCGGCCTCGTGATCACGAAGACGATCGTCGACCACCACAAGGGCTCCATCGACCTCGATTCGGCCCCCGGACGGGGCACCACGGTCCGCATCGCGATCCCCGTCGCACCCTCCGCGATCGCCGTCTAGCCGAGGAGCGCCGCCAGCGCCGCGACGGCGACGTCCAGCTCGTCGGCGTCCGGCTCGCGCGTGGTGAGCCGCTGCATGACACGGCCCGGCCACGACACGGCGCGCGCCCACAGCGCCTTCGGCTCCCGCGCCGCCGCTCGCATGACTTCGTAGGCGAGCGCGATCGCGACGGGAGCGAGACCGATGCGCACGATCGCGCCGAGCCAGATCGGCTGACGCGGTACGACCGCGAACAAGATCCCGCACGAGATCACGAAGAGCGCGATGAACTCGGTCCCGCAACGCATGTGGACGGGGCTCAACGGACGAGCTTCGTCCGCGGTGGGGATACGTCCGGCACGTTCGAACGCGGCGACCGTCTTGTGCTCGGCGCCGTGGTAGCGGAGGATCTCCCGCGTCTGCGCGGACCGCGCGATCACGAGCAGATACGCGACGAGCATCGCGAGCCTGATCGAGGCTTCGATCGCCGCCGCGGCTATGGTTCGTCCGTCGATGAGAACGCCGGGCGCGACGACGAAGATCGCGAGGACCGCGACACCGCCGGCGGCGAAGGTCACGACGAACTGATCCGGCGTCGGTTCGACACCGCTCGTTTCGCGGACGGCGATCCGAACGGCGTACATCCCGATGCGCAGCGCGGCGGCGATCATCCGCGGCCCACGCAAGAATCCGCCGAGGGTTGCGGCCGCGTCGGTGTGACGCTCGGTGTGGATCGTCCCGTCGCGGCGCCGCACGGCGACCGCCCACGATCCCGGTGTGCGCATCATCACGCCGCCGGGAAGGGCTTGTCCTCCGACCGGAGCTACACCTTGCGCCAGTCGGTCCTCGCGCCGTACGTGCCGTCGGGGAACGACTCGACGACGTAGTCGTCGAACAGGATCGGCTCGGCTTGCATGAGGCAAGAGAAGATGCGGAAGAACAGGTCGCGGATCTCCACTTCCGCGTGCGGGTCCGTCCGCATCTCGATGATGTGTCGCCACGCGCGCACGTTCGCGCTCATGACGAGGATCGTCTCCGCTTCGTTCGGCAGGACGGACCTCGCCGTCTGCTGCACGCGCTTCCGGCGGTCGGTCTTCCGCTCGGCATCGAGCAAGGCATCGCCCTCGTCCTGCAGCGTGAGCAGTTCGTCGGCGATCTCTTCGTAGTCGCGCGCGGCGCGGTCGATCCGTTCCTCGAACCGTTTGTGGAGCGACGGATGGTTCCGGTACTCCGGACGCTCCACGAAGCGCAACACCTTCCCCGAGACGAACCGTTGCGAAAGTTGCGAGTACGCCGTGCCCGCGCGATGCCGAACGATCTCGTGCGTGTTGGAACGCGAGATCCCGTAGCAGAGGAACGAGAACGTGGCGTGCTCGAGGACCGAACCATGACCGCCCGAACGCTGGTTCGCGAAATACTTCGCGGCGTCGACGTTGTACGTGCGCTTCGGGCCGAAGCTCGCGTAGCAGGTCTGCCCGGCGACCTTCGACAGTCGCGACGCCGGCGGGAGCTCCGCCGGGTCGTCGAGGTAGCCCGGGAACTCGAGGTCGTCGTCGAACCCTTCCAGGAACGGACGGATCCCTTCCGTCGACACATCGGGCTTGGCCAGCATGACGACGCCGGCGTGCTGGAGGTAGGGCGTGCCTGCATCGGTGTGGAAGACCTCGCTGTGGATCGCCGGGAATCCGTCGGCGTCCCGTCCGCCGAGTGAGGCGAAGATGTCGTCTGTCGTCATAGATCTGTTCTTCCGTTGATACCCTTGGCCCTTAGACACCCTACGTATGTCCACCGACACTGCATCATTCATCGAGCTGGGCGTCGCCGAGTCGATAGACCAGCGGCTGCACGCCCGTGGGATCGAGACACCGTTCGAGATCCAGCGCATGGTCATACCCGACGCCATCTCGGGTCGTGACATCCTGGGCAAGGCCAAGACCGGTTCCGGGAAGACGCTCGCCTTCGGCGTCCCCCTCGTCCAGCGCCTGCGGAAGGACCGCACGGGGACGCAGGCCCTCGTGCTCGTCCCGACGCGCGAGCTCGCGTCGCAGGTCTGCGATGACATCGAGTCGATCACGCCGCGGCGGATCAAGGTCCTCGCCGCGTACGGCGGCGCCGCGCTCGGCAAACACATCGAAGAGGCACCGACGGCCGACGTCATCGTCGCCACACCGGGCCGCCTGATCGACCTGATCGAACGCAAGGCGGCGAAGCTCGGCGGCGTCCACATCCTCGTGATCGACGAAGCCGACCGCATGGCCGACATGGGGTTCATGCCGCAGGTATCGCGCATCTTGAAGTCGGTGCCGCGCGAGCGGCAGACCATGCTCTTCTCGGCGACGCTCGACAGCCAGATCATCGGCCTCGTCGCGCAGACGCAGGATGCGCTGCGGTTCGAGGTCGCCGACAAACAGCCGACCGTCGAGAACCTCGAGCACCACTTGTTCGAAGTCAACCGCCTCGAGAAGACGGACGTCCTCGTCTCACTCCTCCAGGGTCCGCACGGTCTCACGCTCGTCTTCACCAGGACGAAAGCCGAATGCGAGCGCCTCGCCAAGCGCTTGAATCGCGCTGGGTGCAACTCGGAGGCGATCCACGGCGACCGTTCGCAGGCGGAGCGCGAGCGCGCGCTGAAGCGATTCGAGGAAGGCAAGATCGACGTCCTCGTCGCGACCGATGTCGCCGCACGCGGGCTCGACATCGACAACGTCACGCTGGTCGTGAACTACGACCCGCCCGAAGACCACAAGGCGTATCTCCACCGCGTCGGACGAACCGCTCGCGCCGGACGAAGCGGCGTCGCCGTGACGCTCGCGACGTGGCAGGAGCGCTCCGACGTCGAGCGCATGGCTCGCATGCTGAAGCTCCAACCGCACATCGTCGAGATGGTCTCGTCCGACCCGCGGCTGCAGCGCGTCGGAACGGGCGAGGTCGAAGGCTCGAAGCCGGTCCTCGACGACCCCAACCGCCCGGCGACGGCCGGCGCATACGCGAAGCTTCGCGGGAAGCGCGGCGGCGGCCCTCGCCGGCGCCGCTGAGCGAGTTCGAACTTCGTGTCGGTCGCGGCACCTAGGGTGCCGTCATGGAGACCAAAGCCAGCACGCGAGCGGAGTTCGTTCTCGGCCCACACAGCGGTCAGGAAGCGACGATCCTCCTCGGCGAGGACAACCTGCCACCGGCCGTGTTGTGGCGGGCCGCCGATGGGGGCCTGACGGCGCCGTACGTTCGCCTCCACCTCGCCCTCGGGCGCGGGTGGATCTACAAGTGGGAGCCGAGCACGCCGCGGCCGTAGCCGCGCAGGCGACGCGAGCTACTTCTTCTTCGCGGTCTTCTGCATCTGCGCCGTCTTCTCCTGACGGCGACGGAAGCGGTCGACGCGTCCACCGGTGTCGATCAGCTTCTGCTTGCCCGTATAGAACGGGTGGCATTCCGAGCAGATCTCGACGTGGATGGCCTCGGTCGTCGCACGCGTCGTGAAAACGTTGCCGCAGGCGCAGCGCACTTCGCACGTGACGTAGTTGGGGTGGATGTCAGCTTTCATGATTTCTCCAGAGATTAACCCGGATTGGCCTTCGCTATTTCCTTGAGGAACTCGGCGTTCGACTTCGTCTGCTTCATCTTGTCGATGAGCAGCTCGATCGCCTGGGCCGCGTCCAAGGCATGCAGGACCCGCCGCAGACGCCACGCGAGCGAGAGCTCTTCGGCTTCGAGCAGGAGCTCTTCCTTACGTGTGCCGGACGCTTCGACGTTGATCGCCGGGAACAGGCGCTTCTCGGAGAGCGTCCGATCGAGGCGGACCTCCATGTTCCCGGTTCCCTTGAACTCCTCGAAGATGACTTCGTCCGAACGGGAGCCGGTCTCGACGAGGCACGACGCGATGATCGTGAGCGAGCCACCCTCTTCGATGTTCCGCGCGGCGCCGAAGAACCGCTTCGGCGGGTAGAGCGCGGTCGAGTCGACACCACCGGACAGGATCTTGCCGGACGCCGGAGCCGCGAGGTTGTACGCGCGCGCCATACGCGTGATCGAGTCACAGACGATCATCACGTCGACGCCGCCTTCGACCAGACGCTTCGCGCGTTCGAGTACGAGTTCCGTCACCTGGATGTGATCGTCCGCGGGGCGGTCGAATGTCGATGCGACGACTTCCGCGGCCTTGACCGTTCGCTTCCAGTCGGTGACCTCTTCGGGACGTTCGTCAACGAGGAGCACCATGATGTGGCATTCCGGATTGTTCTCGATCACCGAGTCGGCGATCTGCTTCAGGATCGTCGTCTTCCCCGCCTTCGGCGGCGACACGACCATCCCGCGCTGACCTTTCCCGATCGGGCAGATCAGATCGAGGATGCGCTCGGTGTAGCTCTTCGCCTCGTGTTCGAGGCGGAGCCGCTCGTCCGGGAAGAGCGCTGTGAGTTTGTCGAACGCCGGACGACGCCGTGCGACTTCCGGATCGAGGTTGTTCACGTTTTCGATCCGCAGCAGCGCGTAGTACTTCTCGGAATCCTTCGGCGGACGGATGATCCCGGACACTTCGTCACCGCGACGCAATCCGAAACGACGGATCTGCGACATCGAGACGTAGACGTCCTCTTCCGACGGAAGGTATCCCTGCGTGCGAAGGAAGCCGAATCCATCGGGCAGGACGTCGAGAACGCCCTTGCGATAGAGGAAGCCTTCTTCTTCCGCGCGTCGCGACAGGATGGCCGTAACGAGCTGATCCTTGGTCATCTCTTCCGGCTCGTCGACCTTGGCTTCTTCGGCGAGCTTCATCAGGTCGCCGAGGTCCATCTCTTCGAGCGCGGTGCGCTGACCGGACCCGTTCTGCGCGGAGTCGATCTCGCTTTCGAGTTCTGCGTCGTCCGGAAGACCTAGATCGACCCGACGTGGACGGTTCCCCCCGCCCCCTCCTCTTCGCGGCCCCCGTCCTCTTGACGAACGGCCCGGCCGCCTACCTCCACCTCCACCACTCATGCGCCTAGAGCCTCCTTGGCTTTGTTCCAATCCTCGATGAAGCGCTGCAAACCGATGTCGGTGAGCGGGTGCTTCACGAGCTTCGTGAATACGTCGTACGGCATGGTTCCGATGTCCGACCCGAGCCTGGCCGCCTCAACGACATGCATCGGCCCGCGGAGCGAGGACGCGAGGATCTCGGAATCGAAATCGTAGTTCTTCACCACCTCGATGCACTGTTCGAGGATCTCCATCCCCCCGGTCGCAACGTCATCCAGTCGACCGAGGAAGGGGGAGATGAAATTCGCACCCGCTTTCGCCGCCAGGAGCGCCTGCGCGGGCGAGAAGACAAGCGTCATATTAACCCGGATCCCTTCGGCGCGCACAGCCTTGGTCGCGGCCAGCCCGGCGGGGATGCACGGGAACTTCACGTAGATGTTGTCGGCGATGTTCACGAGGTCGTGCGCCTCGGCGATCATGCCGTCCTTCTCGGTGGACACGACCTCGGCCGAAACGGGTCCGTCCACCTCCGCGCAGATGTCTTTCAACATCTGCTTGTAGTCCTTACCTTGCCCCGCCTCCTTCGAAAGCAGGGTCGGGTTCGTCGTGACCCCATCCAGGACGCCCCAGGAATTCGCTTCTTTGATCTCGTCGAAATTCGCGGTGTCCAGGAAAAACTTCATGAGATATCGCTTGCTCCGGCCGGCCGAAGCCTCTGCTTCGCTATGGCGTGCGCTCTGCAGTCGTTCATCGAACCTCCTTACCTGTCCGTTTCGAAGCTGCCTCGACGACGTGATCGATGACCGCCGTCAACGTGGCATCCAGGCTGTAGGACGGGATGATCGCTGCGCCGCGGCTCTGCGCAGCGCTTCGGATGTACTTCTGTACTTTGCGGATGTTGTCGAAGCCCGTCAAGTAGCGCTCCACATTGCGCTGGCCGGTGTCCTCGGCCCGCAGGAAGAAATGCGAGCGATGCACGTCTTCGTCGTCGACGGTGATCACGATCGGGACGACCACCGCCTTCTCCTCCCACGCCCCGCCGATGAAACCCGGCACGAGGTGCGCGCCTTCCACGATGAGATCCGTCCCTTCGAGGACCGCGCGTTCGACGAGCGCTTCGACCGCGACGCAGACGGTCCGGACCTGTTCCTCGAACCCGACGATCACCGGGTCGGCCGAGCGCGGGATCGGTCCGCGGATCGCGCTGTGGGCTTCGAACGACGACGTGTGGAGCGTCGGCATGATCCGTTCGCTGAAGAGCGAACGCATGACTTCGCGGATGGCGTCGGTCGAGATGATGCGGGTGATGCCGAGCCGCGCGGCGAGTTGCGTCGCAACGGTCGACTTTCCGACGCCGGTCGTCCCGCCGATGAGGACGATGAACGGAAGATCCATCTCTTCGACGGCCTGCCAGTTGTGGTAGGTCTCGGCGAAGCGTTGCCCGGCCATCTCGGAGAGCGTCCGCGTCGCGAGATCGCGGAGATCGTCGCGTGTGATCTCGAAGGTGCTCGAGACGATGAGCTCTTCTTCGATGCGCTCGGCGACCTCGTATGCGCGGAACGGGTCGAGCCCGGTGGCCATGATCGACGACGCCATCAACCCTTTCGAATACGGCAGACCGGCACGGTCCGATACCACGATGTGCTGCGTTTGCCGTTTGTTGGGCAATGCCTCTCCCGTGAGCCCTAACGCGAGCGCGCGATCCGGAGGACGCGGTCGAAGGCTTCTTCTATCCCCTTACCCACCAGCTGGTTGTTCACGAACACGACCTCTTTGCCGGCGGCGAGCGCGTCGCGAACGGCGACGTCGACCGCTCCGGCCTTCAACTCCGTCAGGAGCACGTCGTAGGACGGGGCATCGGAAAGTTCCTCCCGCAATGCCCGGCGATCCGACAGTCGATGCGTCATGCCGACGACCTCACATCCATGCACGCGCTCCAGATGCTCTTTCAGGACTCCCCCGGCATCTGGAGATGCCGTGCAGCAGAAGAAGACTCGCTCGCCGGCCACCGGTTGAAGCGGCTCGGGGCGGAAGACGACGGGGATGACGTCGATCCCGGGAACGGTTCCGCGGATCAGGTGTTGGGTGGTGGCCGAAGCCGAACCTTCTTCCGCCATCGTAACAACGGCGAGGTCGGCCAGCAATAGGCGGGCCGGTCCGAGGAAACCGGATACATCGGACGGCGACACGTTCGCCGGGACGCAGATGATCCCCGCGCGCGTGTCGACGTCGGGGAACGAAGCTCCCGAACCCTCGAAGATCACGAGATCCTCGCTGCGCTCCTCCGCGATGCGGGCGGCCTCGTGCACGTTCGAGTACACGGTCGCACCGGCGAGTCCACCGCCGACGCGGACGCAGCCGATCGTCGTCACGCCGGACGTCAAGGCGTCCTCGACGTAATCGCTCCCGGCGTGGAATCCGGCATCGGACAGATCGAGCAGCGTCTTCGCGTCGAGATGCGTGCGAGCTTCGATCACGCGCGGAGGCTCCGGGCCGCCTCGTCCAACGGCGACGATGACCGGCTCGTGTCCATGCGCGGCCGCGTGACGCGCGAATGCACTCGCGACCGCCGTCTTGCCCGTCCGCTTCCCGGTCGCGAACACACGCACGGACGGTTTACTCACGATCGGTTCGTAGTGCCGCGCGTGCAGCTCGAAGTCGGCGCCGCGATACGACACGCCGCGCGCGATCGCGAGCGACGCGAGACGGAAGCGATCCGCCGGCCCCAGCACCGGTTCGTCGGTGAGATCGAGGATCGCGTCGGGCTTCCACGTCTCGATCCCTCGGACGAATCCCTCGTCGAGGTTCTCGTCACGGACGACGGGCACCCCGTAGGTGTCGTCGAGGCGCGATGGATCGACCTTTTCGGTTCCACCGCAGAACACGGCGCCGACGACGTCGTCGTCGACGAGCGACAGCAGCGCGTTACGAACGGCGACGGGCTGGTGTTCCCCGTCGATCAGAACGAGTAATCGCAACTACTCTTGCCCCTGATCGCGGCTCCGCTGCGCTCCGCCGAGGCGCAGGTACGCGATCATGAAATCCTCGAGATCGCCGTCGAGCACCTTGTCGACGCTCGACGTCTCGTAGTTCGTCCGGTGGTCTTTCACGAGTTGGTACGGATGCTGGACGTAACTGCGGATCTGGGAGCCGAAGTCGATCGCCCGCTGTTCTCCGCGCACGGCCGCAAGCTCTTCTTCGCGCTTGGCGCGTTCGATCACCGCGAGACGGGACTTCAGCAGCTTCATGGCGACCGTCCGGTTCTGGAGCTGCGAACGCTCGGACTGGCACGACGCGACGACGCCCGTCGGCAGGTGCGTGATGCGCACCGCCGAGTCGGTCGTATTGACGTACTGACCGCCCGGCCCCCCGGCGCGGAACGTGTCGATCCGCAGGTCTTCGGGATCGATCTCGACCTCCACCTCGTCGCCCATGTCCGGGATCACGTCGACCGACGCAAAGCTCGTGTGGCGCCGGTGCGCGGCGTCGAACGGCGACAAGCGGACGAGTCGATGGACGCCGTGCTCCGACCGCAGCCACCCGTACGCATGCGGGCCGCTGACTTCAAGCGTCGCCGACTTCGCGCCGGCCTCGTCCCCCGCGAGCGCTTCCCGGATCGTCACCTTGAAACGTTCGCGTTCCGCCCAACGCAGGTACATCCGCAGCAGCATCTCCGCCCAGTCCTGTGCGTCGGTGCCGCCGGCGCCGGCGTGGATCGACAAGACGACGTCGTGATCGTCGAGATCGCCCGAGAACATCGATTCCGTTTCGAGTCGCGCGATCTCGGCTCGAAGCTTCGCGAGGCCGTCCTCGACCTCTTGCGCGAGCTCGGGATCGTCGGCTTCGAGCGCGAGCTCGTTCGCGGCCAGCACATCGCTCGCCAGACGTTGCAACGATTCGTGCCGCTGGACTTCGGTCTCGACGCGCGCGAGACGCCGCGTCACCTCCTGCGCGTTGTCCGCGTCGTCCCACAGATCCGGACGACCCGTTTCCGCGCGAAGCTCCTCGTACTGCTTCTGTTTACCCGGGAGGTCAAAGAAACTCCCCGAGCTCGTGCAGCCGCTCGGAGAGCTCCTTCAGAACCGCGGTCTGGTCTTCCACGCTTAGACGGCCAGTGCTCCGTGGCACTTCTTGTACTTCTTGCCGGAGCCGCACGGGCAGGGATCGTTCCGTCCGACCTTGTCCGCTTCGCGCTTGAAGGTTTCGTAGAGGATGGCGTCGTCCTGCTGCGGCGGCGCTCCGCCGCCACCACCGGGAGGCGGCGGCTCGGTTTGTTGCGGCACCGGCGGCGCGGCCGCGCGCTGCGCGTCGGCGGCGTCCTGCGTCTTCGCCGGAGCGACGTAGCGGAGCTGGCCTTGACGACGCGTGCGCTGTCCCTGCTCATCGACGTTCTGCACGTGGAAGATGTACTGCGTGAAGTCGTCGCGGATACGTCCGATCAGGGTCTGGAAGTAGTCGTAGCCTTCGCGCTGGTACTCGACGAGTGGATCGCGCTGGCCCATCGCGCGGAGACCGATGCCTTCGCGGAGGTAGTCCATCTCGAGCAGGTGATCGCGCCACGCGGCGTCCAGCACATTCAGCAGGACGAGTCGCTCGGCGGCCCGCATGTTCTCGGTGCCGAGCTCGGCCTCCTTGCGCTGATACATCTGATGCACGTCGGCAAGGACGAGCTCGATGACCTCGGCCTGCGTCTTCTCCTTCAGGAGCTCTTCGGTGATGTTCGAGGGATAGATCTCGCTGAGCGCGACGACGAGCCCGGAGAGGTCCCAATCCTCCGGAAGGATCTCGAGATTCGCGTAGGTGTCGATCGCGCCTTCGATGACGTCCTCGACCATCCGTGTCGCTTCGTCGTGAAGGTCTTCACCTTCGAGGATCTTCGTGCGCTCCGCGTAGATGACCTGGCGCTGCGTGTTGAGAACGTCGTCGTACTCGAGGACGTTCTTCCGGATCTCGAAGTTCTGCTGCTCGACGTTCGTCTGCGCGCGCTCGATCGACTTGGAAACCATGCGCGCTTCGATCGGCATGTCCTCGGGGAGCTTGAGGCGCTCCATGATCCGCGCGATGCGGTCACCCGCGAAGATCCGCATCAGGTCGTCGTCCAGGGAGAGGTAGAAGCGCGTCTCGCCGGGGTCGCCCTGCCGGCCGGAACGACCGCGAAGCTGATTGTCGATGCGTCGGGACTCATGGCGTTCCGTACCGATGACGTAGAGGCCGCCGAGCTCGGTGACGCGCTTGTGCTCGACCTCCCACTCGTCCTTGCGTGCTTTCTCGTACGACCGTACGAACTCGTCGTACTCCGGTGTCTCCGGGACGAGGCCCTGCACCAGCGCTTCCTGTTTGCCCTCGAACTCCGGGTTACCGCCGAGGATGATGTCCACGCCGCGGCCGGCCATGTTCGTCGCAACGGTCACGGTCCCGGCATGTCCGGCCTGTGCGATCGTCAGCGCTTCCCGCTCGTGCTGCTTCGCGTTCAGGAGGTTGTGCGGGATGCCGTTCCGCTCGAGGAGCGTCGCGAGTCGTTCGTTCTTCTGGATGGAGACCGTGCCGATCAGCACGGGCTGGCCCTTCGCGTGGCGCTCTTTGACGTCGTCGATGATGGCCTTGTACTTCGCGTCTTCGTTCTTGTAGATGAAGTCGTTGCGGTCCGCCCGGACCATCGGAAGGTTCGTCGGGATCTCGATGACCTCGAGCTTGTAGATGTGCTCGAACTCCTGCGACTCCGTCATCGCGGTACCGGTCATCCCGGACAACTTGTCGTACATCCGGAAGTAGTTCTGGATCGTGATCGTCGCGAGGGTCTGTTGCTCCTCGCGGATGCGGACGCCTTCCTTCGCTTCGACCGCTTGGTGGATGCCGTCCGACCAGCGGCGTCCGGGCATCTTGCGGCCGGTGAATTCGTCGACGATGACGATCTCGCCGCCGTCGTTCACGTATTCGCGGTCGAGCTTGTACAACTCCTTCGCCTTCACGGCGGACTGCAGGTAGTGCACGAGCGGCGACTGCGAAAGGTCGTAGAGGTTTTCGATCCCGAGGAGCTCCTCGACGCGATGCACCCCGTCTTCGGTCATCGCGACGGTGCGCTTACTCTCGTCGACTTCGTAGTCGCGTTCGTCCTGCAGGCGACGAGCGATCTGCGCGAACTGGTAGTACCACTTCGCTGACTCCTCGGCCGCGCCGGAGATGATCAGCGGCGTCCGAGCTTCGTCGATGAGGATCGAGTCGACCTCGTCCACGATCGCGAAGAAGTGTCCGCGCTGAACCTGGTCTTCCTTCGTCCACGCCATGTTGTCGCGGAGGTAGTCGAAACCGAACTCGGAGTTCGTCCCGTACACGATGTCGCCCGCGTAGATCGGGACGCGCTCGGCGGGCGTCATCTGGTTCTGGATCGCGCCCGTGGTCATCCCGAGGAAGCGGTAGATGCGACCCATCCACTCCGCGTGGAATCGCGCGAGGTAGTCGTTCACCGTCACGACGTGGACGTTGTTGCCGGAAAGTGCGTTCAGATAGGTCGGCAGCGTCGCGACGAGGGTCTTGCCCTCACCGGTACGCATCTCAGCGATCTTCCCCATGTGGAGGACCATCCCGCCGATGAGCTGGACGTCGAAGTGGCGCTGCCCGATCGTGCGTTTCGCCGCTTCACGGACGGTCGCGAAGGCCTCCGGGAGCAGGTCGTCGAGGTCCTCGCCGCCTTTGTACCGCTCGCGGTACTGATCGGTCTTCGCGCGGAGCTCGGCGTCGGTCAGGTTCGTGAAGTCGGGCTCGAGCGCGTTGATCTCGTCGACGACACCGCGCAGCCCGCGCACCTTGCGCTTGGAGCCGACGGTCAGGACTTTGTAGAGGATGTTGGCCAAGAAAACCTCCCTGGAGGAACCCGCCTAAAGGGTAACCCCGGTCAGGTGGAGGGCTTATCCCGGTCCTCGAGGTTGATGAGATCCTCGCGGACGGCGTAGAGCACCGCCTCCATCCGCGAATGCAGGTGCAGCTTCTCGAGGATGTTCCGGATGTGGTTCTTGACGGTGTTCTCGGAGATGGTCAGCCGGCGGCCGATCTGACGATTCGTGAGGCCGTCCGCCGCGAGCTGGAGCACCTCGAGCTCACGGTCGGTCAGCTGCGGACGAAGCGCGCGCTCGTCCGCTCGCTTGCTGATCGCGGCGAACTCGCTGACGAGCTTGCTCGCGACCGCCGGGGACAGAAGCGAGTGACCCGCGAAGGTCTGGCGGACGGCCGTGGCGATCTCGGTCGGGTCCACCTCTTTCAAGAGGTAGCCGGACGCTCCGGCTTTGATCGCCTCGACGAGATCGGCGTCGTCGTCGGAGACCGTGAGCATCACGATCTTCGCCGTTGGCAGTTCGGTGTTGATCTTGCGCGCCGCCTCGATCCCGACGAGCTTCGGCATGCGCACATCCATCAGCACGACATCGGGTTGCAGTTCGACGGCGAGCCGTACGGCTTCCTCGCCGTCGCCGGCTTCACCGATGAGCTCGAGATCGGGTTCGTCCGCGAGGATCGCCTTCACGGCCTGCCGGAACAGCGCATGGTCGTCGGCGATCAGGATCCGGATGCGGTCCGAGGACTGGCCGTCTGTCACGAATCGTGCTCGATCAGTCCGTAGCCACCGTCGTCGAGGCGGTAGAGCACAGCAGCACGCATGTTCTCGGCGTTCGTGAAGAGAAGGAACGCCAGCTTGCGCTCTTCGAGTTCCATCTGGGCTTCGTCCGGCATGAGTGGTTTCTTCAGCGGCATGGGGCGTCGCACGAAGTCGTCGGTCTCTTCGGGCTCGTCCGTTCGGACGTCGCCTTTCGTCCCATTGCGGTGCACGCGCGCTTCGAGGCGCCCCTTCACGCGGCGGAGCTGCGCTTCCAGCCGATCCGACGCGACATCGATGGCCGCGAAGTGGTCGATCCCCTCGCCGTGGACGCGCAGCGTCTGCGTCGCCGTCTTCACCGTGACCTCGACGCGCTCGGGGTCGTGAACGCGGGGGTTGCGTTCGTGGTCGAGGTGAACCTCCATCTTGATGATGCGGTCGAAGAGACGCTGCACTTTGGTGAGCTTCTCGGTCGCGTACTTCCGGAGTGAATCATCGAGGTCGACACCCCGCCCCGAAAGGATGAGGTTCATCAGGGCAAGTATAGACGTCGAAGCGTTCTTGCCCAGGTCAGAACGTTGACTTCGCTTGCTCCGGCTCGCACGAGGGCAACCGAGCAGGCCTCGGCCGTCGCGCCCGTCGTGTAGACGTCGTCGACGAGCAGGACGGTTCCATCCGCCCGTTTGGCGTCGAACCGTCCACGCACGTTCGCCCGGCGGGCGCTCATGGCGACGTCGGCCTGCCGCGGCCCGTCGTCGATCCGCGCGAGCAGGGGCCGCATCGGCACGCCGAGCCGGCGCGCGACGGCCGCCGCGAGGAGCCGCGCCGGGTCGAAGCCTCGGTGGCGAGCACGCCGGCCCGCCGGGACGAAGCACACGACATCGCACGAAAGCTCTTCCCGGATCGCGAGGGCCGCGACGAGCGAACCGACGTCGCGCACGAGCGCCGGACGTCCGCGGCGCTTCATCGCCAGCGTCAGCGATCGCGCCGGCTCGGCGAAGGCGACGAGGCTCCTCGCGCGGACGAACCCCTCGAGCGCCGCGCACGGGCAGCGCGCCGGCGCGTTCGGCAGGCCGCACCGCTCGCAGAACGGACGACGCACGACGGTGATCCGTCCGGCGCAGGAGCCGCAAAGCTCGCCGTCGGAGGCGTCGTCGCAGGCCACACACCGGATGGGGGCGGCGAGATCGAGGGCCGTGCGCATGCGCTCGAGATTAGGCCCGGGTAGCGACCCCCTCCGATATCCTGCGCTGCGATGCCTCGCCGCGTGATGTTCCTCGTAGGCGGTACGGCGATCGTGATCATCGCTGTCGCACTGCTCGCCTTGTTCGTGGTCTTCCCGTCGGGGGCCTCGTCCGCGGACGCCGTCGTCCTCGAGCGGGTCGGACAGATCACCGGGGCTTCGTCGCCCGCCGTCCTCGCGAAGCAGGATTGGGGGAAGGGGCAGCTCGTCCTGGCGGGCTACACGCGGAACTCGCAGCGACGGCTCGCCTTCGCGTTCGTGACGCACAACCCCCGCGGCTGGCGCCTCGGCTCCTACACCGACGAATCGGCGGACCGCACCGACATCGTGATCGGCTCGCTTCTCGTCGCGAGCTCGGAAGGTGGGTCGGGACAACCGGCGTGGTCGGCAGCCGTCGGCGAGCTCACCGATCCGAGGATCGCGCGCGTCGAGGTCACGTGGTCGAACGCCGAGACGACCGTCGGCTCGGTCGTGAACCGCGCGTACATCGTCACGACGCCGGGCACGACCGCCGCGAAGCAAGCACGGTTCCTCGCGAAGGACGGAACCGAGATCGCAAAGGTTCCGATCAACCAGGGCTAGCGGCTACGTCCCTTCTTGCCAGCTCTCGAGGTAGCGCTTCTGCTCGGGCGTCAGGGTGTCGATCTCGACGCCCATCGTCTTGAGCTTCACGCGCGCGATCTCGTTGTCGAGCTCGGCCGGGACGTTGTGCACGCCGGGCTCGAGACGTGTGCCCTTCTTGTGCAGCGTCGTCAGGTGGTGGAGCGTGAGCGCCTGGCCGGCGAAGGACATGTCCATGACGGCGGCCGGGTGGCCCTCGGCGGCGCCGAGGTTGACCAAGCGGCCTTCGGCGAGGAGCCGGATGCGCCGGCCGTCCGCGAGCACGAACTCCTCAACGTTGCGACGGACCTCGCGCTGGCTCGATGCCATCTTGCGGAGTCCCGCGACGTCGATCTCGATGTCGAAGTGCCCGGCGTTGCTGATGATCGCTCCGTCCTTCATCGCTTCGATGTGTTCGGTCCGGATGATGTCGCGGTCGCCGGTGACGGTGCAGAAGATGTCACCGACCTGTGCGGCCTTCGCCATCGGCATGACGCGGAAGCCGTCCATGTGCGCTTCGAGCGCGCGGATCTCGTCGACTTCCGTGACGATCACGTTCGCGCCGAGTCCTTTCGCGCGGGACGCAACACCACGGCCGCAGTCACCGAAGCCCGAGATGACCACGTTCTTCCCGGCGATGAGGACGTTCGTCGCGCGGATGATGCCGTCGAGCGCGGACTGACCCGTCCCGAAGTGGTTGTCGAAGAGGTGCTTCGTCGGCGTGTCGTTGATCGCGACGATCGGGTACTTGAGCGCTCCCTCGACGGCCATCTGACGGAGGCGGATGACGCCGGTCGTCGTTTCTTCCGTGCCGCCGACCGTTGACTCCGCTTGTTCCGGACGTTCTTTGTGGATCGTCGAGACAAGGTCGGCGCCGTCGTCGACCGTGAACTGCGGCTTGCGGTCGAGCACCTCGCGGATGTGGGAGTAGTACGTGTCGTGGTCCTCACCGCGGACGGCGAACACCGCGACGCCTTCCGATGCGAGGTAGGCGGCCGTGTCGTCCTGGGTCGAGAGCGGGTTCGACGCGCAGAGGAGCACTTCCGCGCCGCCGGCGCGCAGCGCCTGCACGAGGTTCGCCGTCTCCGTCGTGACGTGAAGGCACGCGGCGATCGTGATGTCCTTGAACGGCTGTTCCTTCGTGAAGCGCTCCTTCAGAGCATTGATGACGTGCATCTGGCCGCCGGCCCATTCGACGCGAAGACGTCCTTCGTCGGCGAGGCCGATGTCTGCGATGTGGTTGTCCAACGCTTCGTCCTTTCGTTAGCTCGCTCGTTCGAGGAGCTGCTTCTCTTTGCGGATCTGCCAGTCCTGCCAGTCGGAGGTCTCGTGAGCCTGCAGCGCGCTCTCGAGCAGCTGCCCGATCGCGCGCGGGTTCGTGGCCTCGTGGGACGCCGCGCTCAGCCGGTCGAGAGCCCCCCACGCCCATTCGGACATCGCCACGCGGATGCTCCGGCTCCGGATGCCGTGCGCGAGGCGCGGATACAGCGGCCGGAGGC
This sequence comes from Actinomycetes bacterium, assembly GCA_025934435.1. Taxonomy (GTDB): domain Bacteria; phylum Actinomycetota; class JAICYB01; order JAICYB01; family JAICYB01; genus JAICYB01. Next base: position 28,070 of record JAICYB010000021.1, on the reverse strand, counting down.
CGCGGTTCTGGGACGGGTCCCTCCGCCTCCCGAGCGCATCACGCATGTGGCCGACTCTGACACACGCGTACGTATGTGTCAAGCTCCGCCCTCTCGCTTCTGGGGAAACGTGCCCGCGGAAAACGCACCCCCCGATTCCCCAGAATGGGTCATGGTCGATCCGACGCTCCCGGATCTCGCGGGGAAGGACGCCGCGCTGCGATGATGTCCGCATGACCGCGAGATTCGCCGCCCTCGGACTCATCGTCGCCGACCTCGATCGGGCGGCAGCCTTCTACGCACATCTCGGCATCGAGTTCCCGCAACCCGTCGACCCCGAAGGTCACGGTCACGCCGAAGCCGCCGGGCCGGGAGGCCTGCGGATCATGCTCGACACCGCGACGAACATCGCCGCCGACGACAAGAATTGGACGCCCCCCTCGGGCGGGCACGCGCTCGGTATGGCGTTCGAGTGCGACTCGCCGGCGGACGTCGACGCAACCTACGAGCAGCTTCTCGCCGTCGGCGGTTCGCCGTATCGCGACCCCTGGGATGCGTTCTGGGGACAGCGCTACGCGCAAGTCACCGACCCCGACGGCCACGTCGTCGATCTCTTCGCACCGCTGTCGTGACGCTCGAGCACGACGAGCGTCCGTGGGGCAGCTACACGGTCCTGCAGGACGAACCGACGTTCAAGGTCAAGCGCATCGAAGTCCTTCCCGGCAAGCGCCTGAGCTACCAGAAGCACAACAAGCGCGCCGAGCACTGGTTCGTCGTGCAGGGAGAAGGGCTCGTCACGCTCGACGGCGTCGACGTGAAGGTTCCGGCGAACACGGCCATCGACATACCGCTCGGCTCTGCGCATCGCATCGCGAACCCGGGAGCCGAGCTCCTCGTCTTCATCGAGGTGCAGCACGGCACGTATTTCGGTGAAGACGACATCGTCCGCATCGAAGATGACTTCGGACGTTCCTGAGCTGCTCGACGTCCGGCTCTAATCGCCGCGCCAGCGCTCCGCTTCGTCGATCAGCATCACCGGGATGTCGTCGCGGATCGGATACGCGAGCTTGCAGTCGGCCGCCGTGCACACGAGGAACTCGTCGCTCCCCTGCTTGCGCATCTCCACCGGCTGCTTGCACTTCGGGCACGCCAGGATCTCGAGCAGTTCCTTATCGACGGGCACCTAACCCTCCTTCATCAAGGCCACAAGTTCGGCCGTCTTCGCTTCGAGCAGTGGTTCGTCCTTCGCTTCGACGTTCAAGCGCAGCAACGGTTCCGTGTTCGACGGCCGAACGTTGAACCACCAATCGTCGTATTCAACGGTAAGCCCATCGAGACGGTCGGCGCTTCCATCGGCGAAGGCGTCCGCGATCTTCTCGATCACCGCGTGCTGATCGCCGACCTCGATATTGATCTCGCCGGAGTCCGCATACCGTCGGAGCGGCTCGAGCAACGCGGAGAGCGTCTTGTCCTCGACGGACATCGTCTCGAGCACGTAGAGCGCCGCGAGCAGGCCGGAGTCGGCACGGTAGTTGTCCCGGAAGTAGTAGTGGCCGGAGTGCTCGCCGGCGAACGCCGCTCCGGTGGACGCCATGAGCTCCTTGATGAACGAATGTCCGACGCGGGATCGCACCGCTTCGCCGCCGTTCTCCGCGATCACTTCGCGCACGACGCGCGAGCAGATCACGTTGTGGATGATCGTCGCGCCGGGCTCGGCCTCGAGGATCCGCTTCGCGACGAGCGCCGTCGTGAGCGAGCCCGAAACCGGCTGCGCCTTCTCGTCGACGAGGAAGACGCGATCGGCGTCGCCGTCGAAGGCCAGGCCGATGTCGGCGTCGTTGTCGAGGACGGCCCGCTGCAGATCGACGAGGTTCGACGGTTGGATCGGGTCCGCCGGATGGTTCGGGAACGTCCCGTCGAGCTCGAAGTAGAGCGGGATGACCTTGAACGGAAGACGGTCGAGCACGGCCGGCACGACCTTGCCGCCCATACCGTTTGCGGCGTCTACCGCAACCGTGAGCGGACGCATCGCTTCGGGATGCACGAGCCGTAAGAGGTGATCGGCGAACGCGGCGAGCATGTCGGTGTGTTCGACGGACCCGCGCCGTTCTGCCGAAGACGGCGAGGCGGCGAGCTCCTTGATCGCGAGGAGTCCCGTTTCCTCGCCGACGGGCGCCGCACCCGCGCGACAGAACTTGATGCCGTTGTACCTCGCCGGATTGTGCGAGGCCGTGAACATCGCACCGGGAAGACCGAGGTCACCTGCGGCGAAATAGACGAGATCCGTCGAAACGAGGCCGAGTTCGATGGCGTCCGCACCGGCTTCGTTGACGCCGGCGATGAAGGCTTCCGTCAGCGACTCCGCGGATACGCGCATGTCGTGGCCGACCAGCACGCGTGGGACGTCGACGAACCGCGCGAACGCGTTGCCGATCGCGCGCACGGTGTCCTCGTCGATGTCGTCCGGATACACACCCCGGACGTCGTAGGCCTTGAAGATCTTGTCGAGTTCTTTCACCGGATCACCCACGGAAGCAGATGGCGAACGCCGTCCAGGTACCCACTCGGCATCGACCAACCAACGAGCATCGGGAATGTAGCGAAGAAGAACGCCACGGCGGCAACGGTGACGCCGATCGCGATCTCGCGGTGCCTCGGGTGCCCCTTCAGGCCGACGATCAGCCACCAGCCGAGCATCAGCGCGAGGAACGGGATGTCGGCCAGGTAGTGGTACATGAACGTCACCCGGCTGACGGTGAGCCACGGCAGGTACTGGATGAGCGCGGCGAGAAGGACGACCCCGAGTGCGCCGGACTTCGTCCGGTACGCCGCGCGGATCGTCGCGAAGAACGCGATGAGTCCGCCCCAGAAGATGACGAGGTTCGGGAACGTCCAGATCTCTGAGCGATGCGTCCCTTGATCGCGGAGATACAGGAACACGGCGCGGACACCGACGGGCCAGCCGAACCACGGCGAGCTGAACGGATGCGTCGCCTTGAGTGTCGCGTGGTAGATGTACATCTGCTTCTGGAGCGCGAGGAAATCGCCGAAGTTGTGTCCGAGCGAGAAGTACGGGATGTAGGACGCGACGTAGATCGCGCCGGGCACGACGAGGTAGAGGAACGCGAGGAGCACCGCGCTCGCGCCGGGGCTCCCCGCGACGCGCCAGATGCTGTCCTGCTTACGAGCGAACGCGTCCCAGAACACGAGCAGCCCGATACCGACGAGCGCGTAGAGGCCTATCCACTTGGACGCGAGACCGAGGCCGCCGGTGATGCCGCCCATCGCGAGCCAGGCGATCGCGCGACCTCTGTTCTGCACCGGTGGTTCGTCCGGCGCACGCGGACGTCCGCCCCACTCGTACAGCGCCATGAGCGAGCAGAACCAAGCACCGAGCAAGAAGGCGATCGAGTACGAGTCGACCATCGCGATGCGCGACACGGAAAAGGCGACGCCGTCGATGGCGAGGAACAGCCCGGCGAGGAGAGCCAGCCAAAGGTTCCCGAAGAGCAGGAACGCGAGCAGGACGATCATCCCGACCATAGCCGAGCCGAAGATCGCGCTCCCAAGACGCCACGCGAACTGCGGACGCCCCGACGCGCATTCGAGGGTGCGTCCGGCGACACCGACGATCTGGTGGTTGACCGGATCGCCGAGGAGTTTCGTCGGGGCCTTCGCGAGACGGACGTGGCCGATCGCGACGGCGGCGTGCGGCTCGATGGCCCGTAGGTCGCGGCCTTCGGCCGCCCACTCGACGCCGGTCTCGAGCGGCGTCCCGAGAGCGTCGGCCGCGCCCGGCATCGTCGCGTCGACCTTCTGGTCGTCGGACTCGATCGAAACGAGCTGGTTGTCGGCGGAAACGTAGACGCGATCGGCGAGATCGATCGCATCGATCGTGCTCGGTTCGTCCGCCGTCGCGATCGAAGCGTGACGCGCGCCGGTCGCATCCCATGCGACGACCTTGCGCTGCGAGGCGAACGACACCCAGACGAGCTTGTCCGAACGCGCTTCGGCGATCGCGTTCGCATCGGTAGCGATCACCTTGGCGTCACCGGTCGTCGACACGTCGACGATGTGGTGATCGGCCGTCAAGACATACGGATGCTGGTCGGCGAGCTTCACGTCCGTCGGACGACCGGGCAGCTTGGCGGACCAGATCTGGCGGGTGCCGTCGAATCTGATGAGATGTCCATCCGCCGTCGCGACGAACGTTGAACCTTGCGCGCCATTGAGGGCGACGGGCTGCGAGTTCACGGCGATCGCGTCGCCGTTCGCGTGCAGATCGCACGACTGATCGATCCCGCCGAGGTGAACGGTATTCCCCGTCGCCCAGACGAATCCGATGTCGGTGCTCGCGATCGCCGTCGTCCCCGGCGGTAACGCGCTCGTGCCGCGCGCACCGAAGTTCGACCAATGCTGGATCGCGAACCCTATGAACTCCTTGCCGAGCGGCGGGTGCGTCCATTCGAAGACCTCTTTGTGTCCGAGGTACTCGGCCCCCGTTCGCGCGTGATACACCTCGTCGAAGTACATGCCGGGCGGATGTCCGAGCATCGGGACGCGCGAGATGAACGCGACGAGGAAACACGCAAGGGCGATGAGGGCCTCGCGCCGCCCGACTCCATGCAGCTCGAGCTTCCAAGGCTGCTTCGGTGGTGGTGGTTCGTCGACGACGGCGATCAGGTCGTCGCCCGCAACCGGAGGCGGCGGTGGTTCGTCCGGCACATCGACGGCGTGCAGATATCGCCACCCGCGTGACGCGATCGCGAGCGATGCCACGGTGATGAAGATCGCGAGCACCTTCATGTTCGGACCGTTGAAGTTCGTGCCGTAGAAGGCATCGAAGAAGCCGCCGAACGTCGTGGCATGACGGTGCACGTACCGGAGGTAATAGACGTACGGGAAGTAGACGTTCACGAGGTACAGCACCGACAGGACGATGAACGCGCGACGCAGCCATCGCACGCCGATGAACGCGACACCGAGCGCCAGCGGCAGGAACAGGTAGCGCTCGTGGATCCGCGTCAAGAGCGCGAAGCCGACGAGCGACAGCGCCATGCTCCCGAACACGAGGACGCGGCCCTCGTCCTCACCGGCGCGGAGTGCGAGCCACGATCGCCGCAGCACGTACACGATGCCGACGGCGAAGAAGGCGAGGCCCCAGTAGAGGGCCGGGACGCCGAGGATGCGCAGGACGTTCGTCCCGTGCAGATCCGCACGCCAGAAATCGAGGGCGCCCCAGAAGTTGAACGCGAACACGCTCGTCACCGGATAGGTCGTCCCGGAGTGCGCGTAGAACTTCAGGCCCTTGAGCGGCCACATCCGGAACGGCGTGAACAGGACGAATCCCGCAAGCAGCCCGATCACGCCGAGCGACACCACGCGCTGGAGACCCGCGTTGCGTTGCTCCGGATCGCGCATGTGACGCCAGACGAGCAGGAGGATCACGACGGGGAGGACGAAGACGCCTTGGGGCTTCGTCCCGATAGCAAGCGCCATGAGCGCCATGCCACCCGCTTCGCGTTTGAACGTCGGCGTTCCCGTTCCGAGAAGCAGGAACGCGCCGATGACCGGGAGCGCGAGGAAGACGTCGACCTGTCCCCACACAGCTGAGATGAAGAAGAACGCCGGGTTCAGCAAGACGGCCGCTGCGGCGACACCGCGCACGGGGAAGCGCGCGTTCGGCGTCAATCGTTCGGCGAGTTTCGCGACGAGCCACGCGAGTCCGAGGTCGCCGGCGACCGGCGGCATCTTCACGCCGAAGACGCTCGGCGCGCCGTGTCCGACCGTCTTCGCGATCCCGCCGATGAACCACAGGACGTACAGATATCCCGGCGGGTAGTCGACGAAGTAGTTGTCGTGGGGACCGGGATAGAAATGCCACGGTCCGCGATCGGCCAGGCGCGACGCCCACGCCTGGAATGACGGCATGTCGAACGGGAACCCCCCGCCGCGCGCGAGGATGAAGCGGATCAGCAACCCGACGATGAAAAGCGTCGCCATGCCACCCGGCGTCGCGAGGACCGTTGCGACTTCGGCGAACACCGCCCGCACGCGGCCGGCGCTCAGCGGGCGCTGTCGAGGCTCGAGCACGCTGGGAGCATACGGGCGATGAGGGCCGTCCATCCCCGGTAAAGTACGCGGACATACAGGAGGTTCCCGCGAATATCCAGCTGCTCAGTTGCGTTTTCCCCGCGTACAACGAGGCGGAGAACGTCGGCCCGCTCCTCGAGGAAGCGTCGGCCGCGTTGGCGTCCGCCGCGCCGAGCTACGAGATCATCGTCGTGGACGACGGCTCGACGGACGGCACCGCCGAGATCGTGCGGCGTTTCGCGACCGATCACCCGCAGGTACGCCTCGTTTCACACCCGACGAACCTCGGCTACGGGCACGCGGTCCGGTCGGGACTCTCCGCGACCCGCGGCGACGCCGTTCTCTTCACGGACGGCGACCGTCAGTTCAAAGTGTCGGACGTCCCTCTCCTGCTCGACGCCGCCGACAACGCCGACCTCGTCGTCGGGCGCCGGATCAAGCGAGCCGACCCTTGGCACCGGCTCATGATCGCGCGCGTGTACAAGGTCGTCTTGAACACGTTCTTCAGCCTGCACGTGAGCGATCCGGACTGCGCGTTCAAGCTCTTCTCGCGCGAGGTGATCGACAACACGGTGCCGAAGCTCGAATCACGCGCGGCCTTCGTGTCACCGGAGCTGCTGATCCGGTCGAAACTCGCGGGCTACCGGCTCGTCGAGGTGCCGGTGCCGCATTACCCGCGCATCGCGGGACGGCCGAAAGGCGCACCGCCGAAGGTCATCTTCCGGACCATCGGCGAGATCGTCAGACTCCGGCGAAGCCTCCAGGAGCAGGCGAACTCGGCGAAGCGCGGAACGTCCAGCGTCGATACGCAGTGAAGTTCCACAGCACGACGATGGGAAGCGACAGCAGGTAGGCCGCGTACTTCCCGTTCGTGCCGTAATGGTCGAGCGGTATCCGGTAGAGGGCGAACTGTCCGACGAAGAGCGCCAGTCCGACGCCCGTGAACGCGAAGAACAGGACGTACTGACGCACAACGTCCACGCGGACATCCTTGAACGCCCACCGCTTGTTCAAGAAGAACGAGATCGTGTTGGACACGACGAACGCGATCATCGTCGCCGGAACCGATCGCCCGAAGACCGTGAACAACACCAGTGAAACGGCGACGTTCAGGACACCAACGAGCGCGTACCGGATGAATTGTCCGGCGATCTCGTGGCGACGCAACCGCTCGAGCGGCGAGGGTCTCCCCATCGCCGAAGAGCCTAGCTAGCGCGTCTCGCCCGAGCCGGTTCGATCGTCTTCGCCTCGCGGAGGATCACGTTCGTGTCGAGGGGAGCGTCCGCCGATTCCCACGAGCGTTTCTCGCAGTACCGGCAGAAGGTATACGTAGCGCCCCCGGCTACCTCGAAGGTGATCCGGGCGAGGTCAGAGCTTCCGCAATTCGTGCAGGCCGACATATGGATTGGGTCGGACGAACCGCCTCCGCCGCGACCGCCTCGGGGAGTAGCCCGGCTGGCCCGGAGTGACTACTCCGCCTTTTGGCCCGGAAGTTCCTTCCCGACGTAGCGGGAGCGCGTCCGCCCGCCCTCTCGCCAGTAGGCGTACCAGTACGGACCGTGCGGGCACTTGGTGCACCCGTCCTTGCCGCACCGGACCATCTCCTGGCGGAAGCTCACCTTGCCCGACGACTCCGCCGGCGGCGGGTCCTCGAGCAGGAGTCCCCGGATGAGCATCTGCAGCCGCCTGAGGTCGTAGTGATCCATCGCGCGGATCTCGCGGATCAGGTCTCGGGTTATCGGCATGTCGTCTTATGGAACGGCGCTTACCCAAGATACTTGACGGCCCGTCAGGCCGGTTCGGGTTTGGGCTTGCTAGGACGCGATCCCGGACGCTTCCGAGCCGCGCGCGCGGCGGAGGTCCGTCAGGCTCCAGCCGATCGGAGCGACGAACCGGTCGGCGTGGTCGAGACACAGGTCGTAGGAGCCGGGCTGCGGGTCCGGCGAGAGCGGGGAGATCCACACCTGCTGGAGGGGGTAGTGGAACGTGCACGTCGCGGCCGCCTCGCCGCCGCATCCCGTCTTCTTACAGTTCCGCACGCGGAAAGCGTAGGGGTGAGGCCTGAGGAGGACAAGGAACCTGCACTGATTTGACGACTCAGGGCAACGCGAGTAATATGGATAAATCTTCTCGTTCGCGAAAGCGGGCGGGAAGTTTCATTTTGCGGCAGGTTTGCGGACCCGCCGCCGGATACGAAAGACGAGGTCAGACCTCGTCTTTCCTGTTTTTCGGGGCCTTTCCGCGGCCGGCCCGAGGGGCCGGTCGAAAACGAGGGCTCCGGATCGAGTGCTTCGGTTTCTTAGGTAATGATTCTCGGGGTAAGTCGGAGGCGCGGTGTCCTCATTTGCCTCGGGAAAGATCGAAGCCCCGCCTGAGAGACGGGGCTTCGAGGGGCGGCGATGCGGGAATGATCTCCCGTCTCGTCGACTCCACCACCACGCCGAAGCGTGGATGAACATCCTACTCTCCGCCCCCAGCCATTCCTATCCCCTGACGTTCGTGGATCGTGACGGCGGCCTGCGAGTTCTTCGATGGTGAGTATCTGAGTCTTCGGATACTTCGCGCCCTCGCTCAAGTGAGGACACTGCCGTCGGTCGCTGCGCCGCCGCCCAACGGCTCGGACTCCGCTTACGGGGCGGGCGGGTTCGCGTTGAGGAAGAACAGCCCGGCGATGGTTCCGTCCGGGTGGTAGGAGATGCGCACCTCGCCGGTGCCCGTCGACGTCGTGATCGGCACCCGCTCGACGTGGATGTCGCCCCTGAGCACCTCGGTCGGCGTCCCGTGACTCTTGTACGTGCCGTTCGTCTGTTGGTACGTCCGCCACGCATCGAGGAGCTGCGCCGCCGGCAGCCGGGCCTTCATCGTCACGTCGAACTTCGCCTCGGCGTCCGCGTATCGCCCTGCGGCGATCTCGTCGACGACGGCCGAAGCTTGCGCCTTGAAATCTCCGGACGCAGCGACCGTGGCCGTCGCGGTCTCGGTCGTCGACGGCGAAGGGCCGTTGGCGGCGGTCGAGCACCCGGCCGCGCAGACCAGCAACACGAGTGAGAGCACGCTCCCCGCGCGTTTCACAGACGCATTATCGATGACCGCTACCCGAGCGGCACGCCGACGATCGAGCCGGGGCGGCCGATCGCGGCCGCGGTGATGTCGCCCGTCGCCGTCACGAGCATCCCGAAGGGGGCCGTCCCGCGCATCGGCACGGTGAACGTCTGGTGCGCGCCCACACGGACGGTCTGGAGGCGCCGGCCCGGACCGAGGCGGTGGAGCGTGATCTTGACGGCTCGGCCCCCGGGATTGCTCACGAGGAGCGTCCGCCCTTCGGCCAGGGGCAGCACCCAGCTGCGCCCAGGCGGGACCGGCGGCATGAGGGACACGGTCTTCCGGTCGTTCGGGGCGACGAGCGACTCGAGGATCACCGGCTCGGGCGCGCCGACCGTCGCGAGCAGGCTCGGCGACCGCGCGGCGGAGCTGTTCAGGATGAGCGAACCGCGGCGTCCTGAGTCGATGTCGAGGTGGGCGGCGGGAAGGCGTCCGTTCGGTCCGGCAGCGTTGATCCGCACCTCGACGGAATCCTGCTGCAGGTTCACACCGATGATCGCCGTGGTACCGGTCGCGGTGTCGGCGCGAGGCAAGACGCCGGAGGTGATCGCCGGGACGGGCAGCGACCACGTCACCTGATCGACGGTCGTGAAACGACGTTCGACGATCCCTCTCCCCTGCCAGACACGGATGACCGCGGAGAGGTCGAGCATCGGTTCGAACTGGTCCTCGGGGTTGATCAGCACCGCCGAGCCCGGAGGGATCCGGACGTCCTGAAGCGGTGGCGGCGCGATCGTTTCGTCCGGCGAGAGGAATCGCACGGATGCGCGCGCAAGTTCGGGGAACGGGTTGTACACGACGTAGCGCTCGAACAGTCGTGGGATCGCGCGGGTCGCGAAACGTCCCCCTTCACCGAACGCGTTGACCGTGTGCGTTTCCGACGCGCAGAGCGACGAATCGGAGTGCCCGCCGGTCGAGACGCTCGTCGCGACGGCGATCGCGCGTCCGTACGCTTCGACGACCGCGCCGCGCGTCGAGTCGATCGTCACCGTTCGTCGCGAGTAGCCGGGGATGCGTCCGGTTCTCGTGGGCACTGCTTGCAGGTCCGGACGAACCTGGTAGTCGGCGGCCGACGCGGTGGGATTCACGATCCCGATCGTCTGCTTGAAACCGGCACCGATCGGCGCGCAGTACCAAGCAGACGAAAGTACGGGCGTCGACACGCCCCAGGCGACGCCGCTCCATCCGACACCGATCCCGATGACGGCGACGAGCGGCGTCAACGCGAGCGCGAGCGCCGGGATGCGCACTCCTTCTTCCGGAACGAACGGCTCCGGCGTCGGCGTCGGGTCACCGACGTACGCGGACGTGATCCACGCACCGAGGAGCGCGACGACGAGCAACGCCTCGAGCGGGACGAGCCACTGCCACCAGCGCCCGGCCTGTGCGATGTGCACGCGTGGACCGACCTTCGTCAATGGCACCCACGCGCCGCCGGCGGCCAGACGACCGTGCGCGCCGGCGAAGTCGAGCCCGCCGCGAGGTCCGCCGGCTATGTACAGAACCCCGCGTCCATGCGACGGCGGGTGCGCGACGATCGGTCCGTAGGGGAAGCCCGTCACGCGCACGTGATGCGGATCGCGGACGATGCTCGCAAGTCCTGAAGCGCTGAGCGGGTTCTTCGGCGCGGACGACAGCGTCATCGCGGGGCCGAGCCACGCGTCGTTCGTGTAGATCGTCACATCGCCGTTGTCCTGCTGCTCGGTGTTGCTGAGATCGGCTTGGCGATCGAGTCCGCGCGCGGCGACGCCGTCGAGCGTCACGACGTGGGAGATGTCGGCGAGCGCGAGCACGTCGCCGAGGCGGTGCGTCCGGTGCGTGCGCGCCGCCTCGATGGCGCGCGACACCATCCGCTCGACGGGGCCGCTGTTCGGCGGGAACCCACCGAACTGTTCGGCGAAGCTCTGCGTCGTCCACGAACGCAAGCCGCCCGTCGTTTCCGTGAGCCACAGGACCCGTCCGGTGTCGCGTGCGTTCACGTCTTCGACGACCGGTAGATCGCGCACACGCGCGCCGGCGGGAACCGTCTGTACGACGGAAGCGAACACCAGCACACCGATCGCGACGGCACCGCCGATGACCGCGGCGTGCCGAGCGCCGAGCTCGTAGCGATGCAGATCCGCAACGATGCTGCGGGCCGCTATCGCGAGGACGACGAACGCTGCCGCTCCCCCGCCGGCGAGCATCGTCTCGCGAGGCATCGCGCCGGTCGCCGACGCGATGAACGCCAAACCGATGAGCAGAGCGAAGGTGAGATTCGTCCGCGTGACACCGACGAGGTACAGCGCACCGATGGAGATGACGACCCATCCGAGGAAGGGCCATCCGGCGCCGAGCGACGCGCGCGTCAGACCACCGACGACATGTTCGACGAGCCACCCCGGACGTCCGATGAGGGGCGTCCGTCGCGTCAGCCACTCGATCGACCACGGCGCGAGCAACACGAACGAGCCGCCCGCACCGGCAAGGACGATGCGCTTGCGATCGTCGTTACGTCCGTCACCGCGGTGTGAGGTCATCACCGCGAAGCTCAGGACCAGGAACCATACGAACGCCTGCGGATGCAGCGCTTCGACGACGGCCCACACGAACGCCCACTGCGCGATGAAACGGATCCGTTCCTGTGGCGTGCCGACGTGCGCGCCGTAGGGAGACCTCGGGACGAGGAGGGCGGAAGTCAGCCACAGTGCACCCGACCACATGACGAGCGCACCGATCGCGCCGTCGCGCATGAGCGAGAGGGTGACCGGATTCACCGCACCGAGGACGCCGAGCCACCGGCGGCCGCTGCCTCCGAAGCCGAGCGTGGATCCGACGCGCAGACCCGCGACACCGGCAAGCCAGATCGGAGCAAGCAGGACGACCTTTTCGGCGAACGCGCCGTTGATGAGGACGGATCGCACGATCCCGAAGATCACGGCCCCCGGACCGGCGGGACCGAACGGATCGAGACCTTCGCGCCGGACGCGTGCGAACTGATCGCCGATGGCGTCCGCGAACGTCTCGAGCGGACGAAGCTCTCCGAGCGCGAACGTTCCGCCGAGGATCGCCCGGCGCACGACGAGCAACACGATGATCACCGCCGCAGCCGTCGCCCACGTCACGGGTTGACGCGCGACGCTCCACGCGCCCTCCGCGCGTTCGCCGATCCAATCGAAGAAACGTGATGCGGTCTCCGCGCGTTCTCCGCGGACATCGCCCACGGCGCCGCGAACGGCGAAGGCCATCAGCTCGCGGTCGTTCACCTTGGCCGGTGGCGCCGCCTTCTTCGCGCGCCGGATCGACGGCAGATCGCGGACGACCCTCCACCACCCGCCCAGCACCAATCGTGCGCGCCACAGTTCGCGGCGGAAGAACGCCGCGGCGAGCCGTCCGGCCGTCGCGACGAGAAGTTGCGGGATGAGGACGGCCAATCCGATCGGCGCGTAATGCTTGAACATGAACCGCAGACGGCCACGCTCACGCCGCTGGCGAAGTTCGGTCGCATTGAGCAGGCGACGTCCGCGTGACAGGTCCGCGGCGTGCCGGACGCTCGCGCCGGGAGCGACGACCACGCGCCCGCCGTCGGCGCGGAGGCGCCAGCAGAGATCGACGTCCTCGTAGAAGGGCCAGCTGTCGGAGTCGAGACCGCCGACCCTGTCGAGCGACGCACGCCGTACGAGGAGGCACGCGTCGGAGCAGAACAGGACGTCGGTGATCTCATCGCGCTGACCGGCGTCGACCTCACCGGTGTCGAGCGCCGAACGACGGATGGCGAAGCGGTCGATGGACGCACCGACCTCTTGCAGCACCTCGGGGTCCGTCCATTCGACGAGCTTCGGTCCGACGGCAACCCCCGTCGGGTCGGCATCGGCAGTACGTACGAGTTGCGCGACGACATTGCGCTCGAGCGACACGTCGTCGTGCAGCAACAGGACATAGGTCGCCTCACGAGCGAACGGTTGCGCGAGGACGAGGTTCGCCGCGTCGACGAAGTTCGATCCGTCCGGCGCTTGGACGACGTCCGCGCGGACGCCGGTGTCGTCTGGGATCGTCAGGTTGCCGATCGCGACGATGACGATGCGCGCGTCGGTGTAGGTCTGCGCGGCGAGCGACCGGAGCGTCTCGCGCACGCGCGTACGCGACGCGTGAGCGACGACGACGATCAGAACCGAAGACCCCGCCACGGGCTTAGTGCTCGCCGTCTTCGGGCTTCGGTGCCGCCCGACGACGCACAGCAGGTTTGCGCGCCGGCTGCGGTTTCGCCGCCCGCGCGCGCGGTGCCGGCTTCGCGACGGTTTCCACGGCCCGCGCCTCGCGGCCGACACTCAACCGGTCGATGGCGCGAGCCAGCGCTTCGAATCGCTCCATGAAATTGTCTTGCAGCGAATCGAGACGCGAGCCGAGCTCGATCTGCCCGAGCTCGATCTTTCGTACCTGGTCGTCCGACCCGGACAGCTTCGAGATCGCGGTGTGCAACGCGTCGAGCTGATCGTCGACGGCACCCAGTGTCTCGTCCATCGCGGCTTCGGCTTCGCGATCGAGCTTCGCGCGGGCGGCCATCGCGCGGCGCACGGCTTGCGCAACCGTTCCTTCGATCGCCTTCGGAAGCTGGCGCATCGCCGTCGTGACGCGCTCGAACTCGTCGATGCGATCGCGGATGTTCATGGCGAGACGTCCGGTCTCTTCGATGCGCTCTTCGACCTGCTCGAGACGCTCGTCGACGATCTCGTCGAGGTCGTCGTCCGGACGAGGCTGAACCTCGAGCGCAAGTGACTCGTTCGCGGCGGTTGCGGCGCGGCGGGCTTCGTCGGCGATGGCTTTGACGCCGTTGATCGAACGGACGAGTGACGTGAGCCCTTCGTCGACACCGGTCGCCCAGTCGCGCAGCCCGGCGTTGAGGTCGATCAGCGCTTGCGCGATCCCGTCGATGTTCGCGTTGACCGTGGCGAGCTCGTCGCGGATCGGTTCGAGATCGACTTCGGCCGGCGGCGGCAGCTCGACGACCGGTGCCGGCGCCGGACGAGACACGTCGATCCGCAGCGCGGCGACGTCCGCCCGGAGCTTCTCGAGGCGCTGCTCGACCGCGGAAAGGTCGACGACGACCGGTGGCGCGGCCTCCGCCGGCTGCGTGGCGATCGACTGCACGGCCGTGCGCAGATCGTTCAGGGCCTCACGGAGCGCGCGTTGCTCGGCGATCTGCCGGTCGACCGCTCTGGAGAGAAACTCGTCGAGCTCCGACGAGTGCCCCATGTCAGGCTTGCGCGACTCGCTCGCGGTAGGTGCGGGCGGGGCGGCCGTAGGTAGTGGTGCGCTCGACGGCGGTTCGTCCGGCGGAAGCAACGGCGGATTCGAGCTCGACGACGGAGTGTCCGAGCCCGTGACTCGCTCCGGCCATCCGTGAGATGTGCTCTTCACCAAGTGTTCCGCCGAAATCGTTCACGCCGACGTCCAGCGCGGCGAGGACGCCCTCGACGCCCATCTTCACCCAGGACGCCTGGATGTTCGTGATGTGAGGATGCAGGACGATTCGCCCGAGCGCATGTATCTTGAGCGCTTCCCGCCAGGTGGGCCCCGTCCGGGAGCCCCCCCGCATGAACATCGGCGCCCGGTGGTGGACGAACGGGAGCGGCACGAACTCGGTGAATCCCCCGGTCTCCGCCTGCAGGTCACGGAGCCGCAGGAGGTGGATCGCCCACGCCCTCGGGTCGTCGATATGGCCGAACATGATGGTCGTCGTCGACCGCAGGCCGGTCTCGTGGGCCGCCCGCATCAGGGTGATCCAGTCCTCGGCCGAGAGCTTCTGCGGCGTGATCTTCGGACGGACCCGCGTGTCGAGGATCTCCGCCGCGGTGCCCGGGATCGAGTCGAGACCGGCGTCTTTGAGCATCGCGAGGTAGGACGGGATGGACACACCGAGCGTCGACGCGCCCACGGTGATCTCGAGGGGCGAGAAGCCGTGGAGGTGGATGCCCGGCGCCGCGTCCTTCACGGCCCCGGCGATCTGGAGGTAGATCTCGCCGTCGTTCTGCGGGTGGATGCCGCCCTGGATACAGACCTCGGTCGCGCCGATGTCCCAGGCTTCCTTCGTCTTGCGACCGACCTCGTCGGGGGCGAAGTAATAGCCGTCCTCATGTCCGATCGGGCGGGCGAACCCGCAGAACGCGCAACCGGTGTGGCAGAAGTTCGTGTACGTGATGTTCCGGTTCACGACATAGGTGACGTCGCCTCCGACGACTTCGCGACGGATCTCGTCGGCTTTCGTGAAGACGGCAGCCAGATCGGGACCTTCGGCACGGAAGAGACGCTCGACTTCTTCGAGGTCGAGCCGTTCGCCCTGATGCGCTTTGCTCAGAAGCTGTTTCACTTCGATGCTCGCGCGCTGCGGACTCTGTACGTAGGGCGCGATCCAACCGTGCTTGTCGGCACGTTCGGGCGGGAGCACCGTCCGGCTCGGAAGATCGGGAAGCATCGCGTCGAACCCGACGAGATCTTCAGGCGGCGGTGCGCCGTAGCTTCCCTCGCGCACGTGTGACGTCGCGAGCTTCGACACCTCTGCCGCCGTTTGCGCGGGCTTGTTGTCGTTGATCGCAAGCGCTCGGCGCTTCGGTTCGGGTTGCGCTTGGCGGAGGACGGGCGTCCATCCTTCGCCCGCGTACCAGCGGTCCTCGCGCGCGAGTCCCATCGCGTCCGCGACGGCGAGGACGTGTCTCCGCATCGACGGAGCAACGTAACGGACGAACGCGCGATCGTCACCGATGTAGTGCGGGTAGATCGGGAGACGCTGGCGGAGCGTGAATCCCTTGTCTTCGCAGGTTCGCGCGACCTCTTCGATCCCGGGCCACGGCATCTCGGGGTTCACGTGATCAGGCGTGACAGGTGAGATGCCGCCCCAGTCGTTGATGCCGGCGTCGAGGTAGCGGCCGTAGGTCTTCGGTGTGAGGTTCGGCGGCGCCTGCACGCTGACGCGATCGCCGAGGACGATGCGCGTCGCCGCGATCGCGCGGATCATCTCGCCTTCCGTCGCGTCGTCGTGCGCGCGCATCGGTGTGCCGGGCTTCGCGCGGAAGTTCTGGACGATCACTTCTTGGATCGCCGGAGGTTCGAACTCGTCGATCATCTCCGCGATGGACACGATCGTGTCCGCGCGTTCTTCGAGCGTCTCCCCGATCCCGATGAGGAAGCCGGTCGTGAACGGGGTCTTCGTTTCGGCGGCGAGTTTCAGCTGTTCGAGTCGGGTTGCGCGTGCCTTGCCGGACGCGCCGGCGTGCGCTTCGCCGGGCCGAAGGAGCCGGTCGGTGAGCTGCTCCATCATCACGCCTTGGGAAGCCGTGACTTCCCGGAGCTGCTGCATCTGCTCTTTGGTGACCGCGCCCGGGTTCGCGTGCGGGAGGAGCCCCGTCCGTTTGAGGACTTCGCGCGCGGCCGCGACGACGTAGTCGATCGTCGTCTCGTAGCCGTGCTCGGCGAGCCAGCGCTTCGCTTCGTCGTGGCGGAGCTCGGGGGCCTCGCCGAGGGTGAAGAGCGCTTCCGTGCAGCCCCATTCGCGTCCCTCGGTCGCGACCCGCACGATCTCGTCGAGGCTCCGGTACTCGGCGCCGTGGTCCTCGCGGACCTTCACGAACGTGCAATACGAACACCGGTACCGGCACATGTACGTGAGCGGGATGAAGACCTTGCGTGAGTAGGAGACCGTTCCCGGCGTGCCGATACGCAGCAGGTACGAATCGCGCAGCTCGCGCGCGCGTTCGAGGGTGGGTTCCAGCTCGGCGTCGCTCGCGCGGAGGATCGCGAGGACATCGTCTCTGCTCGTCGTCATGTAGTTCTCGCAGGATACCGTTGGGCCGTGAAGGTAACGGTCCTGGCCGGCGGCGGCGGCGGCGCGCGCCTCGTCGCGGGCCTGGCGAACGCGGGCTGCGATCTCACTGTGGTTGTGAACACAGGAGACGACGAAGTTATGCGCGGCCTCCACATCTCACCGGACGTCGACACCGTTCTCTACTACCTAGCGGGCCTGATCGACTGGCAGCGCGGCTGGGGCCTGCAGAAGGAGTCGCTCGCCGCGAACGACCGCTACCGGGAGCTCGTGGTGGCTTCCGGCGTCGAAGTGGACATGCAGGACTGGTTCACCCTCGGCGACCGCGATCTGGCGACACACATGTTCCGGACGCAGCTGCTCACCGCCGCGTCGCTGACCGAGGTGACGGCCGCTCTCTGTGGAGCGCTCGGTGTGTCGGTTCCCGTCTTGCCGATGTCGGACGAACCGCAGCGCACCGTCCTCGAGACGACGTCCGGTGACATCGTCGACTTCCAGACGTACTTCGTCCGTCACCAGCACCGCGACGAGATCGGTGCCGTGCGGTATCTCGGTTCCGCACGACCTGGCCCACGGGTGCTTGAAGCGTTACGCGACGCCGATGTGGTGCTGATCGGTCCGTCCAACCCGATGCTGTCGATCGGTCCCATACTCGCGCTTGACGGCGTGCGTGATGCGATCTCACGATGCGTCGCCGTCTCACCCATCGTCGGCGGCAAGGCGATCAAAGGACCGGCCGACCGCTTGATGGCGTCACTCGGACACGAAGTCTCGTGCGTCGGCGTCGCGAAGGTCTACGAAGGTCTTGTGGATACATTCGTCATCGACGCCGTCGACGCTGATCGCGCCTCGGAGATCTCGATGCGAACCATCGTCTGCGACACGATGATGCCGGGGCCGGACGAAGCGACGCGCGTCGCGAAGGAGATCATCGATGGCATCTGAGTTGCGGGTCATCCCCGTCGGAGGATTCCCGGAGATCGAAGCCGGCGCGGACATCGGCACGATGATCGCGGACACGGGTTTGATCGAGTCCGGCGACGTCGTCGTGATCGCGCAGAAGATCGTGTCGAAAGCCGAGGGCCGGATGGTCCCCGCGCTGACCCGCGAGGACGCACGCGCCGCCGCGCGCCGCGAAGCGAAGCGGATCGTCCGCGAAACCGAGAACCATCTGATCGTCGAGACGCATCACGGGTTCGTGTGTGCGAACGCCGGCGTCGACATGTCGAACGTTCCCGAGGGCGTCGTCGCGCTCCTGCCGAAAGATAGCGACCGCTCCGCCGCGCGCATCCGCGCGACGCTCGAAGAGCGGATCGGACGGCCCATCGCCGTGATCGTGTCCGACACGTTCGGGCGCGCCTGGCGCATCGGGCAGACCAACGTCGCGATCGGTTCGTCCGGCATCGCCGCCGTTCGAAGCTACGACGGACGAAGCGATCCCGCCGGACACGAGCTCGTCGTGACGCAGATCGCGCAGATCGACGAGCTGGCGGCGGCGGCAGAGCTCGTGATGGACAAGCTCGACCGTATCCCGGTCGCGATCGTCCGCGGGTATCGCTTCTCAGGGGACGGGACGGCGCAGGAACTGGTGCGTCCGCCCGAGATGGATCTGTTCCGCTAGACGGTCTTGCGGTACTCGCGTTCCTTCACAACCCAGGTCGCCGCTCCGACGATCAGTCCGCCGAGGACGAAGACCGCCGCGATGGGCAAGAGGTTGCGGTGGATGGCGTCGAGCGTACCGCCGAGCATGAACCCGCCCGCCGCGAGCATGAGTACGAGCAGCGCGAGCGCGATCCCGCCGTACGAAAGCACGAAGACCACAGGCCCCCGCCGCCGCCGCTTCTCCCACTTCACAACGCTCTCCGTAGCAGCCATGCGGCTAACGATACGAGGTCTCGGCCGTGCGAACACGCGGGAATGTCGGCCTTTGGGTGCTCACGCGCGCGCTCGCGAAGCGTCGCGTCGCCGGCAGAAGCGAGTTAGACGGTCCGACTCTCGAGCCAGCGCGCACTCGACTCGTTGCTTCACCGGATCGGTGTCCCTCTAGCAGGCGTTCGACCGAGATGTCTTATCGAGATCACATCGTGGTCGGCTGCAGCGACGACTTCGGCGGCGAGCTACAGACGTTCCACTCCAAGGTCCCGACAGATCTTGCGACAGAGGATGTCGCTGATCTCGTTATGCCGCGGGACGGCCGAGCGGGCGCCGGTCGAAGGATTGCCCACCAGGAGTGTCGAGCGCCTTCTCTGATAAGAACGCCACCTTGCTCGCGGAGGTGCGCAAGGAGGTCACGGCGCTTCAACCGGTGATCGAAACCTCTTCGACGCCGGCGGCGGCGCGGGCGTCGTCGCGATTCATCTCGAGGGCTTCATTCAGCGCGGACTCAAGGTTCTCCATTAGCTCGTCGCGAGTGACGCCCTGTGAGTTGACGCCAGGAAGCTCCTCGATCCAACCGATCCACCAATCACCGTCTTGGCGGACGGCAGCCGTGTACTGATTCGCCATAGGGCCTAAGCCTACCGCCGACTCATTCGTCCGCCGAACGACTTTGCCCGCTCACCCGCTGGCTGCGCGCGAAGCGCGCGACGATCGGGTGCGGCGGCGAGTTCTGCGGCGCCATCTGATCACAAGTCATCTGGCGTGAGCCCCGTGTGTCGCGCGATCCTCGTGAGCATCCGCGGCCCGATCTCGTCGTTGTCGTGGAAAGCGAAGACGTAGTCCGCATCCCGACCTTCGACAGAATCTTGTGCGAGCCTCGCTCGCGTTTGACGACCCATCCGATCCGCAACAAGGCGGCGAGTACCCGGCGCGCTTTGACGCTCGGCCATCGACTCACGCGGCAACGAAAGCGATGTCACCGATGTCGGCCTTGGTCTCGCCGTGTTCGAGCCGGTCGGCAAGTACGCGGAGGGCTAGCGCCTTGGCCTTGGCGGTTGCCTCGTCGGCCGAGTCGCCATAGACGAGCGTTCCCGGCAGGTCGACTACTTCCGCGATCCAGCGGCCATCCGATTCCTGTTCGAGCTCGAGCGTCAGTGTCATCTAGGAGATGGTACGACGCCGCCACGGCCAAAGTCCGCAGAACGGCTCTTGGAACTTAGGCGCGCCTCCGCCAAGCGGCGGGTCGCCTGCAGCGACGAGTTAGGCCGTGCGCCAGGGGGCATCAGTCCAAGATGAAGTCGATTGGTGGAATCAGCACGATTTCCGGCTCCGAGTGATGCGCTGACATGAAGTCGTTGTAAACCGTCCGCGAGACTTCGGCAATCTCGCGAACCTCCCCAAACAAGGTCGGCAAGTGCAAGGCGCCAGCGATCGTCATGCCCTCGTCACGCGTCCAACGTAGCCCAAACGGCGTCGCTTCCGGATGCGCCGCAAGAAGCTTTGCAACCGCACCCTTTACCGGAAGTTGTCGAGTCAGCGCTGGTTGGGTCGTCTCCCAGTGTTCATAGATGTCCCTCAGCGTGGTGACCGCCTGCTTCAATGGCGCACTTAATTGCGGGAGTCCGACACGTTTCTTGCAGCGATTGAGAGCCGTGACGAGATGATTCGCTGCAATCAGAAGGAACTGAATGTCCGCGTGCTGATCCACGAGTGGCACGCCGTCTAGCGGCGGCTCGCCCAACCGTTTACGTTGTTCGATCGCGAACGCGAGATTTGTACGCGAAAGTTGCAGTAGAACCGCGCGTGCCCAGGAGAAAACGTTTCCAGAGGCGAATGCGTCGTCGGAGCGGAGTTCCGCCGGCACGAATCGGCCTAACGACTCTTGGAGCTCACTCGCCGTGTGTCGGCGGAGCCGACCGCGGTCGGGTGCAGCGAAGAGTTGGGCCGCGAGAAGGAGCACGCCACGGCTCTAAGATTAGCCCGTGGCACATGCAGACGATCCGTTCGACGAGGCCAGCCAAAGGCTATTGACAGGCCTCGAGCCGAATGAGGCCGTCTTAGCCGAGGGACGGATTGACGAGGCATCCTTCGAGAACTCGCAATCGATGGGATACGTCGTCGTTACAGACAAGCGCGTGATTGTCTGCCCAACTCTCGATGCGGAGCGTGCCTTCAGCATCCCTTTCCCCTCAATAACTTCCTTCTCCGAGGCCGAGGAAAAGCACCGCTACTACGTCCATCTCAGACACAACCCCATCGAACGCCAAGACTGGGTGCCTCACTTCGCAAGACGCCCAAAGCTGGAGGTCATAAGCACGCGCGAAACGTTCTTGCGTTTCAGCCGTCGGAACACGGCGGCCGCGGGTGCGCTCCGCGAACGACTTGCGGCCAAGTCCATCGTCTGCACCGAGTGGTCAGAGGCACCACCAACTGTGCGAACGCGCTCGGAGCTGCTAGCCGAAGGCAGGAAGGGACGCCGCTAGTCGGCCCAACGGGTTTGTCGCTCACCCGCCGAACAGCGGGCGAAGCGAGCTGGACGGTCGGGCGCAGCGACGAGTTCTGCGGCGATGACGAACGTGAGGTCATCCGGTCTCCTCATTCTGCAGCATCAGCCAGACGTCGCGGGGAAACGTCTACCACGCGGTACCAGGAGCAGGGTCCGGCTCCCAGGCGCGCAACCGGACGGCGACGCAACCGTTCGCAAAGACGACGAGATGCTGGCCCTGATCCCCATCGTGGCCGTAGCCGATCCGCGGCCCGGCAGTCGGCTGAGCGAGAGGTAGCCCGGAGGCATTTCTCAGCTGCATAAGTCGGATGTAGCCGTCCCTCCCAAGGATGGACTGCACGTTCGACAGGTAGTCGTCTTCTTCGAGCACGGTCCCAATCAGCGTCAACAACGGATCGACGAGGTCGTCGGGAATCCCAGCTTCCCGCCAACGGCCCACGATGGGCGGAGTGAGTTCGTAGCGGATCCAGGCGTACCGCGCGAAGGAAGTCACGCCAACTTCGCGCGGTGGCGCCGGTTCAATCGCGCGCCGCCACGACTCGGACAACACGACGCCCTCCACGCCCGCTTCGTTTACCAATAGCGTGCCTAGCTTGAGTAAGTCGTCAGCTCGCAGCGCAAGATCGGCGAAGCAATGTGGGTTTCCGGCGGAGTCGAGTCGCCATCCCCAATCGGTGATTCCGAGCGGCGCGAATAGGTGTCGGTCTATCCACTCATGCAGCGCTACGCCGGTATGGCGCCGCACGATCTCTCCGGCGAGATTGATGACGAGGTTGTTGTATGCGAAACGACCCGGGGGCGAGACGACCGAAGCCTCGAGCGCGCCCCGCACGACATTGGGCATCGCGTAGATCTCAGGGGGAGGAGGCGCGTCGATGCCCGTCGTATGCGTGAGGACGTGTCGCAGCGTGATCTGGGATTTCTCCGGACGCCACTCGGGGATCCACCTGGCCGCAAGCGGGGTGTCAAGAACGTCGACCTCCTCGGCGAAGACGAGTGCGACTGCGATTCCGACGACGAGTTTCGTCACGGACATAATCGCGATCCGCTGATGGTCGTCCGCCTTGCGCCAATCCACGAGCGTCTGACCGTTACGCGAGATAAGGACGCTTGAAGAATCGGTAACCGCCGCGAGATCGATTATCTGGTCGTACAACGCGACCTCTCTACAACTCGGCCGCAGAACGACTCTTGGAGCTCAGCCGCCACGTGTTCGCGAAGCGAAACGTGGTCGGCTGCAGCGACGAGTTGGGCGGCGACAATGCGTGCGCCTCCAGTTTCACGGTTTGCGCTCATCGCTGTCGGACGATTGCTTGGGGTGCGCATGCTCTCGGGTCCAGCGATAGCCAATAAGGATCGCCGGGGCGGAGACGAGCGCTATGAGCAACGAGATAAGTGCGCTCTCCCACTGGCGGGTCAGTAGCAAGGGAACGACGGATACAAACGCGGCGATGCCGAACAGAGCGAAGAATACGAGCGGAATCTTCCACCTCAAGTCGCTCAGGCGTTCAACCGTCGAATCGTCGGCAAAGCGCATCACTCGTCCGCCCAACGACTCTTGGAGGTCACCCGCGGCGCGTCGGCGGAGCCGACCGCGGTCGTGTGCTCCGACGAGTTGGGCCGCACGACCGTCACGATTGTTCGCCTCGACCCTTCTGAGCGCGATTGGGTGCCGCCTCGAGCTGCATGCGCATCATAGAAATGTCGCGGCGCCGGTTTCGTGCACGAAACATCCGCAAGGCCAAGAGGGTGCCACCGATTGCGATTGCTATCAGGAGGGAACCAGCGACAGCATTCACAATGACGAGCCTCGCGGCGAGACCCAGAAGAACCGCACCCACGAACAGAATCGGGCGAAGGTTCCAAAGGTCGAGCCACCACGGCAACTCTTGCTTCCACCAAGACACTTTGCTCTTGCCAGTCATTGCAACCTGTCGGCCCAACGTTCTTGGCCGCTCAGGCGTGCGTTCGCGAAGCGA
Organism: Actinomycetes bacterium; assembly: GCA_025934435.1. Taxonomy (GTDB): domain Bacteria; phylum Actinomycetota; class JAICYB01; order JAICYB01; family JAICYB01; genus JAICYB01. The sequence goes on along the minus strand of JAICYB010000021.1, from coordinate 4,738 downwards.
CGCATCGCCTGCAGCGGCGAGTTCGGCGGCACTCAGGGTGCTCCCCGCGTGAAGACGAACATGCTCACAACGATGGCGGCGGCGCCGAGGTCGTAGACCAGTAGAGAGAGCCAGAGCGCGCGCTCAGACTGGGTCGTCGCGACCGCGACGATGAGGTACACAACAACAGCGCAGAGGAGCGGGAGCAGGATCGGCAGAAAGAAGAGTGGCGCGCTGGCAAGCGTCAGAAGCACCGCGAGTGTGACCAGCGAAATACGCGTTGCACGCGCAGGACGCCGGGACGCGATAGTCATCGACATCAGTCCGCCGAACGGTGTTTGTCGTTCACCCGCCGGAAAGCGAGCGAAGCGAGCTGAACGGGCGGGTGCAGCGACGAGTTGTGCGGTGCGCGACTCACGCTATCGCCCCGGATTGGGTGTCGAGCCGAACGAGACCCTCATTGTCGAGTTGCCAAGCATCGGGCATCCGCAATTCGGTCCAGAAGTCCGCAGCATCAACCCCGCACCGTGCGGAGACGAACAGCGACATGACCGTACCGTGCGAGACGACGATGCCGGTCGCGGCGCTCTCGAATCGTGCAAGGGCCGAGGCGTGTGATTCCCATCCCTCAACCGCTTCGCCGCACAGGTAGCGCAAGACGAGCGAGCGGAAGTCCTGTTCGTTCGACGCGTACGGCCGCTCGATCTCGCGCAATCGCGCATCGACTGTGAACCCGCGACCGATCGCGGCGGCAGTCTCGACCGCTTTGCGCTCGTCGCTGCACGCCACCGGTAGGTCCGGAAGTACGGCGGCGAGTGACTCGACGCTAGAAGTCTCGGCTAGTGGCCACTCGCTCGGCCTCATCTTTCCGTTCGGAATGGGTCGACCGTGACGGACGAGCACGATGCAACCCACGGTTGGCTCAGTCATGCATCCGCACAACGACTTTGGCGCGTCAGCGGCGAGCCTTCTTCGCCGAAGGCCAAGAAGCTCGCCCGCTGCTGGCGCGAGTTGGGCAGCATGCGACAGGGCGTCATCGGAATAGCTCGCCGGTGTAGCACTCCATGGCGCAGACGATTTCTCCGGGGGGTAGTTGACGTTGGAGTAGAGCCTATTTACCCCACCGAGCTCGAGCCGCCTTCCTGGCGATCTCGCTCCGCTGTCGCTTGCTGAGCTTCGCCGCCCGCGCCTTGCCGCCCTTGAGACCGCCCTTGCGACCGAGGGCCACGGCGGCGGGGTCTTTCCCCTCATCGGGGTCAGGAGCTTCGCCGGTAGTTTCGTCCGTGATCGCTCTCGCGAGAGCGTTCAGATCGCGGGGCTTCTTGCGCTTCTCGGCCACGGTTCTACCATACAAGAGCGCTCAAGCATAGGAGATCAGTGGTTCGAAGCGTGCTGTTCTTTCTGCTCTTGCCCGTCGAGTTCGGGGCCACGATCGCGTACCTGTTCCTCATCCGCTGGCTCTGCCGGCGCTGGCGCGGATGGTGGCGCATCGTAGGCGCGATCATCGCTATCGCGATGTTCATGCCTAGCGCTGTCTTCGCGGCCATTCCTGTCGTAGTTGACTGGAATCGCCCGTCGAGCAATTTGCACGCTGTCTTGAGCGCCTCGGTCTGGGGCGTCGCTGTGGGGGGCTGGCTGCTCTTCTTCGGCCTACGACTTTGGTGGTCGCGATTCGGAGATTACGCCCGGTGGTTCAAGTTCCTATGGCTGTGGCGTCGCCCTGACGATCCCCCGCAAACCTCAAACTGACCCACTACCGGCTCTTCTTACCGCTGCCGGTCATCGGTCTGCCCAACGACTTCGGGAGCTCAGGCGCGCGCCCGCGAAGCGGCGCGTCGCCTGAAGCGACGAGTTAGGCAGTACGCGCAACGTTCTCATCTAGACGGCATCGACGTCTATGTCCCAAGGGATGATGAATCTCGCGACGACGTAAGCGACAGCGATGGCACCTCCCGTGCTGAAGAGTGCGACGATCGTGAGGATTCGAACCATTGTCGAGCTAAGGCCGAAGTACTCAGCTAGGCCACCGCACACTCCATAGATGAGCCTGTCATCGGAACTTCGGCATAGACGTCGGTTAACTCGGTTCACGGTCTGCCTAACGACCCTGGGAGCTGAGCTGCGCGCGCGCGAAGCGGCGCGTCGGCTCATGCGACGAGTTAGACGGCGACGCGGGATGCAACCTAGTAGTGGTTCCCGTCGGCGGAAAGTCGAATTTCAATGGGACCGTTGTTCGCGCCATACCCACGCAGCCAACTTGCTGATGCATCCACATAGCGTCCCTTAATCCGGCCATCCCAAGCGAAGCCGGTCGAGCGGCACGGGTTCCCACGTTCCCACGCGATCGCCTTCGGCTTCGTGATGCCAGGCCATCGGGAGAAAGAGCGAGCTAGCGCACTGCAGACCGCTGGCTCGGAAGCATGGCTGACGTAAATGTTCACCACGCCTGGATAGTTACAGGATTCGAACGGAATCCACGAGCAGCGTTCACCTGCTTGTTCCTGTCGGACGAAGTGAAAGGAGCTCGGAGCCGGATACATCCGCAGAACCGTGCGCGCCGGTGCCCACGGATCGCGAAACCGGTACAAGGCGGCCGATAGCAGGAGTGCGGCCGCGACAAGGGCAATCACCCACCGCCCTTTGGCTCGCAATGCCATTCCGGCCGTCTAACGACTCTTGGAGTTCACCCGCCGAGCGTCGGCGAAGCCGACCTCGGTCGGGTGCAACGACGAGTTGGGCGGCAACGTACGGTCACCAGTTCTCTGAACCCTCGGATTCTGATCCTAGGCCGCATCGCTCAAGGAAGGCCTCTTGACTGGGCGCCCACAGTGACGGCAAAGCAATGTTGGGGAAATCGCCAAAGTCCTCGGTTGCAAACTGTCGCCACTCCGCGACGCGATTGTGCGCGACTGCATAAAGAAGAATCCCGAACGTTGTCGGCCGCACGCGAGCGTAGGGAACCTGCCGGCCTCCGCCCAGATCGTGGCTCTGATGCTCGTATTCCGATATCAGGCTCGCGCGCCAAAGGACATTCAGACCGGGATCGACACTGAGCTGAAGGTTGTGTTCGAGCTCGACCGTCGAGAGCCATAGCTCCAGCTTCTGGACATCAGTACTGAGACCGACGTTCACCTCTTCGCCAGAGATGGCCAGCAACTTGTTGAGCCTGTTGAAGATCACATAGTGAAGGTGGATCTGGCGTGAGGACAGCGACTTCGTGACATCGACGAACTGGATGACGTCATCATCCTTCCCATCTTCGCTGCGGGACGCTGCCAAGATGCCGCCGAAGTACTCGGCGGACAGTTCATCATCTGTGAAGGCGCCGTTCCAGAAGACATCTCGGCTCACTCGGAGGTTTGCGCTCTTCCCGTCATCGAGGTTGGCAACCTTGCGCGCTGCGGCACCAACGATCAGGTCTCGCCCCTTCGCATAGACGTGCGCCAAGTCTTGGCCAATCTCGTCGAGAACCGGACCGAGGACGCGCTGCAGGATCCACTCGCCCGGAAGGGACACGCTTAATCGCTTGTCGCGCTCAGTCATTTCGCGGGATATCTCGGCCGAGCACCGTCGGCGCTACTGCACCCTGAGTCCGCCCAACGACCTTGGCGCGTCAGCGGCGAGCTTTCTTCGCCGAAGGCCAAGAAGCTCGTCCGCTGCTGGCGCGAGTTATGCCGTCCGCGCATGCGTTCAGCCTCCGTTCGGAGTAATCAAAGCGCTCACGAGCTTCTTTCGTGCCCGCTGGGTCACGTCGACATTCTGCTCAAACGTGTACTCCGCGACGACCCGCAGGAGTCTCTGCCAATCGAACCAGAACCATGATGGGGCGGAGAGGGCGACCTTGCGCCCATCACGCAGCGTGAGCATGTCCCCGCAGCCCGGGAGTGGGCTGAGACGCACATCCGTCAGATCACGCAGATCCACCGAGCGCTCCTTGCCTGGCCACCATCCGACAAGAGTAAGCATGCGCCCGCGCAGGATGAGTCGAGTTCGTGAGTGGAGAACAGCGCCGACGATGAAGAGGGGCGCCAGATACATCAGCCAGCGGCCGGAGTTCAGCGGTGGGGTCGCCGCGAGAAACACGTATACGCATCCGTAAGCGATCAAGAGTTGCCACCTCGGCTTCGAGATCCACTCCGCGGAACCGCTTTCAGGGCTTGTCGCCGACATCTCTAATCGGCATAACGACTTTGGGCGCTGAGCCGCCGGCTGCGCGCGTAGCGCGCGACGGTCGGCTCCTGCGCCGAGTTGGGCGGCACGTGGACACGACTCATGTCGATTCGCGAGCCTCCTCGACGTATTGCATCCACGTCTTCTCGGGATCGACGCCTTGAAAGGTAGGACGTTCCACGCGTTCCCCGCGGTATGCGTCAGCGAGGAGTCCTGCGACCGACGAAATCTCGGAGTCGACTTCCTCCGCGCTCCTCGATTGGAGGTCAATCGAGTAGCCGATGCCAATCGCTTCCCACAAGCACTCTCCACCGGGAGTAACCACGAGACTGTCGCAGATTGCTTGGATACGCTCGGTCGGTAGACGGAGATCCCGTGCAATGAGCTCCGCTAGACGCGCCTTGACTGCCCCCAACTCGCCTGTGGCCGTCATGACCCTTCGTCCGCCCAACGACTTTGGCCGCTCACCCGCCGGCTGCGCGCGAAGCAGCGCGCGACGGTCGGGTGCAGCGGCGAGTTAGGCCGTGCGCTCATGACACGCTCCGCCGTGCATCGGCCCGGCGGCGCAAGCTAGCGCCCGCCAGGGCGG
>JAICYB010000117.1 GCA_025934435.1 Actinomycetes bacterium | reverse complement strand
TTGAACGCGAGCTGCTGCACGATGAAGAGCAGCGTCAACGTGACGATCGCGAACGTCATTGCGCGCGTGCGCAGCGCGATCCACGCGACGGGAAGCGACGCGAACGCGACGCCCGCGCCGATGAGTGGCAGCACGTAGAACGGGTTGTAGCCAGCGCCTATGCCGTAGTGCTCGAACGTGATCGCGAGCGCGTAGGCGCCGAGACCGAAGAAGGCGACCTGGCCGAGCGTGATGTAACCCGTGTAGCCGGAGAACAGGTTCCACGAAGTGGCGAGCGCGGCGTACATCAACGTGAGGACGCCGATGTTGACGAGCCACGCAGGAGAGAAGACGAACGGGAAGGCGATGCCGACGGCGAGAAAGGCCGCGGCGCGCAACAGGCCGTTACGCGTCACAGCGCGCGTTCCCTGACGCCGAAGATGCCTTGCGGCCGCACGAGCAGGACCGCGATCAGCACGACGAAGTACGAGAACGACGCCCAGGTCGGCTGCCATTCGACGGCGACGACCGCCTCCGTGATCCCCATGACGAGTGCCGCGACGACCGCGCCGCCGAGCGACCCGAGGCCGCCGAGCACGACGATCGAAAGGAGTCGCGAGATCAGGTCGTAGTGACTGCCCGGGTTGAAGGGATAGATGACGCCGTACACGGCTCCCGCCGCTGCGGCCATCGAGACGCCGAGGCCGAACGACAGCGTCTGCACGCGGTTCGCGTCGACCCCGAGGAGTGTTGCCGCCGTCGGGTTCTGCACCGTCGCCCGCACGGCCCGACCGAACCTCGTCCGCGTCAACAGCAGCGAGAGCAGAAGCAACAGGACGCCCGACAAGATGAACGCCATCAGCCGGACGAACCCGAACTGGTAGCCGAAGACCGTCAACGTCCTGTCGGCGTAGGACGGGCTCGTTGCGCGGTACGTCGTCTTGAAGATGACGCTGAGCACGCCTTCGATCCCGAGCGCGAGCGCCCAGGTGACGAGCAGCGACAACTCTTCCGAGTCGGAACCGCGCAACGAGCGGACGAACACGATCTGCACGAGCACGCCGAGCACGAACATCGCCGGCGTCACGACGAGAACCGACAGGAACGGGTCGACGTGCGCGTGTGAGAAGAGCGCGTAGCTGAGGTAGGCCGCCAGGATCACCAGGGCGCCCTGCGCGACGTTGATCACGCGCATGATCCCGAAGACGAGCGTCAGCCCGCTCGCCATGAGCGCGTAGACGCCGCCGATCAGGACGCCGAGGATGACCGCCTGGACGACCTGGTGCATGGACTACTTACCCGAGCCCCAGGCCGGCTTCGGCACGACGGGCTTGTGCAGCGCGAGCGACTTGGGATACACCGGATAGAGCTTCCCGTTGATCCATTCGACGAGCAGGTCGCTACCTTGCGGCTCGCCGATCGAGTTCCAGCGCAGGTTCCCCTCGACCGTCTTCCACGTGCCCTTGTGCAGCGTCGAGATGATCGTCTTGTTGTCGATCGACTTCGCCTTCGCCGCCACCGCCTGCACGAGCTGGCCGGCGGCGTACGCCTCGGCCGACGTCGGGTCGATCGTCTGCGAGGTGCCGCCGTAGGCCTTCACGTAGGCCCTGACGAAGGCGGCGTTGCCGAACGAGTGCTCCTGGGGGAACCAGTCGCCGGTCGCGAAGATCCCGTTGACGTTCTTCTTTCCGACCTTGCTCGGGAACTCCGCGGGATCGTTCGGGCCGTTCGTCAGGAAGACGAACTTCGGGCTGAACTTCTGCTGCACCATCGCCTTGATCTGCGCGTACGCGTCGCCGTTCTGCGTGCCGCCGATCACCGCGTCTGGATGCTTCGACGCGACCTTCTGGATGACGGGGCCCATGTCGGTCGTCTCCGACGGATAGATGGTCTTGTAGACCGTCTTCACGCCGCCCTTCTCGAGCTTGCTCCGCACCTCGTCCGCGACAGGGGAGGAGAACGGGTCGTCCAGCGACGGATACGCCGCGGTCTTCGGCCGCTGCGACTTCGGCAGCGACAGGAGGAACTTCGCGAAGACGTCGCCTGACTGGAGCACCGGCGCCGGCTGCGTGAAGAACACGTTGTGCAGCTTCTCCTGGAAGACGGCGGGGCCGCCGCCCGCGGGCTCGATGAACGCGTAGCCGTAGCGGTTCGCAACCGCCGCCGCGGGCGCCGAGAGGAGCGTCGAGAACGGGCCGAAGACGAGATCGACCTTGTCCTTCGTGATGAAGGTCTGGTAATTCGTCTGCGCCTGCGTCGGGCTCGACGTGTCGTCGCGGATGACGAGCTGGACCTTGCGCCCGAGGACGCCACCCTTCTTGTTGACCGTGTTGGCCCAGAGCTTGTAGCCGCG
>JAICYB010000027.1 GCA_025934435.1 Actinomycetes bacterium | reverse complement strand
GATCGTGAACGGACAGAAGGTGTGGAACACGAGCGCCCATCACGCCGATTACGGATTGCTGCTCGCGCGCACCGATTGGGACGTCCCGAAGCACGCTGGGATCACGTACTTCGCTCTGCCGATGCGGCAGAGCGGGATCACCGTCCGTCCGCTGCGCCAAGCGAATGGCTACTCGTCCTTCAACGAAGTATTCATGGACGATGCTCGCGTGCCCGACGATCACATGATCGGCGAGCTCAACAACGGGTGGGCGATCGCGACGTTCACCCTCGCCGTCGAACGGCGCAACTTCGCGACGTTCGCACAGCGTCCGGCGATCCTCGGTGACGGGCGCGCGGTGAAGGAAGCGAAGGCCGAGGCGGACGAGTACTTCTCGACGTACATCTGGTACCCGCAGCGCACCGGCCGCGTCGATCTCCTCGTGCAACGCGCGAAGGAAACGGGACGCAGCAACGATCCGGTGATCCGTCAGAAGATCGCGAAGGTCGTGTCCATGCAGCGCGCGATGCAGTGGACGGCGCAACGCGCGGCGATCGCCCGGGCGCAAGGCCGCCCGCCGGGCCCGGAGGGATCGGTCGCGAAGCTCATGGCGAGCGAGGTGGCGCGAGCTGCCGCGCAGGCGCATTCGCTGATCGGTGGTTCGTCCGGCTTGCTCGCCGGAAGCGATGCACCGCTGGACGGAACCATCACGGAGGTTCTCATCTCGGTCCCCGCGATCTCGATCGCCGGCGGCACGGACGAGATCCAGCGCAACATCCTCGGTGAGCGCGTCCTCGGATTGCCGCGCGAACCGGAGCCGTTCAAGGACCAAGCGTTCCGCAGCGTCCCGAAAGGTTCGCGTTAGCGCGCTTCGCGCACCCGAACCTCTTCGATCTTTTCCTTGCCGACCTGCACCAGACGCAAAACGGTCACGAGTCCGATCCCGCCGACCCCGTTCCATAGGATCGCCCAGCCGAGCGTGGCGAATGCTCGCGCGTAACCGAACGGCGCGCCGGCGATCAGCGCTCCGGACATCTCGACCGAACCGACGACCGCGTGATCGAGCGGCGCGGCGACGAGCAGGAACGCGACGCTCGATGCGGCCACGAGTTTCGCCGTCATCGACGTCGTGCTGCGTTCCATCCACGTCATGAGTGTCATGACCATGCCGGCGAGGAGCGCGGAGCACAGTGAAGTGGTTCCGATGCCCATCCCCGGGTACGCGCGGCCGACCTCGCGCGCAACACCTTTCAATCCCGGATACGCCGTCAATACGACGAACATGAATCCGAAGCCGGCGATCACATTCGCGACGAGCGTTCCGATCCACAAACGGACGAGGCTGAGCGGGCCGTGACGGCGGATCGTGATGACCGCGGTGATCGGGATGAGGAAGTTCTCCGTGAACAACTCGCTGCCCGCCAGCGTCAACGCGATGAAGCCCAGGCTGAACGCAAGCGCCGGGAGGAGCTTGTTGTGCGTCTCGTTCCGCACGATGAGCATCGCGAAGACGCCGACGCCGAGATCGAGCGCGCCGACGATCCCCGTCGCAACCAGTGAAGGCAACGAACGGTCGAGCCGGTGCGCGCCTTCGGCGACGCCGCGCTCGAAGGCTTCTTCGACCTGCGGCGTCTCGTCCTCAGATGGCGGCGCGCCGGCGCGCTTGCGAACGCGCGCCACGGAACTCATGCACCATTGCTACCCAGGGCAGCGGTTCTACGAACCGACCTGCTCGATCGCGAGCTTCCGTAAGCCGGCGTAGTCGACCTTCCCGGCCGGGCTTCGTCCGATGGTCGGGAGCACGATCACATGCTTTGGCGCTTTGAACGAGGCGAGCTTCGTCTTGACGAAGTCGGACAACGCCCGCGGGTCGACGTCCTTCGTCGTTTCGACGATCGCCGTGATCGCTTCGCCGAAGCGCTCGTCCGGAACCCCGACGGCTACCGCATCGCGCACACCGTCGAACTGCTTGATGACTTCTTCGACCTCTTCCGGGAACACCTTCTCGCCGCCGGTATTGATGACGACGGTGCCGCGTCCGAGGAGGTGGATCGTCCCGTCGGCGTCCACGGTCGCGTAGTCGCCGGGGAAGGAGTAGCGGACGCCGTCGATCGTCCGGAAGGTACGCGCGCTCTTCTCGGGATCCTTGTAGTACTCGAGCGGGACGAAGCCGCCCACGGCGAGCATGCCGACCTCGTCCGATCCCGGCTTCACCGGACGCCCCTCCTCGGTGAAGACGTTCGCGCGTTCGCCGACGACGAACTTCGCCGTGGCCGGATTGTCGGCGGCCGTCGCCGCGGAGTTCGCCATCCCGACGGCTTCCGTCGAACCGAGCGAGTCGGCGAGCAGCATGGTCGGGTGGATGGCGAGCAGCGCCTCTTTCGTCTCGTGACTCCACATCACGCCGGACGAGCCGATCATGATGAGCGACGACAGGTCGTAGGAAGATCGGTTCTTTCGCAACTCCTCGAGCATCGGCTTCGCGAACGCGTCGCCGACGATGATGACGACGTTCACCTGCTTCTCAGACACCGTGCGCCAGAGTTCCGCCGGATCGAACTTGCGCGATGTGAGCGTGACGATGCATCCGCCGAGGTTCATCGTCTGGAACGAGCCCCACTGCCCCGTCCCGTGCATGATCGGGCACGCCGCGAGCGACTTCGCACCCGGTGCGACGAGGCGCGAGCGGTACTCGTCGAGATCCGTCGGAGGCGTGATACCGAGCGCAACGTTGCCGCCACCGCCGAGGGCGTTCCACAGATCGTCCTGCCGGTACACGACGCCCTTCGGCATGCCCGTCGTGCCGCCGGTGTAGAGCATGTGCACGTCGTCGCCGGAACGTCCCCACTCGGTGACGACCCGATCGGCGCCGGCGCCGACGACGTCTTCATAGGACGAAGCCCAATCGGGCTCCGGTGATCCGTCCGGGATGACATACCACGCTTTCACCAGCGGAAGCTCGCTCCGGAGCTCGTCGAGGATCGGCGTGAAGCTCGCGTGGAAGACGACGGCTTCGGCGTCCGCGTTGTCGTAGAGGTAGGCGATCTCGGTGGCGCCGTAGCGATAGTTCGTGTTCACGGGAACCATCGAGACCTTGAACGCGGCGAACAGCGCCTCGAGCCACTCGGGACAGTTGTACGCGCAGATCGCGACCTTCGAGTCCTTCGTCAGTCCCTTCGCGAGGAGCTCACGAGCGAACGCGTTGGCGCGGCGATCGAACTCGCGCCACGAGACGGTTCGGTCGCCCTGCATCTGCGCCGGGGCGTCCGGCAGCTGATCGGCGACGGCCTCCCACGCGTCCGCGAAGTTCCAATTACCCATCAGAGAACCGTAACCGTTCCGTGCGTTCCGTCGACCTCGACCATCGCTCCGTCCGGTATCTTGCGCGTCGCACCGGTCACGCTCACGACACACGGGATCCCGAGCTCGCGGGACACGATGACGGCATGCGAGATCGGCGCACCGACATCGACGACGACGGCGCACGCCGGGACGAAGAGCGGCGTCCAGCTCGGATCGGTGATCGGCGCGACGAGCACGTCACCCGGCTCGAGATCGTGTCCTTCGAACGGTGAGTGGATGACTCGCGCGCGCCCGGTTGCTGTACCCGGACAGCCGGCGAGGCCGGTCAGAACGGTGCCCTGCTCGACCGGCTGCGGTGTGTCGTCCCGCACGAGCCACTCCTCGATCGGCGGGACGACGCCGTTGATGATGAACGGCGGCTCGAGCGTCTGGAGCCGCTCGAAGAGCAGTTCGCGGTCCCGGACGATGTCGCGGAACCCTTCGGGATCGGAGATGAACGCGTCGAGCTCGTCGTCGCGGAGCATCCCGATGTTCTCGGGGATCTCGAAGATGCCGAGCTCGACCATGCGGCGTCCGAGTTCGCGCGCCGTGAGACGAACCTCCTGCGTGATCTTGATGATCGTCGTCTTCGTGCGTTCGCGCGCGGGCAGGAAGATCGTCGCGGCGCGCAACGCCGCGGCGAGTTGCCCTTGCACTTCGGGAGCCGGTTCGAGCTTCGGCAGCACGTCGGCCGCGATGGCTTCGCGCTCCGCGGCGAGGCGCGACTGGTGCGCGCGCGGATCACCGCTCTCATCGGAAACGCGCATCCGGTCGATGGCGACGAGGGCGAGCTCGGGCTTCGTCTCCCAGGTCGGACACCGCATCTCCCACTCGTTCGGACCGCGGGAACCGAACTCGTAGAGGAACGCTTCGAAACGCGCGACGAAGTCCTTCGCTTCCGGCTTGGCACGCAGGCGGTCGAGCAGGCCGTCGATGCCCTTGTCGAACTCGTCGCCGAGGTCGGCGGCAGCGCGGCCGAGGTCCCACATGGCGAAGGACGGCGCCGCGGAATCGACGTCGCCGACGCCCGACACGAGGCGCATCGCGAGCGAGGCATCACCGAGCGCTTGGTCGCAGATGCCGACGATCGTGCCGACGACCGTGAGCGCCGCGTAGCTCGTGACCATGTGCCTCGCGAAGAGTTCGGTGAAGATCTCGCGGAACGATCGCATGCGGATCAACAGCTCCTCGTCCGACAGCTTCGTGAGGTCGGGTCGTGACTCGCGGATCGCGCGCACGCGTTCCTGGTCCTCGCGAAGTTCGGGGAAGTCATTCGCCGTGAAGATCCAGCCGAGCGTCTGCTGGATCCGTTCCGTGTGTTCGGGTGACTCGTCCGTCGGCTGCGGCGCGTACGGCGGAACGCCCGGCATCTCTCCCCAGATCGACTGGTCGACGAGTTCGGGCGTCAGGCCCGGAACCCGCACGCCGAAGATGCGGCTGATCGAAACGTTCAGGTAGGCGTAGCCGCCAAAGACTCCGAGGATCTCGAGGTTGTCGGGCGAGAACTCGTCCTCGTCGAAGACGCCGAACTGCGCGAAACCCCGGCGCCATCCCGGCTCGGCCCCCGGGATGCCGAACATCGTCCACGAGAGCGGAGCGACGGCGTCTGGAAAGACTTCGCCGACGTTGCCCCGTGTGTAGATCGGATACCGCTTCGACGGTTCGTTGTCGACTACCCAGATACCCATTGCGCCTTCCCTTCCGCGCGGAGGATCCGTCCGAATTCGAGGCCCGGGAAATGCGCTGCGCTCACCACGGTCTCGGGACGTTCGAGCTCCGCCAGCATCGCGTTGCGTGTGCGCTTCGCGAGGGCCGGGTCGACATCTCCGAGTCCTTCCCATTCGAGTTCGTCGAGCTCGACCGGACAATGCGCGGCGTCTCCGAGCAGCACCGCGCGTTCCGTTCCACTCGACACGACGAGCGCGGTGTGTCCCGGAGTGTGTCCCGGCGTCGGGAGCGTGTCGAGACCCGGGGCGAGCGTGAGCTGACCGTCGAAGGTCTCGACGCGGTCCGACACAGGGACGAGCTTGCGGCCGGCTTCGCCGTCACCGTTCGGCCCGACGAAGTGATCCCAATCCTTCACGTCGCAGCGATACGTCGCGTTCTTGAAGATGACGTCGCCCTGTTGCGTTGCCCACCCCACGTGATCGAAGTGCAGATGCGTGAAGACGACGTCGGTTACGTCCTCCGGTTTCAGTCCGGCTGCGGCGAGCTCGTCGATGAGCGCTCCGCCGGAGAAGGACCAGCGGCCCTCCTCACCGATCTGGAGCGTGCCGAGTCCGGCGTCGACCAGGATGCGCCGGTCACCGGTGCGCACGAGGAAGCAACCGATGTCGAGTTGGATGTTGCCGTCGTGCGTGAGCCAGCGGCGGTGCGGCTCCCAATCGGCTTCGCTGGTCGAGGGGTACGCCTGCGTCGCGGGCGCGTAGAACGTGCCGTCGATGAGAGGGGTGATCTCGATGTCGCCGATCTTCACACTGGCAACCAGTGTCGTACGGCGAGCGCTACTCCCGCCAGCGGTCCACGAACGTGAGGATCTCGTCGGCCATCGTCTTCAGCTGGAAGCCGACCTTCTCGTCGACCGGTTCGCCGTCCGGCGTGAACTGCTTCTCCATCGTGTTGATCGCGGCGCCGAGCGGCGTCGGCCAGCCGCGGAGCGAGTGCACGATGGTGCGCAGGTGTTCGAGCGTCGCGACGACGCCCTGCCAGCCGGCCCCCGTGGCGACGCAACCGACCGGCCGTCCCGTGAAGTACGGACGATCGTCCTTCATCATGTCCTGCGTGTAGTCGATCGCGTTCTTGATGAGCCCGGCGACGCTGCCGTGATAGCTCGACGAACCGAGCACGACGCCGTCGGCCTTGCGTAGCTCGTCGACGAGATCGACTGCCATGCCGTGCCGCTCCGGACGCTCGGGCGCGTAGTGCGGCAGCTGCTCCATCTCTGGGCCGGAGAACATACGCGTCGTCGCGCCCTTGGCCTCGCAGACCTTGAGGACGTAGCGCACCGCGAGCTCCGTCCCCGATTCCGCCCGGGTCGTGCCCCCGATGCCTACGATGTGCGCCATAGTTTGTTCGCTATTTCGAATCGACGGTCGCTATGTTGAAAGCCTATACTTCCGGACGGTTCAATGTCCACCCCATTCGACGTCGACGGCAAGGTCGCGCTCATCACGGGTGCCGCGTCCGGCATCGGAGCCGCCACGGCGAAAGTGCTCGCGGGCGCGGGGGCCAAGGTCGTTTGCGTCGACCTCGACGAAGGCGGCGCCGCGAAGATCGCCGACGAGATCGGCGGAACGTCGGCACGGTGCAACGTGGCATCCCGCTCGGACGTCGAAGCCGCCGCGGATCTCGCGGTCGCGGCCTACGGACGGCTCGACGCGATGTGCAACGTCGCGGGGATCCCCGTCGACGTGATGATCGCGGACGCGAGCGAAGAACAGCTCGACAAGATCATCAACGTCAATCTCAAAGGCGTGTTCTACGGGTGCCAAGCCGCCGTGCGCGTGATGACACCGAACGGATCGGGTTCGATCATCAACGTCGCCTCGTCCGGCATCGACGCACCGGCGCGCAACTACGGTCTCTACGCGATGACCAAGGCAGCCGTCGCGATGCTGACGAAGTCACTCGCCGTCGAAGTTGGACGAAACGGCATACGCGTGAACGCGATCGCACCAGGCGCCACGATCACGCCCTTCACGGAGCGGCATCTGATGGGGCCGGACGGCAAGGTCAACGAGGAGTACTACGACCGCTTCGTCGAAGCGATGAAGAAGCAGTCACCGCTCGGGATCGTCGGCGATCCGGAGGACCAGGCCTATCTGATCCAGTACCTGATCTCGGACGCCGCTCGCTTCTGCACCGGCGCGATCTGGCGCGCCAACGGGGGCCAGACCTTCAGCTGGTAGATCGCTTGGACCACGGCGTGACGAGCGGCGGCTGCAACTCCTCGTCGATGTAGGTGTCGTCCATGCGTTCCTGATAGAACGCCACCAGCCCCTGGATCTTCGCGGACTCCGGCGTCGGCAGCTTGTACGTCCATGCGATGTCTTCGTGGAGCTTCCCACCGATGCGCGCGGACAAGTGGTTCGCCTGTCCTTTGTACGGACACTCCGTGACGGTGTCGGAAGCTTCGAGCAGCTCCATACGCGCATCGGTGACCGGTATGTAATAACGCGGAGGTAGTCCCGTCTCGAACAGGATCGCCGGACGGTGTGAATCGGCGATCGTTTCGCCGGCGAGGACGAACCGCACATGGCGCGTGCTGCGCAGTATGTCCACGCGGTGGTACGGATCCTTCACGTGGACGAAGACCTCTTCATCCTCTTCGAACCACGCATCCATCGCGGCCCACCGGAACGCGACGAACCCCGGATACCGATCGGTACTCCACGCGCCGTTCTCGGCCCGGGATCCGTCGACCACGACGTGGAAGTGCGAGTCGTCGTCCGAGGGAACGAGAACATCGGACGCGATGTCTTCTATCGGGAAGTAGTAGAGCGGCAACCGGCGGGGCTCGAAGCGCAGATGCGCGCGGTGCGAGTCGGCGATGAAGCGTCCGCCGAAGCGAACGCGGACCCACTTGGGGCTGAGTTCGAAGCGCTCCGTGGCGAACCGCTCCACGGCGTTCGTCTTCTGGTCCTCTATGGCCATCGCCCGACACTACATCTGATAGAACCCATCCCATGGGGGTCGTAACTGAGCTCTGGCGCTACCCGGTCAAGTCGATGCTCGGCGAGCGTCTCGACGAAGCGGTGATCGACAAGGACGGGGTCGCCGGCGACCGATCGTTCGCGTTGATCGACGCGCAGACCGGCAAGATCTGCAGCGCGAAGCGGCACGACCTTTGGGGAAGGTTGTTCTCCTTCCGCGCGACGCTCGTCGAGCCCGGCGTCGCCCGCATCGTCTTCCCCGACGGCAGTCAGCACACGACGGACGAACCGCACCTCGCGTCGCTCATCACAGCTGAGCTCGGACGCGAGGTCACGCTGGCCCAGATCCCGCCGGAGGGGGCCGTCCTCGAAGAGGTGTGGGACGACGTCAAGGGCGAGCAGATGTACGGTCCCGCGACGGGCGAGAAGGCGGGCGGTCAGACGGTGATCGACGTCACGACGTCGCTCGCCGCGCCCGGCGACTTCTTCGATCTCGCCGCGATCCATTTCATCACGACGAATACGCTCGCCGAGTTCTCGCGGCTCGAGCCGGACTCGCGCTTCGACGCGAGGCGGTTCCGTCCGAACATCCTCATCGAGGTCGATGACGAGGAAGGATTCGTCGAGAACGACTGGCGCGTCGTGCACATCGGCGACCTCGAGCTGCGAACGCTGATGCCCGTCCCGCGCTGCGTGATGACGACCCTTCCTCAAGACGACCTCCCGAAGGACTCGAACGTGCTGCGCTCGGCGGCGCGGCACAACATGCAGGACACCGGCGTGATCGGGACGATGCCCTGCGCGGGCATCTACGCCGCCGTCGCGAGCGGCGGGACGATCCGTGTCGGCGATACCGTGAGCGCGACTCGCGGGTAATCGTCGGACAGGGAGGTCACCGTGTCACGCCTTCGGATCGCATTCGTACTTGCCGTCGCCGCAGCCGTTGCGCTCGGGGTGGTCGTGGCGGCACCAAGTGATGCTTCGGGCAGGATCCGCCGCTCCACGCCGGGGCTGATACAGAGCTTCACGAATGAAGACGTGCAATTCACGGCCTTCAACCCGACGACGAGGGCGCGGACGGTGACGATCGCGCTCACCGAACCATTCGGATTCCCGGGCGCATCGAGTCAGACCTTCACTGTCTCTCCAGGACTCAGCGCGACCAAATCGTTCAGCTGCACGGGGGCGCTCGGCTGCGCGTCGATCCCCATCGCGACCGGTGACAAGCGCATGGTGTGGACGGCCAACTTCTACCCGATGTCGAAATCGATGACGCCGGATCAGCAAACGCTCGGGCCGACGCAGTGGAAGTTCATCTAGTGGCACCGTTCGTCCACCGGATCCGCGTCCGTTACAACGAGTGCGACGCCCAAGGCGCGGTCTTCAACGCGAACTATCTCGTGTACTTCGATGTCACGATCACTGAGCTCTGGCGTGACGCATTCGGCTCGTACGACATCGCACTCCAGAAGTACGGACTGGATCTCGTGGTTGCCGAAGCCAATTGCCGCTATCTGGCACCGGCGCGCTTCGACGACGAGGTGGACGTAGCCCTCACGATCGAGAAGATCGGAACAACGGCCGTCACCGAGCGGTACGACGTCACGAGGAGCGGCGAACAGATAGCCGAAGGACGCGTGCGTCACGTGTTCGTCGATCTGTCGGACGGAGCGAAGCGTCCGATACCGGACGATGTGCGCGCCACGCTTGCACGTTACTCGTGACGCGGCAGGCGACCTCGACCACAAGGGCAACGCTCAGCAGGACGTGCACAGTCAACCTTCGAACCCCAGGATGTCGCCCGGCTGACAATCGAGCGTCTCGCACAGTGCCGCAAGCGTCGAGAACCTAATCGCGCGGGCGCGGCCGTTCTTCAGGACGGATAGGTTCACCACGGTGATGTCGACCTTGTCCGCGAGCTCCGTGAGTGTCATCTTCCTGCGCTCGAGGAGCTCGTCGAGATGGATCGAGATACCGTGCTCGGCGTCGGAAGGCATCTAGATCGTTCCTTCGAGGTCCGTTCGGAGCTCGATGCCGCTGGCGAACACCTGCGCGATGACCAGCACACCCAAACCGGCGAGGAGGAGCGCGAAGTTGATCTCCAACGCGCGCGGCTCCAAGAGGTGACGGATGGCCGCCGTCGAGCGCTGGATGTACATCGACTCGAGCATCGCGTGCGTCAAGGACGAGAGCGGTGGATAGAGCAGCAAGACGAAGCCGATCACTCGCAGCCGCACGACGTTGGCCGACACGAACGGGTCACCGTCGCGCGCGGTCTTCATCACGCCGCGAAGCATCCAAGTCGCAACGAGGCCGGCCGCGGAGAACAGGCCGAACCGCATCACGGTCAAGGCCACGAGCCCTCCCGCGGGGTGAAGAGCGTCGAAGATCACCGGCAGGTCGCTATCCGTCGAGACGTGACGCGGAAGACGACCGAGGTGCCTCGGGTCGATCCCGGCGGCGACGCCGTAGTGCAGGTTGCCGTGCAGAGCGCGGTTGAGGAACACCGCGGCAACGACGACCAGGACCGCGACCGAGAGCCAGAAGGCGAAGCTGACGAAGCCCAGCGTGATCTGAGCGGTGTTCGACGACGGATACTTCCGCATGCGCCCTCCCTATCGACAATCGTTACTATCGACAAACGATAGCATCGATTATCGATATGTCAAGGGCGGGACGAAGCGCCTACGTGCGCCAGTGTGGCGTCGCGACGGGGTCCGGCAAGTATGAGCAATAGGTCCCCGTCCGGATCGTGCGGTCGAGGTGCGTGCCGAGTGTTGCGTGGTGCTCGGCGATGCGGCCGATCGCCAGCCTGATCGCGCGCGTGGCGCTCACGCGCCCGCGTTCCGCCGCCGAGCCGGATCTCCGCTCGCGTCCACCGAGACCGACGGCACGTGAGATCTCACGGACGATGAACTCGCGGTCAGCCTCGGCGAGGGCAGCTCGTTCGTCGTCACCGAACGCGCGTGCGTCGGCAACGTCCTCGTCGATCTCCGCGAGTCGTCGCCGATAGCTCTCGACGGCCTGCTCATCGAGCATGGCGCCCGCGTCACCGCCGGTGTCCGACGCGGACGTGAGGTCGAGCGCATGGAACTCACGTCCCGGCTCCCGTAGGAGTCGCGCCAACAGGTGGAGGCCTTTCATATCCCGCACGCTGATCGACCGCTCGTCGAACGTGATCATCCAGAAGTCGCCGTCGCAGCGAAGGACCGCCACGTCCGCCCGGGGTGAGCGTTCGAGCAAGGCACCCACCGCATCTCGTTCGAGTGATGCGGCATCGACGTCGCCCAGGGCATCGAACACGTCGGCGAGTCCCATGCGAGCGCGCGTCACTTCGATGCGCGCATCAAGGTCGCCCCAGCGCTGCGCAGCACGAATGAAAGCATCCTTCGCCGCCTTCAGGTCGCCGCTCGAGAACAGGACACGTCCTCGCGCCGCCGACGCCGCCGCATCGAGCGCCGGCGCCGCGAATCGCTGTGCGATCTCCTGAAGCTCCATGGACGCCGCGGTAGCAGCGTCGATGGCACCGGCCGCGATCGCGATCTCCACCTTCGCCTCGAGCATCGGTGCTCGCCGCAGGTCGTTGTTCGGCGGGAATTCCTTCGACGGGACGCTGACCGGATGTTCGAGCGCGTCCGAGATCGAACGGAGCGCAGCCGCAGGATCTCCTTGTGCAAGCCGCAACAGCGAGAGACCCGGCTGTGGATCCCAGCCTCGACCGTGCGCTTCGAGGAACGTGTGCTCGGCTCCCCGAAGATCGCCGCGCGCGAGACGGATCCGTCCGAGCTCGGTGAGCGGCCAGCCGAATTCACGTCGCATATAGGGACGGAGCTCCTCGCACGCCGCAGTCGCTTCGTCCTCCGCAGCAACGAGCTCGCCTTTGAGGCGCAGCAGTTCGGCGCGGTGCACACGGCACCGTCCACGCATGCTGCCGACGTTGTTGCGTTCGGTGAACCGCGCCATCGCCTCGGTCCACTCCTCAGCGAGGTCGTACCGAGCCACGCTCTGAGCGATGCACACGATCTCGCAGTAGACGCACCCCGCGGTCAGGTCGTCGAGCTCGCCGGCGAGCAACGTCGATGCCGCCTCGTCGAGCAGCTCCAGTCCGCGCTCGAGTTCTCCTTCGAACAGGAAGCATCGGGCGGCGGCCGTCCGGGCCATCGTTGCCGCACCGAGCTCCGAATGCCGCTCGCCGATCACGATGGCTTCCTCGGCGAAGCTGCGCGACACCTCGAAGTCTCCCGACAGGAAGCGCTCGGCGGCATGCGCGAAGGCGAGCCACGCGTGCACCGGCGTTTCTCCGACTCCCTCGAGGAGGCGTTCGGCGCGCGCCACCCACGCGCGGACGGGAGCCATCAAGCCCGTGTCGATCAACAGATGCATCGCGAGGCGCGCCGCGGCGGCGGCGGCACCGATGCCGTCGCCGGCCTCGATCGCGGCGACATGCGCGCGTTCCAACGCGTCAAGTGCTGCGTCCAGATCGCCTTCGGCGTAGGCGCGCTCCGCCGACGCGACGAGATCGGCGTGCGCTGCCCCCACACTCACCTTCGAAGTCTAGGCCCGCGACCGTACCGCCGTAACGCGCGTCATGGCTCGCGGTGTCACTGCGGCGTTTTCAGCCCTCGGGCCGCGGAGATGCGTCGGCCGCGAGCGAGCACCGCTTCGAACCTCTGGCGAGCCTCCTTCGTCATCCCGAGGTCCTTCGTGCTTTCCCATCGCTCGACTTCGTCGACCGCCTCACGAGCGAACGACTCGATCCGACTCAACAGGTCGGTGACGAGATCGGCCGCGAGCGCGACCGCATGCAGGCGCGCCGGGAACGGCCCTCCCGTCGCGAAATAATCCTCGACGATCGCGCACAGCTCGAGCACAGCGTCGCCCGCGCGGGCGCCGGTCGTCGTCATCGATCGAAGTAGATCGTCGGTGCTTCCTTGATCGGCGAAGAACATCCGGACGATCCCCTCGATCTCGAGGTGCGGGACCTCCGGCTCGGTGCGCATCCATGCGCGGAGCGCACGCCGGCCGGTGGGCGTGATCGCGTAGCGGTTTCGGGTCCGCTTGCCGCGGGGTTCCTTCGTTACCGTCGCCCAGCCGAGCCGCACGAGTTGCTTCTGCTCGTTGTAGAGGTTCGCCTCCGACCGCGGCCATGCGTAGTGCAGGCTCCGGCGCAGTTGATGCGTGAGCTCGTAGCCCGTCCAGGGACGGATCGCGAGCAACGCGAGGAGGGCGTACGACGTGGTACTGCGCGTCCGTGCCGTCATGGGGTTGACTCTACTCCATATTGGAGTAGAGTTTGCTCTAACTTGGAGCAAGGAGGCCACATGTCTGGGATCGCGGAAGATCGGGTCGTCCGGTCCGAGGGTTTCACCTACGCAGAGATGGTCTCCGCCATCGAGCGGACGTCGTCGCGCTTCATCGCGTTGCTTCGTTCGCTGGGCTTGGACGACGGTCGCAAGCCCGTGCCGGGGCTCGACTGGGACGTCGCGCAGACGGCGGCCCACCTCATCGGCATCGTCATGCGCGGCACAGGCGACCGGCGCCGCGCGCCGACCGTACAGGAACTCGGCGACCTCAACCTCACGCAGATCACCGAGATCGGAGAACAGGACATCCCGGCGATCGCCGACGCACTGGAGCAGCGCCTCGCACGACAGCTCGCGATGCTCTCCGCGGCGACGGGGGACGAACCCTTCGAGTTGCACGCGGGCCTTTTCGCGAGCGTGAAGACCGCGCTGTCCTACGAGCTGTGGGACTTCCTCGTCCACGGATACGACATCGCGCGCGCGACGGGACGGTCGTGGACGGTCGATCCGTCCGACGCCGCGCTCGACGTACTCGCCGTGTTACCTGCGCTGGAACCGTGGGTCCGGAGCGACGTGCGTTCGGGACCTGAAAAGCAGATCGCGTTCACGTTCTCGCAGATCGAGCAGGCCATCGTCGTGACGGTCGGCGACGGTTCATAGGGCGTGTCGCTCGAGGACAAGGGTACGGTCGAAAGCTTCGACCCCCTCGCGACCCTATTGGCGCTGTCCCAACGCAACACCTCACCGCACGCAGCGATCACGGAACTCGCTTCGTGGTTCCTGCCGACCTAGGGGGTTCGAAGTCTAGATGGCACCGGGACCGTACCCGCGTAACGCGCGTCGTTACGCCTCGAGGGTGACGGCTCAAGACAAGGAGGAAGGTATGGAAGCGCTGAAGCGGGACGATTTCGACGTCCGGATCGCCGGGAACGGGATCGACTTCCGGACGAAGGAGCAGGGCGGCAGCACGATGTCGTGGGTGGTGCTGCCGAAGGGCGCGAACCTGACGCCGGCACTGAAGGGCCTCGAGGGCGATCTGTGCCAGTGCCCGCACTGGGGGTACGTCCTCAAGGGTCACGTGCGGATGCACACCTCGAACGGAGCGAAGGATTACCGCGCCGGCGAAGCCTTCTACTGGGCTCCCGGCCACGCGCCGGAAGCACTCGAGGACAGCGAGTACATCGACGTGTCCCCGACGGACGAGCTCGAAGAAGTCATCGCACACGTGACGCGGGGCTGAGTTCGGTGACGCGACGGACCCGTTCTTCACTGCCGGCTCGCGGGCTCGCGATGGTCGTCCTCGCGGTCGCGGCGCTGCTGCCGATGCCGCGCGGCTCGGCAGCGGGCCTTCTCGGGTACAACGCACTGCGTCCGCGGTTGCGAACGCGCTCCGTCGCGATCCCGAACGACACGCCGCGGACGGCGAAGGCGACGTGTCCCAGGCATCAGACACTCCTGACCGGCGGCTCGTTCTTCTTCGAACCGGGACAGCCCTCGGTGCCGACTTCGCTCGCGGAGTTCGGCCGGCTCACGGCGACGTATCCCTCCGGACGATCGTGGATCGCCACCGGCTACCAGACCGGTTCCGGGCCGGCCGACCTGCACCTCGACGCCGTCGCACTCTGTACGAAGAAGCACATCGACATCGAAACGGTTACGGATTCCACGATCGTTCCAGCGTTGTCGTCTCGCGAGACTGTGGAATCCTGCCCCTGGTCGAACGACTCCTATCCCCAGGTCCTCGTCATCGGGGCATATCTCGGAGGTTCGCGCGGCGATTCCTCCCCATCGTTCCTCAGTGACCTGTCCCTCGACGTGGGCGTTTCGGCCGGTGCGGACAATGAGGGCCTATCTCCCGTC
Source organism: Actinomycetes bacterium (assembly GCA_025934435.1). GTDB lineage: Bacteria > Actinomycetota > JAICYB01 > JAICYB01 > JAICYB01 > JAICYB01. The sequence continues at coordinate 25,568 of JAICYB010000027.1, read as the reverse complement.
GACCTGCACCTCGTCGTGCGGTGTACGAAAGCGCTCTACGGATTCAAGAGAGGGTCGTTCTCCTTCGACACTCTTCATGCCGGTGACTCGGCCGGGGGATATCTCACATGCTCGACGGGCAGCCATGCGATGGGCGTCACGGGCAGCGCTCTCTTCGCCACGGCCATCGCGACAGACGCCGTCGTATCGGGCGGTTCATCGCCTACGTTCCGTGGGTCGACCCCGGGCAAAGACTGGTTCACCGCCGTGTATGACATCAACCGGAGCGCGATGCAGTACGAACCCGTATCCCGATGCCTCGCGGATGTGTGATGAGAACGCGAACCGTACGCCCAACCCTTTTCGCGGTACTTGTCCTGTTCGCGCTCGCGATCCCCACTCCTTCAGCACACGCGTCCGGGCTCGGCTACGACGCCCTCGCTCCTACGCTACAGACGGCAAACGTCGGCGTTCCGAGGCGGTCGGCACGAACGGCGAAGGCGACGTGCCCGTCGGGAACGAGGCTCCTCACGGGCGGGACGTTCTTCTTCGAACCGGGCCAGCCGTCCGTGCCGACATCGCTCGCGAGGTTCGGGCGGCTGAGCGCGTCGTACCCGTCGGGAAACACGTGGATCGCGACGGGCTTCAACCACAGGGGACCGAAAGACCTTCGATTGGAGGCCGTCGCTCTCTGCACGACGGAATCGATCGAGATCGATATCACCACCGTGACCACCAAGATCGGATCGCACTCCTCCGCCGGACTCAGCCCGCACTGCGCTACGCCCGAGGGCGTCGCCGAGCAGGCGGTCGCGATGGGCGCCATCTTGCGTGTCGCGCACCGTGCGAAGGCCGCGTCATCGTGGCTCACTGAACTCTCTGCCGCGGGCCTCACCGCCGGGCAGAACACGGCGCGGGCGCCAGCAACCCTCACGGCCATCCTGATATGCACCCGCTCGCTCGAACAGATGAACAGACCGGACACATACGCGCCGTTCAGCGCTGGGGAGACTGCCGGCGGATACCTCCAGTGCCCGACGGCAACGCATGCGATCGGCGCCTACGGGGCCCTCACTTTCGACGAGCCACTCGACTTCGTGGACACATCCGGCGTTGCCGTCGCTGCGTCGTCCCCCACGTTCAGCGGGACGACGCCCGGGACGTCTTGGTACACCGCGGTCTATGACATCAACCGTCCGTCGGTCGTCTACGAGACGGTGCCCGGGTGTCTTCCCGACGCGTGATTCAGCCGGCGTGCGCGGGAGCGCGGCCGTGGACGAGCTCCGTCACGCGGGCGCACGCCGTCATCAGCGCGTCCGCGTAACGGGGCACTTCGCTCGCGGCGATGTCGCCCTGGAACCCGATCAGGAATAGCGCGAGCGTGACTCGTCCATCGGGACCGAACACGGGCGCACCGATGTGGTTCAACCGGTACGCGGAGGAATGATCGAGCTCGATGAGCGCGTATTCGTCCATCCGAACCGTGCGCACGTTCTCCTCGAGGGTCCGAGGCTTCCGCGCGGGACGCTGGTCGCGCGGAACGGGCTCGCCGCCGAGACCGAGCGAGTAACCACGCACGCGAACCGATTCGACGGCGGCGCGGTAACGCGCGATGTCGGCCTTCGTCGAGGACGGACCGACCTTCGCGAGCCAGCGATCGATCTGGTTCTGCGGCGACCACGCGACGAAGACCGTGCCGAGCGGCGGCGACAGCGGGAGACGCTGCCCGGGACGGACGTCGATCCCGAACGGACGGTTCGACGACGTGCGCGTGAGGATCACGATCTGGTCTTCGATCGACGTCGACGCGACGCAGTCGAGACCGAGATCGTCCGACACCGCCTGCATCTGCGGCACGGCGAGCTGTACGGCCGGATTCGCTTCGACGGCGGCGCCGCCGAGCGCAACGAGCGCGGGCCCGAGCGAATACGTCTTCCGTTCCTCTTCCCGCAGAACGAACCCGCTCTCGGTGAGCGCACCGAGGATCGCGTGCAAGGTGGCCTTGTTGAGCGCAGCGGCGCGCGCGATCTCAGACAGCGTGAACCGGTCGTTCGGGCGCGCGGCGAGGAAGTTCAGGACGGCGATCGATCGTTCGACGGCGGGAGCTCGGCGCGCCACGTCTACATATCCATCGGGTAGGGGAACTTCACGCCGACGCCGCCGTCGACAACGAGGGTCTGCCCGGTGACGTACGACGCGAGATCGGACGCGAGGAACAGGATCGCCGACGCGATGTCCTTCGGCTCCGCGACGCGGCCCAGCGGCGTGTTCTTCGAGTTCGTCTCGCGGCCCTTCTCGCCGAGGAACTGCGAGATGCGCGGCGTCCAGACGACACCGGGAGCGACGGCGTTCACTCTGATGGATGAAGGCCCGAGCTCGACGGCCAGCGAACGCACCCACGACATCAGGCCCGCCTTCGCCGCGCCGTACGCGGCGTGCATCGGCGCCGACGTGATCCCGGACACGGACGCGACGAATACCATCGCGCCGCCGGTCGCCATCGCTCTTGCCGCGGCTTGCGCGAAGACGAATGCGTGGCGCAGCACGACGTCGAACGTCCAGTTCCATTCGTCGTCGGACGTATCGACGGCGCGTGTGTACTTCGCCATGCCGACGATGTCGACGAGCCCATCGATCGCGCCGAACTCGTCGATGCACGTCTGCACGGCGCGATCGGCATCGTCCCGCGAGGTCGCATCACCGACGAACGGCACACCACCGACCTCGTCGGCGATCTCCTTGGCGAGGTCGTCGCGGTTGTCGACGAGGACGAGCGACGCGCCGCACGACGCGAGCGCGTGACTCGCTTGGCGACCGATCCCCTGCCCGGCCCCGACGACGACGAATCGCTTCCCGTCGAGCCGCAGCAGCGACGGGTAATCGGGGACGGCCGTGTCGTCCGTCGAGACCACTAGTCCACCAGTGAGGACAGTGCGCCGGCCTCGTCCGGATCGGTCGTGCCGGCGATGCGCTGACGGACCTCGATGCCGTCCTGCTCGAGCGCCGGTATCACGTGCGTCCCGAGCAGCTCGATCGTCCGCATGATCGACGCGTGTGAGAGGTAGCCGAACTGGACGTAGCAGATGACCTGGTCGACACCGAGCTTCTCGTACTCCTTGAACTTCGCGTAGCACTGGTCCGGATCGCCGACGATGATCATGTGCACGTCGTTGAAGACCTTCGGGTCGAGCTCGCCGGCGGCGTGCTTGCTGAGCATCGGGAACAGGCGGTCCTTCTCTTCTTGCGAGAAGTGCGGGAACTCCCACTCGAGCGTGAACTCGGCGAGGTGCTGGTACCACCACCACACGGAGTCCCAGATGCCGTTGCGCTCGCAGCGCTCGAAGGTGTCCGCGCAGTGCACGAGGGTGTACGCGCTCACCTTGTTCGTCCGCACCTGCGTGAGTGGCTTGGTGCAGTTCTCCTGACCGCGGCGGTAGTCCTGGATGTGCTCCGCCATCTTCGAGAGCGGCTGCATGATCGCGAACGACAGGAGGCCGAGGCCCATCTCACCGGCTTGCTCCGCGCTCCCCTTCGACACCGCCGCCTGCCAGCACGGCGGGTGCGGATCTTGCACGGGCTTCGGCGTCACCATGCGGCGCGGGAACTTCATCCAGTCGTCGTCGCGCTCGTAATACTCGTTCGTCCACATGTCGACGACGGTGCGAGCCGTCTCGTACATGTCATCCTTCGAGTGCTCGACGTCGACGCCGAACGCGAGCTGCTCCATCGGCGTGCTTCGTCCGATGCCCCACTCCACGCGTCCGCCGGAGAGGACGTCGACCGTCGCGACCTTCTCGGCCACGCGGGCCGGATGGATGAACCCCGGCGGGCAGAGCGTGACGCCGAAGCCGAGGCGGAGGTTCTCGGTGATCTGCGAGAGGGCGCCGAGCACGACCTCGGACGACGGGGAGTGCGAACGTCCTTCACGGAAATGGTGCTCGACGGACCAGATCGTGTTGAAGCCGAACTTGTCGGCGAGCTTGATCTGCTCGATGGCCTCCCGGTACGCCCGCTGCTCGGCCTCCTTCTGCCCCTGCGGGAACGGCTTGTTCGGCCAGGGCTTCGGGACGTCGATCTCGTAGAGCAGGTCGAGCTTCATGTGCGCCTCCGTGGAGTGTTCGCTATCGCAAACTGTTGGTCCAGATACGAAACACTAGGACGACCCCCGGTTTGTGTCAACCTCACTGGATGCGGTTCGTCATCTACGGCGCAGGCGGCATCGGCGGCGTCATCGGCGCCCGCCTGCACCAGGCGGGACACGAGGTCGTTCTCATCGCCCGCGGTTCCCATTACGAAGCGATCGAGCAACGCGGACTTCGTCTGCAGTCCGCCGAGCAGGACGTCACCCTCGAGATCGCGGTAGCGGAACACCCGAGTCAGATCGCCCTCGAAAGCGACGACGTCGTGATCATGGCGATGAAATCGCAGGACACGCTGGCCGCGCTCGATGCACTCGTCGACGCGGCACCGCGCGACATCAACGTCGCGTGCGCGCAGAACGGTGTCGCCAACGAACGGATGGCGCTGCGACGGTTCGACAACGTCTACGGCATCTGCGTGATGTGTCCGACGTCGTACACCGAACCCGGGGTCGTGCAGGCGTATTCGTATCCCGTCACCGGGATACTCGACACGGGACGGTACCCGTCCGGCGTCGACGACACGGCGACGTCGATCGCACGCGCACTGGCCAGTTCAACCTTCGAATCGACACCGCGTGACGACATCATGCGCTGGAAGTACGGGAAGCTCCTGATGAACCTCGGCAACGGCATCGATGCGCTGCTCGGCGCGGGCGCGCGGGCGACCGAGCTCTACGGCCAAGTGCGCAAGGAAGCGACGACGGTGCTGAAGGCTGCGGGCATCGACTACGTCGACACCGATGAGGACGCAGCCCGGCGCGGCAGCCTCATGAAGATGACGCCGATCGCCGGAGAACGACGCGGCGGCGGCTCGACGTGGCAGAGCCTCGCCCGTGGTCTGTCCACGGTCGAGACCGACTACCTCAACGGTGAGATCGTGCTGCTCGGCCGGTTGCACGGTGTTTCCACTCCGGCCAACGCCGCGATGCAGCGCGTCATGCGCCGCGCGGTTCGCGAAAACTTCGAAGCCGGATCGATCACGCCCGAACGTCTCACCGAACTCATGTATGCGGACGTTCCTCACTCTCGATAGGTCCGAGCGCGACGAGTCCTACCCCGAAGCGCTCGTCGAAGCGTTCCTTCGGGAGCAGACGATCACCGGTGATGTCGTGCTCGACCCGTTCGCCGGTTTCGGCACCACACTGGTCGTCGCCGAACGCATGCAGCGCCGTCCGATCGGGATCGAGTTCCTCGCCGACCGCGCAGCGCACATCGCCGGACGCATCTCTTCGGACGCGACGCTCATCCACGGCGACAGCCGGCGGATCGACGAGCTCGACCTCCCGCCGGTCGATTTCGTGATCACGTCACCGCCGTACATGTGCCGGAACGATCCGCAGGATCCGCTCCAGGGGTACACCGTCGACGGCGCCGGCTACGATGCCTACCTCGACGGCCTGACGAACATATTCCGGCGGTTGCGCTCCGTCCTGAAGCCGGACCGCCGGGCGGTGGTGAACGTCAGCAACATCAACCGCTACGACGGGCTCACCACGCTCGCGTGGGACGTCGCCCGGGCGATCGCGCAGGTCATGACGTTCGAAGGCGAGGTCGTGATCGGCTGGAACGACGACGACCATCTCTTCAACTACGACCACGAGTACTGCCTGATCTTCAGGAACGCCTAGCCCGTCCTCAGGCTCTCCTCACCCCACGGGACGAACCTTCTTGCATCGAGGGTTACAACAGAGGTGAAGAAAGGTAGGTGGTCGGGATGGACGTCCTCATCGTCGCCAACGAGACCGCCGGAGGCGAGCACCTGCGCGCCGAGGTTTCGCGCCTGATCCAGCTGGGAGCCGAGCGGTTCACGCTGCTCGTCCCCGCGACGCGTCCCCGCGGGACGCTCGTGTACACGGACGGTGAAGCTCACGCCTTGGCGGAGCGCCGCATGTCCGATGCGGTTGCGACATTGCGCAAGCTCGGCGTCGAGATCGACGGCGTCGTGGGAGTGGAGCGTCCGATGGATGCCGTGCTCGACATCCTGCTCGAACGTCACTTCGACGAGATCGTCGTGTCGACCCTGCCGCACGGGGTCTCGCGGTGGTTGGGCGTTGATCTGCCCGCGCGCGTCGCGCGAGCGTCGGGACTACCCGTGCACCACATCATCGGCACCGGAGAGCGCGCCGCCGTCAACGCTTAGGTCGGCTCCCGTCCTGTGATCCCCCACGCGACGAGGCGTGCCGTCGAGCGCCGCATGTCATCGATGCGGATCCCCCAGAACTCGTAGCCGTAGCGGTGCTCCGCGACGTGCGCGAGCAGTGAGATCACGGCGGCGGCTTGCGCGCGCGGCTCGACTTCACGTCCGTCGTTTCGAACGACTTCGTCGCGCAGTGCATCCGTCACCTGACTGAGCAGATGCGTCCGGATGTTGCGGAATCGGAGGTCGCCTTCCGCGATCGCGAGATCGACGACGCGAAGGATCGCGTGGTGGCGGTCCCAGAGATCGATGAACGCATCGACGAGCTTCATCCAATCTTCCGTACGGATGATCTCGACGAGACCTGGAGCTTCGTCCGCCAATGCTCGCGCGAGCTCGACGAGCGCCGCTTCGACGTCGGCGAAGTACTGGTAGAAGGTCGCCGTCGATGTCCGGGCGCGCTTCGCGATCTCGACGACGGTGAGGTCGCGGTACGACTTCTTGTCGAGGAGATCCGCCGTCGCTTTGAGGAGCTTGTCGCGCGTGGCGCGGCCGCGGCGTCCGGGGACGCGTCCGTCGACGGCGCGGAGCTCGCTCACGACCAGACCTGCAAGATCTCGTCCGTCGTCGTGAGCATCGCGAGCAGCGACAGCGTGTTATCGAGGACCGCGTCGGCGTAGTCGGCCGGGATCCCGCACACGGCGTCGCGCGGCAGGACGACGCTGTACGACGCATTCACGGCGTCCATCACGAGGTTCGTGATCCCGACGTTCACGGAGACGCCGACGGCGATCACGGTCCTCACCCCGAGGTTGCGAAGGATCGGATCGAGTTCCGTTCCCCAGAACGGGCCGATCCCGTGCATGCGGACGCACGTGATGTCGGTGCCGGCGACGCCGATCTCGTCGATCACCTCCGTCGCCGGGGTACCGGGCTCCAGTGACACGCCGGACTTACGAGCTGCCCCGAAGATGCGCGCGTTCGCGTTGTAACCGGCGAGGTCCGCGCGCCGCGCCGCGATGCAATGCACGACCGGAACGGACGAAGCCCTGGCGCCGCGGACGAGCCGTGTCATGTTCGGGATCGCGAACGCCCGCGCCGCGTCGGCGAGCCGCGGGAACACGGCGTGCTCGCCCAGCACGCCCTTCTGACACTCCTGCGTCAGCACGGCCGTTCGTCCGGGGGCGATGAGCTCCGCGAGATCCGGCATCCGCGTATTGTCCCGGTTTCACTCCTCGGAGCGCGAGGGTACCCTCGGGTCATGGTCTGGTTGCTCGTGCAAGGCGTGATGCGGCTCTTCTCACGCAACGGGAACGGATCGTCGAACGGCAGCGTCAAGACCAAGAGCAAGGTCAAGACCGCCGACACCTACAAGTGGACGGCCCTCTCGAACACGACGCTCGGCATCTTCATGGCCGCGCTCGATTCGTCCATCGTTCTCATCTCACTCCCGGCGATCTTCCGTGGCATCCATCTGAACCCGCTGCAGCCGTCGAACATCGGCTACCTGCTCTGGATGCTCATGGGCTACCTCGTGGTGACGGCGGTGCTCGTCGTCACGTTCGGACGTCTCGGCGACATCTTCGGACGCGTCCGCATGTACAACGGCGGGTTCCTCGTGTTCAGCATCGCCTCGCTCGCGCTGTCGCTTTGTCCGTGGGACGGCGGCAAAGGCGCGATGTGGCTGATCGTCTGGCGTGTTGTGCAGGGCGTCGGCGGCGCGCTCTTGATGGCGAACTCGACCGCCATCCTCACCGACGCGTTCGATGTGAACGAACGCGGCTTCGCGATGGGCATCAACATGATCGCCGCGATCGCCGGGAGCTTCATCGGGCTGATCGCCGGCGGTCTCCTCGCGGATATCGACTGGCGCGCCGTGTTCTGGGTGAACGTTCCGATCGGCTTCTTCGGAACGATCTGGGCCTACCTCAAACTGCGCGAGGTCGGCATCACGCGGAAGTCACGCATCGACTGGTGGGGGAACGTCACGTTCGCCGCCGGCCTCATCCTGATCCTGATCGGTCTGACCTACGGGTTGATGCCGAGCAACGGACACAGCATGGGTTGGACATCACCGACCGTGCTGGCCGAACTCGTCGGCGGCGTCGTCGTCCTGTTGATCTTCGGTGTCATCGAGACGAAGACGACGGATCCGATGTTCCATCTCGATCTGTTCCGCATCCGTGCGTTCTCCGCGGGCAACACCGCCGGACTGCTCGCGTCGATCGGACGAGGCGGTCTGCAGTTCATGCTGATCATCTGGCTGCAGGGCATCTGGCTGCCGCTGCACGGCTACAGCTTCGAGCGGACGCCCCTCTGGGCCGGCATCTACATGCTTCCGCTCACCGGCGGGTTCCTCATCGCCGGTCCGGTCTCGGGCTGGCTCTCCGACCGGTACGGCGCGCGCCCGTTCGCGACGGGAGGGATGGTTGCAGCGGCGGCGAGCTTCGTCCTGCTGATGACACTCCCGGCGAACTTCGGTTTCGTCGCCTTCGCGTTGCTGCTGCTGCTGAACGGCATCGGCATGGGACTGTTCGCGGCGCCCAACACGACGGGCATCATGAACGCCGTTCCGGCCGAGCAACGCGGTGCGGCGTCCGGCATGCGCGCGACGTTCCAGAACACTGGGATGGTCTTGTCCATCGGCGTGTTCTTCTCACTGATGATCATCGGACTGACCGCGGCATTGCCGAAGGCGATGATCTCCGGACTCACGGCGCAGGGCGTGTCACAGACCCTCGCCGGACAGATCGCGCACGCGCCCGCGGTCGCAACACTCTTCGCCGCGTTCCTCGGCTACAACCCGATGGCGTCCCTCCTGCATTCGCAGGCGGCCGCCGGTGTCAGCGCCGCGCACTGGGCGGTGATCACCGGCAAGACGTTCTTCCCGCACCTCATTTCCGGCCCGTTCATGCACGGTCTGCGGATCGCGTTCAGCGCGTCCGTCGTCATGTGTCTGATCGCGGCGTGGACGTCGTGGATGCGCGGTGGGAAATACGTCCATCACGACGAAGACACGAAGGCGTTCGGCGCCCCCGTCGAGGACGAACCCGACCGCGCGCCGAAGACCGAAGAGTGGGTGCCGGCCTAGCCCATCGGGAGTACGTAGCCCTGCAGCGGCTCCCGCTTCGCGAACACCGGCTCGAGCGTGGACGCGAGACCCTCGGCGGTCCAGCGACCGTCGGCCGCGTACGTCTCTTCGACGATGGGGCCGTGCAGATGCTTCACCTCGTTGCCCCAGATGATGAACACCTGGCCCGTCACGCGCGCCGCCGCCGGTGACGCGAGGAACGCGACGAGCGGAGCGACGTTCTCCGGCGCCCACACGTCGAAGTCACCTTCCTTCACCTCGCCGCCGAACATCTCCGGCATGGACGTTTCCGTCATCAGCGTCCGCGCCCGCGGGGCGATCGCGTTCGAGGTGACGCCGTACTTCACCATGCCGTTCGCCGTCGACGTCGTCAGTCCGATGATCCCGGACTTCGCCGCGGCGTAGTTCGGCTGTCCCGGCGAACCGAAGAGCGCTGCTTCCGACGTGGTGTTGATGACTCGTCCGTAGATCTCATTGCCGTCCTTCGCGCGCTGTCGCCAGTACGCCGTCGCGTGACGGATCGTGTTGAAGTGCCCCTTCAGGTGCACGCGGACGACGGCGTCCCACTCGGCCTCCTCCATGTTGAAGACCATGCGGTCGCGCAGGATCCCGGCGTTGTTCACGACGATGTTGAGATCGCCGAACTTCTCCACGGTCTCGGCGACGAGTCCCTGGACGTAGCCGTAGTCGGCGATGTCGCCGAAGTGCGCGACGGCCTTGCCGCCGGCGTCTTCGATCTCCTTCACGACCTCGTGGGACGGATCGGCGTTGGAGCCACTTCCGTCCATCGCGGTGCCGAAGTCCTGCACGACGACCGTCGCGCCGAGCCGCGCGAGTTCGATGGCTTCGGCGCGGCCGAGGCCGCGGCCCGCCCCCGTGATGAGGGCGACTTTCCCTTCAAGCATCGTCAGATCCTTTCGATGATCGTGCCGGTACCGATGGCGCCGCCGCAGCACATCGCGACGAGCGCGAGGTTCGCGTCGCGGCGTTCGAGCTCGTGCAGCGCGGTCGTGATGAGACGCGAGCCGGTCGCACCGACGGGGTGGCCGATCGCGATCGCGCCGCCGTTGACATTGACGCGATCGATGTCCGGGCCGTGCACCTGCGCCCACGACAACACGACGGACGCGAACGCTTCGTTCACCTCGAAGATGTCGAAGTCGCTCATCTTCATGCCTGTCTTGTCGAGCAGCTTGCGCGTGACGTCCACGGGTCCGTCCAGAAGGTAGTAGGGGTCGGAGCCGACGACGGCCTGCGCGACGATGCGAGCGCGCGGCTTGAGTCCTTCGGCCTTCGCGCGCTCCTCGCTCATCCAGAGCACTGCGGCGGCACCGTCCGAGATCTGCGACGAGTTACCGGCGGTGTGGATGCCGCCTTCGACGACAGGCTTCAGCGCGGAGAGCGATCCGAGCGACGTTTCGCGCAGACCCTGATCCTTCCGGACGACCTCACGCTGCTCCGTCGGCTGCCTGTCCGGACCGATCACCGGCGCTTCGATCGGCATGACCTCGCGGTCGAAGTGCCCTTCCTGCCACGCGAGGTTCGCCTTCTGCTGCGACGAAAGTCCGAACTTGTCGACGTCCTCGCGCGTGATCCCGCGGTTCTTCGCGATGCGCTCGGCACCGCGGAACTGATCGGGCGAATCCCACGGCCACTCGGGTGGGATCCACGAACCCGGCCCGTGCATGATGTTCGAGCCGAGCGGCACGCGGCTCATCGCTTCCACGCCGCACGCGATACCGACGTCGATCCCGCCGGCCGCGATGATGCCGGCGATCATGTGGTTCGCCTGCTGGGACGAACCGCACTGCGTGTCGACCGTCGACGCCGCGACCTGATACGGGAACCCGCCGGCGAGCCACGCTTGCCGTCCGACATTGCCGGCCTGCTCGCCCGCTTGCGTCACGCAGCCGGCGACGATCTGCTCGACGATCGACGGATCGACGCCGGCGCGCTTCACGACTTCGATCTGACATGCGCTCAGCAGTTCGGCAGCGTGCAGACCGGACAGCCAACCGCCGCGGCGCCCGATCGGCGTCCGGACGGCTTCGATGATGACGGGGTTGCTCATGTTCTCAGCTCCTTAGCTGGTCTTTGAACGGTACTTCTTTGTCTGGACGGGGCTCTCTCGGGAGGCCCAAGACCCGCTCGGCGATCGCGTTCCGCTGGATCTCGTCGGTGCCGCCGCCGATGTGCATCGCATGAGATCCGAGGAATCGCTGCTGCGCGGACGGCGCTTCGGCCGCAAGCATCCCGCCGGCTCCGAGTGCGTCGATCGCGACGTCGGCGGTGAGCGTTCCGAGCTCCGCCATCAGCAGCTTGATCACCGAGCCCTCGGCCTCCGGGATCTGTCCGGCGAACAGCTTCGACTGCACGCGGTTGTTCAGCACGTCGAGGATCGTTCGCCGCGCATAGATGTCGACGAGGCCGTAGCGGTCGATGCGACCCGTCCGCCGGGCGATGTCGACGACTTCGTCGAAGCTCATCGCGAACGTGCCGAACCCGCCGCCGAGCGACATGCGCTCGTTCGTGAGCGTCGTCATGGCGACCGACCACCCGTCGCCCGGTCCACCGACGAGATCGTCGTCCGCTATCTGGACGTCGGTGAAGAACACCTCGCTGAAATGCGCGCCGCCGTCGATCTGCCGGAGCGGACGAACGTCAACCCCCGGCGCGTGCATGTCCGCGAGGAGGTAGACGAGGCCTTGCTGCTTCGGAAGGCTCGTGTCGTAGCGCGCGACGAGCATCCCGCGGTCCGATTCGGCCGCACCGGAGCTCCACACCTTCTGCCCGTTGACGACCCAGCCGCCGTCGATGCGCTCGGCCCTCGTCGTGATGTTGCCGAGATCCGATCCGGCGGACGGTTCACTGAACAGTTGGCACCAGACCTCGTCGCCGCGAGCGAGGGCCGGAAGGTACCGCGCCTTCTGGTCGTCGCTCCCGCGCGCGATGATCGTCGGGCCGGCGAGCCCCAGGCCGACGAGATTGAAGAACGTGTGCGCGCCGGCGCTGACCTTCTCGGCGTTCCACACCATCGATTCGAGCATCCCGAGGCCGCGTCCGCCGTATGCGATCGGCCACGTCGGGACGCCCCACCCGTGCTCGTAGAGGTACCGCTGCCACGAACGTTGCTGCTCGAAGTCGAGGTCGCCGCGCGCGTTGTTCTCCTTGCGCCACTTCGGGAAATGGTCGGAAAGGAACGCGCGGGCCTCGTCCCGCACCTCGTCGAGACTCATAAGAGCGCCCCCATCCGCGCGAGGGTCTGCGTCGAGCCGCCGAACGCGAGCTCGATCTCCTTCATCGCGACGGTGTAGCGATGCAGCGGGTAATCGATGTCGGATCCCATGCCGCCGTGCAGGTGTTGCGCGGTGCCGACGATGCGCTGCCCGGCCTCGGACGCCCAGAACTGCGCGATGGACACTTCGCGCCTTGCGTCGAGGGCTTGGTCGATCCGCCACGCCGCTTGGAACATCGTGAGCCGCATCGCCTCGACGTCGATGTACGCGTTGGCCGCGCGCTGCTGCACGGCTTGGAACGAACCGAGCGGGCGTTCGAATTGCTTCCGTTCGCCGACATATGCCGCCGTGATCTCGAGCGCGCGCTCGGCGATCCCCACACCGAGTGCACAGCGGAGCACGACGGCCCGGTCGAGAAGGTCGGACGGATCCATGGCGATCTTCGTTCCACCCGAGACGTCGACGACGTACTCGGCCCCCGCGGTGGTGCGCCGCGCCTCGAGCACCGAGGTCGGTGCGACGAAAACGGCTCCGTCCCGCACGAAGACGATCTCGGGCGCCCGATCGTCGGCAGCGACCCCGTCAACGGCGAGCGTCGCATCGCGCCGCGTTGCATACCGAGTCCACAAGGCGACCGGCGCGACCGTTCTGCCCTGCTCGATGAGGACGATGCACTGATCGAGAAACCCGTCGACCTCGAGGAGACCGGTCGATCCCAGCGCCGACCACAACTCATCGTCGAACGTTTGCGCGGCAGCTTCGAGCTCCTTGTGGCGTTCGTGCTCGGTGAACACCCGCCGCGCGAGGTCGCGGATCGCGTGCTGCGTGTCGTCGTAGGTGAAGTTCATCGCGGGAGCCCCAGTCCGGCGGTCGCGATGATCATCCGCTGGATCTCGTTGACGCCGCCGCCGAAGGTGTTGATCAGCGCCGACCGGTACGCCTGCTCGAGGACGCCGTTCAGAACGGCCCCGGGTTGGCCGCGCTTGACGTAACCCTCGCGACCGACGATCTCGAGCATCAGGCGGTAGGCCTCGATCACCATCTCTGTCCCGTAAACCTTCATCGCCGACGCATCCGCGGGGTTGAGCGATCCGGTCTCGAGTGACGCGGCGACCTTCCAGTTGAAGAGCTTGAGTGCTTCGATCAGCGCATCGACCCGCGCGAGATGGATCTGCACCCACGGTGTGTCGAGCACTCCCGTCGACCGCGCCCACTCGAGCACCTGCTCCCATATCGAACGGACCCAACCCGTCGTCGCGAGCGCGACGCGTTCGTGATTCAGCTGATTGGTGATGAGCGACCACCCGGCGTTCTCGTCGCCGACGCGCATGTTCACCGGCACGCGCACGTCTTCGTAGTACGTCGCCGTCGTTTGGAGACCGGAGAAGGTCGTGATGGGTGTCGCTTTGAAGCCGGGAGTGGACGTGTCGACGAGCAGGATCGTGATCCCTTTGTGTTTCGGTGCGTCCGGATCGGTGCGCGCTGCCAGCCAGACGAACTCGCACTCGTCCGCGCCGGACGTGAAGATCTTGTTTCCGTTCACGACGTAGTCATCGCCGTCACGGACGGCCCGTGTGCGAAGTGAAGCGAGATCCGTCCCGGCTTCCGGTTCGGTGTATCCGATCGCGAAGTCGATCTCACCGCGGAGGATCTTCGGCAGGAAGAAGTCCTTCTGATCGGGTGCACCGAACTTCATCAGCGTCGGACCGACCGTGTTCAGCGCGATGACCGGGAGCGGCACGCGCGCGCGTTCGGCCTCCGTGAAGAAGATGAGCTGCTCGACCGGGCCCCGTCCCTGCCCGCCGTATTCGACGGGCCAGCCGACGCCGAGCCAACCGTCGCGTCCGAGCCGTTCGCACACCGCGCGATAGTCCGGCGCGCGCGGCTCGTTCCACGCCGTTCGCCCATGCGAACGCGGGACGGAATCGAAGTACGCGCGCAACTCATCGCGGAGGGCGAGCTGCTCGGGCGTGAAGTCGATAAACATCTGACGGTCCGTCAGATATTACGCACCTCAGCGGATGCGCTCGCTGTAGTACTGCACCGTCAACCCGATCCGGACGAGTGTCGGGTACCGATCGCGGACGATCGCCGCTTGTTCCGTCGTGTCGTCGAAGAGCGATCGTCGGTTGTAGGCGAGGTTCCGCGCCGTCGCCGGTGACCTGAGCGTTAGTACGCCGGCGACCTGGTCGATCGGAAGCAAGCACGTGAACGACCGGTCGACGCGCCGGGGATCCGCCGGCCGCACGACGAGATCGAGCGTGACGCCTCGCGGATCGGGGTCACGGGGCGGGAGGACGCCGAAACCGAAACACACGCCTGCGGGACGCTCGGGTCCAAAGCTCCACATCCGATCGAGTCGTCCCCGGATCTGCGCGTACATCGCCGACGGCGCGATCGGTGCGTCGAGCAGCAGGAGCTTCCGGCGGAAGCACGTCTTGTTGTAGTAACCCGACGCGAAACCTTCTTGCTGTTGGTCTGCGTAACACGCATCGACGTCCGACCGTGCGCGGACACGACTCGGTGCGAAGTCGATCGCCGCGAGGGCGTCGTCGATCTCGCGTCCGGCGGTGCGTCCCTTCGTCGCGACGGTGCGGGCGTCGAAGGACTTCACGGCGGAAACGGACGGAGCACCGGGCCCGTGCAGCAACACGAGTCCGACGAAAGCCCCGACGACGACGACCGCAACCAAGGCGACACCGAACAGCGCGAGGCGATGCACGACGAAACGATATAAAGGTCGCGTGAAGCTCGGTCTCATGGTCGGCTACTGGTCCGCCGCGCCACCGCCGCGCATGGTCGAGATGGCGAAGATCGCCGAGGACTCCGGCTACGACTCGGTGTGGACGGCCGAAGCCTACGGGTCCGACGTCGTGTCGCCCCTCTGCTGGATCGGGGCGAACACGTCGCGCATCAAGCTCGGCACCGGACTGATGCAGATCTCCGCGCGGACGCCCGCGTCGGCGGCGATGACGGCGGCGACGATCGATCACCTCTCCGGCGGACGCCTCATCCTCGGTCTCGGTGTGTCCGGCCCCCAAGTCGTCGAAGGCTGGTACGGACAACCATTCGGCAAACCGCTCGCGCGCACGCGCGAATACATCGAGATCGTCCGGACGATGCTCCGCCGCGAAGATCCGGTGACGTACGACGGATCGCACTACCCGCTGCCCTATCCGCACGGAACCGGACTCGGCAAGCCGCTCAAGATGACGGTGCATCCGCTGCGGAACAAGATCCCGATCTTCCTCGGCGCCGAAGGACCGCGCAACGTGCAGATGGCGACGGAGATCGCCGACGGGTGGCTCCCGATCTTCTACTCGCCGTACCGCCACGACATGTACGAGGGCATCACGTTCCCGAAGGGGTTCGAGATCGCGTGTCCGGTCACGGTGATCGTGAACGACGATGTCGAAGCTTCTTTGAGCTTCGTGAAGCTCTCGCTCTCGTTCTACATCGGCGGGATGGGGGCCAAGGACCGAAACTTCCACCTCGACGTCGTCGGACGCATGGGTTTCGCCGAGGACGCCGCGAAGATCCAGGACCTTTTCATGTCCGGCAAGCGGGACGAAGCCGCGGCCGCGGTTCCCGACGCGCTCGCCGACGAGATCTCGCTCTGCGGGCCGAAGGAGCGCATCCGCGACCGCCTCGCCGCATGGGAGGAGAGCCCGGTGACGACGCTCCTCACCGGGACGGGCGACGAAGCAACCGTCCGGCTACTCGCCGAGCTGACGTCCTAAGCGCGACACATCCCGAGGTCGCACTGCGGGGTCAGCGCGTTGCCGGCGGCGCGGTTCGTCCCGGCGCCGAGGGGCACGGTCGTTCCCGTCCACCGAGGACCGTTGTCAGTACGACAAGCAGCACGAGATACCGAGAACGCATGCCCGCCTCCTCTTCGCCTTGCGGCGTCTAGTATCACCCCGTGCAGCGGGTGCTCGTGGTGGGGACGTCCGGCTGCGGCAAAACGACCGTGGCCGAAGAGATCGCCCGTCATTTCCGCCTGCCCCACATCGAGCTCGACGAGCTCTTCTGGAAACCCGGCTGGGGACGAAGCACCGACGACGAATTCTGCGCCAAGCTCGAGCGCGCGACAGCCGGAGACCGGTGGGTCGTCGATGGGAACTACTTCTACAAGCTCGGCGGCGAGCTCTGGCGCCGTGCCGACACGGTGGTCTGGCTCGATCTCCCGTTACCGAAGATCCTCTGGCGCGCCGCGAAGCGCACCGTGACGCAGGCGCTCACGCGCAAGAGGTTGTGGTCCGGGAACCGGGAGCGTCTGTCGCATCTGTGGCGCAGGGGATTCATCATGCGTTGGGCGATGCAGAGCCATCCCGAGAACCGCGTGCGCTACGAGAAGGCGATCAACGATCCGCGCAATACGCACATCACGTTCGTCCGACTCCGGAGCTCGCAAGAGGTGCGCGACTGGCTCGCGGGCGTTACCGCAACTTCACGGGAAGCGTCTTGACGCCGCGGATGAAGTTCGAGCGGAGCCGCTCGTGCGGCCCGGTCTGCTCGACACCCGGATAGCGCCGGATCAGCTCGTCGAACAGCGCTCGGATCTCCTGCCGCGCCAGGCTCGCGCCGAGGCAGAAGTGCGGTCCGCCGCCTCCGAACGCGAGATGCGGGTTCGGCTTGCGTCCCGCATCGAAGCGATCGGGGTCGATGAAGACGTCCGGATCGCGATTGGCGGCGCCGTACCACATGCACACCCGCTCGCCTTCGGCGATGGCTTGGCCATGGATCTCGGTGTCGCGCGTCGCCACGCGTTCGAAGTGCATCACGGACGAAACCATCCGGAGCATCTCCTCGACGCACGTAGGTAGCAATGCCGGATCGTCCTTGATACGTCCGAACTCGTCGGGATTCTCGAAGAGGAGCAGCATGCCGCCGGTCATGAGATTCCGCGTCGTCTCGTTGCCCGCGATGACCAGCAGCATGCAGAAGATCAGGAAGTCGAGCTCCTCGAACTTCTCGCCGTCCAGGTCGGCATTCAGGAGCACCGAGACGAGGTCGTCGCGTGGATGCTTCATGCGATCCTCGGCGAGCGACTTGAAGTATTCGAACATGTCCATCTGGGCCTGCGCCGGCGCTGCGTCCGCATTGGCACTCGTCGGGTTGTAGCTGTCGTCGTCGTGTCCGACCATCACGTCGCCGAGGTCCTTCAGATAGCGCGCATCCTCGCGCGGGGCCCCGAGCATCTCGACGATCACGCGAAGCGGGATCTCCGCGGAGATCTTGTCGACGAAATCGATCTCGTCCGCGTCACCGATCTCGTCGAAGACGAGGCCCGTCACCTCGCGGGTGTGCGGCTCGAGGTCGCGCACCATCCGCGCGGTGAATCCCTTCTCGACGAGTGCGCGCAACTTCTTGTGGCGCGGGTCGTCCATCGAAAGCATCGAGCCCTCGGGACCGATGCCGATGATGGTGCCCTGTCCGGAACAGAATTCGGCGGGGTGCTTGCTGACGTAGACGACGTCCTCGTAACGAGTGAGCGCCCAGAACTGATCCTGCACGCCGTCGTTCCAGTAGACCGGTGCTTCGCGCCGGAGGCGAGCGAACGCCGCGATCGGATCACCGGTAGCGAAGAGCTCCGGGTCCGAGAGATCGATCTGGAGGCCGGGATGCGCCGGGACGGCGCCCCGTGTAATGGGAGTACGACTCATCTGGGTGATAGTGTCAGCCGGTTGGAAATCTGACAACCCATCAGGTTTCGAAATAGCGAACGAGCGGACGCGAGCATGGACTTCGAACTACCCGCGGAACATCCGGCGCGAACGACGGTGCGCGAATGGCTCGCCGAACATCCGACGCCGACGCCGCGCGAGCTCGCCGATGCCGGGTACGTCGTCCCGCACTGGCCGAAGCCGTGGGGGCTCGACGCCGACCCGATCGAGCAGCTGCTCATCTCGGACGAACTGAAGCGCGCGAACATCGCGCGCCCGGTCAACCCGATCGGCATCGGACACTGCGGCCCGATCCTCGTCATGCACGGAAGCGACGCGCAGAAGAACCGCTTTATCCCGCCGATGCTCGCCGCGGAGGAGATCTGGTGTCAGCTCTTCAGCGAGCCGGGCTCGGGTTCCGACCTCGCCGGCGTGTCGACGCGCGTCGAGAAGACCGACGACGGCTGGATCGTCAACGGACAGAAGGTGTGGACGTCCCTCGCGCACGATGCGGCGTTCGGCATCCTTCTCGCACGGACGAACCCCGACGTGCCGAAACATCAGGGACTCTCGTACTTCCTCATCGACATGAAGACTCCGGGCGTCGAGGTTCGTCCGCTCGTCGAGATGACCGGAGATCACCTCTTCAACGAAGTGTTCTTCACGGACGTGCACATCCCGCGGGACGCGATCATCGGCGACGAAGGCAACGGGTGGAACATGGCGCGCGACACGCTCGACAACGAGCGCGTCACGCTTTCGCGAGCGGGACTCCAGTGGGGCTGGGGGCCGACGGCCGAAGATCTCGTGCAGGTCGCCCGCGACGCGGGCGGCGTGAAAGATCCCGTGCTGAAGATGCGTCTCGTCGATGCGTACATCGAGCACGAGATCATCCGGATCCACGGTCTCCGCATGGTCGCGGCGGCGGTGTCGGGTCGTCCGGGACCGGAAGCATCTTTGCGCAAGGCCTTGAGCGACCCGCACGGCCAGAAGACGTTCATCCTCTCCAAGGACCTCGCCGGCGCGAACGGCATGCTGCTCGAATCGGGGCCGCTCGGGGCCGACCCCATGTGGTGGTCGCGAGGGTTCCTCTTCGCGCCCGCGCTGACGATCGGCGGTGGTACGTCCGAAGTCCTCCGCAACGTCATCGCCGAACGCATGCTCGGCCTCCCGAGGGAACGGGAGGAGGACGCGGACAAGCCGTGGAGCCAAGCACACCGGCGGTCCTCTACGAAGTAGACGGCCACATCGCGACGGTGACGTTCAACCGTCCCGAAGCGCGCAACGCGGTCAACCCCGAAGTGATCGTGCGTCTCGCCGACGCATGGGACGCGATCGATTCCGACGACAGCGTCCGCGTCGCGATCATCACCGGAACAGGCGGACACTTCTGCGCCGGCGCCGACCTCGACAAGCTCGTCGCGAAGCTGATGGCGGGCGGCGAGCCGAACGACGAGTTCGAAGCGCGCATCCAGGCCGACTACATGATCATCTACAAAGGGTTCCTGCGGAACCATCGCCTCGCGAAACCACTCGTCGCCGCCATCGAAGGTTTCTGCCTCGCCGGCGGGACGGAGCTCCTGCAATCGACGGATATCCGCGTCGCCGCCGAGAGCGCCGAGATCGGCATCACGGAAGCGCGGTGGGGACTCTTCCCGATCGCGGGTTCGACCGTACGTCTGAAGCGTCAGATCCCATACACGAAAGCGATGGAGATGCTCCTCACGGCCGGACGCTACTCCGCGCGCGACGCTCTGTCCTTCGGATTGATCGGACACGTCGTTCCCGACGGCGAAGCGCTCGAGCAGGCGCGCGAGCTCGCGGAGCAGGTGGCCGAGAACGGACCACTCGCCGTTCGCAAGATCAAGCAGTCCGTCGTCGAAACGCAGTGGCTGGATGAGGACGAAGCCCTCGCGCGCGAGCTCGAGCTCGGCATGGAAGTGATGATGTCGTCCGACGCGCGCGAAGGACCGAAAGCCTTCAAGGAGAAGCGGAAGCCGAACTTCACGGGAACCTGAGTCTTCGAGAGAGGGAGGCCACATGAAGAAGTGGATCGCGCTGCTCGCGACATCCGTCGCGTTGGTCGGCCTGTCGCCCGTTCCCGCGAGCGCCGGGGCATCGTCCGTGGTCATCGGAGGTTCGCCGACGTTCCCGTTCACCTTCTGCGCGGAATTCGGAGCGGCGCCGAACAACTGGTTCCTTACGGTGAACCTGTCCCCGACCGTCGTGGTCACCTACGGCAGCGACGCCGCGGACAGGAGCACGTTCAAAGCGAAGCGGAAGAGGGGCATCGTCAAGGACGCGACCAACATCTTCGCGACCTCCAGCGGGTTTCCGGCGATCAGCGCGAAACTCTCCGCGTCGTACACCAACGGCCGGACCGGACATGTGAAGTTCTCGGAGAGCGCGCCCCTGTCGGTCAGATACCGGCTGACGGCTCCGGCGCACACGCAAACGGGGACCTGCCCGAACATCTGACGCGCGGGGGCCGACTACGCCGTCGCGCGAGCGCGTGCAGCGTTGCGCGTGAACGCTTCGATCGCGCGCGGGATGATCGGTGGCGGCAGGTCGTGGCCCATGTCGTCGAAGACGACGAGCTCGGCCCCCGGGATCGCCGCGGCCGTCGCCTCACCGCCGGAGAGCGTGATGAGCGGATCCATGCGGCCGTGGATGACGAGCGTCGGAGCGGTGATCGTCTTCAACCGCTCCGTACGGTCACCGCTCGCCATGATCGCCGCCATCTGGAACGCGGCACCCCTCGGGTAGAACATCCGGTCGAACGCCGCGGCGGCCTTGGCGCGGATGTGTGCTTCGTCGTAGTGCGAGCCGCTGATGATCTTCCACGTGCGTGCGCTGTTGTCGATGTAGGCGTCGCGCTCGGCCGGCGCCGGTGTCATGAGCGCTTGCATCGCTTCGGGCGTGGCTTGTCCGACGTTCGGGTTGCCGGTCGACGACATCACCGATGTGAGCGACAGCACGCGGTCCGGATGACCGAACGCCATGTGCTGCACGATCATCCCGCCCATCGACGCGCCCATGACATGCGCGCGCTCGATGCCGAGCTCAGTGAGCAGAGCCATACCGTCCGCCGCCATGTCGTCGAGCGTGTACGCCGGCGGCTCGCCCTCGGACTTCGACGTGAGCCCGACGTCCCGGTTGTCGAATCGCACGACGCGGAAGCCGGCGTCCACGAGCATCTCGATGAGCAGCGGCTCCCAGTGATTCAGCTGCGATCTGAACCCGTTGACGAGGAGGACGGCGGGTGCATCGTCCGGACCATCGGACTCGTAGGCGATCTCGATGCCGTTCGCGCGCACCACGGGCATGAGCGAATGCTGCCACAGGTTCTAGACTGCGTGCTCGGACGCGGGAGCTGGCATGAAGGATCTGCGTGACAAGGTTGCGGTCATCACCGGTGCCGGCAGCGGCATCGGACGAGGCACCGCGCTCGCACTGGCGGACGCCGGCATGGACGTCGTCATCGCCGATATCGACGAAAGCAACGCAACGTTGGTCGCCGCCGAGATCGAAGCGCTCGGACGCCGCGCACTCGTCGTCCCGACCGACGTCACCGACCGCGCGGCGGTCGAGACCCTCGCGGACAAGTCCTACTCGGAGTTCGGCGCCGTACACGTGCTGCACAACAACGCGGGCGTCGCGATCTTCCTTCCGCTCGAAGCGATGAGCGACGCCGACTGGGACTTCCAGCTCGGCCCGAACCTGCGCGGCGTCATCAACGGACTGCAAGCGTTCCTGCCCCGGCTCAAAGCGCAAGACGGCGAGAAGCACATCGTCAACACCGCGTCGATGGCGGGCATGTGGGCGCCGGCGGGTCTCGGTGCGTACGCCGCGACGAAGTTCGCCGTCGTGGCGATCTCCGAAGCGCTTCGGACGGAGCTCGCCGTGCACAACATCGGCGTGTCGGTGCTGTGTCCGGGCATCGTCGCGACGAATCTCATGATGACGACGCTCGAGCACAGACCGAGCGGCGGCGCCGACATGCAGATGCTTGATCTCGATCCGAACTCGGCCGGCGTCATCCTTCCCGAGGACGTCGGCCGTCGGGTGCGGCTCGCGGTTGAGCGCGGCGACCTCTACATCTTCACGCACCCCGACTACAAGGGGATCACCGAGATGCGTTTCAACGCCATCCTTGCGGCGTTCGATCAGGCAAAGGCGGATGGATG
The DNA here is from genome assembly GCA_025934435.1 of Actinomycetes bacterium. Classification (GTDB taxonomy): domain Bacteria; phylum Actinomycetota; class JAICYB01; order JAICYB01; family JAICYB01; genus JAICYB01. The sequence continues at coordinate 3,130 of JAICYB010000027.1, read as the reverse complement.
AACCAGACACCCACGCTCGGCTTCTGGGCGTACGCGGCGGAGAACCGCGACAAGCTCGGCATCGTCGATCCGGATTACACCGAGAACACCTTCGGCGAAGTGCTCGATCGCGTGAACCAGTATTCGCACGGCTTGCGCGCGCTCGGCGTGCGACCGGGGGACGGCGTCGCGGTCGTCCTGCCGAACGAGCACACGCTCCTCGAGATCTACCTCGCGTGCCTGCAGATCGGTGCGTACTTCACGCCGGTGAACTGGCACCTCGTCGCACGCGAGATCGCGTACATCCTCGCCGACTCTGACGCGAAGGTTGTCGTCGGAAGCGAACGATTCGCCGAAGCAGTGACGAAAGCCTGCGACGAAGCGGGCGTCCCGGCCGGCAAGCGCTTCGCGTCCGGAACGATCGACGGATTCCGCGACGTCAGTGAGATCCGCCACGGACAACCGACGACGCGCCCGGACGATCTCGTGTCGGGTCAGCCGATGATGTACACCTCCGGCACGACCGGGAACCCGAAAGGCGTCCGCCGCAAGATGTCGGAGGCGTCTCCGGACGACAGTGCCGTCGGTATGGCGTTCTTCCCGATGATGTTCGACTTCGCGCCGGGTGACGGCGTGCATCTCACGGTGGGCCCGCTGTACCACGCCGCGCAGATCATCTTCGCAACGTCGTCGCTTCATCTCGGGCACACCGACGTGCTCATGGACAAATGGACGCCGGAAGCGACGCTCGAGCGCATCGCCAAGTACGGCGTCACGACGTCTCACTTCGTGCCGACGATGTTCCATCGCCTTCTCGCTTTGCCGGACGAAACGAAGCAGCGCTACGACGTTTCGTCCTTCAGGAACCTCGTGCACGCCGCGGCGCCGTGTCCGGTGCCGACGAAACGGGCGATGCTCGAGTGGTTCGGTCCGTGCGTGTACGAGTACTACGCCGCGACCGAAGGCGGCGGCACGACGGTCAAGCCGGACGAATGGCTGCGCAAGCCGGGGACCGTCGGCCAGCCGTGGCCGACGTCGGAGATCAAGATCCTCGACGACGACGGCAACCCGGTCCCGGCGGGCACGCCGGGCACGGTGTGGATCAAGCCGCCGGGGCAAGCCGCGTTCGAATACCACAAGGACAAGAAGAAGACGAGCGATTCGTGGCGCGACGGCTTCTTCACCGTCGGCGACATCGGCTACGTCGACGAAGACGGCTGGCTGTATCTCTCCGATCGCAAAGCCGACATGGTCATCTCCGGCGGCGTGAACATCTACCCGGCCGAGATCGAGAACGTGCTCGCGACGCACCCGAAGGTCGCCGACGTCGGAGTGATCGGCGTCCCGAACGAGGAGTGGGGCGAGGAGCTGCTCGCGCTGGTCGAACTGAACGACGGCGTCGAGCCGTCGGAGGATCTCATCGGCGAGCTCGCCGCGTTCTGCCGCGAGAACCTCGCGGGCTACAAGGTGCCGAAGACCTTCGAGTTCCGCGAGACGCTCCCCCGAACGGACACCGGCAAGCTGCTCAAGCGCGAGCTGCGCGAGCCGTACTGGGCAGGCAAGGAACGCCGCATCTAAGTCATCGGCTCGTAGGCCACCGACGGACGAGGCCGTCCACGCAGTTCCACGGATCCGCAGGTAAGCCAGCCGCGCGTGCGTCCGCCGAGCGTGGCTTCGCTCACGAGCACTCGAGACGGACGGCTCTTCGCCGCATCGCAGAGCCGCGAGGCTTCGTTCACCGGATCCCCGATCGCGGTGTAGTCGTGCCGGTCCTCCGTTCCGACATGGCCGGCGACGACGCGCCCGGACGAAACACCGATGGCGGCATCGAGCCCGGGAAAGATCTCTCCGAGGAGGATGATCTCGCTGCGCAGCGCGACGGCCGCGCGACAACCACGCTCCGCGTGGTCGGGGCACTCCTCGGGCATACCGAAGAAGCACAGCGCGCCGTCGCCTTGGAACTGATTGACGAAGCCGCCTTCGGCGCCGACCGTACGGACGACGGCCCCGAACAACGCATTGAGCATCGCCACGACCTTCTTCGGTTCGCGCTCCGCGGCGAGTGACGTCGAGCCGACGACGTCGACGAACAGCACCGTCGCTTCGACCTCGTTCCCGACGAGCGAACCCGGCTGGAGCGCCCGGCGAGCGACCTCCGGACCGACGTGACGGCCGAATGCGTCGCGCAACTGATCACGTTCGCGGAGCCCGGCGACCATCCGGTTGAACACCGATTGCAGGAAGCCGATGTCGCCGAGGTCGTCGACGTCGACGGACGCCGACAGATCGCCGTCGGCGATGCGCCGCATGCCTTCACGCACCTTGTTCAGCGGACGGGTGATCGACAGCGCAGCGAGATTCGCGACGACGAACCCGATGATCGCGACCACCACGCATAGCGTCAGCGCGATGGGACGGATCGCCTTCAGTGGGAAGGCTTGGATGACAAGACCCACGCACACGAGACCTGCCGTCGATCCGACGAGCCAGTAGGCGATGAATCGTCCTCGGAGCCCGCGGCCTTGTCCCGACCACGACGCCGTTCCGCCGAGCACCCGCGCGAACAACGGACGGAGCGCATCCTCAGCCGCGAGATAGGTCAGCGTGCACGAAACCATCCCCGAGAGCACGATGCCGACGCATCCGACGAGGATGCCCGGCGAAGGCGGAGCGGCATGGAACGCCTTCACGACGAGGACCGCGGCCGGCGTTGCGAGCAGCCACCACGGGCCGGGCAACGCCGAGATCGCGAGCGGCAGCAGCGTCGTCATCTGGCGCTCGCGCGGCGAGACCTCGCGTGACTCCCCGATCCAGCGCGTGGCCCGGGCGAGCAGCAGGCGCAGCCCGAGACCGGACGTCACCCACATCGGCACGTACAGCGCCAAGGTCGAGATCACGCCGACCCAGAACATCGGGATCGGCGTGGGCGGCGGGCGGTAGTAGCGAAGGAAGGTACCGCCGAGCGCAACGAGCGGGAAGACGCCGACGAGATTGCAGAGGGCCAGGCGCAACCGGATAAGCCGGTCGATGCGACCCATGTCGAGGAGGTCCCGCTCCGTCATCTAGCGCGAACCGTAGGGAGGTGAGGCGTCGCCGTCCACGTCCCCGTGCACATTCACGGAATCTGACGACCCGTCAGGTTTGTTAGCCT
>JAICYB010000131.1 GCA_025934435.1 Actinomycetes bacterium | reverse complement strand
GGTGTGGGACTCGCCCAACTCGGCAGGCATCGTCATCGACGCCGTCCGCCTCGCGAAGCTGGCGCTGAACAACGGCATCGCCGGCTCGCTCGAGGGGCCGAGCTCGTACCTGATGAAGTCGCCGCCCCGGCAGATCCCGGACGACGACGCCTACGAGCTCGTCGAGGAGTTCATCGAGCGGAACCGCCGCTCGGTGACCCAGCCGGCCCCGGCCGAGGTCTAGATAACAGAGGGCCGCCGCAAGGCGGCCCTCGTCCTTTCTAGGATCCCCCGGTCAGTCGAAACCGAAAGGGGAGAAAACGATGAGGAAGCTCCTGCTCCTGGCGGCGCTCGCGGCCGGGCTCGCCGTAGTCGCTGCTTCCGCCTCCGGCGAACCCGGGAAGAAGCCGAAGGCAGGCGGCCACGCGTTCCAGCACGTGTTCGTGATCATGCTCGAGAACCACTCGAAGTCGAGCGTGATCGACGACGTGAACGCGCCGTACATCACGTCGCTCGCGCACAAGTACGCGATGGCGTCGAACTACTACGGCGTCACGCACCCGAGCGAGCCGAACTACGTCGCGTCGATCTCGGGCTCGAACTGGGGCGTGAACGACGATCAGGCGTCGAACAGGTTCGACCATCTCAACATCGTCGACCTGCTCGAGGCGAACCACCTGTCGTGGGCCGCCTACATGGAGTCGATGCCGTCCGCCGGCTTCACCGGCGACCAGTACCCGGCGAACGCGTCGCTCTACGTGAGCAAGCACAACCCGTTTGTGCTGTTCGACGACATCCGGAGCGACTCGGCGCGGCTGCAACACATCAAGCCGTACAGCGACTTCGCGAACGACATGAAGTCGAACAAGCTGCCGAACTACGTCTGGATCTCGCCGAACCAGTGCCACGACATGCACGGGGGCGTCTTCGTCCCGATCGCGTCCGACGGCAGCGACGGCACTCCCTGCCCGTACGGCTCGACGAAGGACGACCCGAACGACGCGTCGCTGAAGAAGAAGGCCGACGACTTCGTGAAGGGCGCCGTCGAGACGATCATGTCGACGACCGACTGGAAGAACGGCCACACGGCCATCTTCATCGTCACCGACGAGAACGACTTCGTCGGCACCAACGACGCGACCGACGATTGGGAGTCGGCGGAGGGCTGCTGCGACTCGCCGTACCTGCCGCCGTTCTACCGCTTCCTCGGCTCGAACGGCCAGCCCGACGGGAACGTGTGGGCGGGCGGCGTCTATGGCGGCGGGAAGATCCCCGCGATCGTGATGACGGCGAAGGGCAAGTCCGGCTTCGTCAGCGAAACGCCGCACAACCACTACTCGATGCTCTCGACCATCCTCTGGAACTGGGGTCTGCCGCCGCTCGCGAACACGGCGGACACGCTCAACGTGAAGCCGATGACCGAGTTCTTCACCAAGCACAAGTAGCGATCCACGCGAGGGGCCCGGCCGACCCGGGCCGGGTCCCTGGCATCCTTCGCAGCGTGCGCATCTGCCTGGTGACGCCGTTCGCGTGGTCGCAGCCGCACGAGGTGAACGACCACGTCGCGGGCGTCGCCGG
>JAICYB010000102.1 GCA_025934435.1 Actinomycetes bacterium | reverse complement strand
GAGCTGGGCCGTCCCGGAGACGATCGAGCGCGCCGGCGGCACGCCGCTCGTCAATCGCGTCGGCCACGCGTACATCAAGCATCGCATGCGCAAGGAAGAGGCCGCGTTCGGCGGCGAGGTGTCCGGCCACTACTACTTCCGGCGGTTCTCGCAGGCGGACTCCGGCGTCGTGCCGTTCCTGCTGATGCTCGAGCTCGTGTCGAAGAGCGGGCGGAAGCTGTCGGAGCTACTGGCGCCGTTCCGCGGACGGTACTTCATCACCGGCGAGATCAACACGCCCGTGTCGGATGTCGCGCTGAAGCTGCAGGAGCTGAAGGAGCGATATGCCGGCGAAGGGAAGGTCTCGCACCTCGACGGCATCTCGGTCGACGCCGATGACTGGCACTTCAACGTGCGACCGTCGAACACCGAGCCCCTCCTCCGCCTGAACCTCGAAGCACGCTCGCAGCAGCTGATGGAGCAGAAGCGCGACGAGGTGCTCTCGGTTATTCGCTCGTAGCGAGCAGATCCCCTGTGTCTGACACCGAGAGATGTCCGGTATGGACGAGTCGCTCGAACGCGAGGACAGCGCTCGTGTGGTCTCGCCCGAAGAGCTCGAGCACCTCGTCGACGAGCAACCAGGGCGGCGCCGGCTCGCGTCCGACAGTGGCCCGATAACTGCTCCACGGCCACTCTGCGGCGTGCGTGACGAGCTTCGCGGCAACCGGATTGCGGACGACGTAGGCGATCGCTCCGATCAAATGCGCAGTGCTTTCGACCGCGACGGCGACGGGACGGTTGCGAAACAGATGGTCTGTCCTGCCGTGCCGCCGGTTCGTGCGCCGCGAGTGATTGCCGTTCAATTGCTGGAATCCTCCGGAGAAAGCCGACATCTCGGAGCTGAGCACGGTGTGGTGATGGTTGGGCATGAGGCACCACGCATAGATCCGCCACGTGAACTTCTTCGCGACTGCATGAAGCTCATCGACGAACGCGTCGCAGTCGTGAGAGTCCCAGACGATTCGCTCGCGGTTGCTGCCCCGGCAGACGACGTGGTAGATCCCGTCGGGGTCGATCGCACGCCGCTCGCGTCCCATGCTTCATCGTCACCGAGAAAACGTCACCGCTTTGTGCCGACTTCTCAACCGTGTCTGACACAGGGTCACGACCGCATCGGCCCTGCTCAATAGGATCGCTTCATGCGTTCACGCGACCTCGGGATCGTGATCGGCGACCTCGAGCCGGGGGAAAACGACGCGATCACGGACGTCGCGGGAGTCCGCGTCGGCCACAGGACGCTCGTCGAGGATGACGCGATCCGAACCGGCGTCACGGTGGTCGTGCCACCCGAGCTTCCGTGCTTCGCGGGCTCGCACCGGCTCAACGGGAACGGCGAGCTCACCGGCCTCGAGTGGATCCGCGAATCCGGCCTCCTGACCACGCCCATCGGGCTCACGAACACGCACTCCGTCGGCGTCGTTCGCGACGCGCTCGTCGAGCACGCAATTCGAGCCGGCAACGACCTCTGGTCGCTCCCCGTCGTCGGCGAGACCTACGACGGCTTCCTGAACGACATCAACGGCATGCACGTGAAAGGTGCACACGCGCACGAGGCGCTTGCCTCCGCGACCGGCGGTGCGGTCGAGGAAGGCTGCGTCGGCTCCGGCACCGGGATGATCTGCCACGGTTTCAAAGGCGGCATCGGCACGGCGTCGCGCGTCGCGGGCGACCACACTGTCGGCGTCCTCGTGCAGGCGAACCACGGTCGACGTTCCCGCCTCGCGATCGACGGCGTCCCGGTCGGGCGGGAGCTCGGCGCCGAGACGATCCCGCTCCCCGACGCACCCGAAGGAGCCGGCTCGATCATCGTCGTCATCGCGACCGACGCTCCCCTGCTCCCCCACCAGTGCGACCGCCTTGCGCAGCGGGCAGCACTCGGCGTCGCCCGAACCGGCGGCGCAGGCGAGAACTCGAGCGGCGACCTGATGCTCTGCTTCGCCACGGGGAATCGCGGCCTCCAGGAGACAGCCACCTCGATCGCGATCACGATGATCCCGAACGAGACGCTCGACCCGCTCTTCTACGCGACGATCGACGCGACGGAGGAAGCGATCGTCAACGCGCTCCTCGCGGCCGAGACCACGACCGGCAAGGATGCACGCGTCGCGCACCGCCTTGACCCCGACGCGCTCGCCGAGGTCATGCGACGCTACGCGCGCCGATGAAGCCGCCTTTCAAGTTCAACGCCCGCACGCGCGTCGGCTTCTCCGACACCGACGCGCAGGGAATCGTCTACTACGGGCGCTACAACCCGTACTTCGACCTCGCGCGTGTCGAGTACCTGCGCGCGCTCGACCAGCTTCACGGCGAAGCCGAAGGCGATTTCGTCATGCGCGCGAACGACGTCGAATACTTCGCCCCGGCGCGCTTCGACGACGAGCTCGAGATCTACGCACGCGTCTCGCGCGTCGGCCGGACGAGCGTCACGTTCGAGTTCGCCGCCTACAAGATCCCGGACGACACGCTCATGGTCACCGCCCACCAGACGCTCGTCTACGTCGACCTCCGCGAACGGAGAGCCGTTCCGGTCCCCGACGACTACCGCGCTGCCCTGCTCGGGTTCGAGGGCGACGATGTCGAGCACTAGCGGCGCGCTCGAGGCAGTAGACCGCATCCTGAATCGCGGCGGCGATCCCGACGACATCCTGCGCCAGGTCGTGGCGACGCTCCACGAACGAGCCGGCTACACGTGGGCCGGCATCGCCTTCGTCGAAGGCGACGGGCTGGCACTCGGGCCGCACGCCGGGACCCCGAACGACGCGAACCGCACGAACGTGCCCGTCACCTGGCAGGGTGACCGCATCGCGGAGCTGCAAGTAGACGACGCGCCCGAGGAAGACCGCATGTTCCTCGAGCGCGTCGCGCTTCTCGTCTCCGGTCACTGCCTCGTGGGCTGGGACACCGGCGGCGAGTCCTGGGAACCGTGATGGTGGTGCCGCGCGCCCGGCCGAGTCCTCGAGCGACCGGGCGCCGCAGCCTTGTTGCCCTCTCCCCTCCACTCGTTGTAATCGCGACGACAAAAGTGTCGATCCCTCATTCGAGGGTTCGGCGGCGATCTGCGCCCGATCCCTCGCGCGAGGGAACCGCACGGCTCAACCATGCGGCAGATCCGCCCGCTCCCCCGGAAGGGGTACCCCGCGTTCTCTCGATGGGGTACCTCGTTCGAGGGACTACTGCGGCGTGACGCGGTACGCGTCGAAGACGGCCTCGACGTTCCGGAGCGCCGTCAGCAACGCGCGCAGCGACTTCACGTCGCCCACCTGCGCCACGTACCAGTTCTTCGCCATCTGATCCTCGACCGAGCCGCCGTACGAGACGATGTTCGCGCCGTGCTCGGCGAACGTCCGCGCGACGTCCTCCAGCAGGCGCGGACGGTCCCACGAGTCGACCGCGATGTGCACGCGGAAGCTCTGCGAGGTGCCGCCGTCCCATTCGACCGGCGTGAAGCGCTCCGGGTTCCGCATCAGCGCGCGCACGTTCGGGCAGTCGCCGCGATGCACCGTGATGCCCTTGCCGAGCGAGATGTAGCCGACGATCTCGTCGCCCGGAACCGGCGTGCAGCACTTCGCGAGGCGCACGAGAACATCCTCGACGCCGATGACGGTGATCCCGTAGGTGTCGCTCGCAAGCGCGTCGCGCGCCTTCGGCTTCTTGCGCGGGAGCACCGCATCCTCCTCGGCGACCTCCTCGACCTTCAGCCGCTGCAGCACCTTGTTGACGATCGCGCCGGCGGTGAGCTTGCCCGAGCCGAGCGCGAGATAGAAGTCCTCGGCCTTCTTGAACCCCGTCTCGCGGATCACACCGGCGAGCACCGCCGAGCCCGCGAGCTTTCGGTACGGCAGGTTCTGCGCCTTCAGCCCGCTCTCGAGGAGCTCGCGGCCCTTCGCCTCGAGGTCCTCCTTCTGCTCGCGCGAGAAGAACTGCCGGATCTTGTTCCGCGCGCGGGAGGAAGCGACGAGCGAAAGCCAGTCGCGAGACGGCCCGCGCCCGCTCTTCGAGGTCAGCACCTCGACGCGGTCGCCGTTCTGCAGCTTGTAGTGCAGAGGAACGATGCGTCCGTTCACCTTTGCGCCGACCGTTCGATGCCCGACGTCGGTGTGCACGGCGTACGCGAAGTCGATCGGCGTGGCGCCGGCGGGCAGCGTCTTCACCTCGCCCTTCGGCGTGAAGACGAACACCTCTTCCTCGAAGAGAT
>JAICYB010000063.1 GCA_025934435.1 Actinomycetes bacterium | reverse complement strand
TCGTCGAACCCGCCGACCGCAACGAGAGCGTCCTTTCGGACGGCCAGGTTCGCACTGTGTCCCGGATCTTGAGCGGTGCTCGCGTCGATGTCGAACGGCTCGTCGTGCATGAACTTCGCGATCGCGAATTCCGGATCCTGACCTTCCGGGATGCCGACATATCCGGTGATGAACGCCACGTCGTGCGAAGCGAATGATCCGGAGACGGCCCGCGCCCACCCTTCGTCGACGCGGATGTCGTCATCGATGAAGGCGACGACGGGATGCGCGGCCGCGCCCCAGCCGGCGTTCCGCGCGAGCGACGCGCCGGGCTCGTCGCACCGGACGTACCGGGCGCCGTACCGGTCGGCGACGTCGTGGATGGCGGATGCATCGCCGGAGGCCGAGTCGACGACGATCAACTCATCTCTGTCGCCGAGTGCTCGTCTGACCGAGCGGAGGCACCCGTCGAGGAGCTCCGGCCGGTCGCGCGTTGGTACGACGACGCTTATCGGATCGAACGGAACCACCGCGCCCGGTTCTCCATGCGGAAGACGCGCCGGAGACCCATCGTGAGAGCTTGCGCGCGTTCGCGATCGATGAAGGACAACACGAGCGACACCCACGGTCGCCAGAACAACGGGTCGACCCTGATCGCGCGGAGGATCATCTTCCGTCCTCCCGGGCGAGGCATCGTCCCCGCCTGGGTCCTTCCGACGTAGTAGAGCATCCGCGACAAGGGCTTGCGATGACCTTCCCAGACGTCCGGATGCTTCTCGAGGATGATCACGACGTCGTTGGCCCGCGCGAGTTCGTTCTTCGTGAGGCCGCCGCCGTTCCGCCAGTCCTGCATCCACACCGGATCGAGAACGATGAGCGGTCGCTCGACCTTCCACATACGAAGCGCGAGCTCCCAGTCGTCGTAGGACCGGATCCGTTCGTCGAAGACCCCGACCTCGTCGAAGAAGTCGCGGCGGACGAGCCACGAAGGCGTCGATATCAAACTCCAGTCCGGGCCCTCGTCGTAGATGCCTTCGGTGAAGTCGAGCGTTCGGTACTTCGCGTCGTCGCCGATGTACGAGATCCGGTGGGTCGTCCGGATGAACGACGCGAGACTCCATCGGGACGGCTGTTCCGCCGATCGCATCGCATCGAGCTGGGTCTCCAGCTTGTTGACGAACCAGAAGTCGTCGTCGTCCTGGAAGCTGATGTACTCGCCGGTTGCCTGCGCGATGCCTGCATTGCGTGCGGACGCGGCACCACCGCCCGTCTCACGATGGATGACGTGTAAGCGCGGATCGTCGATCGAGGCCAGCAGCTCGCGCGTTCCGTCGGTGCTGCCGTCGTTCACGACGATGAGTTCGAGGTCGGAGATCGTCTGCGAGAGCACGCTGAACACCGAACGCTTCAAGAGCCCGACGCGATTGCGCGTGGGGATCACGACAGAGACGAGAGGTCCAGGCGTCGTCACCGGCGCCCTCGCTTCGATAGCACGCGATAACGATAGAACGCAGCTCGCCGGGCGAGCGCGGACACGAATGTCTTGAGTTGCAGCGAGACGTTCGTCGGCAACGGAGGGAGCCGCGACTCGTCGCACACGAGCCTTCCGTCGAGTTCGTCGCGATCGAGCCCCGACGCCGGGACGACACGCTCTTCCCACGACGGCATCTCGTCGATCGGCGGAAGCATGAGGGGGTGCTCCGTCCCGCCTCCAAGGACGTGATCGACCCAACCTTCGTGGAACTCATGCGGGAAGACGCGTCGATCCTTGCCGACGTACACCTTGTACCTCGCTTGGAGCCGACGCTCGATCTGTTCTGGACTTCGGTACTGGAAGTGCTTCAGCCAGATGCGTACCGGATACACGTACCCGGCGTCGACCGGCGATGTCGCGTACGGCGGCCATGCGGCATCCGGACGAAACCGAAAGAACCGCTGCTCCGACCAGTCGCACCGGTAATACCTGAGCCGCTCCCGGATCGGCGTCTCGGCGAAGGCGACGGGGTCGGCTCGGTATCGCGCGAGATCGGCATCCGTGAAGTAGTACATGAACGAGGCCGACCACACCGCGGAGAACGCGTCCGGGATCTTCGCGAGGAACACGCTCGGATCGTCGATGTAGAACTCGTCCGCGTCGAGGATGCACCACCAGTCACCGACCTCGGACCGCGACTTGAACTCTTCGTACACGAGAGCACGTATCCCGTCTTCGAACGGTCGGGGATCTTGGCGGAACGGAACGATCGCGTTGTCGCTTCGAGCGGCGTCGAGTACGACGTCCCACGTTCCGTCGGACGATCCGTTGTCGAGGACGTAGATCGCGTCGCACCAACGGCGAGCATCACGAAGCATCTCTCCGATGACGTCGGCTTCGTCCTTGCAGACAGTGATCGCGTGGATCTTGTTGACCCGCGTCACGCTCGTCCTACGCGTTCACCCGGGAGCACCGTCTTGTTGCGGAGCGTTCCCCAGATGCGTCCGATGCACTGCGCGGCTTCGAGGATGCCGCCCGCGCAGCCACGGCGGACGCCGTGGCCGACCCACCTCGCTGCGTGCGCGAGATCTTTCGCGACGGTGAACTCGCCCTCGCGACCGGCCCAGCGGAAGAAGGGGGCCTGGTGGTACCCACGGCGGAACTTGCCTTTGAGCATGTTCTTGAAGATGAGATCGGTCGCAACGCGCCGATGCCAGAGCCAGGCTGCCGGCAGGTAGATGACGACCCCGCCACGGTCGAGCAGCCTGATGAGCCATTGCTCTTCGTCGCCGGCGCCCGCAGGGATCTTCTCTTCGAACGGGCCGATGAGATCGAACGCGCGGCGCCGGTACGCGGCATTCGCCGTCCATGCCTCGGTGACCGGCCGTTCGGTTTGACCGAGGTCGAGCTCGGTCGCGAGCGCCTCGTTCGAACACGTGCGCGGAGCATGTCCCTCGACCCTGAGCCGGATCGGCCCGGCGAATCCGAGCGCGTCGGGATGGCGCGCGGCGCCGTCGACGATGGCGGCGAGCCAGCCTTCGGGTGCTTCCACGTCGTCGTCGACGAAGACGAACAGGTCACCCCGCGCGTTCTTGATCGCGGTATTTCGCGCGGCGTTCGCGCCGCCGGGCGGCTGCGTCACGTACCGGAGGTCGACGCCGCGAGCGTCGGCTGCATCGGCGCGCGCCCGGACAACTACCGCCGTGTCGTCGGTCGAAGCATCGTCGACGACGACGATCTCGTACGACGCGGTGCAGCGTTGCGCGAGTATCGAATCGATGCACTCGCCGAGGACGTGAGCGCGGTTGTGTGTGGGGATGAGGATCGATACGTCCATTCGCCGTCGCTCGATGCTACCGGCCGCTCCCGGGCGCGGACGCAGCCTTGTTCTGGGCGATAATCGACGATGTGTGTGCCGAGAAACGACAGCCCTGGCACGTCGCGTACCACTTCCTCGGCGGCGTGAGGCACGAGGATGACAAGATCTACGTCCAGAGCCTCGAAGCCCCTCGCATCGAAGCGATCGCGGATCTCGTCGACCGGCTGACGCTCGTTGTCTATGAACAGCCGGAGCATCCGACCGGCGAGGACGTGGCCGACGCGCCGCTCAATCGCTCGAACGTGGATGTCGTCTCGCTCGGCCCGAAGGGCAGCTGGCGAGATAGCGCGGCTCGCCGGACGCGCGTGGGCCGCATCGTGGCCGAGGCATCGTCCGACTGGGACGTGCTGGTCCACCGGCTTCCGAACCGGCGCATCCATATCGTCGACAAGGCCAACCGGTGCCCACGGACGGTTGTGATCGACGGGAGCTGCGTGGGGGACGAAGCACGTACGGAGCCGGGATCCCTGAGCGAGACGGCGGTTCGTCGCTTCATCGCCGCGGTAACCGATCGACGTGGCCGGCGCGTGATCGGCCGTGCCGGTCTGACGTTCGTGAACAGCAAGATGCTCGCCGGACGTCACCGTGGGGCGCGCGGGCGCGTTCTCGTCACGCGATGGTCGCGCCGTCGATCCGATGAGGAGTTCGTGACGGACGACAGGCTCGGGACTTCGACACCGACGTTCATGATCGCTGCGCGACTCGTCCCGTATAAGGGCGTCTTCGAAGCCGTCGACGCGTTCATCGAGATCAAGCGTTCGATATTCCCGAACGCCCGTCTCGAGGTCGCCGGCAAGGGTCAATCTGAGGCACAGCTCGTCGATCGCGTCGCAGCCGCGGGATTCGCGAACGACGTTGTCTTTCACGGGTGGATGCCCGGAGCGGGTCTCTTCGACCTCTACCGACGAGCCGACGTCCTGATCCACGCCGCGTATGCGGAGAGTTTCCCGCGCGTTATCAACGAAGCGCTCGCACATAGCGTCCTGGTGATCTGCACGCCGGTCGGGGGCATCCTCGACTTCCTCGAAGACGGACGTGACGTCACGATCGTGGAGTCGCACTCCGTCGGGGCGATCGTTGCGGCGGTACGTGCGCTTGCGGACGACGCCGATATGCGTCGCAAACTCCTCAGCGAAGGACGAGGTATCGCGCGAGATAGCGCCGTGGATGTTTTCGCGCAGCGGTTCGTCACGGAGATCGCGACGACGTGGCCGGATCTGACCGCGGCCCCGGAGCCGGCGTGATCACTCAGAGACCGAAGCGACGGTTCATCGACGTGATCGCCATCCCGATCCTGTACTACCTCGGGATCGAGGCGACCATCGGAAGATGGGTCGAGTTCCACGCCGGCCCGTATTCACTCGCCCTCGTGCTCGCGGCCTTCCTCGCGCTTGCCGGCTGGCAACGCGGTGGGCTCCTCGTTGCGATCCCGCGCTATCACGCGTGGGCCGGACTCCTCGGCGCGTGGCTCCTCATCTCCGCGGTTGCTTCATGGCGCATGACAACGGTGAACGACTCCTGGAAGATCGCGCTCTGGTTCGTGTTCGTGATCCCCGGTCTGGCCGCGGTGCTCCGGGAGCAACGGCTCCGTTACTCGCTCATCCTCGGGCTCGCTGCGGGCGCCGCGGTCTACGTCGTCGGTGCGGTCTACCGGTGGGTGCTCCACCGCCCGGTCCTCGACCCCGGCGGTACCGCGGGCTTCGGCTCGCTCATGGGAGTGAACCGGAACGCAGTCAACATCGTGATCTTGTTCGTCCTGCCGTTCGTGCTCGCCGGGGTTGGTCCGCGACTCTTGCGCATCGTGCGGTGGCCGCTGCTCGCGGGATCGGTCTTCTTGATGGTGAACAGCGGCGGACGGACCGCGCTTGTCGGGATGGTGATCGTCGGCCTCGTGTACGTATTGCTCCAGGGTGATCTCACAAGGCGCGTACGGACTTTCGCGGCCGGCGCGCTCGTCGCGTCGATCCTGATCGTCGCTGTCCAGTCGACCGGAGGCTCCGCTCTCGTCGGGGCGAACCGCTTGTTCGATCTGCTCCACGGCGAGACCTCGACGAGCGATACGACCCGGCACCTGCTCTTGCAGAAGAGCTGGCAACTCGGCGAAGAGCATCCTGCCTTCGGTGTCGGCTACAACAACTTCATCGGCGCGCCGGCGACCGTCCTCCTCACCGCAACGAACGAGTACGCCTTCGTGCAGTCCATCGTCAACGACGAACACAACACGTTCGCGCAGTTCCTCGCCGAGACCGGATTCCCCGGCCTCGTCTTTTTCATCGGGGTCTTGCTAGCGGCGGCCTTGTACGCATGGCGCGTTCGCCGCCGGCACGAAGTGCGTGCGCTGTTGGCGGCCAGCGCCGGAATCGCGGTCTCGATCGCGTTCCACAATGCCGTCTCGACCGCGATCTACATCCCGCTCACCTTGCTGCTCGCGTGCTATCTCGGATCGATCGGACCCGTCCAGCACACGAACGCGGAACATGAGCCGATCGACGCTCGCGTCGTGGTGGACGTCACGCATTGAAGGTCGGGTTCTACTACCACATCCCGTTCGCCGTCGGTGAAGACGGTGCGTCCCGCGTACCCGCGCACCTCGGGCTGCTCATCGACGCGATCGCACGAACGGCAGGAAGTCTCGTCTTCTACGGACACCGAGAAGCGGCCGGCACCGAGGATTTCCTGCTCGACCCCGAGTTGATACGAACGGTCGACCTCGGTCCCGCGGGCAGCCATCTCTCGCGTTCGTTCCGTCCCTCGAGTTATCTGCAGCGGTTCCGTCCGCAGGAGGACGGTCTCGACGTCGTGCTCATCCAGGGCCCGTCGCCACTGCTGCCGCATCTCGTCCGTGCGGCGGCGCCGGTTCCCGTCCTGCCGCTCCTCTGGGGCGACTTGGGCTCCTGGGAGCCGCGCGACGACTTCTCGTGGATCCGCAACCGCGCTATCGAGTTGTGGGCCCGTTACTACAACCGCGTGCAGGCGAACGCGGCGAAGGGCCACCTCGTCCTCGTGAACAACCCGACCATCGCGGCAAGGTTGCCCGGTGCACGCATCGAGGCCGTGCCGACGGGCTCATATCGCGAGCGGGATATCGCCGACGCTCCGCCGCCGCGGGCGTGGCCTCTCGAACTCGGACGTGACGTTCCCATCCGCCTCGTCTACTCCGGACGGATCGTCCGCGAGAAGGGCTTGTTCGAGGCCGTCGATGCGCTGGCTCTTCTCGAACGTCGCGGCATCAACGCTTCGTTCGGGATCATCGGCTGGGAGGACGAGTCCGATCGCAACCTCGACCAGCTCCGCGCGCACGCCGCCGCGATCGGCGTCGCCGACCGGTTCACCTACCTCGGGTTCAAAGCGGCGGGCCCGGAGCTGCTCAACGCGTTCCGTGAAGCCGACCTCTTCGTGATCCCGACCTACTGGGACAGCTTGCCGCGATCGATGCAAGAGGCGATGGCGATGGGACTTCCCGCGATCGCCAGCGACGTCGGAGGGATCGGCTACTACCTCCGCGACCGCGACACGGCGATGCTCATCCGCCCGCGCGATCCCGGCGCTATCGCCGACGCCGTCGAAGCGCTTCTTTCGGACGCAGCTCTGCGCGAAACGGTTGCGACACGCGGTCAAGCGTGGGCCCGGACGTTCACGGTGGAAGCGAGCGCGCGGACCATCGTCGACCATCTGCAACGACTGACCGCATCGAGAGCGTAAGGTTCCCTCCGATGAAGATCCTCGTCGTGTCGAGTGAGTGGCCGTCGGAAGCGGAACCCTTCGTCGGGACCTTCGTCGTTCACCAAGTCGACTTCCTACGCCGAGCCGGTGTCAGCATCGACGTCATCGGTTTCCGCGGCGGGAAGAACCCGATCAACTACTGGAAGGCTCGTCGCCGCGTGAAGGCGCAGCTTCGCTCCGAGTCCTACGACGTCGTCCACGCGTACTTCGGACAGAGCGGCCTCGTCGTGCTCCCGAGCCGCATCCCGTGCGTTGTCACGTTCCTCGGCGGGGGAGACCTTCACGGACTTCCCTACGAAGGGACGAAGCTCCGCATCTTCGGGTGGTTCCTGCGTGCGGCGAGCCGGATGGTCGCGCGACGAGCCGACGAGGTCATCGTGCTCTCCGAATCACTGGGGAAGCGTCTGCCGCGCGGGGTGCCCCGTCACGTGATCTCGCTCGGCATCGATCTCGACGTCTTCTACCCGGTGCCGAAGGACGAAGCTCGCGCCGAGCTCGGACTCGATCCGTCCGCGAAGCTCGTCTTGTTCTCGGGACGTCCACAGATCGGCGTCAAGCGGTTCTGGCTCGCACAGAAGGCCGTCGATCTCGTGCCGCCGGAGGAGCGTCCGCAGCTCGTGACGCTGAAAGGCGTCGACCGCCAAGGTGTGAACCGGTACATGAATGCGTGCGATGCGCTCCTCGTGACGGCCGCGTACGAAGGGGAGTGCGCGATGGTCAAAGAAGCCCTTGCATGCAACCTCCCGGTTGTCGGCCTCGATGTGGGAGACGTTCGCGATCGGATCGAACGCGTTCCCGGATGCGTGTTCTGTCCGAGCGACGACCCGGCGACGATCGCTCGGGGTCTCGAACAGGTCTTGGCCCTGCCGACTCGTGTCGACGGCCGGTCGACCCTCTCCGACGTCACCGCGGAACGGACCGCCGAGCGCGTGATCGAGGTCTATCGCGAGGCGATGAGCCGAGCGTCCGTCAAAGCATGACATCGCCTTCCGTCACCGTCGTGATGCCCGTCCGGAACGAGGAAGGCTTCATCGAGCGCAGCTTGGGCTCGGTCTTGGCGCAGGATTACCCCGCGGACCTCACGGAGATCCTCGTCGTCGACGGCCGTTCGGACGATTCGACGCGCGAGATCGTCGAGCGGATGGGCGAGCAGGCGCATCGAGCCGTGCGAGTCGTCGACAACCCGAAGCGGATCCAAGCTGCCGCGTTGAACATCGGGGTGGCCCACGCCAAAGGTGAGATCCTCGTGCGGGTCGACGGGCACTGCGAGATAGCGCCCGACTACGTCCGGCGGTGTGTCGAAGTACTCCAGTCCAGCGGCGCCGACAACGCCGGCGGATTGATGACCGCGCGGGGCGAAGGCCGCATCGGTCGCGCCATCGCCCTTGCGACGAGCACGCCCTTCGGCATCGGGAACTCGCGGTTCCACTACGCCGCGGAGCCCGATTGGACCGACACCGTGTACCTGGGCGCGTTCAGGCGATCCGTCTTCGACCGCGTCGGGACCTTCGCCGAGGATGTCGGTCCGAACGAAGACGA
Source organism: Actinomycetes bacterium (assembly GCA_025934435.1). Taxonomy (GTDB): domain Bacteria; phylum Actinomycetota; class JAICYB01; order JAICYB01; family JAICYB01; genus JAICYB01. Next base: position 7,835 of record JAICYB010000063.1, on the reverse strand, counting down.
CGACCTCAACCGCCGCATCCTCGAAAGCGGCGGACGGATCCGGCTCGATCCGTCGATCAAGTCGGTCTACTACTGCCGCCCGAGCTTGGGCGCCGCATGGCGCCAGTACTACCGCTATGGGCTCTTCCGTCCGAGGGTGCTCGGCCGGCGCGGGATCGGCGCGCTCAGGCAACTGGTGCCGGCGGCGCTCGTCGCCGGGCTCGCCGCGTCATTCGTGACGGCGATCGTGACGCGGCGGTACGTGTGGGCGCTGATCGTCGCCGGGCCGTACGCGCTCGCGTCGCTCGTTGCGACGCTCGTCTTCGGACGCCGCGACCGCTCGACGATGGCGACCCTGCCCGCCGTGTACGCGACGCTGCATATCGCGTACGGAACCGGGTTCTGGCGAGGCCTGTTCGGTCTCGTCACCGATCCGCGAACTCGATGAGCAACGTCACCATGACGGATCTTTCTGCGAACGATCTCGACGACGTCGCGTTCATCCATCTCGGCGCGTTCCACGACAGCCTGATGACACAGTTCGGCGCACCGCTCGTCCGTAGCTATTACGAAACGCAGCTCGACGATCCGGGGTTGATCGCCTTCAAAGGCGCCGTCATGGACGGCAAGCTCAGGGGGTTCGTCCTCGTCGGTCACTTTCCCGATCCGATCGGCGCGTTCCGGCGCGGTCGGGGCAGGTTCATCGCCGGTCAGGTCGCGCGGCGGCCGCTCACCGTCCTGCGCGTAGGTCTGACCAAGCTGCCGCGCCTCGTGCCGAAGCTCGCCGGACTGCTCGCGAAGAAGACCACCGAGCCGGACGAAGCTCCTGTGCTCCTTGCGATCGCCGTCGACCCGGCGGCGCAGCGGTCCGGCGTCGGCGATGAGCTGTTGCGCACGGCAGAGCGCGTCGCGGCCGACGCGGGTTCGGATTCGCTGATCCTGTACGTCAACACGTGGAACGACAACGCGATCCGTTTCTACGATCGCCGCGGGTGGGAGCGCCTCATGGACGGCGAAAGGTGGGCGGGAAAGATGCGTAAGTTTGTTCGCCATGCGTGACTCGTTCCTGCCGTTCGCGCCCCCGGACATCGGGAACGACGAGATCGCGGCCGTCGTCGAAACGCTCCGTTCGGGTTGGATGACGACGGGCCCGAAGACGGCGGCCTTCGAGAAGTCGTTCGCCGAGACGGTGGGCGCCGAAGCCGCCCTCGCTCTCAACTCGGGCACCGCGGCGCTCCATCTCGCGCTCCTCGCGCACGGCATCGGCGCCGGCGACGAAGTCGTCGTTCCGGTGATGACGTTCTCGTCCGACGCGCACGTCGTCGAACACGTCGGCGCGCGGCCTGCGTTCGTGGACGTGGATCCGACGACGCTCAACCTGGCGTCGTCCGACGGCAGATGGTGCATGCCGGTGCACCTGTACGGCGGTCCGTGCACGGTCGGCGGCAAGATCGCCGTCGAGGACGCGGCCCACGCGATCCCCGCGCGCATAGACGGCATAACGATCGGCGGACGGGGCAACCTCACCGCGTTCTCGTTCTACGCGACCAAGAACCTCACGACGGGCGAAGGCGGCATGCTCACCGGCCCCGGTGAGCTGGTCGAGCGCGCGCGCGCGTGGAGCCTGCACGGGATGAGCCGCGATGCCTGGCGGCGCTACGACGGGACGGGATCGTGGCGATACGACGTCGATCGCGCGGGGTTCAAGTACAACATCACCGATCTCGCGTCGGCGATCGGACTCGTCCAGCTGAAGCGCTTGCCCGATCTCTACACGCGGCGCCGCGCGATCGCCGGACGCTACACCGAGGCGTTGTCGTCCTTCCCCGAGCTCGAGCTCCCGAACGAGCAACCCGGCACGCAGCACGCGTGGCACATCTACGCCATCCGCCTGCATCTCGATCGTATGAAGATCGACCGAGATCAGTTCATCGAAGAGCTCCGCGTGCGCAACATCGGGACGAGCGTCCACTTCATCCCGATCCATCTGCTCTCCTACTACCGCGACAAGTACGGACTCCGCACCGAGGATTTCCCTGTTGCGACGCGAGAGTTCGAACGGCTCGTCTCGATCCCCATCTATCCGCAGATGACCGATCGCGATGTCGACGACGTGATCGTCGCCGTGGACGACGTCATCACGCGGCACCGGCGGTGAATCTGCGGCGCGCGTTCGACGTGACGGTCGCCGCCGTCGCGCTCGTCGTCTCGTCCCCGATCTGGGTCGTCGCGGCGATCGCCGTCAAGGCGACGTCCAAAGGCCCCGTCCTCCATCGCGCGACGAGGATCGGCATCCACGGAGCACCGTTCACGCTCCTCAAGTTCCGGACGATGCGCATCGAGGCCGGACCGGCCATCACGGCCGGTGACGATCCGCGGGTCACCGCGGCGGGCAAGACGCTGCGACGCCTCAAGATCGACGAGCTTCCACAACTCGTGAACGTGCTCCGCGGCGAGATGAGCCTTGTGGGCCCGCGTCCCGAGGACGAACGCTACGTCGCGCGGTACACGCCGGAGCAGCGGCGCATCCTGAGCGTTGCGCCCGGCATCACGTCGCCCGCATCGCTCGCCTATCGCGACGAGCAACGCGTCCTCGCGAGCGCGGGGGAGCGGTGGGAAGAGGCCTACGTCAATGTCGTGATGCCGGCGAAGATCGCGATCGACCTCGAGTACATCGACCGGCGAACGCTCGCTACGGACATCGGCGTACTAACGAAAACCGCGTTCGGGGTCTTCGTGCACCCGCGCCGCTAGAACAGCGGCAGGCAGAACGTCGGCGTCGCTGTCGAGATCGTGATCCGGATGCATTCGCGCGTGGGTCTGCTTGCGTCGCGCGAGATCCCGATCGGGAACCACATCGCGACCGCGAGGAACACGGTGAGCGCTGCGGTCAGTCGCCGGAGCGCCTTCACTGCCCGCCTCCAACGGAAGGACAACCACGCGCGCAGAGGATCTTCGTTCCCGTATCGAGAACCGTCGCCGTGTGACTCGTCCCGCTGCCCGGGTCTCGCCAGACGTCGATCCCCACCGGCACCGATTTGTTCGTCGTGGGGTCCTTGACGTCCGTGTGCGCGGAAACGCGTTGGTCGGCGACGTTCGCGTATAGCGATCGCGGGCTCACGTTCTGCGAAGACTTGCGATCGGCCGCAGCCGTGGACGCAAGCGGCTTCGTGACCGACGAGACGTGCGCGACGGCCGGAACGCTCGCGACATGCGAGCTCGCCACGTGCGCAGGCGACGCACCGACAGCGCCGATCGCGCCGGCGATCGAAACGACCGCGACGGCGCCGACGGCCTGGCCGACGATCGAAGTCGGGTCGTAGTGCTCGAAGAAGGAAGCGACGCGCTGCATGGCGAACCGAAGACGTCCGCGCCAAAGACCGATGACCGCAGGCGCTCCCGCGCCGGATTCGCGAAGCACCGATGCCAGACGACGCCGCGCGCGGTGCAGGAGTGCGTCGGCCGCATTGCGCTTGATACCGAGCGATCGCGCGATGTCACCGGGCGCTTCGCCGGCCATCCAGAGTTCGATCACGCGACGGTGACGCGGGGCGAGCGACGAGACGGCATTCGCGACGGCGCTGCGCTCTTCGCTCTGGACGACGCGGTCCAGCGGCGACGGTGCGTCGTCCGCGACGTCGATGTGCTCGCTGAGCGCGACGACGTTCGTCGCGTGCTTGCGCGCGCGCTCGGCGAGGAGGTTCCGCGCGATCGTGAAGAGGAGCGGCTTCAGGTCGTCACCGCGCTGGCCGTGGCGCTTGAGATGGACGAGCGTCCGGACGATCGTCTCCTGACCGAGGTCGTTCGCCTCGTCGAAGGGCACCCCGCGGCTCCGGAAGAATCCGGAGGCAGCCGAGATCAGGTGCGGGTACGACGTACCGAGCGCGGTCGACGCGTCATCAAGCGGCGCTGCTAACAGGGTCAAGCTGGTTGGCCCCCTCCCGTTGTGGGGAAAGTGTACCTCCAAGCGAACTCGGACGGCATCCCCGTCGTCTCACCGTAAGAATCGGCACACACCGGCGTAGTGATTAACCGAGAACGAAGGGACGGGGTCACTAGGAATTGAGCAGAGCTATCGCAACGTTGCGGCGGACAGCGCTCCGTCGGTGTCACAGGCCCGCCGGGTTCCCCGGCGCGGCCTCGGGTCCGGAGACCTCTACCCGGCCCGCCTCCCCGTGTGTGCCACCGCGGAGCGCTATCCGCCGCAACCAACGACGGTTCCCCAAGGAGGCAACAACGGGGTATCGTGTCGAACGGGGGGCGGCACGGTGACGGTACAACCGCTGCGCGCCGTGGGTTTTCGCGTCAGGGGAACCTTGGTGGAATTCATCCTCAGCGTGCGCCGGCCGGTCGTGGTGGCCCTCCACCTCGTGCTGTTCGCTATGGCATACGCGCTGGCCTTCGGCCTGCGCTTCGATTTCGTCCTTCCGCACAGCGAGATCCGGCGCCTGGCGATCACCGTGCTTGCCGTCGTCGTCGTCCGCGCCGTCGTTTTCTGGTTCTTCCACCTGTACGAAGGGCTCTGGCGCTACGTCGGCATGCGCGACGTCTCGACGATCGTCAAGGCCGTCACTCTCTCGACGGCGCTGTTCACCACGGCCGATCTGATCATCGGGGGCCACGGCTTCCCGCGTTCGGTGATCGTCCTCGACTGGCTGCTCTGCGTACTGCTGACCGGCGGCCTCCGGTACGCGACGCGCCTCGGCTTCGAGCGCCATCTGGCGGCCTCGAAGACCCGGGTGGCCGAGTGCCGGCGGGCGATCGTCGTCGGGACGGGGCACGTCGCCGACGCCCTCATCCGCGAGGTCGGCCGCGGCGGTCTCCCCTACGACATCGTCGGCATCGTCGCCGAGGACCCGCGTGACCGCGGTCGCCGCATGCACGGGATCCCCGTCTTCGGAACGGTCGACGAGCTCGCGAGCGTTTGCGCCGAGCAGAAGGCGAGCGTCGCCCTTCTCGCCCTCGACGAGATCGCCCCCGAGCGCAAGCGCGAGATCGGCAAGGCGCTCGCCGGGTCGGAGGTCGAGGTTCGAAAGGTTCCCGGTCTGACTTCTCTGTTGAGCGGGGAGGCACCCATCAGCCAGCTCCGTCGCGTCAGCGACGAGGAGCTGCTCGGGCGGGCCCCGATCGGGACGGACCTCGAGCTCCTGCGGGAGAAGATCGCGGGTCGTCGCGTCCTCGTGACGGGTGGCGCGGGCTCGATCGGCTCGGAGCTCGCGCGGCAGATCGCGGGTTTCGAGCCCGAGGTGCTCGTCCTCTACGACCGCGCCGAGTCGGATCTCCACATCACCACACTCGAGCTGCACGACAGCTTCCCCGACACGAGGATCGTCCCCGTCATCGGCGACATCATGGACGAGCAGCGCATCCGCGCCGTCATGCGCGACTTCGCTCCGCAGCTCGTCTACCACGCGGCCGCCTACAAGCACGTCGCGATGATGGAGGCGCATCCGATCGAAGCGATCAAGAACAACGTCTTCGGCACGGAGACCGTGGCGAAGGCCGCGATCGACGGCGGCGCGACCGAGTTCGTTCTGATCTCGACGGACAAAGCGGTTCGTCCGGTCGGGATCATGGGGATGACGAAGCGCGTCGCGGAGTTCGTGATCCGCTCGCTCGCCGGGCAGGGCACGACCTTCGTCGCGGTCCGGTTCGGGAACGTGCTCGGCAGCAACGGCAGCGTCCTGCCGATCTTCCAGAAGCAGATCGCGAGCGGCTCGCCGGTCACGCTCACCGACCCCGATGCGCTTCGTTACTTCATGCTGACGTCGGAAGCCGTCGAGCTCGTTTTGCAAGCCGGTGCGCTCGGCGCGGACGGCGAGGTGTACGTGCTGCATACGGGCGACCCGATCCGGATGGGCGACCTCGCGGAGAACTTCATCCGACTCTCCGGGCTCGAGCCGGGTATCGAGGTGCCGATCAAGGTCACCGGTCTGAAGCCCGGCGAGCGTCTGCGTGAAGAGCTCATCGTCGAGGACGAAGACGTCATGGCGGGTCCGCACGCGAAGATCCTCATCGTCCGCGAGCCGCTGTTCGACGACGCCGAGTTCGGCTCGGACCTCGAGATGCTGCGTCTGCTCGTGAACTCGGGCATGCCGGACAACGCCGTCGAGCACCTGCGCTCGCTGCTGACGCCGACGCTCGTCGACCGTACGTCGGCTCGCTCCGCCGCAAGCTGATCGCACAGCGTTCAGCGACAACCCGACTTAGACTCGACCTCACATGGATCTCGACCTTCGCGGTTACCTTCGCGTCCTGCGCAAGCGGAAGTGGTTCGTCCTCCTCGCTCTCGTCGTCTGTCTCGGGTTCGGGGCGTTCATCACGGCGCGAACGACGCCGCTCTATCTGGCGCAGGCCACGCTGTTCGTCGGCGAGCAACAGATCACCGTCCAGGAGTTGCCGCAGGGTCAGGCGGTAACGAACCTGTCCGGCCTGCTCCTCAAGAGCTACGCGCAGATCATCACGTCGCGGACCATCGCCCAGGACGCGGTCGCCGCCAGCGGGCTGCCGATCACCGTCGGAGAGATCCTCGGCGGACTCAGCTCACAGCCCGTGATCGACACGCTCGTCCTGAAGGTCGAGTACATCGGGCCGGACCCGGCGATCGATCAACAGATCGTCAATGCGGTCGCCGACACGTTCGTGAGCCAGATCAACAAGCTCGGCGGGACGGATCCGAAGAAAGCGAGCGCGGTTCCCGTCAACATCATCGATCGCGCGCAGGAGCCGTTCGCGCCGATCTCCCCGAACACGAAGCGGAACATGACACTCGCGCTACTGATCGGTCTTGGTGCCGGCGTCGTGCTCGCGTTCATCGTCGAGCAGTTGGATGTTTCCGTGAAGCACCGCGAAGAGATCGAGCACATGGGGCTTCACGTGCTCGGTGCGATCCCGGCCCTCGACACGCACGGCGAGGACGTCTATCTCGACCGCGACTCGCAAGGGCTCGGTGGTGAGTCGTTCCGTAAGGTGCGTACGTCGATCGGGTTCCTCGGCGTCGAAGCGCCGATCAAGACGTTGCTCGTCACGTCGCCCGTCGCCGACGAGGGGAAGACGACGGTCGCGCTCAATCTGGCGGCCGCGTTCGCGCTCGGCGGTCTGCGGACGCTGCTCGTCGAAGCCGACCTGCGTCGTCCCTCGTTGCACAAACGATTCGCGCCGACCGGCACGAACGGGCTCACGACGACGATCGTCGGACAGGTCCCGCTCGAGGACGCCGTCACCGCCACCGATACGAAGAACCTCTATGTGCTCCTGGCCGGCGCGATCCCGCCGAATCCCGTCGAGCTGCTCGGCTCGGAGCAGATGGCCGGGTTGCTCGAGCGCATCGCTGCGCTGTTCGACGTGATCGTCGTCGACTCGCCGCCGGTGCTTCCCGTTGCGGACGCCGCGACGATCATGGCCCACACCGACGGCGTGATCGTCGTCGCGCGAACCGGCAAGACCGATCGGACGAAGCTCCTCGACGCGACGCAGATCGTCACCCGAGCCGGCGGGCGGCTGCTCGGCGTCGTGCTCAACCGTCAGAAGCCGTCGGATTCGCCGTACGAGTACTCGCACTACTACTCGTACCGGGCCGAAGGATCGTCCGTCCCCGAGTCGGCCGGAAGATGACTCGCGCGACGTGCAGCGCCTAAGGAGCAAGAGCGCTCCGTCCAGGTCGCGTCATCGACGCCGCAGGCGCCGGAGGCGACTGTTTCATCTCTCGACCACCGCTCGGCACAACATCCGCCGCACGACTCACGTCGGGCTCCGAGTGCTCTTTTGGCTGATCGTCGCGGGAATCGTCGTGTCGATCGGCGGCGCGGTCTATGCCGGGCCGGCGTTGCTGCGCGCCGACCGCAACGGTCGCGCAC
>JAICYB010000003.1 GCA_025934435.1 Actinomycetes bacterium | reverse complement strand
GTGGAATCGCGCGATCATCGGCTGCCAGTACGGCGGCACCGTCTCGAGCAACGTGATCAGATTCGACGGCCCGACGACATCGACGGCGCACCGGAAGACGTCCGGTGTGAAGGTCGCGCCGACGAGTGCGGCGTACCCACCGTACGAACCGCCGTAGATCGCGACACGCGACCGGTCGATGTATCCCTGCTCGACGGCCCAATCGATCGCGTCGAGAAGGTCGTCGTGCATCTTGCCCGCCCACTCGCGGTCGCCGGCGTTGAGGAATTCCTTGCCGTAGCCGATCGACCCGCGGTAGTTCACCTGGATGCAGACGTAGCCCTGGTTCGCGACCCACTGCGCCTGCGGGTCGTAGCCCCAGGTGTCGCGCGCCCACGGGCCCCCGTGCACGTTCAGCACGCACGGGAGGTTCTTCCGGTCGGCGCCGACGGGGAACGTGATGTAGCCGTGCACCTCGAGGCCGTCACGGGCTTCGAAGGAGAAGGGCTCCATGTGTGCGAGCTCGTAGTCGTTCAGCTCCGGACGAGACTCGAACAGGAACGTCGCCTGTTTCGACTTGCGGTCCCACGCGTGGTAACGGACGGGACCGTCGTCGTGCGTGAACGCCACGATCCACGTCGCATCGGCGTGATCGACATCGACGACGTGCACCTCACCTTGCTCGACCTTCTCGAGAGCGGCGAAATCCGACGCCGCGTCGTCGTCGAAGAAGATGCGCTCCGTCTTGTCCTTGACGAAGGTCACAGCGCGGATATCCCAGGTGTCCTGATGGCGCCAGACACCGCTCACGTCGTAGGTCGGGTCGGACGCGATCACTTCTTGCTCGCCCGTCTCGAGATCGCGACGCACGAGACGCGCGGCGTTCACGCCTTCCGCGCTGCGGAGCAACATCGACTTCCCGTCGCGGGTGAATCCCACGGGACCGGCGATGTCGCCGTCGTCGGCGTCGATCTTCATGACGACTCGCCAGTCGTCGTCCTCGGAGTCGCGGACGTACACCTCTTTGCTCCCGTCCGGCAGCATCTTCAGGCCGCCTCGGACGACCATGTCGTAATCGACCAGCCACCCCGCGTATCCGGGGTTCGACACCTGCTTCGTCAACTCTCCCGTTCGAAGGTCGAGGTGGTAGATGTCGTGCAGCTCCTTGCGGTCGACGTTCAAGCCGAGCAGGAACTCGTGCGGACGGCGCTTGCTCGCACCGTTGATACGAGCTTGCACGCCGTCGAACGGCGTGCGGTCGCGGACGTCACCGGTATCGAGGTCGACCGTGTAGAGCCGCCAGTTCTCGTCTCCGCCCTGGTCCTGGATGTACACGAGATGCTGGTTGTCGTGCGCCCATGCGTACGAGCGGATACCGCGGTCGGTGTCGTTCGTCACCGGCTTGAAGTCGTCCGAACCGACGGCACCGACCCAGACGTTCAATACGCCGTCCACGGGCGCGAGATACGCGAGTCGCGTCCCGTCCGGCGACATCTGCGGCGAGACCTTTTCCGGGTTTCCGAACAGAACCTCGAGGGGGATCTTCTTCACGGTCACTCGGTGCGTCCTCCCAGGTGTGTCGCGAGGAACTTCTCGCACTTCCGGTAGTAGTCGAGGCGGTTCTCGGGCTTCACGAATCCATGGCCCTCGTCGTCCTTGACGAGCAATTCGTACGGGATGCCCTTACGCTTCATCGCCTCCACGATCTGCTCCGTCTCGGCGAGCTTCACGCGCGGGTCGTTCGCGCCGTGGCCGACGAACAGGGGGATGGAGATGTTGTCCACCTTCGACAGCGGCGACCGCGACCAAAGGAAGTCCTTCTCCGTCTCCGGGTTGCCGACCCGGCGGTGCAACATCGCGATCATCGGCTGCCAGTACGGCGGCACACCGAGGATGAACGTCTCGAGGTTGGACGGACCACAGAGTGCGACGGCGCACTTGTAGAGCTCGGGCGTGAAGGTGGCGCCGACCAGTGCGGCGTAGCCGCCGTACGAGCCGCCGTAGATGCACACCCGTTCGGGATCCGCGTAACCCTGATCGATCACCCACTGGACGACGTCGCTGACATCGTCCTGCATCTTCCCGCCCCACTCCTTATCGCCGGCGTTCACGTAATCCTTGCCGTACCCGATGGATCCGCGGAAGTTGATCTGCACGCTCAGGTACCCGCGGTTGGCGAGCCACTGCGCTTCCGGGTTGAAGCCCCACGAGTCGCGCGCCCACGGACCGCCGTGCACGTTGACGACGGTCGGGAGCTTCGTCCGCGGCGTGTCGATCGGGAACGAGAGGTAACCGTGGACCTCGAGTCCATCGCGAGACTTGAAGCTGAACGGCTCCATCGCGACGAGCGGCTGATCGTTGAGCTCGCTCCGGTGATCGAAGAGGAACGTCGCGTGCTTCGACGCGCGATCGAAGCTGTAGTACCGGACGGGCCCGTTGTCGACGTCGTAGGCGACGATCCACGTGCGGTCGTCCATGCTGCGATCGACGAGTCCGAAATCTCCGTCCTGCAGCTTGCGAAGCGCGTCCATATCGGCCTGGATGGACTGGTCGAGGACGACGTACTCCAACTTCTCCTTCAGGAAGAACGCGAGTTCGGGCTCGCGCGTATCGGGATTGACGGACGCACCGACGACGTCGTACGTCGGGTCTTCCGCGAGGACCTCCACCGCTCCCGTCGCGATGTCCATCTTCACGAGGCGACCGGCGTTCGCGTCGACCGAAGTGACGAGGTACATGCCCGCGCCGTCGGCGGTGAACCCGATCGGGTTCGACACCAGTGCGTCGTCCGCCGGAAACACGATCAACGGCCGCCACTCCCCTTCTTCGTCGTCACGCACGGCGAGGACGAAGCCCCCGTCGGCCTGCGGCGCGATCCCGGCGCGAACCTTGAACTCGTCGTCGACGACCCAGCCGAGGAAACCCGGGTTCTCGGCGCGCTTCGTCAGCTCACCGCTCCGAAGGTCGAGGTGGTAGACGTCGTGCAGCTGCGGGTTGTCTTTGTTGAGTCCGATCAGTAGCTCGTTCGGGAACTTCTTGCGGCGGGCGATGATCTGCGCCTGCACGCCTTCGAACGGCGTGCGATCGACGATCTCGGCGCTGTCGAGATCGACGGTGTAGATCCGCCAATTCTCGTCACCGGCCTGATCCTGGACGTACAACAGGTGCTTGTTGTCGTAGCACCAGGCGTAGCCCTGGACACCGCGATCGGTGTCGTGCGTGACCGGCGCGTAGTTGTCCGCGCCGATATCACCGACCCAGACGTTGAGAACACCGTCGAGCGGTGCGACGTACGCGAGACGCTTCCCGTCCGGCGAGAGCTGCGGCTGCACACGCTCCGGGTTGCCGAGCAGGACGTCGAGCGGAATGATGCCGACCGTCATGAAACCCCTCCCCTTGTCGTAGACGGGCCCATCTTATGCCTCCGTCGCGGCCCATCCAGCCCAGCGTGAGACGTCCACCCTGATCACCGGTCCGCGGGGCCGGGCGTCGGCATATTGCTCGTACCGCGCCACCAGGGCGTCGACCGCGCGCTCGAACTCCGCGCCTTGATAGATCACGCGAGCGCGTCCGCTGAGCCGGCACCACCAGAGCTGCGTCCAGTCTTCGTCGTAGTGATCGACGAGCACCGTCACGCTGTGGTTGCGTTCGATGTTCGCGATGCGCCTGAGCCGGCGCGAACGCTTCGGCTTGTGGTCGACGGCGGTCACGAGCGCGTCACCGACAAGCGCGAACGTGACGGGCACCATGTGGACGCCCCACTCGGGATCGACGCTTCCGAGATGCGCAACGCGCGCGCTCGCGACGAGATGCCGTACGTGTTCCGGTTCGAGCGCGGGCACCGTCAGGTCGTACGAGGTCCGGTAGCCGTTCGGAAGAAGCCTTCCCAGCCGGAGAAGTCGATGTCCAGGGACGCGAGCCTGTTGCGCGCATCGCCGACGTCGGCGTTGCCTTCCCATCCGCGGACTTCGCCGACAACGGCTTCGGCAAGGCGGACGAGGCCTTTGCTGACCTGATCTTCCGTCGCGGCCGCGATGCGGTGTGCTGAGCCGAGTGCCGCCCGCGCTTCGATCGCCATGTCCTGCTGCGCGAAGCCCAGCGCACGCCCGAGGTGCGCGCGGAGCTGATCGAGGTAGGTCCCGGCCACACGCCCGACCTCTTCGCCGACGCGGACCGCGTCCGCGGACCTGCCTGCGGCGGCCGCGGCAAGCGCAAATGTGGACGCCACATTGGCGCGCGTACCGATCTCGTCCGGATCGAGCGACCACGCAACTGACGCCGCTGCAAAGCCTTCATCCGGGCGTCCGCTCACGACCAGCGCGAGCGCCCTCGTCGAAAGCAGGTCCGGGTCGCCGATCTCGTTCGTGATCCCGGCGGCGTCGAGGATCGAGACGGCGCGGACGCCGTCGCCCCGCATCGTCAGCAGGTTCGCCCTCGAGATGGCATTCGTGAATTCGTTCCCGACGAACGTTCCGCCGCGCGGCCCGAGCCGCTCGAGCAGTGCGATGCCTTCATCGGGGGAACCGGTGAGCACGAGTGATGTTGCGCGCGTCACCGACGCAAACGAGAGACCCATCGCGTCGTCCATCTCCTCGAAGAGCCGCACAGCCTCTTTCGAACGCGCGCGCGCTTCGTTCGTCTGTCCTTGCCACAGGCGAACACCCGCGAGGAGGCTGAGCATCATGCCGTACGCCCAGCGATCGCCGAGCTCGTGCGAGAGCCGCACGCTGTTCTCAGCGACGACGCCTGCCTCGTTCAGCCGGCCCTTGAAGTACCACACGTAGCCGAGCAGTCCGATCGCCCACGCGCGGCCGCCGTAATCCCCGATCTCTTCGAAGAGATTCGCGGAGTCGTGCAATCGTTCTTCGGCTTTGTCGTAATCGCCGCGCGAGAACGCGGCCCACGCGAGGTTCTGTTGCGACCATGCCTCGCCGCGGCGGTCGCGGATCTCCCGTGAGATATCGAGCGCTTCAGAGATGAGACGCTCCGCTTCGTCGAGGCGTCCCTGGTGCACGGATGTGAACCCCCAAAGGCGCAGCGCCTCGGCCTCCCCGCGCTTGTCGTCGAGCCGACGCCAGAGCGTCACCGCTTCCTCGAGCGTCGTCGCCGAGCGTTCGTACGCGCTCTCACGTTGCTCGATCTCGCCGCGACACGTCAGGGCGCGCGCCCGGAGACCTTCCGAGTTCGTGCGTTCCGCGATGGACAAGACGTCCTCGATGTCCCGGTACGCGGACGCCATCTGGCGTGTCGCCGCGCAACCGCGCGCGCGGTGGAGTAAGAACTCGGCGCGCCGTGGCGAATCGTCGTCGATGAGCCGCAGGGCATGGTCGAGGAGGTGCATCGACACGCCCGGCGTTTCGCGGATCTCCGCGCGGCGCGCGGCGCGCTCGAGCCAGTCGAGACTCTGTCCGGCCACATCGGACGGAACACCTTCCACGTCCCCGATGTCACGAACCAGCTGCGCAGCTTGCGCGAAGTGGTGAGCGATCCGTTCGAGGTGCTCGTCCTCACGCTCGGTCATGCTCGCGTAGTCCGAGAGCCATCGGGCAACGGCGGCATGACGGCGTGCGCGTTCGCGCTTCGTCAGCGTCTCGTACGCGACGTCGCGAACGATGTCCGACTTGAACTCGAAGCTCCCTTCGGCGACGCCGAGGAGATCCTTGTTCTGGAGCGCGGCGAGTTTGCCCTTCGTCCCGTCCTGCCCGCGCGATTCCGAGAGCGCAAGCAACGCCTTCAGCGGACCGCTTCGTCCGATGACGGCAGCGTCTTCGAGTACGGAGCGCTCTGCGTCATCGAGCGCATCCAGCCGCGCGGCGACGAGGCCGCGGAGCGTCGCGGGCAGCTGTGTCTGTTCGAGCGATCCGGCGCCGTCGCTCTCGCCGAGGATCGCGATGAGCTCTTCGAGGAAGAGCGGGTTCCCCCCGGCACGGTCGACGATCATCTCGATCAGTTGCGGGGACGGATCGCTGCCGAGCAGCGTGCGAACGAGCTCCGTCGCCGCGCCGGATTCGAGCGGTTGCAGGTTGATGACGTGCAGGTCGTAGCGACCGAGTTTCGGCGTCCATCGTTCGTGCAGCTCCGGACGCGCCGTCGCCAGCAACACGATCGGGAGATTGCGAAGTCTCTCGAGCATGCTGTCGATCAGATCGAGGACCAACTTGTCCGCCCAGTGGATCTCCGACAGGACGACGACGAGCGGACGCGCTCGCGCGTTGGCCGCAAGTGATTGGTGGATCGCGCGGACGGCTTCGTCCCGCGCTCGCGACGGCTCGAGGTCGGCAAGCGCGCCCTCGTGGCCCATCAGATACAGGAGTCCGTCCGCGACTCGTCCGGCTTCGACGCCTTCGCCTTCCGTTCCGAGGACCGCGGCGACCGACTCGCGACACTTCTTCGCGGCGACGTCCGAGGGATCGTCCGGCTCGATCGCGCACGCTTGTCGAAGGGCTTCGGCGATCGGCCACCACGGGTTCGCTTCTCCGTACGGCAGGCACCGTCCTTCGATGACGAGCGCTTCGTGCTGCGCGCGAGCGATCTCGATCGCTTCTTCGACGAGGCGCGTCTTGCCGACGCCCGCCTCGCCGACGAGCAGCACCAAGTGCGGCATCCGTTGCCCGACGGACGAACCGAGGGCTTGCCACAACATGCCGAGCTCGGCCTTGCGTCCGAAGAGCGGCGTACGGATGCGGCCGGGACGGAACCCCGGCAGGCCGAGCGACTCGACCGCGCGCCACGCGTCGACCGCGGCTTCGCGGCCTTTGATGTTCAGCGGACCGACCTCGTCGTAGGCGATGACTTCTTTCGTCGAGGTGTAGGTCGTCGGACCGACGAAGATCTCGCCGGGCGGCGCTTCGGTCTGGAGGCGCTTCGCGATATTGACGACGTCGCCGAGCGCCGTGACGTCTCCGCCGCGCTGGCCGCCGACGACGACTTCTCCCGTGTTGATGCCGATCCGCATCCGGACCTCGGACCCCGTTTCTTCGGCGTGCTGCGCGAGGGAACGCTGCATCTGCAGCGCGGCCCGGACGGCTCGCTCGGGGTCGTCCTCATGCGCGATCGGGGCGCCGAACACGGCCATGATCTCGTCGCCGACGATCTTGTCGATGCGTCCGCCGTGTGAGGTGATGTCGGCGGACAGGCCTTCGAAACACCGGTCGAGCAGATTCTTCACCTGCTCGGGATCGAGATCTTCGGAGAGCGGCGTGAAACCGACGACGTCCGCGAAGAGCACGGTCGCGACGCGACGTTCGTCGGCGCGGGGCCCGGCCGGCGTGCCACAAGCCGGGCAGAAGCGCGCGTCGACGGGAGCGATCGCTCCGCAGGATGCGCAGGTTCGGCCCGTCACAACCCTAGGTTAGACCTTGAGACGGAGCGCTCCGGGCACGACGGAGAAGGTCGCGGGCGTTCGTCCGAGGACTTCGCCGTCCGCCTCGATCGTCAGCGGCACGTCGGAGCTGATCTCGAGATGCGCGGCCCGTTCTTCGCGGATGCGCGGATGCGGGATGTGCGTTCCGCGATAGACCTTCGCGATCCCCAAGGCATAGTCGAGCTTCGAGCCGAACTGGATCTGGACGTCGAACATCCCATCGGACGGATCCGCATTCGGGGCGACACGCATCCCGCCACCGAATACCTGCCCGATCGCGACGACGAGATTCGTGAGCGGACCGTCGTAGCGCGCGGCGTCCATGCGGATCTCCGCCGGTCGCCGCTTGAACGACGGCAGCGTCCGGACGAATCCCGCGAGATAGACGGCGCCCCCGAGCCGGCGCGGCATCCGCGCCGCACGGTCGACCACCTCGGCGCCGATCCCGACCTCGGCGATGTTGCAGAAGTACCGTCTCGTTCCTTCGAACGTCACGACTCCGGCGTCGACGATCCGTGGTGGTTCGTCCGACACGATCTTCTCGACCGCGAGCGCCGGGTCGTCGGGGATGTCGAAGGTTTTCGCGTAATCGCAGCCCGAGCCGCCGGAGATGATGCCGAGCATCGGCATCTCGCCGCTCCCCGCGAGGAGACCGTTCACGACTTCGTGGATCGTCCCGTCGCCGCCGGCGGCGACCACCGTGCCGATGCCTTAGCTGCGCGCCCGCCGCGCGAGCTCGGTCGCGTGGCCGATTCCCGCCGTGTAGATGATTTCCATGTCGCGTCCGGCGAGGAGCGCGTCGAGCCGGCCGGCGAGGTTGCCGCGACCGGCCTTGGGGTTCGCGATGACGAGCGCTGTCACACCACGGAGGAGTATGCGACCACGCCGCGCTGTACGGCGTCGATCGCGTCGCCGACGCCGTCGAGCTCCGGCTTCAGCTGCTGGAGGAGATCGATCACCTGCTTCGCCGAACGGACGAAGTCGCCGGCCGACGTCTCACGCTCACCGAGGACGTCCTCGAGACTTCGGCCGCTCGCCCACTCGTAGATCCGGGCCATGAACCCGGCGTCCGGTTCTTTCAGGAACTCGATGCCGTGCTCGCTCTCCGTCCGGTGGAGGGAGCGGTAGAGGTTGTGGATCCTCCGCTCCGCCGCGACAAGCGTTTCCGTCGGTGGTGGTTCGTCCTCGTCGCGACGGCGGGACTCGTAGACGAACAGCGACGCGACGGCCGCGAGCTCGGCGGGATCGAGACCTGTGAGCCACCCGCGCGTCATGCACTCGACGACGAGGAGGTCGGCCTCGTTGTAGACGCGCGACAGCAGATCGCCCTTGGTCGTGAGTTCCCATCCGTCGAGATAGCCGAGGTCCGACAGCACCGCGAGCACACGCTCGAAGCTTCGCGCGATCGTTCCCTTCCGCCGTCCCACCTGCCGGCGGAGCTTGGCGATCTCCTGTTCGGCTTCGCTGAGCTTCGCCGCGTTCGCGAGGTGCTCGCTCACGTCCGGACACGCGTGAACCGGGTGCGCGGAGTACGCCTCGACGAGGCGCTTCACGTCACTTCGCTCGGGCACCGGCGCGGGACGCTTCCCCGCCACGCGCTCCAGTTGTTCGGCCAGCACGCGCCGGTTCTTCGGCGCACGCCATGCCTGATTCTTCAGTGTCAGTCGCGCTACGGCGACAGGCGGCTCGCGGAAGTCACGGGGGCCGAGGCGGCGCAGCTTGCGATCGGCGGTCATCGCCGTGATGCGCGGCGCGCCGGTCGACGACATCTTCGCCTGTTCCAGGATGACCGCCCGGCCCACGCCCTTCCCGCCCCACACCACGTCGCCCGGCACGAGCTTGCCGAGCGCTTCGCGAACGCGCTCCCCGCCGCGGTCGTCACGCATCGCGCGTGCGGCGTCCTCACGCAGCCTGAAGTACTCCAACACGTCCCCACGCTCGCAGACGACGAGTTCGCGCAGCCGGTCGGCTTCGCGCTCGTGCTCACCGAGGTCGCGCTCCCAGCGCACGACCGTGCGGTCCGCGGTGAACTGCGCGAAGGACGCGTTCAGTACTCGCGTCGCGGTTTCGTGGTCGAAGTTCCGGACGAGATTGACGGCCATGTTGTACGACGGACGGAACGACGATCGCAGCGGGTAGGAACGCTGCGTCGCAAGCGACGCGACCTTGTCGAGCGATACCCACGGATCGAAGAGCGTGAGACCGAAACCGAGTTCGTCCATCCCTCGCCGGCCCGCGCGCCCCGTGAGCTGCGTGTAGTCCGCGGCGGTGAGCATCTCGTGCTTCTCGCCGGTGAACTTCGTGAGCCGTTCGATCACGACGCTCCGGGCGGGCATGTTGATCCCGAGCGACAACGTCTCCGTCGCGAACACAACCTTCAGCAACCCGAGTGCGAACAGCTCCTCGACCGTTTCCTTGAAGATCGGCAGCATCCCGGCGTGGTGCGCGGCCAGGCCACGTTCGAGACCGTCGAGGAACGCCGAGAAGCGCAGGGCTCGCAGATCCTGCTGGTCGATGGTCGCCGCCCGCAGCTGCGCGAACTCCGAGATGCGATCGCTCTCTTCTTTCGTCGTGAGCTCGATGCCGGCGCGCGCGCACGAATCGACGGCTTCGTCGCATCCGTTCCGGGAGAAGATGAAGACGATGGCCGGGAGCATGTCGCGTCCGGCGAGCGAGTTCACCACTTCAACGCGCGTCGGCGTGTATGAACTACCCCGTTCCCCGCGGTGCGGACGCCGTCCCGGTCCGCGGTAGCGCGCGGACGCAGCCGCCTGCATGCCGCGTGCCCAGATCCGCGTGAGCTCCGGATTCGCGCGCCCCTGGTCGCCGAGGAGCGGATAGATCTCGCGTCCGGCCATCACGAGGTTCCGTAGCTCGACCGGACGGTTCCGTTCGACGATCACCCGCGTGTCGCCACGAAGGGCGCGCAGCCAATCGCCGAACTCGTCGACGTTCGACACCGTCGCGGACAGGCACACGACTTTCACTTCGGGCGGCAGATGGATCAGGACCTCTTCCCAGACCGCGCCCCGGTACGGGTCCTGGAGGTAATGCACCTCGTCCAGCACGACGTAGCGCAACCCGCGCAGCGTGGGCGAACCTTCGTAGAGCATGTTTCGCAACACCTCGGTGGTCATGACCACGAGGGACGCCTCGCCGTTGATCGAGTTGTCTCCCGTGAGCAGACCCACGTTCCGCGCGTAGTGCTGCGCGACGAGATCACCGAACTTCTGGTTCGAAAGAGCCTTCAGCGGTGTCGTGTAGAAACACTTCGCGCCCTGCTCGAGCGCGAGCCAGCATGCGAACTCCGCCACGACGGTCTTCCCAGAACCCGTCGGCGCGGCGACGAGTACGGATTCATCGGCTTCGAGTGCTTCGATCGCTTCGACTTGGAAGTCATCGAGCGGGAACGGGAGCCGAGACGCGAAGGTCGAAGCCCGCTCGGACAGAACGCCGGGCCGGGTCATCGGTGTCCAGTCTATCGTGAGGAACCATGACAACCGTCGATGGATTGAGGACGCGCGTTCAGCGGGAGATCGACGCCGGCATCCTCCCGGCTTGCCAGATCGCGGCGGCGAAAGACGGAGAGCTGATCTTCTTCGAGACGTTCGGCGATGCCACGAACGACAACCGCTTCGTCATCTTCAGCTCGACCAAGGCCTTCACGGCGTCGGCGATCTGGCTTCTGTGGTCGGAAGGCAAGATCGACATCTCAGCCCGGGTGGCCGACCTCGTTCCGTCCTTCGGAGCGAACGGCAAGGACACCATCACCGTCGAGCAGGCGCTCTTCCACATCGCCGGCTTCCCGACGGCGTTCCTGAACCCCTTCGATTGGGACGACCACGCCAAGCGACACGAGATCTTCGCGTCGTGGCCGCTCGAATGGGAGCCGGGCTCGAAGTACAGCTATCACGCGCTGTCGAGCTCGTGGGTGCAGGCGGAGATCGTCGAGGTGCTGTCCGGGATGGACTTCCGCGACTTCATCCGCGAACGGATCGCGCAGCCGCTGGGATTGAAGCGTTTCCAACTCGGGACGGCCCTCGACGAACAAGACGACGTCATGGATCTCGTCTGCACGGGCGAAGCCGTCACGCAGCAAGAGCTGCGGGAAGCGTGGGGATGGGACGACGTCCCGACGTCGTGGCTCTCGCAGGAGCTCCTGTTGTTCCTGAACGACCCGAACGTTCGGACCGTCGGGATCCCGGCCGGCGGCGGCATCTCGACGGCCGCCGACATCGCGATGTTCTACCAAGGACTGATCGCCGGCGAGATCTGGGATCCGTCCGTCGTGCGGCGCGCATCGGAGACGACCATCACGATGCCGGACGATCTCGGCGTCCCGACGACGCGCTGCCTCGGCATCCAAGCCAAAGGCGAGACCGACTTCGGATGGTGGTACGGCTTCGGGAAGGACAACTCACCCCGCGCCTTCGGACACGACGGTGCCGGAGGTCAGATCGCGTGGGTCAACCCTGAGACCGGCCTCTCGTTCTGCTACCTCACCAACGGTCTCGACCGGAACATCTTGCGAGAGAAACGGCGAACCCTCGGCATCGGTTCGCGCGCGGCGACCCTCGAAGCGTAGCGTTTGCGGATGACCACAACCGACGCTGTCGCCGCGGGGATCGACGAAGTCAAGCTCCAAGCACTACTCGATCGTGCTCGTAAGGAAGTCGACGAAGGGATCCTCCCGGCGGCGCAGGTAGCCGTCGCGAAGGACGGCAAGCTCGTCGCCTTCGAGACGTTCGGGAACGCGACGAACGACACTCGCTTCATCATCTTCTCGGCGACGAAGCCCTTCGTCGCCAGCTCGGTGTGGCAACTCCTCGAAGCCGGTGAGCTCTCGACGGACAACAAGATCGCCGACATCATCCCGGCATTCGGCAGCAACGGGAAGGACGTCATCACACTCGAGCAGGTGATGACGCACACGTCCGGATTCCCGACGTCGATCATCCGTGGTGCGTCCGAATGGGAAGACAAGGAGCGTCGCGCCGAGGCCTTCGGCTCGTGGAAGCTCGACTACGAACCCGGCACGAAGTACTGGTACCACCCGACGTCCGCGCATTGGGTGCTCGCGGAGCTCATCGAGCGCGTCACGGGAGAGGACTTCCGGAGCTTCGTCCGATCGCGCGTCGTCGAGCCGCTCGGTCTCCCGCGGTTCCAGCTCGGCGTGCCGCCCGAGCAGCAGGACGACATCGCCGATCTCGAGCTCCGCGGTGAGCCGATGTCACCGGACGAGCTCGAAGCGGCCATCGGGATCCGCGAGCTCCCGCAGACCGAAGCGTCGGACGAGAACCTCACGTTCATGAACCGGCCGGACATGCGCGCCGTCGGCGTTCCCGGCGGCGGCGGTGTCGCGACGGCCGCCGACATCGCGATGTTCTACCAGAAGCTCATGCGGAACGAGGAAGGACTCTGGGGCGAAGCGTTCCTGCATGACGTCACGCAGCGCGTGTGGCAGAACCTTCCCGACCTCATGTTCGGAACACCCGCGAACCGGGGGCTCGGTGTCGTCCTCGCGGGCGACGACGGCAAGGCGGCGATGCGTGGTTTCGGCCATACGAACTCGCCCCTCGCCTTCGGGCACAACGGTGCCGCCGGGCAGATCGCCTGGGGCGATCCGCACACCGGGCTCTCGTTTGGTTACTGCACGAACGGGATCGACCGCCACATGATCAGGCAGGCGCGTCGGGGCGTTGGGCTTTCCAGCCGCGCGGCGTCACTCACTGATCGCTAACACGACGCGCGCCGACCGACTCGGCTCTTCGCATCTTCGATCTGACCCGGTCTCGGATCGAAGATCGAGCCTGCGAGGAAGGCCGCGGCCGGCCCGCTGCGCGATCCCACCGGTCAACAGTCATCAGGTCTCCGAAATTGTCATGCGTACCGCTCGGGACCAATATGTCTGATGGCGAGCTAGGTCTCGCACGCCACGGGAAAGGAGGTGCTCTCATGAAGAAACTTATTCGATGCGTAGTGATCGCAGCTGCTGTATGCCTGCCGGCACTTGGGACGACAGCGTTCGCCGACATCGCGAACAGTTCGACGGGTACGAACGTCCAGCAGGGCGACAACAAGAACGACACGATGCAGAGCGGAACGTCGAAGTCTGGCGACGCGGTCGCCGGTCAGGTCGTCGGCGTCGTCTCCGGCGGCAGGACTTCCGTCGATGCGACGAACAGCTCGAACAACGTCGACGTCACGACCGGTGACGCACGTGCGGAGAACGACGCGAGCTCGTTCACGGGGCTCAACACGTCGTCCGCGACGGCGATCGGTACTGGTGCAGACATCCTGAACGCGGCGCAGACGACCAACCTGCAAGAGGGTGACAACAAGACGAACCTCATGCAGACGGCGACGGCGACCAGCGGTGACGGTGTGGGCGGCGAAGTGATCGGCGTCGTGACATCGTCCGGTGGATCGGCGAGCGTCGTCGCCGCGAACACGTCGAAGAATGTCGACGTCGACACGGGCGACTCACGTGCGATCAACGATGCTGCGTCCTTCGTCGGTCTGAACACGTCCACCGGGACGGGTATCGCGACGGCGGACATCCTGAACACCGCGACGGGAACGAACGTCCAGGAAGGTGACAACAAGCTGGACGCGAACCAGTCGGCCACCGCCGCAAGCGGTGACGGTGTTGCCGGTCAGGTGCTCGGCGTCGTTTCGGCCGGTGCTGCATCGGTCGACGCGACGAACAGTTCGGACACGGTCGATGTCGAGACCGGCGACGCGCGAGCCGACAACGACGCGACCGCGTTCGTCGGCCTGAGTGTTTCGTCCGCGACCGCGGTCGGAACGGCGGCAGACATCTTGAACGCCGCACCGACCACGAACCTGCAGGAAGGCAGCAACAAGAAGATGCTGAGCCAGTCGGCCTCCGGAACGTCCGGGGATGCCGTCGCCGGGCAGGTTGCCGGCGTCGTGACATCCGCAGGCGGTTCGGCGGACCTGGTCCTCGCGAACACGTCGACGAACTCCGACACGGAGTCCGGCGACGGACGGATCTCGAACGACGATTCGTCGATCACCGGTCTGATCGCGAGCGGCACGATCGACCTGTAATACAACGCTTCAACGAAAAGAGCCGGACCCTCGGGTCCGGCTCTTTCGTGTTTCTGGAAGTGAGTCTGCTAGCCCACCGCGACGCCGGCCTTCGACTGCAGCGACGCCCAGCCCTCGGGGTCGCGGTCGAGCGCTGGGTGCGGCTCGCCGAAGCGGTTCGCGTAGTCGTTCGTGTTCTCGACGATGCGTGACCGCCAGAACAGATCGAGCTTGTCGATCGCGTCCGAGCTGATCCCGGCGCCGCCGAGGCGCTTGCGCAGCTGCACGAGCGGGAACTCCCACTCCTCGAAGAAGTTGCCCTGCTGCATCTCCGCCGGGATCATCGCCATGAACTCCTCCGGCGGAAGGACGATCTTCTCCTGCGGACGGGTCAACAGGTCGCAGGGTCCGTCCATGAGCGAGAGCGCGCTGTCGACGATGTGATCGTGAAGGCCGGCTTCATAGGCCTTACGAAGCGCGTACACGCCGTAGTTCACGTGGCGTGATTCGTCCCGCGTGACGGCGGTGAACCCCGCGCGGAACGACGGCAGGACGTTGAACGCGCGCGTGGCCTGCAGCAGCTGACGCTGGCCGTAGAGGGCAAGCATGCCTTCGATGAGCATGTGGTACAGCACGATCGATGTGACCCACTTCTTGTAATCGCCCGGGTCCTCACGAACCGCGTCCGTCACCGCGGGGAGATCCTTGAAGAACGTCTTGCCGTAACCCGGCTCGTTCGCGTTCGTGTAGACCTGGAACATCGGGTCGTTCTTGAGCGCGTCGAGTCCGTCGATGCGAAGGACGTTGCGGAAGAACTCCTCGAAGAAGATCGCGTGGCGTGCTTCGTCCACGAGCTGCGTCGACAGGAACTGCTGGTCTTCGGTCGTCGGCGCCGCGTGCACCATCGGCGACAGCGTCTCCGTGACGCAGACCTCGCCGAGGAAGAACGCCTGGAGGCCGTACACGACCTCCCCCTTGATCTCGTCGGGCAGCATCGACCAGTCTTCCTTGTCCTTCGTCCAGTCGAGGTCGTAGACCGACCAGTTCTGCTTCTCCCACCGCTTGTAGAGCTCGCGGGGGCCGGGACGTTCGCGGAGCTGGACGTCCATGAGCGTGTAGACGTTGTCGACGTTCATGTCGGACATCGCCTTGAGGTCCGCCTGCTCCACATCCCTCGCGACATCGATATCGGTCACGCCTGATCCCTTTCTCGACGCGGTTGCCTTTTGTACTACCCGCCGAGTCTAATCCGTACTCGTCGGTTCAGCTTTGGCCAACACGATATATCGCGAGGGATCACTTCCGCAACACCAATCTCGTCACCCAGATGCAGATCTCGTAGAGGACGTACAGCGCGACCGTCAGCGCCGTCATCGTGAACCAGTCGACGCTCGGCGTGAGCACGGCGGAGGCGATGGCCAGGCCCATGAAGACGTGTCGCCGGTACTTCGCCATCTGCCGCGAGTTCACGGCGCCGATGAGCGCGGCGAAGATCACGCCCATCGGGAACTCGAATCCGAGCCCGAAGGCCACGACGTACAAGAGGCTGAAGTCGATGTAGGACTTCGCACCGAGCAGCGGTCGGACGTTCGCGCCGGTGATGTGCCCCGAGATCAGGTAGCGGAGTGCGTTCGGCATCGTGAACCAGCCGAACCACGCGCCGCCGAGGAACAACAGCCAGCCCGCCGCGATGAACCAGTACGCCCACTTCCGCTCGTTACGCCGCAGACCCGGACTGATGAAGCGCCACACGTGGAACAGCACGACGGGGAACGCGATCGCGAACCCGATGTAGAACGCAACTTTCACCCGCAGCGTGAACGCGTCGATGGGCGACGTGAAGATGAGCTTCCCGTTCGTCAGGTCTTTCAGATACGGCCGCGCGGGTTCGAGCAGGAAGTTGACCGTCCGGTCGAAGAGGATCCATCCCGCGATCGCGGCGATCGTCACGGCCGCGAAGATCCAGATGAGTCGCGACCGCAGCTCCTCGAGGTGCTCGAGAAGTGTCATCGTCCCGCGCTGCTCGAGTGGACGACGACGGAAGATGCGACGCAGGCGTGGTGCCCCTTGCGTCTCGCGCCGCTCGCGACGCGGAAGCGTTGTCACACGGTCGCCGGTGGTTCGTCCTCAGCAGCCGGTGCTTGTTCGACCGGAGGCCGCGGCGGGCCGAGGAATTGTGAGTGATCGGCGTCCATCGCGATCTGCGTGCGCGCGGCGTCTTCGAGCCGGTGCGCTTCCTTCATCCCCGGATCGAGCGCCTCGTGGAACTCGCGCGTGAACGGCTCGGTCACCTGCTTCACTTCGGACTCGAACTCGCGCGAGAGCTTCCGGATCTCCGCGACGGCACGTCCGATCTGTCGCGCGATGTCCGGGAGCCGCTTGGGTCCGAAGAAGATCAGCGCGAAGATGGCGAGGAGAAGGACCTCTCCGGGGCCGAGGTTCACGTCTTCAGTCTAGGCAACGAGACTGAGAAGTCGGTCCGGATCGACCTCGCCGTAGCCCGTGATCTCGTCGGCGCAGTTGAGGATGATCTGGTCGTCCCGTCCGATGCCCCCGAGGCTGTGCGAGCTCAGATGCACGTTCGCGTAGAGGCGGGCGACGGCCGCCTTGCGGGCCGAGTTCTTGCTCGCAAGCTCGTCCTTCGCCTGCTCGACGAGCAGCGCCGCCGAGACGAGGTTCGCCATGTACCGCGTGATCCGGCGTGGGTGGAGACGGGAGACGTCCTTGGATGCGCCGGCGACGTAGTTGACCGCCTCCTGCACCTCGTTCGCGTACTGCCGCACGGTGGCCACCGTCGGCGCGAGCGTCGGATGCTCGGCATCGGCGAGGGCCTTCTCGACACGCTCCATCACATGAGTCAGGGAGCCTTCGCGCTCGATCGCCCTCATGACGTCGATCGCGATGATGTTCTCGGCGCCTTCCCAGATCGGGTGGCATTGCCCGTCGCGGAGCTGACGCGCGACCGGCCAATCCTCGATGTAACCGTTGCCGCCGTGCACCTCGACGGCGGCGGACGCGAGTTGCAACCCACGTCGTGTCGCGCGGTACTTCGCGAGGGTCGGAAGGATGCGCCACAGGTTGCGGTCGAACCCACTCTGCGCGGACGCGTCGAACGAGAGCGCCGCCGCGCCCTCGAGCTCCATCGCCATCCGGACGAGCGTCTCCTTCACCATCGGGAATGCGCTGATCGAGTTACCCCACGCGCGGCGGTGGGCGGCATAGATCGCGGCTTCGACGAAGGAGCGCCGCGCGATACCGAGTCCCATGAACGCCACACCGAGACGCGAGCCCTGCACCATCCCGCCCATCATGCGGCCCATGCCTTGCCCGTCCGTCGCGGCTTCGCGTGAGGACGAACCACCGGCGAGCAGATACGCCTCGGCGTCGACGAAGTCGACCTCGCCCGTCGGCACGGCGCGCGTGCCGAGCTTCTCCTTCAACCGGTGCACGTGGACGCCGTTCGGTGTTCCGTCCCGCCGCACGCGCGGAACGACGAACAGGGCGATGCCGCCGACGCCTTGCGGACCGCCGTCGGGACGCGCGAGCGTCGCGATCGCCTGCGCATCGACGTTGCTGCAGAACCACTTGAATCCGTTGAGGACCCAGAGGTCGCCGTCGACGTGCGTCGCAACCGTCTTGGTCGACCCGCCGAGGTCGGAGCCGCCGTCGCGTTCGGTGAGGAACATCGCTCCGTCCCAGAACTCGTCGTAGTCGTCCGTCGTGAAGTGCGGCATGAAGTGCGCCTTCACTTCGTCCGAACCGTAGGACGCGACGAGCCCGGCCACGCCTCCCGTCATGCCGATCGCGCAGCTCATACCCGTCTCGGCCTGGTCGAGCATGTACCCGGACGCCGAGCCGACGACGGGATGCATGCGGCCGTTCATCTCACCGCGGCGTCGTCCTTGCTCCCAGAGGTCGCGCTTCGTCGCGAGCGCGCCGGGGTGATGGATCACGCGGTTCACTTCCCTGCCCCACCGGTCGAAGCGTTCGAGGCGCGGCGGGTTGCGGTCGGTCATCTCCGCACGTTCGGCGATCGGGCCGCCCATGAGCGCGCCGACGTCGCGCAGATGCGAGTCCGCGGCGGCGAACTCCGACTCCGGGACGTACCGCTTCACGATGTCCTGGAGATCGGGATCGATGTCGTACCAGTTCTGGCCGATGGCGCGGTCGAAGGAGCTGTAGTCGATCATGGGTTTCGTCCTTTCTCTCCGGCCTAAACTACCGCGATGTCTTCACGGCGGAACCTCACGCGGGAGCAGTGGTTCCTGCTCGTCGTGCTCGGCGTCGCGGACTTCTTCCAGGGCTACGACTCGTTCGTCGTCACGGCCGCGCTCCCACAGATCCGCCAGACGTTCGGCCTCTCGCAGTCGACCGCGTCGCTCTGGTTCGCGATCCCGATCCTCGGCGCGATCCCCGCTGTGTGGTTCAGTCGGCGCGCCGACATCCACGGACGCCGCCGGCTCCTCAGCATCTCGATCATCGCCTTCACGCTCTTCACCGGCGCGACGGCGGCTTCGCCGAAGATCGCGTGGTTCGTCGGTCTCCAGTTCGTCGCGTATCTCTTCCTCACCGTCGAGGGAGCACTCGCGTGGACGATGGTCGCCGAAGAGCTACCGGCCGAAGCGCGAGGGTTCGGTTTCGGCTGGCTCGCGATGCTCACCGCGGTGGGCTCGGGCATGGCGTCGATCTTCTACGGCGGATTGTTCCAGCCTCTCGGCATCTCATGGCGGTGGCTGTACGTCGTCGCTCTTCCGCCGCTGGCGACCGTCGCGTGGTTCCGGCGTCGCCTTCCCGAGAGCCGGCGCTTCACGTCGGCGCAAGAAGGCGGACGACTCGCTTCGCACTGGCACGAGATCCTGCGCCCGCCGATCCGGAAGTGGGTCGTCCTCGTGTGCGCGACGGCCATGCTCGGCGCCCTTGCGACGCAAGCCGGCACGTTCACGATCGACTTCCTCGAGAAGGACAGGCATATCGGACCGTCCGCAGCGAACTTCATCCTCGTCGGCGCGGGTGCGCTCGCCGTTCCGTTCCTCGTCGGCGCCGGCGCGATGTCCGACAGATACGGACGGAAGATCGTCGGCTGTTCGTTCGGGATCCTCAGCGCGGTGGGCGCGGTCTGGTTCTTCCTGCTGGCGCACGGCGCGTTTCCGCTTTTCCTGAGTCTCACTCTCGTGTTCATCGGCCAGTTCGGCTCGTGGCCGACGCTCGGCGCGTTCGGATCGGAACTGTTCCCGACGGCGCACCGTGCACTCGCCGGGTCGTGGTCGAACGTTGCTCGCGTCGCGGGTCAGTCCGTGAGCTTCCTGCTCGGTGCGCTGTTGATCCGCGTGACCGGACACCTTTCGACGACGTCGATCATCCTCGGCATCGGACCGTGCGCCGCGCTCCTGATCGTGTGGCTCGCCTTCCCCGAAACGAAGGGACGCGAGCTCGAAGAGATCAGCGGCGAGACGCCGCTCCCGATCGTCGTGGGATTCGAACCGTTATCGCTCGAGCAGGTGGTCTTGCCGGCCGACCCTCCAGCGTCACCCACACCTTCGGAGGACGACACCCCTCCAGGGTGAGACCCGGTTCATCCCGCGCGCGTTCCGCATCGGCCAGCGCGCGGTCGCGGAGCGCCTTCACACCTTCGCGTCGCGTGAAGTGAGCGAGCTTCTTGGTGCCCTGTCCCAGCAGCGAACGCATGCCCTTGAGATTTCCGCGGCGCAGATGTTCGTAGCCGACGGCGACCTGGATGAGTCCGTGGAGCAGCTTCCGACGGCTTCCCGTCGCGCGGCGCCACACTTCTTCCCACTCGTCGTGTCCGCGGTAGTAGTCGCGCTCGTTGAAGAGTCTCGAGCCGGCGATCAGGAAGGCGTCCTCTTCGTCGTCGGAGAGCTTCGTCCGGGGGCGCGGTTGTGGTTTCCCGCCGCGGTCGGCCCAGTAGGCGTCGCTTATGCGCCGACGATCACGTGCTCGACCGGCTGCGGCATCTCCAGATCCCCGCGCAGACGCCGTTCGAGCAGCGCGAGGTTGATCACGTCGTCGCGGTTGTACTCGAGCAGGATCTCGAGCGCTTCGCGATCGTCCTTCTCCCATCGTTCCCATAGGAGCATCGCATCGTATCCGTTGACGCCGCGCAACCGGCGCGGGATCTGCAGGCCCATCTCGATCTTCTTCAGTCCGCCGCGGATGCCGACGCGCCGGCATTCGAGCGACAGGTCGAGCGAGCGGTAGCGCTCGAGCAGACCGATGCCGAGCGTCTGACGGAGGACCGGGAGATCGAAGGATTCACCGTTGAAGGTGCAGAGCGTGTCGAGACCCTTCAGTGCCGACTCGACGGCATCGCGGTCGATCGCCTTGCCGACGATCTGGATGAGGGGGCCGTTCGCTCGCAGCAAGCCGAAGACGGTGAGATCGCGCGCGAAGGACGTCTCGATGTCGAGGTACCCGATCACGAGCGAACAGTAGATGTCCTCGGTGACAGTCATGCTGCATCTGCTTCCCCTCGACAAGGGGAAGCAGATGCACCGGGACGAAGCGATCGCGCGGCTGGCCGAAACGCAGCACGGCTTCTTCACGCGCTCGCAGGCGTTCGGGATAGGGTTCACCGTCGATCAGGTCCGCCATCGTCTGAACACCGGCCGGTGGCGCAGCGCGCATCCCGGCGTGTACCGCATCAGAGGTTGGACGCCGGCATTCCGCGACCTTGCGTTCGCGGCACATCTCGCAGTCGGCGAACGTAGCTTCATTTCCGGACGAACCGCCGCGCGGCTGTGGGACGTCGCACCGTTCGCCGATGTCGAGATCCTCGAAGTGCTCGTCACGGACCGTCGACGCGTTCGCGTGAGTGGCGTGATCGTTCATCGTCCGCGGGTGGTACCGCGTTCGGACGTAACGAAGCTCGGGATCGTTCCGATCACCACCGCGTCCCGCACGCTGATCGACTGCGTACCCTTCCTTCCGGCAGACCAGCTCGAGGAGGCTCTCGACTCACTCTTGCGACGGGGGCTCGCTTCGCCCGGAGCGCTTGCGCGCCGTCTCAGCACCGCGAGCCCATTGGGGCGACTTGCTGCGGCAAGACGCCAGGATCGCCCCACCGAAAGCGCGTTGGAGCTCGAGCTCTTGCGGCTGATCGAGAAGTCCGGATTGCCCGAGCCGGTTCGTCAATTCGTCGTTGCGGGTGTCGGCCGCGTCGACTTCGCGTACCCCGCCGCGAAGCTCGCGATCGAGGTCGACGGCTACGCCTACCACTCGAGCCGCGTCCGATTCGACGCCGACCACGAGCGCGACCTGAGGCTGCGCGAGGTCGGTTGGACCCCGCTTCGATTCACCGCGACACAGATCCGTCGCGGGCCGGACGAGACCGTGCGGCGCATCATGACGCAGCTCGCTACGAACCTGCGGGGTTAGTTCACGGCACTCGACGCCGCGAAGTGACCCCGCGCTTCGTCCTGCCACCGCAGTGGGGTCGTTTCGCGGCCCTCAACTTCGCGGGACGACCCCGTGGCTAGCGCTTCTTCGCCGGTTCGTAGAGCGCGAGGATGCGTTTCGCGGCGTCCTGCACGCGTTCGCGGAGCTCGACCGGCTCCACGATCTCGATCGTCGACCCGAAGCGCATCAACAGCTTCTCGAGCCACGGGAGCGCGTACGTCGTGAAGACGATCTCGCGTCGTCCGCCCTTGAGCGTCTTGGACTGCGTCACCGGCAGCCCGGCGGGCAGGATCCCGCCGTATTCGACAAGCAGCTGCGCGACCGCTTCCGGCGCCCGCAGTCGCACCTTCACATCGCCCGTCCCGGGGACGACCATGAGCGGCGGCGGGAGCTCCGCGTCCGCATCTTCGGGTGGAACGAAGGTCTCGTCCGACAGCTCAGCGGTCTTGATCCGATCCAGACGGAACAGCCGCCGGTCCTCGGCGAGATGGCAGTAGCCGGAGACGTACCAGTGTCCGAGCGTCGCGAACACCAGATGAGGATCGACGCGGCGGCGCGTCAGCGCATCACGTGAGTACGTGTAGTACTCGAGGTCGACGGACCGATGCTCCGTCACTGCGTCACGCATCAGCGACAACCACTGCGCTTCCCCACTCTCGAGCTGTACGCGGATGCGCTTCGTGAGTTCGGCGACGCCGCCCTCCTGCGGCAACAATGCCTTGCCGAGCTTCTCGAGCGCCGAACGCAGCGAAGCAAGCTCCTTTACGCCGCCGCGGGTCCCGTCCATCAGATTCACGAGCGCTTGAGCTTTGAGATACAGCGGGATCGCTTCACTTCGAGTGAGGCGGAGGGGACGCGCGAAGTAATCCGCCATCCGGATGAACACCATGTCTTCCGCGATCGACACCTCGATGAGATCCGCGGGCGTGTAATCGGGAAGGCCGCAGACGAAGAGCAGGTTGAGGTCTTCGAGGATCTCGCTCTCGGGTGCGCCGAACCGTTCGGCAAGCTCTTTGATCGACACACCCGGATACCGGACGCAATACGGAACGAGCAGCAGTATCCGCTCCAGGCGGCCGAGCGAACGTCGTGCGGACTCCGACGCGAGACCGACCGGCTTCTTCGTGCGCGGGCTCACTTCCGCGCCGCAACTTTCTTACGTGGTGTGGGCTTCGTCCCGCCGACGGCTTCCTTCAATCGCTCCACGACGGCCGTTCGCACGCGCTCGGGTGAACGCACCACCGCGTCTTCACCGAAGCCGAGCACCCACGACACGAAGCCCTCTTCGTCCGCGACGTTGACCTCGACGACGGTCCAGTCACGCCACGTTCCCTTCGCTTCGAGCCCAAGCGATTGGTCGGCCCACCACGCGAGGCGCGGCGAGAACGCCACGTTGACCTTCACGCCTTCGTCCTCTCCGACCCACGGCTCGATGACACCGCGCTCTTCCGTCGAGAAACCCTCTGGGACCTCGAAGTCGATACCGCCGGCGCGATTCGCGAACGTGACCTTCGACGTGATGCGCGGCAGCTTGAAGTGGCGGACGGCCCCCCGGGCATGATCGTGTCCCGCGACGTACCAGGAGCCCTGGCGGTGGATGAGCGCGTACGGATCGACGAGGCGATCCACGTCCTTCCGTTGTCCGGCCGCGCGGTACTTGAACTTCACGCGGCGGTGTCCGGCGACCGCTTCGAGCAGCTGTGGCAGCGCAGGTGCATCGAGATGCAGGCGTGCGCGCAACCACGGCGGTGAGCTCGGGTCCGCGTCGCCGTCCGACGACAGCGCGAGCTTCACGAGCGCCTGGTCGTCGTTGACGCCGGGCTCGACGACGATACGCGAAGCGATCCAGAGCGCAGCCATCTCGTCCGGGGACAGATCGAGCTCGGGAAGGTAATAGCGATCCTTCGATATGAGGTAGCCCTCTTCGATCTCCCAGACGTCGGTGAAACGCCGTTCGATCGGGATCCCGAGCGATCGAAGCTCTTCCTTGTCGCGCTCGAACATGCGCTTGAACGACGCATAGTCCTCTTGCTGATAGCCCGGGATCGTGTTGCGTACCTCTTCAACCGTGAGCGGGCGCCGCGTGTTCAAGAGCAGCGCGATGAGGTTGACGAGGCGCTCGACCTTCTGCATGAGGGCGTATGTTACCCCTGCGTGGAAACGCCCTCGTCTAGCGTCCGCGCTGCAGGAAGCCGGCGTAGGTCAAAGGCCCGCGTGACACCCGATCGAGTTCCTTCAGCGTGTTCGCGTCGAGCGTCACCGCCGTTGCGGCCAGGTTGTCTTCGAGCTGTTCGACGGTGCGCGGCCCGATGATCGAGCTCGTCACGCCCGGTTGCGCGATCGTCCACGCGATCGCGACGGCCGTGTGACTCGTCCCGAGACGCTCCGCAACCTCGCCCACCTTGTCGACGATGGAGAAGTTCTTCTCCGTGAACAGCGAACGCTTCAGCATCTCCCAGATGTCGCCCTCGTTGACCTTGCCGTACCGCGAATCCGCCGCAGCCGCGTCTCGCTTGTGCTTGCCGCTCAGAAGTCCCCCGGCGAGCGGTGACCACACGATCGACCCGAGTCCGTGCCGGATGCAGGTCGGGAGGATGTCGATCTCGATGTCGCGAACGACCAGCGAATATTGCGGCTGGAGGCTCACGAGCGGCGTCTTGCCGACGTGCTGCGCCTCGACGATCTGCGATGCGAGCCAGTTCGAGCAGCCGATGTAACGAACCTTCCCAGACCGGACGAAGCCGTCGAGCACGTCCATCGTCTCTTCGATCGGTGTCGTCGAGTCCCACGCGTGGCACTGGTACAGGTCGACGTAATCGGTACCGAGCCGTTCGAGCGAATGTTCGAGCGAGCGAGTCAGGTTCGCGCGCGAGTTGCCCCAGTTGTTTGGTCCCGGCCCATCCGGGTTGAAACCTTTCGTCGCGAGCACAACCTCGTCGCGACGAGCGGCGATCGCTCGGCCCACGATCTCTTCGCTCCGTCCGCCTGCGTAGACGTTCGCTGTGTCGAGGAAGTTATGTCCGGCTTCGAGGAACGCGTCGATGATCTTCGCGGACGTCGGCTCGTCGCATCCCCATTGCTCGTTCCCGAAGTTCATCGTCCCGAGACACAGACGCGAAACCTTGAGACCAGACCGACCGAGCGTGACGAAGTCAGGCATCTAACAACCTCCCCGTATGCAATCCCGCGGCTCCTGCCGCAAGGAAGAAGAGCCTATCTTCTTCGGGGCTTCGTCCCATGTGCGAAGGCCCCAGTCCGGCAAGCGCGCCGATAACCGGTTCGGCATCGATCTCGACGACGTTGTGGAGCTTCCGTATCTCGTCGAGATCGTCGGCGTAGCCGAGGGGAACGGGCACATCGGCACGCACCAGCGCCACGCGCGTCAGCGCCGTGAACGCGTGATGACTCATCCCCGTGTGGCGCTCGCGTTCGTCGGCCGACGACATGCGAACGGCCGCGACGGGACGGCCGCCGAGCGACCCCGCGGCGTTCAACGTCTGTCCGAGCTCGAGTGCGGTCGTGCCGAACGGCGTCGCCGTTCCGACGACTCCCGGTCCCATGCCGACAACCGCGATATCGCACTTGTCGGCGCACCGCGCCGCGAGCAGACCCGAATAGACGTTCACCGCTTCGAGTGCACCACCGATGGCGTGGCCGATCGTGATGACGCAGTCGATCCAGCCGAGCTCACAGAGCCGGCGAACCGTCTCCGAGAGAGCTACGTCCAGTGCGCCGCCGTCCGTCATGAGATACGCGATACGCGCTTCGGGACGAACCAATCGGATCCCGGCGACGACGGGAAGAAGCTGGGAATGGAGCGACGCGGCGATCACGGGCATCCCGTCGATGGACGAAGCGCGCGCGAGCGCGATGTGATGCGGTGACTCGGGCGCCTCGACGGCGAGGACGTCCGACTGCAGCGGCGTGTAACGGAGCTTCATGATGTGACCGCCGCCGGCGCTGTCGTAGGAGTCGACGGCGAGGTTCCACACGACGAAGTCGTCACCACCGGACCCCAGCGAGAGTTCGTTCGCCGTCGTGTTCAGGACGACGTTGTCGCCGGGACTCGCGGGGGCCGCGTACCGCGTGTAGAGAACGGCTCGCCGCGTTTCGAGCCCGACGCGGACGAGCAGGAACTGGACCCCATCGCGCGACTCGACGATCTCTTCGACGCTTCCCGTTTCGAATGTCGGCACGGCTACATCGATGCGATGAGACGTTCTACGCGGTCGTCCTCTGACTTGAAAGGATCCTTGCAGAGCACCGTCCGCTGCGCTTGGTCGTTGAGCTTGAGGTGCACCCAGTCGACCGTGTAGTCGCGGCGCCGACGCTTCGCTTCCTTGATGAACTCAGCGCGCAGACGCGCGCGGGTGGTCTGCGGCGCTTCGACGATCGCGCGCTCGACGTGTTGCTCGGTGACCATGCGGTCGGCGTGTCCTTCGCGCTCGAGCATGTAGTAGAGGCCGCGCCCGCGGTGGACGTCGTGGTACGCGAGATCGACCAACGCGATGCGCGGGTGGCCGAGCGGGAGCGAATGGCGTTCCCGGAATCCCTGGATCAGCTTGTACTTCATGACCCAATCGAGCTCGCGGTCGAGCGAGAGCGGATCGGACTCGAGTCCGTTCAGCATCTGCTCCCAGAGCTTGAGTGACGCCTTCAGCTCATCGGAGAGATCTCGGTACTCGGCGTAGCGCTGCGCGCGCGTGAAGTACTCCCACTGGATCTGGACGGCGCTGAGCTCGCGTCCGTTCGCGAGCCGCACCTTGCGCTTGCAGGTCATGTCGTGCGAGATCTCGCGGATCGCGCGGATCGGGTTCTCGAGCGTCATGTCGCGCATGACGACGTTCTCCTCGATCATCCGCAGCAGGATCGCCGTCGCGCCGATCTTCACGAATGACGCGACCTCGCTCATGTTCGAGTCACCGACGATCACGTGCAGCCGGCGATATTTCTCGGCGTCGGCGTGCGGTTCGTCCCGCGTGTTGATGATCGGACGCGAACGCGTCGTCGCGGACGAAACACCTTCCCAGATGTGCTCGGCGCGCTGCGACAGGCAGAAGAGCGCGCCCCGCGACGTGTGCAGCACCTTGCCCGCGCCGGCGAAGCACTGGCGCGAGACGAGGAACGGGATCAGAACGTCCGCGAAGCGCTGGAACTCGCCGTATCGCGACACGAGGTAGTTCTCGTGGCACCCGTAGGAGTTGCCCGCGGAATCGGTGTTGTTCTTGAAGAGATAGACGTCGCCCGCGATGCCTTCGTCGTGCAGGCGGGCTTGCGCACCGAGCAGGAGATTCTCGAGGCGCCGTTCCCCCGCCTTGTCATGCGCTAGCAGGTCCGGGATGTTGTCGCACTCCGGCGTCGCGTATTCGGGGTGCGAGCCAACGTCGAGGTAGAGGCGCGCGCCGTTGTCGAGGAAGACGTTCGACGATCGTCCCCACTGGACGACCTTGCGGAACAGGTACCGGGCCACCTCGTCGGGCGAAAGCCGCCGCTGACCACGGAAGGTGCACGTGACGCCGTATTCGGACTCCAGCCCGAAGATGCGCTTCTCCACAACCCGAGTCTACGGGCACTCCTTCGAAGGAAGGAACGATTCCGGGTCGCGCTCCGACGAGCAGGATCGACTCTACGGGTGTCGGCCCAGGGGTTCGCCGAACCGCCGAGCTAAGACAGAGCTGACGAAACTTCGTCGTCGGTCACGCGACGGAATTTGCGACGCCGGAGACCACGGTCGAGCACCGCGGCCTCCAGGCCTTCGACACCGAGTTCGCCGCTGCTGACGCTGCGGAGCGCTTCGAGGCCGAGCTTCACCGCCGCGCTGAGATCGGGTGTCGCCGCGTAGCGCTCATTCAGGAACGTGCGCAGCGCGTCCGACTGGCCCCCGAGGGCTGCGCAGCCGTGTTGATCGGTGACGACACCGTCGAACGTCACCTGGTAGAGCTCCGTCCCCGACGGTTCTTCTCCGACACCCGCGATCAGGATCTCCACCTCGAATGGTTTCAGAGACGTGGTGAACACCTCACCGAGAACCTGCGAGTAGAGGTTCGCGAGCGAACGCGCGGTGACGTCCTCGCGTGAGTAGGCGTATCCCTTGAGATCGGCCTGCCGTATACCGAGGATGCGAAGACGTTCGTACTCGTCGTACTTCCCCACGCCGGCGAACGCGATGCGGTCGTAGATCTCGGACACCTTGTGCAGCATCGACGACGGGTTTTCGGCGAGGAGCAGCACACCCTCGGTGTATTCGAGCGCGACGATCGGCTTTCCGCGGGCGATGTTGCGCCGCGCGTAGTCCGCGCGGTCCTTCATCACCTGCTCGGGTGATGCGTACGCGAAGCCCGGCGGCATGCTCATCGAGGTCTCGCTTGCTTCGCGCAGAGCGCTCCGCCGTCGTTCATCGTCCCCGCCGCGCTTCAAGCACCGCGTTCGCGACGCGGGCGACTTCGTCGTTCGGCACTTCTTGGACGCCGCTCACCGTCACAACGAAGACCGTCGGGTACACGTCGTGGATCGGATCGGGACCGGCTGTGGCGGCGTCCTCTTCGGCGGCGTCGGCGAGCGCCTCGACGGCGAGCTCGATCCCGCGCTGCCGATCGATGTCGGCGGCCCTCGTGTAGAGCTTCTTGAGGGACGTCTTCGCGTACGACCCGCCGGAACCGACCGAGTGGTAATCGGCTTCTTCGGACGAACCACCCGTCACGTCGTAACGGTAGATCCGCCCCTCGCCTTTTCGTGTGTCGTAGCCGGCGAACAGCGGCAGGACGACGAAGCCTTGCATCGCTGCCGGCAGATTCATCCGGATCATGCGCGCGAGATGGTTGGCCTTTCCCGCGAGCGTGAGCGGTTCGCCTTCGACCTTCTCGTAGTACTCGAGCTCCGTCTGGAAGAGGCGGACCATCTCAACCGCGGGGCCGAATGCGCCGGCGATCGCGACGGCGGAATACGAATCGGCCGGGTAGACCTTCTCGGCGTCTCGTTGCGCGATGTTGAAGCCTTCGGTGCCGCGCCTATCCCCTGCCATCACGACGCCTTCGGCGTAACGCAGCGCGAGGATCGTCGTGCCGTGCCCGATCTCAGCCGACGCGGACGCACCCTGTGGAAGGAGGTCGGGGCGCTCCGTACGCAGGAAGTCGACGAAGCTCGAAGTGAGTCGTCCGGCGCCGGCGTCGTTCATCGACGATGACCCTAACGCAGGTCGGCGACCTCGAACCTAAGATATCGTGACACGATATGTCTCGCGCGCGACGCTTCGTCGAAGGCTTCGTCGGCACACGACGGCGCCTGTTCGTGCTGGTCATCATCGTCGGCGCGGGGGGCGCGCTGCTCGGCGCCGGATACGTGGCGGCGATGCACGGCCTCGAGCGCCTGCTGTGGCCGACGCACTGGTCGCTCGTCACGCATCTCGTCATCTTGGTCGCGGTCGGCGCCGCCGTCGGGCTCCTCACGAAGTTCCTCGGGAGCCCGGGCGACGTCGAGCTTCTCGTCAACAACATCCACCTGCTGGGCGGCCCGGAAGACATCCGCGATCTCAGGTCGCTGATACCGGTGTCACTTCTGTGCATCGCTGCCGGCGGCGGTATGGGACCGGAAGCGCCGCTCGTGCAGACGACGGGATCGTGGGGCGCCTGGTTTTCGATGCGGCTCAAGCTTTCCCGTGAGGACATGCGCATCCTCACGATCACCGGGATGGCCGCAGGCTTCACCGTGCTCTTCGGCGCGCCTCTCGGTTCCGCGATCTTCGCGCTCGAGATCCTCCACCGTCGCGGACTGCAGTACTACGAAGCGCTTCTGCCCGCGGTCGTCGGCGGCCTCGTCGGTTACGCCGTGTACGCGACGCTCACCCGCGCCGGGCTCGCACCCATCTGGCACTTCCCGCCGCACCCGGCCTCCCTTCGTCCCATCGACCTCGTGTGGGCGGCGGCCTGCGGCGTCGCCGGCGCCGCCGTCGCAGCGTCCTTCACGTACGTCGCCGCGTTGCTCCGCGCCGTCTTCCGTCCGATCCCGCCGGGGCTCCGTCCGGTGCTCGGAGGGCTCGCGCTCGGCGGTCTCGCGTTCTGGTCGCCCTACGCGCTCACGTTCGGTGAAGCGCAGATCAACCACGTCGCGATCACGCGCGCCGCGACCCTGTTCTTCGGGGGTGCGGCGCTCGCGAAATTCGCCGGCACGAGCGTGACGCTTTCGAGCGGCTGGCGAGGCGGCTTCATCATCCCGATGTTCTTCATGGGCGTCGCGCTCGGACGCTTCGGACACGCGATCTTCCCGAGCGCGGACATCGTTGTCCTCATGGCGTGCCTCATGGCCGCCAACAACGTCGGCGTGACGAAGACGGCGCTGGGGTCGACGCTGATCGTCACGGAGATGGCCGGCATACAACTACTTCCCACCACGCTGCTCGCCGCGGTGATCGCCCTGTTGCTCACGAGCCAGGTGGGCCTCATCCACACCCAGCAAGAGCGTGAGAGCGCGTTCGGCACGCGTCCCTCGGACACCAACCACGGATGAATCCATCGTCTCGCGATACACTCCAGGTGATGGATCTACCCGACGTCCAGTACCACCGGCTCCTCGAATTCCGTACCGGACTCCGGCAGTTCCTGAGCTGGAGCGCGGAGCAAGCGTCCGCCGCCGGCATCACGGCGCCGCAACACCAGTTGCTGCTCGCCGTGCGCGGGTATCGCCACGATCGGCCGCCGTCGATCGGCGAACTCGCGCGGATCCTCGTGGAGCGCCAGCACAGCGTGAGCGGACTCGTGGACCGCGCGTCGGCGGCGGGACTCGTCCGCCGCGTCGCCGATCCCGACGATCGACGCGTCGTGCGCGTCGCGCTCACAGCAAAGGGGAAGCAGAAGCTCGATCGACTCGCATCGCTCCACATCGAGGAGTTGAAGCGCTTCGGACCGGCGCTCCGGGCCGTGTGGCACGGCCTCGTCGAGGACTAGGTCGACTCGCCGACCTTCGTCACCGGACGAACCACACCCATCTCTCGCATCTTCGCGATCGTGAGCACGTGTCCCGTGTAGTCGATCGGCTGATCGGCGAGCCAGAGCACGGCGTCGGACATGATCACCGGATCCTCGAACCCGTCGTAATTGCCTTCACCGAGCGTGGCGGTGTAGCCCTCCGTCCACACGGACAGCTCGAGCTGGATGCAATTGACGGCGGTCTTCCCGCGAAGCTCCCACGCGTGACACTCGGTCAGCGCTTCGAGTGCGCGCTTCGTCACGGTGTAGCTGGCGCGGTTGAACTGCGGCGCGAGTGAAGCGCCCGACGAGATGTTGATGACTCGCCCGGACTCCATCCGCGGCGCGAATGAATGCATGAAGTAGAACGGTCCGTTCACGTTCACATCGACGGCGAGCGTCCAACGCTTGATGGGCTCCTCGAGGGACAGGCCCGGCGGTGCGACCGCGGCGTTGTTGATGAGGAGATCGCATCGTCCCCACTCGCCGTACACGCGCTCCGCGAGGGCTTGCACCGCGTCGGCGTCACGGACATCGAGACCGACGGCGATCGCCTTCCGCCCCTGTTCTTCGACCAGCGAAGCGGTTTCGTCGATCGTTCCCGGGAGCTTGCCCGGTGAGTCGCTCGACGAACGTGCCGTGCAAACGATGTCGTAGCCGTTCGCCGCGAGATCGACGCACAACTTCTTGCCGATCCCACGACTGGCCCCGGTGACGACTGCGACTCGTTCGCTCATCAGACGCCGGATATCTTACCGGCGCTGCCGGTCGTAGAGCACCATCGCCGCGAGCGCTCCGACGAGGGCCGCCGGGATCGCGCCGATGCATCCTTTCGCTATCGCTCCGTAATCGATCGAGGTCGACGCCTTCGGGATGGTCGGGGTGATGCTGCCGCCGCAGATCGGCGAGTTCGCGCCGAACGTCTGCTGGCACGAAGCGATGTCGGATGGGGTCGGTGTCGGCGCGGGAGTCGCCGTGGACGAGAACAGGTTGACGCCACCGATGATCGCGAACGCGATACAGAGGACGAGCACGCAGTGTCCGACGGCGGCACCGATCCCGGCCGCGAAGACGGCACCGTCCCGCTCCGTGAGCCGCAGCGACGCGTAGTGCGCGGCGAACGCAGCGAGGACGAAGCTGATCAGCAGGGCGAAAACGAGAGCGATGATGACGGCAACTCCGCCGATGATCGCTCCCCCGATGTCGCCGAAGCTCGTGGTCTCGCGGTGGAAGAAGCCGAGCACCCACAAGAAAAGGAGGACGGCGAAGGCGACGCCGAGGCCGACGATGGCGTAGACACCGACGATGCGCGCGAGGACGTCCTGGACGTTGTCGTTCGACCGGGGCTGCACGTAGCTGCCGACGACGGGCATGCGACTTGTTGCGGCGGGAGCTGGTTCGTCCTGAAAACGAAGGTTCTCGCCGCAATTACCGCAGAACGCGGCACCGTCCACGATGTCGGCACCGCAGTACCGGCAGCGCATCGATCAGGAGGCGATCTGCGCCGCGACGGCCGTGACCGAGACGCTCGCCGGCTGCTTGCCTCCCGGGTTGGTGCCGGAGACGGTGATCGGCCCGGTGCCGCCCGAGGGCAACGTCGGGATCGTCCGTACAACGGTCGCGAGGACGGCGCCGGCCGCGTCCTTCAAGGTGAACGTCACCGTGATGTTCCGCGCCTCGAAGTCCGTCGGGTTCCGAACCGACGCGCTCGCCGTGTACGAGCCGGATGTTGAGCCGGGGTGAACCGACGATGAGACAACTCGCATCGGGACGTTCGCGTTCGGGCCGGACGGGGCCGCGGTCGGCGCCGTCGTCGGAACGTTCGTCGTTGTGACGTTTGCGGTCGCGAGTGGCGTCGGCTGCGGATTCGAATTGCCCCCGCGCAAGATCAGTACGAGAACGATCGCCGCGATAACCGCGAGGGCGCCCGCAGCGATCGGGACGACCCAACGCTGACGGTCGAAACTCGGACGACGCAGAGAACGTTCCGAAACCCGGCCTGCTGCCGGTGTATGCGCGAAGAGCTCCTCCGAGGGGTCGACATCGTCCGATGCATAGGACGCGACCGGTGCGACGATCGGCGCCTCGTGTTGCGGCTCACCGGCGACGGGCGCAACGATCGCCGGCGGCTGGTCGACCGCATCGGGTCCATCGTCACCCGGTTGCGTG
Organism: Actinomycetes bacterium; assembly: GCA_025934435.1. Lineage (GTDB taxonomy): Bacteria > Actinomycetota > JAICYB01 > JAICYB01 > JAICYB01 > JAICYB01. The sequence continues at coordinate 63,058 of JAICYB010000003.1, read as the reverse complement.
ATCGACGGCCGAGCACGCGGCGCGCGGCGCGGACGAGGTGCGCGCCGCGCGGAGGGTGATGGGGGCGGCGTGATCTCTTCAGTGCCCGGCGGTTCGAGCGCCGGTGGTTCGTCCGGTGACGCTGCCGCTTCCTCCGGTGTCACGGCGGGGATCGCTCGAGGACGTCGGCGAACGCTGCGCTTGGCTGGAGTGCGCGCGGGCGGCGCCGCGATCGCTTCGTCCTTCTTCTCGAGCTCCGCACCGCAGATGATGCAGTAGGGATATTCCGCGGGTGTCAGGTGGCCCTTTGGGCAGCGCACCTCGTCGACCTCGGCGATGTCGTCCGCGGGTCCCGCGAGCGTCGCCGGTTCGGGCTCGCTCGTTGCGGGGGCTTCGACCGGCGCACCACATTCGATGCAGAACTTGTGACCGCCGGTGACGACGTGTCCGTTCGGGCATCGAACGACGTTGTCGTCTTCGCCTTCGGCGTTCAGCTCCGCTCCGCACTCGGTGCAGAACGGGAACTTCGCCGACGTGAGGTGCCCACGCGGGCAGCGAACCTCATCCAAGCCGGTCATCGTCCCACGTTAAACCCTTACCGCAGGTGGCTGTCCTATTCGTGGGCGACGCCGAGGATGTTGAACCCGCCGTCCGGGTGGATGGTTTCACCGGTGATCGCGCTGGACAGATCGCTCGCGAGATAGAGGGCGCATCGTCCGACGTCCTCGATGGTGATCGTCGAGCGGAGCGGCGCAAGTTCCGGGAACGACTTGTACATGGTCTTGAAGCCGGACACGCCGTGCGCGGCCAGTGTCCGGACCGGACCGGGACTGATCGCGTTCACGCGTATCCCTTCGGGGCCGAGCTCCGCCGCGAGGTACCGCGTGCAGGACTCGAGCGCGGCCTTCGCGATCCCCATCACGCGGTAATTGCCGACGACCTTCTCCGCGCCGTAGTAGCTGAGCGTCATCACGGACGAACCACGCGTCAGCACCCGGCGCGCTTCACGGACCAGCGCGACGAGCGAGTAGGCGCTGACGTCCATCGCGATGTGGAACCCTTCGCGCGACGTCTCGACGAACGACCGCTCCATGTCCTCTTTCGGGGCGAACGCGAGGGAGTGCACCAAGATGTCGAGCGCTCCGTGTTCCGCCTCCCACTTCTCGAAGACTGTGCGGATCTGATCGTCGTCCTGGACGTCGCACGGTTCGACGAACGTCGAGCCCAGCCGCTGCGCAAGCGGACGAACCCGCTTGTCGATCAGTTGCTCGATCGAACTGAAGCCGACCTCGGCTCCGTTGTCGTGGAAGGCCTGCGCGATGCCCCAGGCGTTGGACATGTCGTTCGCGACGCCGAAGATCAGCGCCTTCTTGCCTTCGAGCAGCACGGGAGCCTCCTGGGTCGGGCGGACAAGACCGACGCCCGTAGCGTATCGAGGGTTACGAAGGCCCTGTCTTGTCTCGCCCCGGTCCGAAGCGCATCATCTGTCCAGGGGGTAGTCGATCAAAGGAGGCGGGCATGAAGCGCTCCCAGCGTCTCGCGCTGGTGTTGTCGATCGCGGTGATCGTCGGTGCGGCGGTGCCGCTCGTGGCGGGCGCCGCGGCGGCGAAGGTGCACAGGACCAAGTTCCCGTTGTTCGTGAGCGCGTCTCTTCCGAACATCAACTGCTTGCGGCAGAACTCGCACGTCCTTCCGGCCGTTCAGGCGACCGTCACGCGGGGCAAGCTCAACGACACACTCGTGCTGAAACTCAAGCACTTCAAGAAGAACCTCAACTTCGATCTGTTCACCGTGCAGAACAGTCCTCAGACGGCAACCGGCACGCCGACGCCGGGGTTCACGAACTTCGGGTTGGCCTGGTACCAGTCCGACATGCACGTCGGGCGGGACGGCACGGGAACCGTCAAGATCAAGACGATCCTGCTCGATCAGATCTTCGGGTTCGACGCCGCGACCGGTCTGTCGCCGACGAACACGTTCCACGTCGGCTTCTGGTTCGACTCCGTCGCGGAAGCTGCGGGGTGCGGCTTCGTCGGAGCTCCGACGCAGTTCAACGGTGACCACACGGCGGGTCCGCTCGCCTTCGTCACACGGCCGAACGCGACTTCGGGACTCGGGCCACTGTGCACCGATCCGTCGACGACGCCGGGCGCGTGCAACCCGTAAGTCGTTAACTCGCCGCCAGCTCGAAGGAACGCAGTCGATCGCCGAGGGCTGCACGGAGTACAGGGACGGTCGTCGGATCGTCGTTGTACTCCGGCAGCCACCGGAACGTCACTGTGGCGCCGCCCGTGAGCTCGAGTGTGAGCTCCCGGTACAGGTCGGCGCGTGTCTTTCGCAAGACGGCTGAGCCGATCGAAGCGATCTCGATGGGCTCGGCCTCCTCGGGGACGAACGCCGACTCACACACGATCACGCGCATCGAGTTCTCCGCGATGCCGGCAACCTGGTCGAGATCACCGAGCCGGACGCCGAACGTGATCTCGACGTCGATCTCCGCTTCACGATCGCTTCCGGCAGGCGGCGGCACGACGACGAGTTCACGGGCCGGAGGCTCCGGCGGACGGACCGGCTTCGTCCGCTTGGTCTTCGGACGGGACGATGGCGTCTTCCGTTTCCGTTCGGGCTTCCGCGCTCTCGGTACAGGGGCGATCTCGGGCTCGTCGGCTTCGTCCGGCTCGTCGGGGTCGTCCGCCACGAGGATCTCGACCGCGACCTCGGGTTCATCCTCGATCTGCATGGCGGCCGCGACCTCGATGTGGTCGTCCTCGTCTCCCTCGCTCGCGACCCACAGGTCGCCGCCGCAGTCCGGGCATGTGGAGTAGGTCCATGGGAGGCCGAGGTGGCAGGACGGGCAGACGGGCACGATGAAGGGTCGGTCGCTGGAGCCCGCGCTTTATGGCGCGAGCGATATGGCGATCGATCGGATCTTCTGCGCGTCGAAGCTCGATCCTCCGAACTCCGACACCGAGCGCGCGAACAGCCACAGCCTGAGCCGGGCGAGATCGACGCCGCAGAGCTCCGCGACGCGTTCGGTGACACCGAGCGGATCCGCGGCGACACGGTCGAGACAGTTCAGAAGGTGCTGCACCGGGTCGTAGGACGGATCACCGACGAACGGCTTCGGATCGATGACGAGCCACGGTCGCCGGTCCGCACGGAGCATGTTGAACGCGTGCAGGTCGGTCGCGAGCAGGACGTGATCGGTCGCGTCCCGCGGAAGCTCCGCGAAGATCGAGCGGGCTTCGTCCGCGAGGGGGTCGTCCAGCTCGTCCATCTCGCGTGACCACATGGCAGCCATGTCGGCGAGGGGTGGGAGATCCGGCGGCACGGGAACCGACCAGAGCTCGCGGAAGATCGACGCGACGATCTCGTCCTGCTCCGGTTCGTCGACGAGCTCACGAAGGATCGTCCCCGGGACGCACCGCTCGAGCAGCAGGACGCAGGAGTCGTCCGTCTTATAGGAATCGAACACGCGGACCGCGCCTCGCCCCTCCCACGCGCGGAGACCGTCCGCTTCGAATTCGCTCGACGCCTCGCGGTGCGCGATCTTGAGGACGACGTCCGTTCCGTCCGGACGAACCGCCGGAGCGACCCATCCGGTTCCGCTGCCGGCGAACGGAGCGCCGACGTCGAGCATCCACCGCTCCGCTGCGTCGTCCACGCGTTGCTCGAGCCCGTCGAGCCACGGCGCGAAGCCCCACTCGGTCGCGCAGGCCCGAAGCCGTTCGGGAACGACGAATCCGTCCATGCCGACATACTTTCGCGTATGGAGATCCGGATGCTCCGCGCCGGGGACGAGGCTGTCTTACGAAACGTCGAGCCGGGCGTCTTCGACGATCCCATCGACGACGCGTCCGCTCGCGCCTTCCTCGCCGACCCGCGACATCACGTCGCGGTCGCGATCGACGACGGGATCGTCGTCGGGTTCGTCTCGTCCGTCCACTACATCCACCCGGACAAGAAGGCTCCCGAGCTCTGGATCAACGAGGTCGCCGTCGCACCGTCGCGTCGCCGCGGTGGCATCGGACGCGCCCTGCTGGACGCGACTCTCGAGAACGCGCGCACGCTCGGGTGCACGGAAGCGTGGGTGCTCACCGATCGCCCGAACAAAGCGGCGATGACGCTGTACAACCACGGCGGTGGCGCGGAATATACCGGCGACGTCGTGATGTTCGAGTTCCGGCTATGAAGCGCGGCGCCAAGTGGTCGCTCGCTGTGGTCGCATTTTGGTTCGTGGGCGTTCCGCTGTTCGAACGCTTCGCGCCGCGTGACGTTGTGCGTGCGTATCAGCGGATGACGATGCCGCTCTTCAAGCTCTTCGTCGGCTTCGTGCCTGGATTCGGCCTCGTGGAGACGACGGGACGCCGCAGCGGCCTTCTTCGTATGACGCCGGTCGGCGCTCGTCTGCACGAGCGGACCTTCTGGTTCGTCGCCGGTTTCGGACGAGACACCTTCTACATCCGCAACATCGAGGCCAACCCCCGCGTCCGCGTGAAGACGCTCGGTCGGTGGTACGCAGGCACGGCGACGATCCTCGATCGCGACGACGCAACGAAGCGGATGTTCTGGATCAACCCGATGAACGGATTCTTCCTGCTGCTCGCCGGAGGGAACCGCCTTAGCGTGCGCGTCGATCTCGACTGACGACCCAGAGCGCTTCAGCCGGCCACCGATGCGCCCAGTCACTTGGCTCGACGTCGTAGTACGTCGTGGCTGCGTCCGGAGCGGGACGGGGTTCGATCAGATCCTCGATCGCGAAGCCGTTGCGCCGGAAGACGCGGATCCACTCGCCGTAGGGAAGCGAATAGCTGCGCGATCCGTCGCCTTCTTCCCAGTAGCCGACGTCGAAGTACGAGGACTGCAGCTTCGGGCTCCAGCCGTCGGACACTTCGTCGTAGGTGATCGACATGATTGGACTCGAGACGTTGAAGACGAGTCGTCCGCCGTCCTTCAAGATGCGCGAACACTCCGGGATGGACTCGTTCGGCTCGGACCATGAGAGCCCGCCGTGATCGCAGAAGACGAGATCGAACGTCTCGTCTGCGAACGGAACGTACTCCGCCGCGCCCTGCACCAGCGGGTACGGCGATCGCATGTGTTCGCGAGCCGCCTTGAGCTGTTGATCGGAAAGATCCAAGCCGATGACGTCGACGCCGTCGTCCGCAAGGACGGCCGACCACTGCCCCGCGCCGCAACCGAGCTCGAGCACGCGTAAGCCCGTGAGATCACCGAGCGCGTTCAGATCGGACTCCGGGACGGACCACGCTCCCCAACCCTCGCCCGCAGCCGTGAGTTGCGCATCGTGCGCGGCCTGGTAGCGCGCGCTCGTTTCGTTCCAGTGACTGCGGTTCTCGCGGACGGGCATGCCTACATCATGCGATGCGGCTCGTCGAAGTCGACGATCATCCGCGGCCCTCGCTCCCACGCGAGGTAGTTGTAGCCCCAGTTGATCAGAACCGAGATTCGGTTGCGGAAGCCGATCAGCCAGAACAAGTGCAGGACGAGCCACGCGAGCCACGCGAACGTTCCCGACAGCGAGATCCCGAGCGGAAGCTCGGCGACGGCGGCGCGGCGTCCGATCGTCGCCATGATCCCGCGGCTGCGGTAGTGGAACGGCTTCGTTGCCCTTCCGCTCAGCCGGCGCAGGATCTGCTTGCCCGCGTGCGACCCACCCTGGATCGCCACGGGCGCGAGCTGCGGTTGATCCGACGCCGCGAGGTCCCCGGCGATGAACACTTCCCGGTGTTCGCGGAGCGAGAGGTCGGGCTCGACGACCACACGCCCGGCGCGCGCGAGTGATGCGTCCTCGATGAGTTCGGCCACCGGAGCCGCCGTCACTCCGGCCGCCCACACGACGGTCTGCGCGGGAAGCTCTTCGCCGGAGGAGAAGTGCACACGGTTCGCGGCGATCTCGCTCACTTGCGTTCCCGTGCGTATCTCTACACCGCGGTCGACGAGCGCTTCGTACGCGTGTCGCTGTGCGCTGTCCTTGAACGCGGACAGGAGCACGTCCAGCATCTCGACAAGGACGATGCGCGGGACGCTTCGATCGATGTGCGGGTAGTCCTTGAACAGAACGGATTCGAGGATCTCGACCATCGCACCCGCCATCTCCACCCCCGTCGGCCCGCCGCCGACGATGACGAAGGTGAGCGCGCCGTCGGCGATGGCGTCCGGATGCGCATCGGCGGCCTCGAACCGCGACATGATCTGGTTCCGCAGATGCACCGCACCGCCGAGCCGGTACAACGGGAAGGCGAACTCAGCCGCGCCCGGCACGCCGAAGAAGTTCGTCGTCGCGCCGAGTGCGACGACGAGGTAGTCGTAGGCGAGCGCCGTCCCGTCATCGAGACAGACGAGATGCTCCGCGCTCTCGACGGACGAAACACTTCCCTGCCGGAACGAGACGTTCGGCGCCTTCCGGAAGATCGAGCGGACGGGATAGGCGACGTCGGCGGGGTTCAATCCGGCCGTCGCGACCTGGTACAGGAGCGGCGAGAACGTGTGGTAATTCCGGCGATCGACGATGAGCACGTCGACGGGTTCGTTGGCGAGCCGCTTGGCTGCGGCGAGCCCGGCGAAGCCGGCGCCCAGCACCACCACTCGTGGTCTCTTCATCTCGCCTTCCGTACCCATGTCAGGAGAACCCGCACCGGAACCTGCCGTTCTCTGAGAAGGTTATGGAAGCAAGCCAACGAGAAGGAGCCCAGATGCTGCTCGCACTCCCAGCCGTCCCCACCCAAGGATGGCCCCTCTTCGGGATCGTGATCGTCCTGCTGTTCGTTTGCGCGGTCGCGGGGGTGGCCGCGAACCGGCGCGACGCTCGACGCCGCGGTGACATCAAGCAAGAGGACTGAGGCGCCCGGCGGTTGAGGCCGCCGCGTTGCGGGCACAACGGAGGACGATGTTCGTCTTCTTCTCGAACCGCCTCGGCTGTCTCGGCTCGATCGTCGTCTCGGTCGTCGCGACCGTCATCCTGATCGCGATCATCCGTCTGCTCTCGCACTAGCCGTCGACGATCAGGCCGAGCGCGCGGAACAACGTGATCGTGAACCGCGAGAGCGTCAGGTCGCCGAGCTCTTCGTCCTCGAACCAGCCGAGTTCCACGACCTCTTCCATATCCGGCGCCGGGTCGCCTTCGACGACGGCTCCGTACACGGTCGAAACGAACGCGGCATGGTCGCCGTTCGAATACGTGAGCTCGAACCCGGGTCCGCCGAAGCAGCCGATGAGCTCGGTGATCGTGACATCGGTGCAGATCTCTTCGGTCGCTTCACGATGTGCAGCGTCCTCCGGCGACTCGCCGATCTCGATCGTGCCTCCGACGGTCGCCCACTCACCGCTGTCCGCCTGACGGACGAGCAAGAGCCTTCCGTCGGCGTCCCGTGGGAGGAGCGCTACGGACGGGAGCAGCAAGGTCTCGTGCCCGACGTGCTCACGAAGTCGCCGGACGTAATCCGAGATCACACTCGTTCTCCTCTCCGAGGACGGCTTCGCCGATAATGCCGCGATGGTGCTCGAGATGTTCTCGCTCGAAGGCAAGCGCGCGCTCGTCACCGGCGCGTCGCGCGGCATCGGCGAAGCGATCGCCGTCGGCTACGCGAAAGCCGGCGCGGACGTTGCCCTCGTCGCTCGCTCCGCTGAGGATCTTGATCGCGTCGCGGACCGGGTCCGCAGCGAGGGTCGCAGCGTCGTCACCGCGGTGTGCGACGTCACGGACGACGCGCAGATCGACCGTGCGGTCGCGTCGTGCATCGACGGCCTCGGTTTCATCGATGTCCTCGTCAACAACGCCGGCGGTCCGGTCTTCAACGCGCCGCTGATCGACTTCCGCGACGACGGTTTCCGCCGGATCGTCGAGCTCAATCTCCTCTCAACGGCGCGCTTCTGTCAGCGCGTCGGCGCGCACATGGTGGAGCGGCGGAACGGTTCGGTGCTCAACAATGCGTCGGTCACCGTGCTCCATCCGAACGGCACGCAAGCCGCCTACGGCGCGGCGAAGGCGGGGGTCGTCAACATGACGCAAGCACTCGCGCAGGAATGGGGGCCGTCGGGCGTGCGCGTGAACGCGTTCAGCCCGGGGTTCGTCCGGACGCACATCAACCGCAAACTCCTCGCGTCGGACGAAGCAAGCGCCACAGCGGTCGAACCCGTGCCGCTCGGCCGGTGGGCGGATCCGGAAGAGATGGTCGGACTCGCGATCTTCCTCGCGTCCGATGCTTCGTCCTACGTGACCGGCGCGCACATCGCCGCGGACGGGGGCCTCAGCCTCGCCTGGCCGCACGTCTTCTGAGGCGAGGCGTTGCACTCAGTCCTGGTGATCTCGCTTGTCCGGATCTTTCGCACCAAAGGCGGACGCGAGGACGACTCCGTCACGCGCGGCGGCGATAGTTTGACGCTTGCGTTTGTTGCTGAACCATCATCGCCTGCATCGTCGCGAGCTGAACTTCGTTCAGGTGTTGCTGACGCCTCTGCCTCCGCATGATCAAACGGAACGGGATGAGGAACCATCCGAAGATCACCAAGGTGAAGAAGTACCAAACGGGCAGGACCGCAAACCACATCAGCACAATGAAGATGACCGCCAAGCTCCAGGCAAGAATCGCCAACGCGACATTCGCTGCCGACGACCCGATGCCGCGAGCCCACGCCGTCGCACGACGCGCACTCCCTACGTAGCTCATCGTGGCGCTATACGTGCGGCTCTCGACGATGGGGCGCTGAGGTAGGACAATTTGCTGCGCGCGGACGTGTCCGTTGGCGCGCGAACGCGGAGGCGCAGGCGGCGTCAGTTCCGTCGCGCGTCGCTGGATGAACTTCGTCGCCGACCGAGCAGCCTCTGCCGAAGCGGTTTCCTGCGCGGCGGGCAACTTCGTACCGCACAGCCCGCAAAACGCTGCCACCGTCGGAATTGCGCCACCGCAATTGGAGCAATGCCTACTCATGGTTCCCACGGGGACCCCCATCCCTCAAGAATCACCCCACTGCCAGGCTTCGAGCTTACTCGCTGCCCTCTTGGACGTAGTTCCTGATGAACCGCACCGCGACAGGACACGTCGCCCATCGCGGATACCTCGCAGCCACCTCTCACCTGCAAATGCACTCCGGCGGGTCGCCGCGCATGCATGGCCAAGAACCGGCCACCAGGTGCGGTGGCCGGCGCTGCCGAAGGCGCAATCAGCTCGCTCCGGACAGAGCCCCGATCTCCGCGACGAATGAGCCATCTCGCGGGCAGACCCAGACCGACTGCCCGTGCAGCACCGTCGCCTCCAACGGGTGATCGTGACGCGGGCACTTCGGCCATGCAGCGCGCAACCCGTGCGTAACGGTGTCTTGGATCGTCGACGCGACATGCACGCGTATCTCAGCGTCGGCGCCAAGGAACACGCGGAAGCTCTCCACGAAGTCGTCGCCTTCGATGTGGACGGCAGCCGCGGACGGATCGTGTGTCACACGCGCCCGCGGATCATCCGACGCCCAGTCGTCGTAGGCGCCGACGCGTGTTGCCCAGCGGTACGGAGTCGTCGCCTCCACGTCGTGTATCGCTGCCGCGAGGGCGGCCTCGACACGATTGAGATCGTGTCGAGCTGCGCCGGTCAATAGCCGTCCACTGTCGGCGCGACCGGCGGCAGGAGTCCACGCGAACCGTACTCGCGCGTCATCTCGTCGAAGTCCGCGAGCACCTGCCGGTAGACCCAGCGGTACACACCCTTTTCGATCATCCGACCAACGAGTTCACCCGCGTACTCGGCGCCCAGCAGTGCCCGCAGCGCGCCGACCTCGAGCCAGTTGACGACGAGGTGGAGGTACGTCGAGAACTCATCGTGCGCTCCTTCGGGAAGCCCCACCGGCGCGTCCGGATAGCGGGACTTCGTCCAATCCACGCATCGCATCGCGGCGACGCTGTGCTCTTCCGCGTACCAGTGGAGTTGCTCGTGGAGATAGCTCGCGAGCAGGAAGTAGCCCCGGTTGAACGTGTTGAGCGTGAGAACTGGGTGCGAGTGCGGTACCGCGCGGCGATCGATCTCGACCTCAGTCGTGAACGTCCACGGCGAGGTGTCGTAGCGCGAAAGGAGGTGTAGAAGTTCGTCGCGAACCTGGCCCTCCTCGTCGGCGTTCTCAGCGCAACGGACCGTGATTCGCTTGCGGCCCTCGGGCGGTGGTGGGAAGTGCTTCGGCGGTGGGTCGGCTTCGGGAGCGATCTCTGGACGTGATGTGTCGAACCGCGTGAGATGTGCGCCACCGCGAGTCGTGCGCTTGATGACGATCGCACTCGCCAAGCAGTACACCGTCCCGACCAGCGCAAGGTAAACGCCGCCGCGCACGGCGTCAGCGACGAACGCGAGGGCGCTCGCGCTCATCAGCGCGGCCATGACCGACGGCGTCCACCGTGGCCTCCACAACATGAGGACGATACCGACGAAGAGGTCAGCCGACATCGCTGCTCCAGCTATACGGGTCTCCTTCGAGATGAAGAAGGTCGCCGGAATCCATGCAGGGAGGGGGACCAAGTAGGCGATCGCCGCGATGATCGGGCGTGTTCGTTGTCGCGGAGGCGGACCCTTGATCTCGACCTGCTTGTTACCGAGGCCGAACTCACGCGCGTGTTCGATGTCACGCCGGAGTGCCGTCGCCAGCTTGTCGGCGGCGTCACGCGGAAGGCTGTCGTCAAGGACGAGCTGTCCCTTCTCCAAGTCCGCGCAGATCGACGAACCGAAGGCGAAGCTGCGTGAGTCGTCCGTGATGACATTCCTCAGCATTAGCAGCGGAATTCGAAGCTCCAGGTGACGCCCGCGACCGATCTCTCCCTTCGCCGTCGCGACCAAATTGCCGTTCTCCGTCCTTGCGCGTACACGCATGGGGTAGGACTGCGAAATCGGGGTTCGCGCGCCACTGACCCGTTCGGCGAATGGCGATGGCAGGGCCCGTGTAACCAACGATCCCGTCATCTCAAATCGCCTCGGCACGGCCGTCAGCTGATCGCCCTTTCGTCGCTGTCGGTAGAGGCCCAAGCCGACGAGTGCGCCCATGAACCCCGGCCCGGCGGCGACACCAACGATCACCGAGTGCGTCGGTAGCCCGACGCCGAAAGCCAGAGCGGCCGCAGCGTACACAAACTGTACGATCCACGAACGGCGACTAGGCGGTTTCCGTCGCCGACTTGATCCCCCGAACAGGCTGCTCACGCTTGGAGCGTAGGGCGATGGAGCGACGCTCGACCGCGCCGCGGTTTCCGCGGCTGGTGGCAATAATCGTGTCGTGTGGCTCTGCTATCCAGGACTGTCGTGGGCCGAACTGTGGCCCGCTCCCCCCGCTCGCTTGGCTGATGAGAACAGGTTGAGATGCGAAGGTTGCCGAACGACGGCGCGGAGTTCACAACGGTGGCTTCAGGAAGACAGCGACGATTCCGACCACAAGGTATGCACCCACGCCGAACCCCACCATCGCCAATGGCCACTTGACCAAGGGCCGTCGAAGCCGCCGCAGCGAGAAGATGCCTCCCATGAACGCGACGATCGCGACAGCAAGGAACGGCGCAGCGAACCTTACGAAGAGCACTTCGCCACCAGCGTCAATTCGTTCCCTCCGGGTGCCGGAGGTTCCCCGCCGCCACAACTTCGCGGGCGTCAAGCTTGCGGCTGCACGTTCGACGATCAACGTACACGTTGCGAACGATTCCGACGCCGCTCACGGTTTCGCCCGAACGGAGCTCAAGGTCAGCCAGTCTGTACTTTGGGTCGCCTGGCGTTGACAGAAGGGCGCTCTGCACCGCGGCGGGTAACGCACCTCGAACGCGCTCCCTCAAAGAGCTAAGAATCAACCACGCTCCGATAACCACGAAAAAGACTTCAACGAGGTAGAAGAGCGCCGCGCGCGATGCCTGCTGGTGGGTGTTGACCGTACCGACCTCAAGAAACCAAGCGCACCCGACCATGATGAAGGCAGGCCCACCTACGAGCGTTCGTAGGTACTGCGGAACCGTGCGGGAACCGAGCGGGAACGTAGCGACAAGAGCGCCGCCGAGCGCGAAGCGAACCACAGCCCCCCAAAGGAGTCCGTGAACAGCTACGGAGATGCCGCTTGCGATGAAGAGCGCACCGAAAGCGAGCGTGGCGTTGCGCGCAGCGGGGGTCGGAGTCGGCATCCGATCCCGTTGCACAACCGTTCTTACTCGGCCGAAGAGGGGAAGGGCCGCTGTCGCAACCACAAAGCCATACAGCGACCACAGCGCGACGGATTCCGCACCGCCACCGCCGCGCAAGTGCTTCCCGGTCCCGAGGCGGGCGGGTATGAACGCAAGAAGGACGGCGATCAGCGCGCCGAAAATGAGCTTGATGAAGAAACCACCCAATCCCATGCCCTGCCAGCGGTCTGTTCGCAGCCCGATCGCCAGGAGAGCAGTCATCAGGACGCCCGCGCACATGGTGAAGGTCGTCGCGTAGACGATCGCGTCGGTGACGCGCATCTTGAAGCCAACCAACGCGACGACGAGCATGAAAAGGAGCACGGCGGCCGCGCATCCGAGCACCTGCTTCCGATATGAGGGAACGCGTCGTAGGAGCAGCCAGACGGCGAGGGCGAAGACGGCAGCAAGTACGCCAGCCGCAATTAGGTCACTGAGAATCCATGTCCCGATAACCCCGCCGCTCATCCCACTGACATCCTGATAGCAGTGGCGCTAGGTTCGCACGCCCTCGGCGCCGTCGCGACGCACCGCTTGCAGTATCGCCGGATGTATCCCGTTCGAGATGAACGGCCATAGGCCGACCGCGAGGATATGGAGGTGGTCGGCGCGTAGACGGCGACAATCGTAGCGCCTGCCAGCCTGAGCAGGACGGCCCGCAACGGCGAGTGCGCGCGTATAAGCATCACGATTTGAACTGCGGACAAAGCAGTTGAACGGCAAGGAAATCCAGACGCCCATCAGGCTCGACCCAACTCATCTGGGTGGCGCTTCGCGGTCGAGCCGTTAGAACTACTGTCCGCCCTTCTGGACGTAGTTCTTGATGAACTCTTCCGCGTTCTCTTCCAGCACGGAGTCGATCTCGTCCAGCAGGCGGTCCATGTCCTCCTTCAGGCGCCGGCCTTTCTGCTGCGCCTCGGGGTTGGCCGCCGCCGCCTCCTCGCTCGGAGGGGCTGCGTCCTTCTTTTTCTTCTGCTGCCGTTCGGACTGTGGCATATCGACTCCTCCTACAAAGGATATCGGCCCAGAGCGACGATGCTTTCGCTTTAGCCCTGGAGGGCCTGGACGAGGCCGGACGGCTCGGCGTAGGTCTCGAGGAGTGACCGCGTCCCCGCCTCGGTCCCCTTGAAGGGGTCGAGCATCGGCACCCGCTTCAGCGTCTGGCCGTCGAGATCGAAGATCAGGGCGTCCCAGGACGCCGCCACGAGCGACGTCGCGTACCGCGCGAGGCACGAACCGCGGAAGTAGGCCCGCGTGTCGTTCGGCGGCGTGATCATCCCCCGCTTGATCTCTTCGTCGGTCACGAGCCGCTCGACGCGCTCCCCCGCGACGAGCTTGTAGTACAGCCCGCGCTCCGGATCGACGTCGTGGTACTGGAGGTCGATCAACCGCATCTTCGGGTCCGTCCAGCTCAGGTCGTTCCGCTCCCGGTACGCCTGGAGCAGCTCGCGCTTCGCGACCCAGTCGAGCTGTCCCGAAAGCGTTGACGGGTCCGTGTCGAGTTCCGTTAGCACGGACTCCCACTTCGCCACGACATCTTCCGGCCAGGACGAACCACCGAAAGCCTCGTCGCCCCGTCCCGACTTGAGATACGTCTTCACCGCGTCGAGGTACTCCCACTGCAGGTCGCACGCCGTCATCGATCGGCCGTCGGCGAGTTCGATCGTCGTTTCGAGGGACGGATCTCTCGAGACGAGCTTGAACGCTTCGACCGGTCGCGCGAGCGTGAACGAGTCGACGTCCAGGGCTTCGTCCTCGATGAGCATCAGGAGCAAGCCCGTCGTGCCGACCTTCAGGAACGTGGTGACCTCGCACATCGTCGCGTCGCCGCAGATGACGTGGAGGCGGCGGTAGCGTTCGGGATCGGCGTGCGGTTCGTCCCGCGTGTTGACGATCGGACGCTTCAATGTCGTCTCGAGCCCGACCTCGGCCTCCATGAAGTCCGCGCGTTGCGAGAGTTGGAAGTCGACGTCGTTGACGCCCGACTCCTCGCTCCCAACCTTCCCTGCGCCGGCGTAGATCTGACGAGTCACGAAGAACGGGATCAGCGACGCCGCGAGGCGCGCGAAGGGCACGGCGCGGTCGACGAGATAGTTCTCGTGCGTTCCGTACGAGTTGCCCTTGCCGTCCGAGTTGTTCTTGTACACGTGCACGCGCGCGCCCGGCGGCAGGATCTCCTGCGCACGTTTGATGGACGCATCCAGGATCGCTTCGCCCGACTTGTCCCACAGGACGCAGTCACGCGGGTTCGTCGTCTCAGGTGTCGAGAACTCGGGATGCGCGTGGTCGACGTAGTAGCGGGCGCCGTTCGTGAGGACGAGGTTGACGAGCGCGCCTTCCTCTTCGGCCGCTTCCTTGTTCCGCGCTGCTTCGAATCCGCGCGCGTCGCGGAGCGGATTCTCTTCCTGGAAGTCCCACTTCACGCGGCGGAGCTCGGCCTGCCCGTATTGACCGACGAGCATCGACGCCACGAGCACCGGCGAGACGTCGCCCGGCCCGGAAACCGTGACGCCGTACTCCGTCTCCGTCCCAAAGATCTTCCGCAGCGGCATGGACGGCCAGTCTACGGGGACTTACAGATACTGGCCGGGGGAGATCGTCTCGACGGGACGGTGCTCCCGGCCTTCGCCCATCAGCGTGCGGACGAACACGATCCGCTCGCCCTTCTTCCCGGAGATACGGGCCCAGTCGTCGGGGTTCGTCGTGTTCGGGAGGTCCTCGTTCTCCTTGTACTCGGCGTGGATCGCGTCGAGCACATCGTCGGACTTGATCCCCCGTTCCTCATGATCGAGGAAGCGCTTGATCGCCGCCTTCTTCGCGCGCTGCACGATCGAATCGATCATCGCGCCCGACGAGAAGTCCTTGAAGTACATGACCTCTTTGTCGCCTGAGATGTAGGTGACTTCGAGGAACCGGTTCTCATCACCCGTCGCGTACATCTTCTCGACGACCTGATCGATCAGCGTCGCACACGCGTTCTCCGCCGAGCCGCCGGCGGCCGCGATGACCTCTTCGTGGAACGGCAGGTCGGGCTCGAGGTAGATCTTGAAGATCTGGCGCGCGGCCTCCTCGTCCGGACGGTCGATGCGGATCTTCACGTCGAGACGACCGGGACGAAGGATCGCCGGGTCGATCAGGTCTTCACGGTTGGACGCACCGATCACGATCACATTGCGCAGCGACTCGACACCGTCGATCTCCGCGAGCAACTGCGGGACGATCGTCGCTTCCATGTCCGACGAGATGCCCGTGCCTCGCGTGCGGAACAGTGAGTCCATCTCGTCGAAGAAGACGATCACGGGCACGCCCTCCGTCGACTTCTCTTTCGCACGCTGGAAGATCAACCGGATCTGCCGCTCGGTCTCACCGACGTACTTGTTGAGGAGCTCCGGTCCCTTGATGTTCAGGAAGTAGCTCTTCGCGTCCGGGCGACCCGTCTTCTCCGCGACGCGCTTCGCGAGCGAGTTCGCGACGGCCTTGGCGATAAGCGTCTTGCCACAGCCCGGCGGTCCGTAGAGCAACACACCCTTCGGCGGACGGAGCTTGTGCTCCGCGAACAAGTCCGGGTGCATGTACGGCAGTTCGACGGCGTCGTGCACCGCTTCGATCTGCTTCTCGAGACCGCCGACATCTTCGTAGGAGATGTCGGGAACCTCTTCGAGGATGAGCTCGTCGACTTCCGGCTTCGGAAGCTTCTCGAGGACGTATCCCGACTTCGCGTCGAAGAGCAGGTGGTCGCCGGCTTTGAGCGTGACGTCGCGCAACGGGTCGCCGACGAGCGCGATGCGTTCTTCGTCCGCGCGGGAGATGATCGAAACGCGCTCGGCGTCGATCAGCTCCTTCATCGTCACGATCTCACCGGCTTGTTCGAATCCGCACGACTCGACGACGTTCAACGCCTCGTTGAGCATCACTTCCTGTCCGGGGACGATGCCCTTCGCGTCGATCTGCGGATGCACGTTCACGCGCAGCTTCCGGCCGCCGGTGAAGACGTTGACGGTTCCGTCCGGATTGAGGCCGAGGAAGACGCCGAAGCCGGACGGCGGCGCCGTCAGCTTCTCGACTTCTTCGCGAAGCAGCGAAACCTGCTGGCGCGTCTCCTGCAGCATCCCGACGAGTCGCTCGTTCTGTTGCAGCGATTGGACGAGGCGTCCCTGGATCTCTCGCAGGCGTTCCTCGAGCAGGCGGATGGAGCGCGTCTCTCCGCGACGGAACGGATGCTCGGACGCGCGGCGAAGTTGATCGCGGAGCTCGGTCAGCTCCCGCTCGACGTCGTCGAACCGCCCGGCCCTTGGGTCCTCGTCGCTCGTCGCCATCACCCTTTTCGACTCGAGGCCTGGTGCCCAGTATATGAACGCCCAAGACAGACTCCTGGGAACTCTCCGAAGGTTCCGTCGGTTGAACCCGTTAGATTCAAGGGCAGGGAGGGCTCGTGACTTCTGTCGGGCAACTACTTATGGACAACTTCGGCTCGGCCGTCGCACCGAAGGAGATGGACGACCTCATCTCCCGTGGCGTGAAACGCAACTTCCGCCGTGGCGCATTCCTCATGACCGAGGGTGAGGCGTCCGATCACGTGATCCTGCTGCTGTCCGGCCGCGCGAAGATCTCGAGCTACACGGCGGACGGCAAGGAGGTCGTCCTCGCCGTCCGGGGGCCGGGTGATCTCCTCGGCGAGTTCTCGGCGATCGACGGCCAGTCGAGGTCGGCGACCGTCTCGGCCCTCGAGCCGATCGAAGCGCTGATCGTTCCGTCCGAACGCTTCATCGCCTTCCTCGCCGAACACGGACGTCTCGCGATCCTGCTCCTCCAAACGATGACGAGGAAGCTCCGGGACGCTGATCGCAAACGCGTCGAGTTCGGCGCGTATGACACGCCGGGACGAGTCGCGCGTCGTCTGCTCGAGCTCGTGGACCGTTACGGCGAAAGCGAGGGCGACAACGTGCGCATCACGCTGTCGCTCACGCAGGACGAACTCGCCGGCTGGACCGGTTCGTCCCGCGAGGCCGTTTCGAAAGCGCTCCGCGAATTCCGCGACAGAGGCTGGGTCACGACCGGACGACGTTCGATCATCGTCCTCGACGTGGACGCCCTCCGCGCTCGCTCGCTCTAGGTCAGCGCCTTCTCGACCCGACGGAGTCGCTGCGAGATCGACTTCATGATCTTGCGCGCGACCGGTGGCGCCTCCTCACAAAGCCCCCAGAAGCTCCGGGAGTCGACGACGAAGAGCACCATGTCGGTGTCGGCGGTGATCGTTGCCGAACGAGGTTCGTTGTCGAGCAGCGACATCTCGCCGAACACGTCGCCCGGCTTGTAGGTCGCGAGCTTCTTCCCGCGGAGCTTCGCCGTCGCCTTTCCTTCAGACACGACGAAGCATTCCCGACCGGGTGAGCCTTCCTTCGTCAGGACGGCTCCCTTGTCGACCTCGATCTCGTCCGCAAGGGCCGCGATCTTCGCGAGCTCCTTCGCGTTGCACTCCTGAAACAGGGACACCTTGGACAGCAGTTGCACCTTTCGGTCGTTCCCGCTCTTCCGCTTCAAGGGCATGCCATCACCTCCCGTGGACCAAACCGTAGCGTGAAGTATGCGGGTCTTCTGTGCAAGAAGACATAGACGCGGGGTGAGGCGACGACGAGACTGCCGGTGTGTGCTGGGCCGGATGGGCTCACGTCGACCGAGTAGGGAGTCGCCGTCCTGCGATCGCGAGCCGCCCCCCTGGTGGCGATCGCAGAACAGCTCCCCGGACGGCGTGAGCCTTCCGCGTTCCGGTGTCCTCACTCGCAGCGATGATGTGACCCGCTTCCCCTCGCGAAGGGGAACGCCATGTCGCCGGACGAAGCACTCCAAAAGGTCCTCAACCGCCAGCTCGGGCTAGCGACGCTCGATCAAGCACGCGCGGCCGGGCTGACCGTCGACGCGGTCAAGCACCGATTGAGGACGGGCCGCTTGGCCCGCTCTCACCCTGGGGTATTGCGCGCGCCGTCGGCTCTCGTTTCGTTCGAGCAGCGCGTCTTGGCTGCGATCCTTGGGTCCGGCGGCGTCGCGTCGTACGGGACGGCCGCGAAACTGCTCGGCCTGTTGGACGATGCACCGGACGTCGTCCATGTCACGGTTCCCCTCAAGAACGGCCGGCGCATCTTGGGTGTTCGAACGCATCGCTCAGAGCTCGAGGCGAGCGACCTCGGCCGGATCGGTGGCGTCGCGGTCACGGCTGTCGGACGCACGTTGGTCGATATCGCCGGAACGATCTCAGAGCGGGACCTGACCCTCGCCGTGGACCGCGCGCTCAACCGGCGCTCGACGAGCATCGATCGGTTAGATGCGTTCGTTCGGAAGGATCGCTTCGATCGACGCCGATCGATCCACGTCCTTCGGAAGATCGTCACCGATCGATCGGAGCACGGCACACCGGAGAGCGCGCTCGAGGTCGACATGATCCACCTGCTACGCGAGTTCGGATTGCCGGAACCGCGTCGACAGGTCAAGGCGAGGCTGAATGGGAGATCCGTCCGCTTCGATCTCGCCTACGAGGATCCGTTGTTGGCCATCGAATTAGACGGCCGGATACCCCACACGAACCTGGATACATGGCAACGGGACCACGACCGCCACAACGCCGTGATGCTCGGCGGCGTACCGACGGTGCGATTCACATGGCACGACGTACACGAGCGGCGCGTCTATGTCGCGTGCACGGTCGCTGCTGTGCTCGGGCTTCGTCCGGCGTCGTGGAAGCACGCCCGTTAGGACGCATCCTGGTGTCGTTCAGTCGACAAACGCGTGCAGGATGCGTCCTTCACGGCGCCATACACCCGCCGAGACGCATCCTGGGTCTGAGAGACACAGGAACGCCCCCAGGATGTGCCGTTTCAGGCGCCGGCGAGGGCTCGCGAGATCACCAGACGCTGGATCTCGCTCGTTCCCTCGAACAGCGTGTAGATCTTCGCGTCGCGGTACCACTTCTCGACCGGGAAGTCCTTGATGAAGCCGTAGCCGCCGAGGACCTGGATCGCCTGTTCGGTGACGCGCACCGCGGTCTCGCCCGCCTTCAGCTTGCACATCGAACCTTCGGCCTTGGTGAACGGCTGGCCGTTCGCGGCCATCCACGCCGCCCGATGGACGAGCAAACGTGCCGCGTCCGTCTCGAGAGCCATATCCGCGAGCTGGAAGCCGATGCCCTGGTACTGGACGATCGGCGTACCGAACGTCTGCCGTTCCTTCGCGTATTGGACGGCGAACTCGAGTGCCGCGCGCGCGATGCCGACGGCCTGACAACCAACGAGCGGACGCGTGATCTCGAAGGTGCGGAGCGCAACCGATCCGCGCTCGTGCGAACCGCCGCGGGCGCGCTCGAGCTTGCTGTCGAGCTTCTCCTGCCCGCCGACGAGTTGTTCGTCCGGGACGAAGCAGTCCTCGAGGATCACTTCCGCCGTGTGTGACGCGCGGATCCCGAGCTTCTTCTCTTTCTTCCCCTGACGGATCCCTTGGTTCTCTTCGCGCGAGACGATGAAGCTCGCCTGCCCGCGGATGCCGAGTGTCGGATCGACCGTCGCGACGACGATGTGGACGTCCGCGATGCCCCCGTTCGTCGCGAAGATCTTCGTTCCGTTGAGGACCCAGCCCCCGTCGACCCGCTCAGCCTTCGTTCGAAGCGAGGACACGTCGGACCCGGCGTTCGGTTCGGTGACGCAGAACGCGGCGACCTTCGGTTCCTGCTGCGTGCCGAACATGCGCGGCGCCCACCGCAGGAGCTGTTCCTGCGTGCCGGCGGCGGAGAGCGATGAGAGCGGGAGTCCCGTCCCGAAGATGGCGAGGCCGATGCCGGCGCAGCCCCAGCAGATCTCCTCCATGATGAGCGGCAGGTTCAGTCCGGTGGGGTCCGCGAGCATGGTGTTCGCGTAGAGATCGAAGCCGTACAGGCCGGTCTCGGCGGCCTTGGCGACGACCGGCCACGGGAACTCCTCGGTCTCGTCGTAGGCCCCCGCGACGGGACGGATCTCCTTCTCGGCGAACTCGTGCGCCCACTTCTGCAGCTCTTTCTGCTCTTCGCTCAGGGCGAAATCCATCCGGAACTCCTTCTGGCGTCGGGAGGTTTGCCGTTTCTGTACCCACAGGATGCCGAAAGTTCGCATGGCTTGACGGGGCCCGGTACAATCTCCACTGTTTCTATCTACATTCCCAACAAGGAGAACAAAGGGATGAGGCCCCGCTTCCGTTTGCTCGCGACCGTTGCCGCCTTCGCCGTGCTCGCCGCGTGCGCCAACTCGAAGACGCCGTCGGCATCGCCGGTTTCGTCCGGCTCGTCGAGCGCGCATGTGACCGTCCGGCTCGGCCACTTCCCGAACCTGACGCACGCTCCCGCGCTCTACGCGCTCGAGAAGGGCATCTACGCGAAAGACATGGGCGGCAACGTGACGCTTGCCGTCACGCGCTTCAACGCCGGACCCGAAGAGGTCCAGGCGCTCTTCAGCAACGACCTCGATATCGCATTCATCGGACCGAGCCCCGCGGTGAACGCCTTCCAGAAGTCGAACGCCGTCCGCATCATCGCGGGTGCTACGTCCGGCGGCGCGGCTCTCGTCGTGAAGTCCTCGATCACGTCGGTCGAGCAACTCAAGGGAAAAACGCTCGCGACGCCGCAACTCGGCAACACGCAGGACGTCGCACTCCGCACGTTCCTCAAGAGCAAAGGCCTCAAGACGACGACGACGGGAACCGGCGGCGACGTCACCATCCGTCCGCAGGACAACTCGCAGACGCTCGACACCTTCAAGCAGGGCAAGATCGACGGCGCGTGGGTTCCCGAGCCGTACGCCAGCCGTCTGGTGTACGAAGACGGCGGGCACGTCCTCGTCGACGAAGGAACACTCTGGCCGAACGGAAAGTACGCGACGACGGAAGTGCTCGTCCGCAAGACGTTCATGGACGAACACTCGGACCTCGTCGAGAAGTTCCTGAAGGCTCACATCGAAGCGATCGACGCGATGAATGCGAACCCGACCGACGCACAAGCGACGGTCAACAACGCGATCGCCAAGATCACAGGCAAGGCCCTGAAGCCGGACGTCCTCGCCTCCGCATGGAAGCACCTCACGTTCACATGGGATCCGGAGATCTCGACGGTCCAGAGGTCTGCCGACAACGCGAAGGCCCTCGGTCTCATCAGCTCGTCGAACATCAGCGGTATCGAAGAGGTGTCGGTGCTGAACGACGCGCTCACGGCGGCGGGAAAGCCGACGGTGCAAGCATGACGGTCGTGACCGAGACGCGCTTAGCTCTGTCGGTCAAGGAGGTCTCGAAGGTCTACGGACCCGCGGGATCGCACACCTTCGCGCTCGATCGTCTGTCGCTCGAGGCGAAGGAAGGCGAGTTCGTGTGTCTTGTGGGTGCGTCCGGCTGCGGCAAGACCACACTGCTGAACCTCATCGCCGGCCTCGACCAACCGCAGAACGGGAGCATCGAGATCTCGGGTCGTCCCGCACTGCTGTTCCAGGACGCCGCTCTTTTCCCGTGGCTGACCGCTCGCCAGAACATCGAGCTCGCGCTGCGACTCCGGGGCGTAGCGAAGAGCGACCGCGCATCCGAAGCGGCCCGGTTGCTCGGCGTCGTGCATCTCGAGGACTTCGGGGACCGGCGTCCGCACGAGCTCTCCGGCGGCATGCGCCAACGCGTCGCGCTCGCCCGCGCGCTCGCACAGGACGCGCGCGTTCTCTTGATGGACGAACCATTCGGCGCGCTCGACGCGATCACGCGAGATCTCCTTCACGACGAGCTCGAACGCATCTGGCAGGAGACGAATCTCACGACGATCTTCGTGACGCACAACGTCCGCGAAGCCGTGCGGCTCGGGGACCGGGTGCTGGTGCTCTCGTCGCGCCCCGCACACATCGTCGAGACGTTCGACGTGACGATGCCGCGTCCGCGTCACCTCGATCAGCCGGACGTCGCCGCACTCGCCGGACACATCGTCGACCGCTTGCGCCGGGAGGTGAGGTCGCATGCCGCAGACTGAAGCCTTCAGCGCGGACATCGCCGGTCTCGACGCGCTCGACGTACCGGTCCAGCCGGCGCCCTCGGCCGCCCGTCGCCTCTGGACGGGCGCGTGGCCGCGGCTCGCGGCGGTCGTCGTCGCCATCGGTGCGTGGGAGCTGCTGACGGTGCTCAAGGTCAAGCCGTCCTACGTGCTGCCGGGTCCGGCTCCCGTGTTCTCTCGCCTGGTCAGAGACATCGGCAGCGGACTGCTGCTCCACGCGATGGCGCACACCATGTGGCGCGCCGCGATCGGTTACGGCATCGCAGTCGTGATCGGCAGCGGCCTCGGGATCCTCGTCGCGCGGAGCAGGGTCGTCCGGGCCGCGATCGGTTCGCTCCTCACGGGACTGCAGACGATGCCGACGATCGCATGGTTCCCGTTCGCGATCCTGCTGTTCGGTTTGTCCGAGACGGCGATCATCTTCGTCGTCATCCTCGGTGCGGCGCCGGCGATCGCGAACGGTCTCATCTCGGGCGTCGACAACATCCCGCCGATCCTCCTGCGCGCCGGCCGCGTCCTCGGTGCGAAAGGAATCTCCTCGTATCGCCACGTGGTGATCCCGGCGGCGCTGCCCGGCTTCGTCAGCGGACTGAAGCAAGGGTGGGCGTTCGCGTGGCGCTCGCTGATGGCGGGCGAGCTCCTCGTGCTCCTCGGGTCGTCCCTCGGCGTCGTGTTGCAGAACGACCGTGACAACTCGGACGCACCCGGCCTCATCGCAACCATGATCGTGATCCTGCTCATCGGGATCGTGGTCGATTCGCTGCTGTTCGCTCGCGCGGAAACCGCCATCCGGAGAAGGTGGGGTTTGCTCACCGACTAAGTGACAATGGGGCCGTGCGCATCTCAACGAAGATCGACTACGCGCTACGTGCGATGGCCGAGCTCGCCGCCTCGGACGACGACCGTCCGGTCAAAGCCGACTCGATCGCCGGCGAACAGGACATCCCGCTCAAGTTCCTGCTCGCGATACTCGGTGAGCTCCGGCGAGGCCGGCTCGTCCGGAGCCAGCGGGGGCAAGCCGGCGGTTACACGCTCGCGCGCGACGCGGATGAGATCAC
This sequence comes from Actinomycetes bacterium, assembly GCA_025934435.1. Classification (GTDB taxonomy): domain Bacteria; phylum Actinomycetota; class JAICYB01; order JAICYB01; family JAICYB01; genus JAICYB01. Next base: position 39,801 of record JAICYB010000003.1, on the reverse strand, counting down.
GCTCGCGGACGTGATGCGCGCCGTCGAAGGACCGCTCGCAAACGTCCACGACGACAGCCTGCGCGAGATCGAATATCCGGGGCCCGCTGCCGGCCTCGTGGACGTATGGAAAGCCGTCCGCACGTCGCTACGGTCGGTGCTCGAGACGACCACCGTCGCCGACCTCGCGGCAGGCCGTCTCCCGAAGCGCATCAAGACGCTTGCGGCCGAGTACGAAGAATCGGAGCGCCAACGCCTACCGTGATTGCGACGCTTCACCCGTGTTGTCGATGAAGACGTCCCGAACGGTGAAGACGTCGTCGCCGGACAGGATCGCCGAGCGTCCGAGGATGCGTCCGCGCTCCCAGTTCGAAAGACCGAGCTCCGGACGATCCCACGCCCACTGTCCGTCGACCCACCGGGTGAACGCGTTCGACACGTACGGCGCATCGACGCGCGCGTAGAAGCGTTCGAACCGCTCGGGATCAGCGGTGATGATCGAGGCGACGAACCGCGGACTGTAGGTGTTGATGAGATCGATGGCTTCGTCATCGTCGGCTGCGATGACGAGCGATATCTCCGGTGCGGTGTCCCACTCCCATTCCCGCCGCAGATCCTCGACGGGGATGACGTCGACGCGAGACATGAAGTGCGACGCGATCTCATGTTGCGATCCGTTCGCCACGTGCACCTTGGCGTTGGCTTGGATCAACGCGCCGAACGCGACGGGCACAAGCTCGTGCGCTTGACGCGCGTTGATCACGACGGTGTTCAGCGTGTTGCACACCTTGCGGTCGAACGAGTGCAGCATCGCGTTGCTGACCGTGCCAAGTGGTGCGTCCTCCGCGAGGTACATCCACGCGCCGCCCGTGCCGTGCAGCGAGGCCGGGATGCCGTGTTGGGCGGCGATCGCGCCGAGCAGACGCACCGTCTCGCCCGAGCCGCGCGCGACGGCGAGCCGGACGAGCGGGATCGTGAACAGCGCTTGCGCGACGCCGTGCGAAGGTGACCGGACGAGCGTCACGGCTCCGTCCGGCAGACCCGCCGCGTGGAGCGCCGGCGCGAGCGCGTTCGCTTCGATCGCCTCGGCCGTACCGAGCGCATCGCTCCCGATCCGCATGACCGAGGTGTTTCCGCCCCGGAGCACCCCCACGCCGTCGGCGAACACGTTTGGCCGTCCTTCGAAGACGAAGGCGACGACGCCGAGCGGCGCGCGGCGGCGCTCGATCGTCCACGTGTCCTGCTCGCGCCGCTCGATCACTTCCCCGCGACGGGAGGGCGACTTCTCCCACCCGAGGAGCCCCTCGATCATCGACGCGCGCATCGGTTCCGTCGCGACGAGGCGTCCGGTGGTTCGTCCGGCTTGCTTCGCGCGGTCGACGTCGGATGCGTTCGCGTCGGCGATGGCGAGCCACACCCCGTCGTCGGCGAGAAGGTCGGCGAACGTTCGGAAGAACGAGGAGATCTGTTCGTCCGAGACGTCGAGCATCGCCGTGAACGCCCCGTGCGCACGCTCGACCGCGTCGCGCGCTATCTGGATGTCCGCGTCATCCATCGATGACCCGCCTGGCCACGACGAGGAAGCCGGTGTGCGCCACCATCCGGTGGTCCGGACGCACGGACAATCCTTCGACCGTCCAGCCGCGCTGCATCGTTTCGAAGCTCCGCACCATGTTCCAACCACGTTCGAGCGCGCCGACGAGGTTCTGCACCTGAGGGACGGTCGGGACGTAACTGAGGAGGATGCCGCCCGGGCGCAGGCATCGCTCGACGTTGTGCAGCGCGCGCCACGGTTCCGTCAGATCGAAGACGACACGGTCGACTTCGACCTCGATGGTGTCCTCATAAAGATCGCCGAGGCGCGCGTCGAGCGAGCCGTAGTTCGGATCGTTGTTCGTGTAGCGCTCGATGTTCTTCACCGCCTTGCGGTGGAAGTCCTCACGCACGTCGAAGGTGTGGACGGACCCCTTCGGCCCCACCGCGCGCAGCAGCGCGAGCGTCAGCGAACCCGAACCCGTTCCGGCTTCGAGGACGCGGGCGCCGGGGAAGATGTCGCCCTCGATCAGGATCGGGCCGAGATCCTTCGGATAGATGACCTGCGCACCGCGCGGCATCTTCAGCACGAATTCGGCGAGGGTCGGACGGAACGCGCGGAACTTCCGCCCCATCGTCGTCTCGACGAGCGCCGACTCCTGTTGTCCGATGACGGCGTCGTGGTCGAGCGGTCCGTGGTGCGAATGGAACACACCGCCTTCCTCGACCGTGATGAGGTAGCGCCGTCCGCGGCGGTCGACGAGCAGGACGAGATCTCCGGACGCGAACGTCATCGCTTCCTCTTGATGTGGACCTGCGTCATCTTGCAGAACGCGCACGTTTCTCCGGGCGTCGGCATCCCGCAGGCCGGACACGGATGCATCTCCGGCTTCGCGATCGCCGGTTTCGCGCGGTCGAGGAACGTCAGGTAGAACGCGGCTTTCGTCCCGGGTGCGTCGCGCTCGAGGAGATCGAGCGCCGCCTTGTATTTCAGCTGCGTGTTACCGGCTACGAGCGGACACTCTTCCACCTGGTAGTCGATCTTCTTCAGGAACGCGTACGCGGCGGTTTCGCGTTCGCTCAGCCGGAAGAGCGGCTTCACCTTCTTCACGAAACCTTCGTCCGTCGCGGGAAGTACCGGTGCCTGCCGCGCGAGGTAGTCGGTGTCCCAGCGCAGGACGTTGCCGAGCAGCACCGCTGCTTCGTCATCCAGGTTGTGTCCGATCGCGACGACGTCGAAGCCGAGGTCGTATGCGGCCTTGCTGATCTGGTGGCGCTTCGTGAGTCCGCAGGCGCCGCAGGTGGGTCGTCCCGTCGTCTTCGGAAGCTCGGGGATCGTGAAGCCGAGCTCTTCGCGGATGTCGCACACGATGAGCTTGACGCCGCGTTCGTCGGCGAAGGCTTGCGTGTACCGGAGTGACTCGGGCGCGTACTCCTCGTCGGTCCACAGCACGATGTGGTAGCCGGTCGTGTCGTATCCGAGCTCGATGAGGACGTCCCACAGCGCGAGCGAATCCTTCCCACCGGAGACCGCGACGAGCACGCGGTCCGTCCTGTCGAGCATCTGCTCGTGCTCGACGGCGCGCTTCACCTGCTCGCGGAAGAAGTGGAGGAAACACTCTTTACAGAACGCCGCATTGTGACGTCGCAGCTCGATGACGCCTCTCCCACCGCAACGCCGGCACTTCGTGTGTGTGCCGACCGCGCCGCCGGAGATCACCGGACGGATCTCGATGTCGTCGTCCGAGCCGATGACGTCCTCGCGCGTCAGCAGATCCTCACCGCGGATGACGAGCACCGCGTCCGGATCGAGATCGAGCTCGCGCAGCACGACCTTGACGCGCTTGGGCGCGTCGATCGTGACCTCGCGACGCGGATTCCGCAGGACGATGCGCGCCATCTAGAGACGCTCCTCGACCATCGACGGATCGAGCACGCCGCGCACGGTTCCGTTCTCGTCGAGCACCACGACGACCGATCCGCGCGCGAGTCGGCCCAGTGCACGCGTCACCGGCTCGGTGCTTCGAACGGCGATGTCACTCGTCCACGGGACCATCGCCGCCCGCACCGATTCACCGCTGCGTCCGGACGCGACACCGGCGAGACGCCCGGAGTCGGCAACCGCGAACGTGCCCGACGAAGGGAGCGCACCGTCGAGGGTGACACGTCCGGCGAACGGCTTCGCCCACTCCCCCGCCGTCGCCCCTCCGATGCGCTTGAGCGCGACGGCTGCGCGCCGCTCACGTGACGCGCAGACGGCAACGATGATCCCGCCCACGACGAGCCAGATCCCGATCGCGACGCCCGTCGTCGACGAGTGCGTGAGCGCGATGACCACGGCGCCGGCGATGACGGCGAGTGCCCCGAGGAGCTGTCCGGCGCGAGCGGCCGTGATCTCCGCCGCCGGCCGGTTGCGGGTTCGTCCGGTGAGGATCGCCGCGACGGCCCGTCCGCCGTCGAGCGGCGAGCCGGGCAGCAGGTTCGTCGCGGCGAGGGCGATGTTGGCGACGCCGATCGTCCACATCACGTCGCCCGGGATGCCACGCAGACCGTGCGATGTCGTCAGTGCGATGAAGCCGAGCACTCCCGACGCAGCGGGCCCGGCAGCGGCGACGACCAGGTCCTGGATCGGACGGGTCGCTTCCCGCGAGCTCCGCGCGATGCCGCCGAAGACGTAGAGGGTCACGTCCGAGAATGGAGCGCGGACGAGTCGCGCGACGAGAGCCTGCGCGACCTCCTTGAACGCGACGCACACGAAGAACACGAGCGTCGTCGCGATCGACAGGAGGACGGAGCCGAAGAGGTCGTGTCCGCCGTATGCGGAGATCGTGAGATGTGCAACGAGGAGCGCGCCCGCCGGGAACCACGATCCATGGACGAGGAGCCGGGACCCGAGCGGGCGACCGATCTCGAGGCCGCGTTTCCGCTGCATACGGAGGCTTTAGCCTACCATCGAGCCCTTGCGGATCCTCGTTTCGTTCGCGCTCGTTTGCGTCCTCGCGACGTCGTGCGGTGGTGGGTCGTCCGGCGGGGCTTGCTCGTCGGGGGCCTCGTCACTGAAGACGCCGGGCACGCTCACGTTCGGCGTGGACGAAAGTTACCCGCCCTTCGCGTTCCAGGACGCGCAAGGCAACGCGACCGGTCTCGAGATCGACATCGGCAAGGCGATCGCGGCGTCGATGAAGCTTTCGTTCACGGCAAACGACCGGACGACGTCCGTGCTCGTCCCGCTCGTGCTCGCGCACCGGTTCGATGTGGTTGCGTCCGGATTCCGCGACTCGCCGACGCTGCGGAAGCAGGCGTGTGAGACGACGCCGTACATGGGGGCCGATCTCGGCTTGCTGGTGTCGGGTCCCTCGACGATCAAGGGAGCCGGAGACCTTCGCGGACGCCGCGTTGCCGTACTCGCGGGCGGAAGGGCTGCGTCCTGGACGAAAGACCACATGCCCGATCTCGGCGTTCGCGTGTACCAAGCCGAGGACGACGTGCTGGCCGCGTTGCGCGGCGGTGTCGTCGACGTCGCGGTGGACGATCTCGTGCTCGCGCGCTTCGCACAGAAAGAGACGGACGGAGCACTTCGCGTGGCCGGCGTGATCAGGACCGGCGAGAGCTACGTGATGGCGACGAGTAACGACAACGGGGGCCTGAACGCGAAGGTGGACGCTGCGCTCGCGAAGCTCCAAAGGGACGGAACCCTGGCGAAGATCGAGTCGAAATGGCTCGGGTGAGTCGCCACCGCCACTCGCCGAGCGACCCCGTATATTGGCTGTCACGTCGGAGTGGCGGAATAGGCAGACGCGCTAGGTTGAGGGCCTAGTGTCCCACAAGGACATGGGGGTTCAAGTCCCCCCTCCGACACGAGCCACCGGATCGCGGCGCGTTAGTAGCCCATCGCCGCGGCGAGCGAGACTTCTTCGTCGTAGCTCTTGTAGTTCCCGTCATGGGTGCTCGACCAGTAGTGGTGAGCCTCGTACCGGAAGTTGTTCAGCGGGTCGGTGATCCACGCTTTCGGGTGCTGGTCGGGCCAGTTCTGCGCCGCCGAATACCGGTAGCCGGACACCAGCAACTCATGCGTGTCGGCGTTTCCTCGGATCGCATCGACAGCCGCCTGCGATGCCGATTCCCACACGATCGCCTGATCCCGATACGTCGCACCCGGAAGACCGATCGGCTCCCGCATCAAGCCGTAGGCCGCGATGCCGGCTTGACCCTTGAGGGCGGCGCTCAACTTCTGCCACAGCGACGCGTAATCGGCGATCGAAAGAGCGGACGTCCCGATCGCTTGCCGCACGCCCTGACCGGTGCTGCCGTCGTAGAGCCAGTACGCGCCGTAGTTGGCGACCATCGGGATCGCGTCCATCCCAGCGTTGTGCGCGCGCGTGATCGCGTCCTTCAGCCGTTGCACTTCCGTCGCGTCCAGCGGACCGCCGATCGTCGGCTCGATGCGCTCCCAGCGGAAGGGGATCACGACCTGCTTGATCCCGCGTGACGCGAGGTAATCGAAGGTCGACTGTGAGTCGTAGTGGTACGCCGTGTTGTACACGCCCGGATCGACGTTCGAGAAGGTCGACGTCGATGTCGTCCCGTACGCGGCGCCGAACTCGCCGCCGTTCACCTGGATGCCGGCGATGTCGGTGTGCCGTTCGAGGATGCTTGCCTGCGGTCTCGTGGTGTTCAGAAAGGACGTACCGGACTTGCCGTACTGACTCAGGTTGTACGTCGAGCTCCACCACTCACCGGTCGCCCAGGCCGCTCCCGTGACACCCGCGGCTTTCATGTCCTCGAGATAGCGCTCGGCGAGCGCGTTGTAGCGGTCCTGATCGGACGGGTAGTTGTTCGGCCACGCGAACTCGCCGATGTATCCCTTCACACCATTCGCCTGGAGCCAGTCGGTGAAGACCTTGAGCTCGGCGCGAACACGGCGGACGAGTGCGTCATCGGGCACCGGGGTCGCCGACGCGGTCGGCGGCGCGCTGGTTGTCGGCGTTGGCGTCGGGCTCGTTGTCGGAGTCGATGTTGGCGTCATCGTGGGACTCGCGGTCGGCCTGAGCGTCGGCGTCGCGGTCGGGGTCGGCGTGGTGCGCTTCTTCGTCCGCGCACTGGAGGGCTGCGCGGCCAGTACGAAAGCGACGGCGCACGCAAGAGACAAGATGGCGACGGATTTCCGCACTACCCCACCCCCGTATTTCCTGATCCCCAGCTTCTCCTCGGAGAAGCACGCTCATCCTAACTTCGGTCGCGAGGTTGGGGGTCTTAGGGGCCTACCGAGGTATCTTCATCGCGACATGCCGGAGGCGATCGAGGTACGCACGCGCGACGGACGCGCACTCGCCGCCACCGTCGCCGGCCCCGACAACGCGATGCCTCTCGTGTTCCACCACGGCACGCCGGCGAGCGGACTCGATCACGAACGCTTCACGAAGGCGGTGACCGATCGTGGCCTGCGTATGGTCATGTACTCGCGTCCCGGCTACGCGTCATCCACCACACGCCACGGCAGGACCGTCGCCGATTGCGCCGACGACGTTTCGTCCATCCTCGACGCGATCGATGCCGATCGCTTCGTCACGATCGGATGGTCCGGCGGCGGACCGCATGCGCTTGCGTGCTCCGCGCTCCTCGAGGAGCGTTGCGCAGCGGCTTCAACGATCGCGGGTGTCGCGCCGTACGGCGTGGACGGGCTCGATTTCCTCGCCGGCATGGCGGAGGAGAACGTCGAAGAGTTCGGCGCGGCCCTCCAAGGCGAAGACACGCTCGTCGGTTTCCTTTCGGCATTCGGCGCCGCCTTCAAGAACGTCCAGGCGACCGACATCGTCGAAGCGTTCGGAGGACTGCTGCCGGACGTCGACAAGGAGCACATGACCCCCGAATTCGCCGAATACCTCGCACGGTCGATCCGAGAAGGACTGGCGGCCGGGATCGACGGTTGGCGTGACGACGATCTCGCGTTCACGCGCGATTGGGGTTTCTCGCTCTCCGACGTCGGGCGCGTCGCGGTCTGGCAAGGAAGCGAGGACAAGATGGTTCCGTTCGCACACGGTCGGTGGCTCGCGCGCGCGATCCCCCACGCCGAAGCCAACCTCCTTGACGGCGAGGGTCACCTATCGATCGCGTCGGGACGTTTCGGCGAGATCGTCGACGCCCTCGTCGCGCTCGTCTGACAAGCTCCCTCGATCCGAGGCTCGCTGCCGCTTATTCCGGTTGCACGAGTCCCCACGCGACGACACGGTCCGGGTGGATCCGGATCAGCGGAGACGGACCGCCTTCGGCTTGCGCCTCGCCACGGATCTCTATCCCACGGGGTCGCCACGGATCCGTACTGGCAAGATCATCGACAACGATCGCCGCGTGGTGCGTCGCTTCAACGTCTCGGAACTTCTTCGTGCCTTCGAAGTTGTGTCCGCTGACTTCTATCGTTCCGGTCGCCGCGTCGTACTTCCACATACCAACCGGCGTGATGTGCGGGACACCGTCTGTTCCCACGGTCGCGACGCGGGCGAGCCGGCGTTCGCTGAGATACGCAAGCTCCGTCGCCTTTAGCTTTTCCATCGTTGCTCCTCCTGTCGTCCCGACAGCTCTCATACCCTCGACGAGCCCCGCGACCACGTTCGACCTCTAACGGAGCTCCGGCTGAGCCCGAACGCCTACGTCGGTCCGCCCTGTAGCTCGTGGATCTCGGCAAGAACGACAGGCTCGGACTGCCCCTCCCACGTCGCCGTCAGCGCGATCGTTGGCACCGGACCAGCACTCGGCCGACGGAACATCGTCAACTCGAAGCGGTCGCTACGGAGCACGGCGGCGAAGTCGTCCTCGGCTGCGAGCTCGAATCCGTCGACCGCGGCGCGCTCGAGCGACCATCCGCCGCCTCGGATGCGGACGTTCGTCGGCGCGATGTACCACCGGTCCTCGTGCTCGACCATTCCGAGCGCTTCACCCTGGCCCGTCATGGTCACAGCCGCCATCATCAGGACGAAACGAGGATCGCGGACGCCGTCATAGACCCATCGCGTCCCGAGCACCGAGTGCTCCATCGTCGTGATGAGTGCTTCGTCCGCCCCGGCGAGGGGCTCGTCACGGTACGTGAGCGGCACTTGGTACAGGACACCGTCCGCGCTCGCAAGATGGACCTCCATGCCGACGCGACCCTCCGGATCGTCGAAGCGGAACGATCCGATGATCTCCATCGGAACTCCGGCCGGCGGACCCCACCGACGCGTCGGGGCCCACTCGGCGATCACCTCCTGCTTCGTCGGAGTGATCGTCGCGCGGTGAAAGATCGCCATCCACAGACACTATTTGAATGACGAGGCTTGATCGGAACGTCCGGGGGCCGATACACGCACGACGGCACTAGTCCGATGATCCAAGGGACGTTCGCGCTTGATGATGGGGCAGCGCATCGCACGCGTCGCCTTGATCTGCTGCGTCGCGTTCACCGGCTTGACCCTCAGATCGACGGCTTCCGCGTCCTCGGATGCCTACCCGTTGGAACTCGAGGTCGCAGCATCCTCGGCGGGCGACCCACTCGTCGCCACGATCCGCGGACGCGCGCTTGAAAGCGGTGCGGCCGCCGCCGGACTCGACGTCCGGATCACGCGCAGCGGACCGGACGGCACTCGAACCGTCGCGTCGCTGCAGACCGATGCGGACGGCGCGTTCACCACGACGGACGAACCATCGATCCGCGGGAACTACACCTATCGCGCGCTCGCGGGCAGCGGTTCGTCCGCGACGCTCGCGCAGGTTTCGCTGACGGGCCTGGGATCGACCGCACCGCCTGTTCGGCTCCCGGTTCCGCCGCCGCGCGGCAACGCGACCGTCCACCTCGACGGCTACCGGCAATTCATCGTCGACGACGACGCGGGATTGATCTTCGTTTCCACCGGGTTGGCGAGCACGATCGAGGTGCTCGATCTCGACGGCCACTTCGTGCGGTCGATCCCGGTGACGACGCCGTCGGGGATCGCGTTGAGCGTCGACGGGACGACGCTCTTCGTCGGTCTCGACTACTACGCCGCCGCGGTCGCCGTCATCGACGTCGCGACGTTGGACGTCGTCGGCCGCCTGCCGCTCACGGCGCACGGCTACTGGTCGATCTATCACGTCTTCGACGTACTCGATGCCGGCGGCCGCCTCGCATACATGTACACCGGCGAGGGCGATATCGGCGGAGTCTCGCTTCTCGACCTGTCGCACCCCGCGGCACAGACCACCGAGGATGATTGGTACTGGGCGAGCCGCTTCGTTCCGCGCCCCGGCGATCCCGGACATCCGATGATGTTCACGTTCTCGAGCTTCGCCTATTCCGAACTGAATCTCACTGGGGACGTGCCGGCCGTCGGCGAACCGAGAACATACCCGCAGGGCGACGCAGAGGACTTCCACTTCGCACCCGACGGCAAGTCCCTCTTCCTCGCCGGAGCGACACAGGGGTACCCCGGGCTCCGCGTCGACGAGGCCGGCAACATCCTCACCGTCTATCCGACGGGCGCGTCACCCACGGCGATCGTGTCGACGCAGGACGAACGCTTCGTCGCCATAGGTAAGGAGTCGTACGGAACGCCGCTCCGTCTCTGGGATGCGTCCGGAACCGTTGCGTTGCGTGATTACGACGATCGCGACTCCGTCGGACCCGAGATCGAAGCGCACGGCCTCGCATTCAATTCGGACGCAACGCGCCTGTACGCCGTCTCGAAGCAGATGTTGGCCAACTTCTACGACGGCGACGCGACGTTCACCGTTCTCGCGGATCCGCTCGCACCGTGCGCGCTGACGGTCCAGGTCGACCCGATGGCGGGGAATGCGACGTCCGCGACGATCGAAGGAACCCTCCACGCCGTCGATCATTCGCCGATCGCCAACGTTCCCGTGCTCGTGAACGTCTCGATCGACGGCGGCACGCATCAGTCGTCCGGCGTCCTCACCGGCGCGGACGGTACCTTCCGGTTCACCGAAGCGCTCGGCGCGGAAAGCGAACACGTCGAAGCAGACGCCGTCGCCACGCCGCTCCAGGGTTTGTCCGCTTGTCATGCGACGTCGATCGCGGATCGACCACCGACTCGTCCGTCGCCGCCGGCAGCGGTCTACGCGTCCGCACTCGGCAACGGGTCACTCTGGGCGTACTGGAGACCGCCGCCGTTCGACGGTCGCTCCCCGATCACGGGCTACTCCACGATCATTCTGCGCAGCGGCAAGTTCGTCCGGTGGATCGTCTTGTCGCCGCGATCGTGGTACCAGGTCGCGAACGGCCTGAGCGCCGGGACCTATGACGTCTACGTCGTCGCGTCGAACGCCGTCGGACACAGCGGACTGCCGCCGCCGGTACACGCGCGAGTCATCTGAGCCTCAGACGTCGCCGAGCTCGCGTCCGAGCTCGACCCAGTTCGACGCCATCAGGCTCTGCGCGTGCGCGAGTGACATACGCCCGTCGCACACCGCGCGGTGCGAATCGTTTTCGACGCGATCTTTGTCGAACGAGTTCGGGTGCGTGTAGTGGGGCTCCGGCCAGAGATTCTTCGGACTGCGCGGATCGCCGCCGAGCTCGAGCGGGATCAGGTGATCCTCTTCGTAGTCGCCGAGCCGGACATCCACGTAGCCGTACTCGCGGATCTGCTCGATCTTCAGCGGCTCCGTGTACGACTCCGGCGGACGCACCGTACGCGTCGAGCGGTGACAGACGACGTCGACGCTCGTCTCCGCGACGGCACCGGGTGTCAGCAAACGGTTCGGGAGTACCAAGGATGCGATCTTCGGTGTCTCAACAGGTTCGGCCGACGGCGTAGCCGAACTCGGCGCCGACGTCGGGCCGATGGCCGTCGGTGCCGGCGAAAGTGCGGTCGCGACCGTCGAGCCGTGCCGTGAGCGCCCAAGGGCGTACGACCCGATCGTGACCACGATCAGGAACCCGACGATGAAGATGACGACACGACGAGACATCGCTCGGCGACGTTAGCGCGCGCCGACGACGTAGCCTTGCTCCATGTCGACACGCGACGCGCAGGTTGTCATCGTCGGCGCCGGCCTCGCCGGCCTCAGCGCGGCGCGCGAGCTCACGAAAGCCGGGATCGACGTCGTCGTCGTCGAGGCGCGCGACCGCGTGGGCGGACGCACCCTCAACCATCACCTCGGCGACGGCAAGGTCGTCGAGGTCGGAGGTCAATGGGTGGGCCCAACGCAAGATCACATCGCGACGCTCGCCGCCGAGCTCGGTGTCGACACATTCCCGACCTACACCGCCGGACGCGATGTCGGCGAGGAGCTCTCCGCCGAAGCGCTCGGCGATCTCGTGAAACTCAGCGAGCTCCAAGCGATGGCCGACACGCTGCCGCTCGAAGCGCCGTGGACGGCCGACCTCGCGCACGAATGGGACGCGCAAACCTTCTACACGTGGATGACCGACCGCATGAAGGACGCCGACGCCCGCGCGATGACCGAGCTCATGGTTGGCGCGATCTTCACGGTTCCGTCCGCGGAGTTGTCGCTTCTCCACGTCCTCGTCTTCATCCGGTCCGCCGGGAGCCTCTTCCCGATGCTCACCGACGTCGAAGGCGGTGCGCAGCAAGATCGTTTCGTCGGCGGATCGCAACGCGTCTCGGAGCTGATGGCCGAAGAACTCGGCGAGTGCGTCGTCCTGTCGAGCCCGGTTCGTTCGATCGACCAGAAAGACGACGTTCACGTCGTCTCAGATCGGCTGGACGTGCGCGCCCGGCGTTGCATCGTTGCGGTCCCGCCCACGGTCATCGACCGCATCGCGTTCACGCCGGCGCTTCCCGCGACGCGCGCGCAGCTCCAGCGACGGATGGCGGCGGGATCCGTCATCAAGATCAACGTGATCTACGACGAGCCGTTCTGGCGATCCGAAGGCCTGTCCGGACGCCTCGTCGATCCGCACGGACCGGTGACCATCACGTTCGACAACTCGCCGCCGGACGGATCACCCGGCGTGCTCATGGGTTTCGCCGAAGCGGACGAAGCACGGCGGCTCATCCGCATGCCGCTCGAAGACCGCAAGCGCCTCGTCCTCGAGCACTTCGCGAACCACTTCGGCCCGAAAGCGCGCGACGCGATCGACTACATCGAAGGGCCGTGGGACGAAGAGGAGTGGACGCGCGGCTGTTACGGCGCCAACCTTCCGCCGGGAGCATGGACCGCCTACGGCGCGGCGATGCGCGAGCCCGTCGGCCTCGTCCATTGGGCGTCCGCCGAGACGGCCGTTCGTTGGATGAACTACATGGACGGAGCCGTCGAGTCCGGCCAACGCGCGGCGTCCGAAGTGCTTCAAGCCACGCTGTAGATGTTCCAGTTCCCCGGGACACCTTTCAGCGTGTGTTCCCCACGGTCGGTGAATCGCAGATCACTTCCTGCGACAAGATCGGTGACCGTCCGGCTCACGAGCACTTCGCCGGGCCCGGCAAGCGCGCACACGCGCCGGCCGATGTGAACCGCGATCCCTCCTATCGCGTCGCCGCGCAGCTCCACCTCGCCCGTATGCAATCCGGCGCGTACCTCGATCCCGAGCGCACGAACCGCGTCGCAGATGTCGCGGGCGCAATGCACGGCGCGCGCGGGTCCGTCGAACGTGGCGAGGATCCCGTCGCCGGTATGCGCGACCTTCCGCCCACGGTAGCGGTCGAGGTGGTGCTCGATCAGGATGTCGTGCTGTTCGAGCAACCGCTGCCAGCGTTCATCGCCGATCTCCGTCACCTTGGCCGTCGATCCGACGACATCCGTGAAGAGCACCGTTGAGAGCGCGCGATCGACGGTCGGTCGAGGACGAACCCCCGTGATGAATTCCTCGATGTGATCGATCAATCCGTCCGAACGATCGGTGAAGAACGAGACGTCCGATCCCGGAAGTTCGACGTAGCGAGCGCCCTCGATGTGCTCGGCGATGAACCGTCCCGATCCTGCAGGCAGCGTGGCCATGCCCTCCTCACGCTGCAACACCAGCGTCGGTATCCGGATCGCCGGCAGCGCGCTCCGCATGTCGAGCGAGTAGATCCACCGCATGAAGGCCATGCCCATCGCGGGACCGGACACCGCGCGCTGCCATCGAGCTGCCCATGCACCGAACACGGGATCTGCCGCACGGCTCGGTGCGAGAGCGTAAGCCGTCGCCGCCGTCCCCCAGACGCGTTCGGCGATCGCCATCCACGATTCGACCTCTTCCAGGCCGATCGGGTAGTCGTCGGATCGCAACGTGTGAGCCGCGGCGTCGATGAGGACGAGGGCGCGCGTGCGCTCGGGATGTGTGGCCGCGAAGAACAAGCCCATGTAACTCGCCGAACCGTTGCACACGACGACCGCGGACTCGGATCCGACGTTGTCGAGGATCGTCCGGATGTCTTCGCTCCATGCTTCGGGCGTCGGGAGTGCGGCGAGCGGGATCGCGTCGGACACGCCGAGCCCTCGCCGTTCGCAGCAGATCAAGCGGCCGATCTTCGACATTCGCTCGAGAGCCTGGGCGTAGAGCGGGTCGTCCCACATCACGTCCACAGCGCCGAAGAACGGCAAGAAGGCGATATCCACCGGACCGCTGCCGACGACCTGGTACGCGATCGACAGACCGTCCGGCGTCTTCGCGTAGCGCGTCTCCGGCATGTCCACGATGCCCAGCGTGAGCGGGACGCAACATGCCCGTCAACGCCGGTTCAGGGCTCCTTCGATGACGTCGCTGGTGATCCGTCCGGCGTATCGCTTGATCCGCAGTTCGCGCGATCGCAACCTGCGACGTTCGTGCCTCCCGCTCCCCGCTTCTGATCCTGTTCCGCGTTCAGCACGGCAGGACGAGCGCGCGTTTCACCGGTGTCAGCCTAGGTTCAGCTCAGATCGTTGCCCTTCACGTGTTCACGGATCACGCTCGGATCGTGTACAACCCTGCGCGCGTTCCATGGTCGAGATGGTGGCTCTGGTTGTGGGGCCTCGTCGCGATCGGTCTGCTCGTCCTGCTCCGCTTCCTTGCATTCAAGTGGTGGGCGATCGCCGCCGGCGCCGGCTTCGGGACGATGGAGGCGATCGGACTCCTGCGCGACAACGATCCCTATCCCCCGCTCACGCATGTGATCAGGGAGTACGTCCCCCGATGGGTAGCCTTCTCGGCGATCTATGCGATCACGGGGGGCGCGGCCGCGAAGTGGTTCCATCTCCACAACGCCGTCGGACTCGCCGCAGTCGTCGGTCTGATCGGGTGGTTCAACGCGCACTTCGACGTGACGTTCGACGAGCCCGCGAAGCTCCGGGAGCGCGCGAAATACCAACGCCTCTACCGTCAGACGCTCGGCCGGGTCCACCGATAGCGCGCGCCTCAATTCGACGGAGCCGCGGCAGCCGATCGTTCGCGTTCGCGCGGGCTCGCGTCCGCCCAGTCGACTTCGCACACGTCGAACGTTCCGGTCAGGCCCTTGAGCTCGACCTCGCGCGTCGGCCCGAACCGGAATCGTGGGGAATCCTCGAGCGCAGCCCGGACGTTTCCCGATGCCAGGATCTGGCCCCCGCCCGCGATCGCCGAGATACGCGCGGCGACATGCACCTCACGGCCGACGATGCGATCCTCCTTGCGGATCACCTCGCCGGTGTGAACACCCATCCGGACGGAAAGCGTTACGTCGTGCTCGGTGTTGTACGCCGCCAGCGCACGCTGCATCTCGATGGCGGCGATCAAGGCCTCGCCCACGTCGTCGAACACGAACATGAATCCATCGCCGGCCGACGCTAGCTCGCGTCCGCCGTGGCGCTCGGAGTTCGAACGCATCATCTCGTTGTGGTCGAGCAACAGCTCGAACCAGCGCTCGTCCCCGAGGCGCTCGACAAGAGACGTCGATTGCTCGAGATCGGTGAAGAGCACCGCGACGCGCTGCGCACGCCGCCAAGAATCGGCCATCGCGAGACGTTCCGCCGGCGGAGGAAGATCTGAATTGAGCCGTTGGTACAGCGAAGGCGCGAGCGCGTCGAGCGTTCGTTCGTAGTCGGAGCGGAGCACCCGCTCGAATGCGTCGGGGTTGCGGGTGAATTCCAGCGCCGCGTGATCCGACTTCCGCCGGCGTCTCCGGGTCTCAGCATGCATGAGCTGAAGGATCAGGAAGAAGGACGGAACGATGATCAGGATGAAGACCGGGATCCCGGCAGGATCGGTTCGCGTGGACATCCCGGCCCACCGTTGCACCGGTCCTGACTGAAGCGTGAGCGCGCACGGAAGGAACAGCAACGCGCAGAAGAGGACGGAGAGGATCGAGCGCACGATCGGGAACCGGACCTTCCCTAATGCGATCGGACCGGCCATCAGTACCTCGAACTCGTCGAGCGGACGCTCGAGCGCGCTTCGCGCCACGACGAGCCGGCCGCGCCGTCCGAGGCCGTGCACGGTCACCTCAGACTGACGGGGATCGAGCCTGTTCGGCCCGACGACCACCTCGATCTCCGCGACGCCCGCCTCCCGCATGAGACGTCGCACCCGTCGCAACGCCTCTTCCGGCAACGGCTCATGACGCGGATGGCGTACGCCGTTCATCGCGACGATGAAGGCGATCACCGGCAGCACCGAGAGGACGGCCCACCAGTACACAGTCGCGCGTGCGATCGCCCAGACGATCAAGAGCACGATCGGGATCCCGACGCCGGCGAACGCCAGATCTTCGAGGGCCGACCGCGCGCCCGAGGCTCGGGCATTCCGACCGGCCCGCTCCCTGAGCGCCCGCAACTTGAGATCGAGCGGCATCGGAAGAAGCCACAGCGTTACGGACACCACGGCAGACACAGCGAGCACCTGGAGCGCCCAATTCGATATCCCGAGCGCCTCGATGAGATGGGTGGGGATGCGCAAGACGATGAACGCGAGGAGGATCACGAAGGCGAGCGCCTCCGACCCCAACGCGTAACGCTGCACGCGTCGCGAATGGATCCGCGCGCGTTCGATCTCCACGGGTTCGAACCAATCGGCGGGGTCGACCTTCGGGCGCATAACTACGGGACGGCGTACAGACCGAAGCGAAGACCGACCTTGCGGAGCCGTTCGGCGATGCCTTCCTGATCGGGCGCAAGCCTGACCATGGCCGGGGGCGTGGTGACGTCCGCCGTCGGTTCGAAGATCGTCGCCGTCCCCACGACGGCCGCCGTCACTAGCGCGCGCAGCCGTACTCGCACAGGACGAACTTACTCCGCTGCACGCCGGAGCGCGACGATGCCCGCGACGAGCGCGCTCGCGAGGAAGGCGACGTAGACGTAGGCCCGGACGTCCCAGTGCGGCGTCGATGCGTACCGCGCAAGCCCAACACCTTGCAGGACGGCGAACGCGATGTACGCCGCCGCCGCCGGACGGAGCCGCCGAAGATCGCGTTCCCACAGCGCGTGGGCGGCGGCGACGGCGAGACTAAGGAGCCACGCACCGATCGCCCGACCCGTGAGCGCCGAGAGCGACCACGGCCAGACGCGCGCCGCGGACAGCGGCGTGACGAGCAGCCAGACGCCGAGCCCGCCCAGCAACAGAACGTGGATGGCGACGAGGGCCGCGAGCCAGAAGGGTGGATGTTCCACGGCTCGCGGTGGGTCGTCCCCGGCGATCTGTCGCTGCGAAACCATCAGCGCGATCATCAGCACGGGAACGACGGAGTAGATGGCGACCCAGACCCACGTCACGGCACGCGTCTCGAACGCGAACTGCGATCCGAGGTGGAACTTGTCGATATGCACGAGCGTGACGACGAGCGTCAACACGGTGAACACGAAGACCGTCGGCACGGCGATCCGCGCGTCGCTCCAACGGTGCTGGCGCGCGGCGACTGCTTCGAACGCGACGCTCGACCAGTAGGACGCACCCAGGAACACCGCCGTAAGCGGGGGCTGGATCGTCCACGCGAAGTACGTCGCGGTTCGTTCCGGGAAGACGAAGAGCTGTACGCCCGCGAGGAACACGAGTACCGCGGCCGCGTACAGGAGCTGCCGCATGCCGCGTGAGAGCGGCTTCACCTCACGCGTCGACGTGTCCGAGCTCACGCAGTCGCTGGTGCACGTACTGGATGGCGACGGCTCCGTCCCCGACGGCCGACGCGACACGCTTCACCGAACCGCGTCGCACATCGCCGACCGCGAACACCCCGGGGAGCGTCGTCTCGAGGGGTAAGGTCGATCGTCCGGTGACATCGACGGAGACGTCCGGACCCGTCAGGACGAACCCCCACTCGTCACGACCGACGACGTCGCCGAGCCAGTCGGTGTGCGGTGCGGATCCGATCAGCACGAACAGTCCGTCGGCGTCGACCCGCTCCGTGGTTCCGGAGACGCGGTCACGCAGCACGATGTGGTCGAGCGTTCCCATGTCCGCCCCGCCGTCGACGACCTCGACGGAATGACGGACGCTCATGTTGGGCGTCGCGTCGATCTCGCGGATGAGATACGAGGACATGCTCGCGGCGAGGGATTCGCCGCGAACGAGTACCGTCACTTCACTCGCCCACTTCGATAGGTGCATCGCGGCCTGGCCCGCGCTGTTCCCGCCACCGACCACGAACGCGCGTTTTCCTTTCATGTTCGGGGCTTCGGAGACGGCGGCGCCGTAGAAGACGCCGGGAACCCTTTCCAAAGCAGGTGCGTCGAGCGTGCGATACGTGACTCCCGTCGCGATGATCACCGCGTGACTCCGAGCGATCGTGCCATCGGAGAGCTCGACGATCCGATCGACGCCCTCTGTGCGGAGCGACTTCGCCTCACGCATGAACGAGAACCGCGCGCCGAACGACCACGCTTGCTGGAACGCATGGAACGCGAGCCGGTTGCCACTGATGCCGCGCGGGAATCCCGGGAAGTTCCGGATGAGTGAGCTCGTCCCCGCCTGGCCCCCGACCGCTTCGACCTCGACGACCAGGGTGTGCAGACCTTCGGACGCTGCGTACACCGCGGCGGCGAGCCCGGCCGGTCCCGCTCCGATGATCGTGACGTCGAAATGCTCATCCGCACCGATCGGCTCGAGCAATCCGAAGGCGTCGGCCAGCTCGATGGGCGACGGATCCTCGAGGACGGTCGTCTCGGGAGTGAAGCGGAGCACCACGACGGGCAGTGCCGGATCGGAGAGTCCGACGCCGTCGAGTAACTGACGCCCCCTGTCCGACGCTGCGTCGTAGAAACCGACGGGGATGTTGTTCCGACGGAACGTGTCTCGCAGCTCCGTGCTTCGCTGCGACCGCGGCTCGTCGATGATGCGCACGGGTTCGAATTCACCGCGGTCGGCTCCCCCATCGCGCAGCATCTCCGTGATCGCGACATGGAACTCTTCGTCGCGCGTCATCTCCGGACGAACCACGAAGCTCTCGATCACGCCCGTAGCGAGTGCGGCGAACATCTCGCGCGCGAGATCGAACTGGCCCCACGTGACGGCAACGGCGCGCTTCGCGGTCGGCACGGCGCCGCGGATCCGTCCGAGGAACGTCAACGCGTCGCGGTCGCGCGCCGAGAACGCGGCGAGGACGAGGGCGATGTCGCGATCGTCCCGGACGAACGAACTCACTTCCGCGAGTGCATCGTCCGGCCCGTCGTAGGAAACGACGAGATAGTCGGGCGCGTAGCGCTTCTCGAGTTCGGCGGTGAGGAGCGTGCGGGTCGCGGCGTCCGAACTGACGACGACGATCAGCGGCACGAGCGTCGTGCTGGCCATAACCTCCCTGCTCCCTCCCGGACGGCCACTGTAGCGTCCCCGCTCCGCCCCCCGAGCGATTGACAGGTTCCGTAGCGGGCGTACGATTGGGCCGCCCAGGGGGGCGGTCCGGGTAGTGGTCATGGGTTGAAGGAGCTGCTGCATGCGCCGCGGCCTCATGGTCATCGCCTCGATCGTGCTCGTCGCAGCCATCGGGCTCCCCGACGCATCCGGCTCCGGAAGTGCGGGAAGGCTCTCGCCCCTTATCGTCCAGCCGGACACGCGGCCGGGATGCTCGACCGCGAAGTACCGTCCGACCGACGGCTACCGCTGCCCGCCGGCGGCGATGGCGGTCGCCGTCCTCAGCAACGGCCACGTCCTGCTCTGGGACGGACTCGAAGGACAGAACAACATCGATCTCAGCGTCGTCGCCGAGATCGGTGACGTCGCGCAGGACGACCAGAGTCGTGTCGCATCCTTCGACGGCAACAGCGGTTCGTTCACGACACCGACGAACGAGACGGCGGCGCCGACGGACGGACACGAGACAGATCCCGTCAACGCGATCCTTCCGCCGCAGCTGATCGTCGACAGCCCCGGCAACGACGCCGACCTGTTCTGCGCGCCGCTCGTGCAGCTCCCGGACGGACGGATCCTCAGCGCCGGTGGCACCAAGTACTACCTCGAACCAGGCGTCACCGATCCCACGACCGGTAAGAGCTACGGCGTCTCCGAACTCCAAGGATTGAAGTCGACTCGCATCTTCACGCCCGACGGGGGCGGCGGCACGTGGACGAGCGCTCCGGGTACGAGCGACATGCATTTCGGTCGCTGGTACCCGACGCTCGTCACGCTTCCGAACGGACACATCTTCGTCGCGAGCGGTGTGACGAAACTGGTGAAACCGCTCTACAACGACGGACGCGCGATGCTCGACAACGGACGGAACGTCGTCCAGACGGAAACATTCGATCCGTCGACGAGCGAGTGGACGGTCAACCACAGTGCAAGTGCGGGCACGGATCCGACGCTCGCGGACGGATCGCAGCAGTCGCTCCCGCTGTTCGCGCGCCTGCACCTTCTCCCCGACGGCAAGATCTTCTACGACGCTGCCGGACAGACTTTCAACCCCGCGGGTGAGGGCTACGACGAAGCGACATGGGCATTCGCGAAGGTCTACAACCCGTCGACGCAGACGTGGAGCAACGTCAAGGCGAACACGCTGACCGGACTTCCGGTGGTCGGCGGCGTCCCGCTCGGCTTCCGCGGCTCGGGCTTCGACGTGATGCTTCCGCTCACGTATCAGGACGGCTACACGAAAGCGCGCGTGCTCAACGGCGGCGGTGTCATCGGCCCGACGCCGGGCGCGTACGTCGGCGAGGACGACACGACGATCAACACCGTCGACACCGCGCACGGCGACGCGCTCTCGAGCGTCTCCGGTCCGAAGCTCCAGGCGCGCCGGTGGTACGGGAGTGCCGTCGTACTTCCCGACGGCGAGGTCTTCGTGACGAGCGGCGCGAGCGCGGATGAAGTGGATCTGCCGGGGAGCGCGATGCCGGTCATGCAGACGGAGCTGATCGACCCGGCCCACGGAACGGACAGCGCCGGCCCGACGCTCGCATCGGGCCACGGACGGACCTATCACAACACCGCGATCCTGCTTCCCGACGGCCGCGTCCTGGTCGGAGGCCACGCGCCGATCGCCACGGGATATGCGTTCCAGAGCGATCTCGGCTCGGCCCTCGGGCTCTCGAAGCCGGAGTCGGACTCGTCCTTCCAGATCTACTCACCGCCGTACCTGAGCTACCCGGCTCCCGGGGGCGGCGTGATCCCGCAGCCGACGATCAGCGACGCACCTCCGACGGCGGCGTGGGACGGATCGCTCCACATCGAATCCCCGGACGCCGCGAGCATCGGCAAGGTCGTCCTCGTCCGGAACGGGGCGATCACGCACCTGACGGACGCCGATCAGCGAAACGTCGAGCTGAAGATCACCCACACCGAGGACGGCGAGCTGACGGCGGCCGTCCCGGGCTCGTCGGTGCTGCCGCCCGGGCCGTACATGCTCTTCATCGAGCGGGCCGTCAACGTCGGCGGCGTCACCCGCTACGTGCCGTCGGTCTCGCGTCAGGTCCGGATCGGCTGAGTTCCACCGGTCATGCCCCACCGGCCCTGAGAATGGGCCGATGGGGAAAGGCCGCATCTGGTTCCTCGCGCTCGCCGTCGCCGCGGCGTGTGTCGCGATGCCGCGCGCGGACGCCGCACTTCCGACGCCCTCGTGGTGGAACGGTACGTGCGACGCGAATCACTGGAACAAAGCGGCAGCCTCCCAGGGATGGAAAGGCGCGGGCGCGCATGCGCTCGGCGCGTCATTCCGCGGCGTCGCGGTCTGCGGACCCGGCCCGACGCAGGGCGGCGCTCCCGACGTGCAATGGACGAAGCCCGGTTGGGGCGAGTTCGAGTGGGAGTGCGTCGAACTCACGATGCGGTTCATGTCGCTCGCCTACGGCGTGAGCGCGTACAACGCGAATGGGAACAACGTCGTCCGCAATTACTCGACGGCCGACGGCGGGAACCTCGTCAAGATCAACAACGGAACGCGCGGCAAGTATCCGAAGCCCGGCGACGTCATCTCGTTCGACAACACGAGCGATCCGGCGGGTCACGCCGGCGTCGTCGCGGCGAGCAACGTCGATACGAGCGGCAACGGATCGATCAAGATGCTCACCCAGAACGACACGTCCGACGGATGGCGAACGCTGAACGTCCACAGCTGGAGAGTCGCGCCGTTCGGCTCGTTCGTCCCGTACGGGTGGCTCCATCACCCTTCGGGCACCGGCGGCGGGACGAACCACCCGCCGTTCGGCACGGCGAAAGCGAAGGCCCTGCCGGGACACGGCGTCGAGGTTCGTGGTTGGACCATCGATCGCGACACACCGACCACAGCGACGCGCGTGATCGTCGCGATCAGCGGACGCAAGCCCGCACCGTTCACGATCAAGCTGCGCGCCGTCGCCGACGACGCCCGACCGAACGTCGCGCGGAAATATCCGTGGGCGGGACCGAACCACGGCTTCGACCTGAAGACGACGCTCAAACGCGGTCAGAGGGTTCAGATCATCGTGCGCGCTGTCGACACGTCCACCGGGAAGCGCACGACGATCAAGACGCTTGTGCTGCGCGTTCCCTAGATCCGGTAGACGCGCTCCGCGGTGCGGCGGAACATCGCGTCCTTCTCAGCTTCATCGAAGGCCGATGCGATCTTCTTGAACGAATTCCAGAGCGTCCGGTACGAACAGCTCACCTTGTCGACCGGGAAGTTGCTCTCGAACATGCAGCGGTCGGGGCCGAAGACGTCGATCGCGCGCAAGTACCAGTCGCGCGTTGCGGCCGCGAGCTCGTCCGATGACGGTGGTTCGTCCCGCTTGTGGAACCCCCAGCCGTTCACCGGCATGACGAGACCGCCGAGCTTCGCGACGACGTTGCCGCACGCCGCGAGCTCCGCGACAGCGGTCTTCCACGTCGCGTAGATCTCATCGCGCTTTCCTTCGTACGGGCCGATGCCGAGCGGTCCGCCGAAGTGGTCGAGGACGATCGTCGTCTCCGGGAAGGCCCGCGCAAGGTCGGTCAGCTCCGGAAGCTGCGGGTGGTAGAGCCAGGCATCGAAGGACAGGCCGCGCGCGGCGAGCTCCGCGAATCCGCGCCGGAATGCCGCGGTTGCGAGCATCCCTTCCGGCGGATCGGAATGCGAGTTACGCACTTCGTCGCTCGCGTCCCATCCCGCCGCGTGACGTATCCCGCGGAATCGCGTGCTCGCTTCGGCATGCGCGTCGAGGACGACACCGACGTGGGGGCCGAGATTGAGGTCGGCGAACGAGACGATGCCGGCAGCGACCTTGGTCGGCGACGCCTCGGCGGCGACCGCGATCGCGTCGACGAACTCGGTTTCCCCGACCGGACGAAGCTCCGCCGGCCCGCTCGTCCGATAGCTCGCCGCACACTCCACGAAGACGGTCGAGATCACGTTGTGTCCGGACCCCGTGTCCGCAAGCAGATCGTCGAGGACGTACCGCGACTCGGGACGGTCCCAAAGGTGGTGGTGCGGGTCGCAGATCGGACGTTCGGGCTCGAGGACCTCCTCGATGCTCACGCCCACGGATCCGATCGCCGCGAGATCTTGATGAGTCGCTTCACCGCGTCGGTCAGCTCCCAGTCGCGGAACGGCTTCGTGACGTATCCCGCCGCGCCGCGCTCCTTCGCCGCCGACTTGAACTCCGCGTCGTCGTGCCCCGTCACGACCACGACGGGGATCTTCGCGAACTTCGGCTCGGCCTGCAGCCGCGGGAACACCTTCCACCCGCTCGGACCGGGCATCGTCAGGTCGAGCAGGATGAGGTCCGGTGGGTCATTCGATTCGAGGTAGGTGAACAGCTCGTCGACGCTCCCGGCCTCGTCCGCCTCGATGCCTTCGTTGGCGAGCATCCGTCCGACGATGAATCGAAGGTCGGGGTCGTCATCGACAACCAATACGCGGACGGGCATATCCGAGTCTAGGAAGACGGAGGCCGACTACGCCGTCACCCGGAGTACCTCTTCGAGGGACGTCACGCCGGCCATCGCCTTCTGCAGGCCGTCCTCCCGAAGCGTCCGCATACCCTCGGCGATCGCCTGATCGGCTATCGCCGTCGCCGTGTGACGCAGGACGGTCATCGTCCGGATCTCCTCCGAGATCGGCATGATCTCGAGCAAGGCGACACGTCCGTGATAACCGGTATTCGCGCAGTGTCCACATCCGACGGGACGGAACAGCTCGTCGATCTTCGCCTCGACGCCGAGCTCCGCGAGTGTTTCGCGGGTCGGTTTGTACGCTTCCCGGCAGTTCAAGCAGAGCCGTCGCGCGAGCCGCTGCGCGACGACGCAGTGAACGGACGACGCCACGAGGAAGGGCTCGACCCCCATCTCGATCAGGCGCGTGACGGCCGACGACGCATCGTTCGTGTGCAACGTCGACAGCACGAGGTGCCCGGTCTGCGCGGCCTCGATACCGATCGTCGCGGTTTCACGATCGCGCATCTCGCCGACCATCACTACATCGGGGTCGGACCGAAGGATCGATCTGAGTGCGTTCGCGAAGGTGAGTCCGGCCTTCGGGTCGACTTGGATCTGCGTCATCCCGGCGATCCGCATCTCCACGGGGTTCTCGACCGTGACGATGTTGCGCTCGTCGGAGTTGATCTCGATAAGGGTCGCGTACATCGTCGACGACTTCCCCGCGCCTGTCGGGCCGGTAAGCAGCACCGCCCCGTACGGACGCGAGGTTGCTTGGCGGTAGAGCGCGAGATCGCGTTCGTCGAAGCCGAGCTCGCCGAGACCGAGGACGTGCGCGGACTGGTCGAGAACGCGCAACACGATCTTCTCTCCCCACGCCGTCGGCAACGTCGCCATGCGCAGGTCGACCGGACGACCCTTGACCTTGACGCTGATCCGTCCGTCTTGCGGAAGTCGCCTCTCGGAGATGTCGAGGTTGGCCATGACCTTGAGACGCGACGTGATGCCCGCCGACAACGCACGGCGCGTCGTCATCGCTTCGGTCAGCACGCCGTCGATACGGAACCGGATCCGGACGTCCCGCTCCTGCGGTTCGATGTGGATGTCCGAAGCGCGCTGTTGCACGGCGTTCGAGATGATCCGGTCGATCGCCTTGACGATGGGCGCCTGCCCGGGATCCGTGTCGATCTCCGATTCCTCGGCGCTCGGCGCAACTTCTTCGGCCGCTCGGTCGAGGAGGTGCAGGGTCGCATGGTCGACGGACCCGAAGCGCGTGATGACGTCGTCGATCTCTGCCGCACGCGCGACGAGAACCTTGAGCTCGCGACCGGTGATGAGGCGAA
Organism: Actinomycetes bacterium; assembly: GCA_025934435.1. GTDB lineage: Bacteria > Actinomycetota > JAICYB01 > JAICYB01 > JAICYB01 > JAICYB01. The sequence goes on along the minus strand of JAICYB010000003.1, from coordinate 14,775 downwards.
CGTCGTCGAGCGCCACCACATTCGTCGGATCGGCGACGGCGACCACGAGCGCGTCGCCGTCGAATCCGACGGGGACGATCCGCGTGCGACGGATCAGGTTTTCCGGGAGGAGATCGGTCGCCAGGGGATCGAGCGGATAATCGGCGAGATCACGGACGAACGTGAGCCCGAGCCGTTGCGCGAGCCGACGGACGATCACGTCATCGGCTTCGCGTTCGGCTTCGAGGAGCGCCAGGTGCTCCGCTGCGTTCGTCACGTCAACCCCATGGTCCGGAAATGTCGGTACGCCGTCTAGCCACCCAGGCGCACCCCCTCGGCTACGCTGCAGGCGGGTCGTGTCCCGTCGAGCGCTTCTTCTCCTCTCAACGATGCCGCTGGTCGTTTCGTTCGCCTGCGGCCACGCCGCGCGGCCGCCCGTGCTCACGTCGCCCACGCCCCAAACGACTCGAACGCCCGCCCCAAGAAAGACGGACCCACCGCCGCCCGGGCTCGTCGACGTCGATCCCCGGATCACCGTCGAGCTCCGCTACGCAACGGCGGACAACTTCACGGGCGCACCGCTGCCGGGCTACGACCGGGCCGACCGCGGGCTGCTCCGCCCGCCGGCGGCGGCTGCGCTGCACCGGGTTGAGGACGGGCTCGTCCAGCAGGGTCTGTCGCTTCGTATCTTCGATGCGTACCGCCCCGTCCGCGCGAGCGTCGCGATGGTCGCGTGGGCGCATCGCGTGCACCGCGACGATCTCGTCGGGCCGTACATCGCCGCGCACAGCGAGCACAACCTCGGCACCGCCGTCGACCTCACCCTCGAGCGGAACAAGGCGCCGCTCGACATGGGCACGCCGTTCGACACCTTCAGCAGCGCGGCGCATTACGCGAACGCCACCGGTGTCGCGCTCGCCGACCGGAAGATGCTTCGTGACGCCATGGTCGCCGCCGGATTCGGACCGTACGACGAAGAGTGGTGGCACTTTTCATATCCCGTCCCGGGTGCGACCGCACTCGACGTTCCGATCAGATGAAGCGGATCCTGATCGCTCTCCTGCTTGTGTGCACGGCGTGCTCGCACGGCACGGCGGAGGTGGCGACGACGACGAGCCCGACGCCGCGGGCGACGTCGACACCGACGGCCCCTCCGTCCACCCCACGGGCGCAGATCGAACCGACCCGGGCGCCGCGCCCATCCGCGCGGGCGATCGTCGTTCCGGGAGCCGGCTCCTCGACGCAGGCGATCGTCGTACGAACGCCGTCGTGGAACGCAACGGTCGGGACGCTCGAAGCTTACGAACGTGATGACGGCGCCTGGAAGATCTTCGCCGGACCCATCACCGCGCACGTCGGCTACAACGGCTTCGCACAGAACAAACACGAAGGTGATGGACGAACCCCCGCCGGCGTCTACGGCTTCTCACTGGCCTTCGGAACACAGCCCGATCCCGGTACGCATCTGTCCTACCGTCGCGCGACGGCCAACGATGTATGGGTGGACGACCCGGCGTCGTCGCTGTACAACACGTGGCAGACGGCGCCGAGCAACGGGCGATGGAGCTCCGCCGAGCAGCTCGATCAGCCCGGACCGTACGCACACGCCGCCGTCATCGCCTACAACACCGCACGCACGCCGGGGAAAGGAAGCGCGATCTTCTTGCACGTGAGCCTCGGACGCCCGACGTCGGGATGCGTCTCGATCGACGGCTCCGTCCTCGTCGAGATCCTGCGGTGGCTCGATCCGGTGCGACATCCGGTGATCGTGATGGGTCCGAGCACCTACGTGGATTCATTGTGAGGCGCGCGGTGCTCCTCGCGTTGGTCGTATCGGCCGCGTGCGCGCGACCGGCGCCACCGCCGAGTCCAACGGCCACGCCACCAACGACGGCGAGCGTCGCGCCGACCTCCGCGCCGGCCCGAACGAACTCCGACGTGCGCTACGTCGACGTCTCGGTCGCAACCGTGTGGACGCTTCCCACGTCGGCGCGCGCGGTCGACGCATCGGCCCTGCAGCGGCCCGCAGATCCTCGCGGTTGGCTCGCCCATCTCACCAACGCGCAGAAGCTCGACCTCGTCGGCCGCGTCCAGACGCAGTCGCTCTACGGAACGCGTGTGATCGTGACGGGCTCGTCCGGCACGTGGTCACACGTCGTCCTCCCAGATCAGCCGAGCCAGAAGGATGCGCGCGGATATCCGGGGTGGATGCCGACCGTGCAACTCACGTCGACGGCTCCGCGCGCGGGCAACACGGTGCGCATCTCGTCGCCGACGGCGAGGGTCGGTTCGCTCGTGCTCTCCTACGGGACGACGCTGCCGGTCGTCTCGCGCGATGCAGACGGCGTCGCGGTCCAACTGCTCGACGGCACGCGGGCGACGATCGCGTCGCAGGACGTTTCGTCCAGTGCGGGAAGCGACGTCCTTGCGGAAGCGAAGAAGTTCCTCGGGCTCCCGTACATGTGGGGCGGTACGTCCGGGTTCGGCTTCGACTGCTCCGGCTTCACCGAGCTCGTGTACCGATCGGTCGGGATCTCGCTCGCGCGGGACACGGACCAGCAGATCAAGGACGGGCGCGCCGTCGCGCTACGCGACGTTCGTCCGGGTGACCTTCTGTTCGTCGCGGACTCGTCGGGAGCGATCGTTCACGAGGCGATCTACGCCGGCGACAACCGGATCATCGAATCCCCGAGCACCGGATCGGTCGTGCGCATCGTCGCGCTCTCCACCCATCGGTACGTCGGTGCGCGGCGCGTCCTTCCAGGCTGAGCGCATCCGCAGGGACGGACGCTCGAGCAACACGTACGACACCCCGCCGACGACGAGCGACGCGATCGTCGCCGCGACGATGCCGATGAAGCCCGCGCTTCCCGCCCATTCGAAGATCGGCAGATGCCAGAGGTAGACGCTGTAGGAGATCGTCCCGAGACCGGCGAGCGTCGTCGCGGTCTTCGACATGCGCTCGGTCGGACGTATGCGGAGGAGCGAAACGGCCAGGAGCAACGCGAACAGCGGGTGACCGAACGTCTCCGCAAGAACCTGCTGCGAGTGGGACGGTCCGAGCCAGGTCGAGCCGTAGAGGAAGACGAGCACAACCAGACCGGCGACGGAAAGCGTCCGTGCCGTCTTGGTGCGCATGATCTCGAGGAAACGGTTCGTCCGGCCGACGACGAGGGCTGCCGCCATTCCGAGCGCGAACTGATCGAGGCGTCCGAAGATCGTGTCGGCCGGCCACTGGTTCGTCGAATGGAAGAGCACGCGGAACCCGACGCTGAACAAGACGATCGCGATCAGCGCCGAACCAACGCGCAGTCTGCGCATCGCGTAGATGAGCAGTGGGAAGAGCAGGTAGAAGTGGATCTGCGTCGTAAGCGTCCAGTACACGCTGTTGATCTGGTACGCGGCGTTCGGGAGGACGAACTGCATCCCGATCACGTGCAGGAACAGCGTCCCGATGCCGTGCCACGAATGGAACAGCTGTCGCGCACGCAGGAGGGTGTACACGACGAGCGATGCCCAGTACACGGGGAACAACCTCTTGATCCGTCGCGACATGAACGCGCGCGACGTCTTCAGGTCGGTCGGACGGGACCCCCAGCTCTTCGTGATGACGTACCCCGAAAGAACGAAGAACGCGTCCACGCCGAGTTTCCCCGCGCCCGCCGGCCACAGGTAGAACGCCGGACGATGATGGGCGTGCCACGTCGTCGCGAGTCCGTGGAACGCGAGCACGCCGGCAACGGCGATCCCACGGATGACGTCGAGGGATCGCAGGCGCTCGCGACTGGCAGTCGTCGTGGGCACGCCACACCAGTACCCACTGTGCGCGGATACATTCATCTAGTTTGTGCACATGGGAATCGTTGACGAGTTGCGCAACTTCGCGACGCCGGCGGTCGCGAACGGTATCGAGACGTTCAATGTACGGGGGCGTCATGAAGGATTCATGAACGCCAGCGTCAGATGTATGTTTCCCGACCTCGGTCCGATGGTCGCGTACGCCGCGACGGCAACGATCCGCGCATCAGCACCAGGCGACAGCAACGATCGCGATCTCTGGGCACACGTGTACTCACTTCCGTCCCCGCGTGTCGTCGTCGTACAAGACCTCGACGATCCGTGCGGCCACGGCTCGCTCTGGGGCGAGGTGAACTCGAACATCTTCCAGGCGTTCGGCGCGATCGGCGTGATCACGAACGGTTGCGTACGCGATCTCGACGAGATGCAGGCGATCGGCTTCCACGCGTTCGCCGGTTCCGTCGGTGTCTCCCACGCTCACGTGCACGTCGTGGACGTCGGCGTGCCGGTGACGGTCGGCGGTCTCGCCGTCGAACCCGGCGACCTCCTTCATGGCGACAAGCACGGCGTCTGCAACGTCCCGCTCGAGCAGGCGGAGACACTCCCCGACGCGATCCGGACGCTCGAGCAGCGGGAACGTGACGTGATCGCGATGTTCCGGGGGCCGAACTTCGATCCTCAGGCGTTCATCGGCGACGTCTCGAAGAGGACGTCGCACTGATTCACCACCGCGCGTGGATGATGAACGCGAGCAGCAGCGCGTAACAGACGTGCAGGACGAACCACTTCCGCTCTTTCGCTACCGAACTGCCCGCGACGCATATCCAGATCGCCATCGGCAGCCAGATCCGTTCGACCTCTCCACGTGAGAGCTGGCTGACGTCCGCGAACACCACCGCAGCGATGGCACTTCCCACGAGCAACCACGTGCGCCGGTCGCGAAGTCGTGCGATCGCCACAGACATCGACGGTCCGAGCGTCGTCGCGAACGCTCCGAGGTTCCCGAGGATGAAGTAGCTCGCGATGCGGTACTTCCGTGCGCCGGTCGAGATGACCTGCACCGTCATGCGAAGTCCGCTGTACCACCAGAAGCCGTACCGCAGGAAAAGCAACGCGACGACGACGACGCCGAGACCGGCGACGATCAACGGACGCAGGCGGCGCCGCGAGATCGCCACGACGAGCGGGATGAGCGCGAGCACGAAGGCGCCGTAGGTCGAATACAACGCGTACCCGAACAACAACCCGCCGGCGAGCGCGAGGCCGTCCGATCGCAGACCGCGCCGCGACGTCGCGATGAGGATGCATGCGATCGCGACCGCTTCGAGCGCCGCGAACACGCAATCGGCAGTGATCGCGAGGTTCTGCGCAGCGAAGGGCGCGAACGCGAGGAACGGCGCCGCGTTCCGCGCCGTGGCGTCGCCGGCGACCTCACGGACGCCGACGAGTACGGCGCCGATCGCGATCGCGAAGCTGACGAGACGGAGGGCCGTGTCCCACGACGGGCCACCCATGCCGAGGCGCGCCAAGCTCCACTGGATGAGGACGAGCCCCGGCGGATGTCCGTGCACGTGATCCGAGAAGCTCGCGAGATCGCGCGTGTAGCGTTCGAGGAAGCGCGAGGGTCGGTGCACCATCGGGACCGTGTTGAGGAAGTCGGAGCGCATCCGGTTGTCGATGCGGAGCCCATGATTGCCGTCGATCGCCGCGAGGACGGCCCCCCACGCGCCCGCGAGCGTCGCGGTGCATATCACGAGCAGTCGGCCTGTGAGATCCGAGATGCGCCGTCCGTACGCGACCGCCACTCCGCCGGCGACGAGCGCGGGGATGCCGAGCAGCGGGAGACGCGGATGGAAATGCCCGTACAGCGGCGGGAGTCCGAGGCGGAAGTTATGACCGTGGGCGGTGAGGTACCAGCCCCACAGGAAGCAGCCCGCCACGAGGACGAACCACGAAGTGAGGGGCACGGCCGCGGACGACCGAGCGCGAAGCTTCACGGCGCGAGACTGTACACGACGCTTTCGTTATCGTCTTGCGATGCAGCAGGCCGAGGGGAAGCGGGCAAGCACCTGGCCGATGTGGGTCCTCGGGCTCGTGCTCTTCGTCGACTCGACCGACCAGAGCATCTTGCGGGGCGTCCAACCGTTCCTGAAGCACGACTTCCATCTGAGTGACGCCGCCGTCGGCTTCCTCGCATCGGCGTTCGTCCTCGTCAACGCGTTGACGACGATCCCCGCGGGCTACGTCGCCGATCGCGTGAACCGGACGAAGATCATCGGCGTCACGATCGTGCTGTGGAGTGGGATCACCGCGCTCACCGGCGCGTGCATGAACTTCGTCGAACTCCTCGGCGTCCGCGGACTGCTCGGCTTCGGCCTGGGCATCACCGAGCCGTCGGCGAACAGCCTGCTCACCGATTACTACCCCATCCAGCAGCGCGGCAAGGCGTTCTCGATCCAGCAACAGCTGCTGTTCGTGGGCTTCGGAGTCGGCATCGCGCTCGGTGGCGGCATCGGCCAACTCCTCGGGTGGCGCTGGGCCTTCGTGCTCATCGGTGGCCCCGGAGTCATCACCGCCCTGCTCGTGATGCGCCTCGTCGAACCGAAGCGCGGCCACGGCGATCGCCTGTCGATCGGGCTCGAACCCGAGACGGACGATGCCCACGAGCACCAACCGCTCTTCGAGCACGGTGTCGGTACGTTCATCGGCGATCTCGTCCGCGGACTGCGCGACGACCTGAAGACGGTCATGCAGATCCCGACGTTGCGCTACGTCCTCGTCGGCGTCGGCGTACTGCTGTTCTCCGTCTCCGGCGTCGGCTACTGGTTGCCGGTCTATCTGCAGCGCTTCGCGCACATGAGCATCGCGTCGTCGACGTCGGCCGTCGGCGGGATGGTCGTCGTCGCGGGCATCGGCGGAACGTGGTTCGGCGGACGGATCGCGGATCGATACCAGAACCAGATCAGCGGCGCGCGCATCGCATTACCGGCGTACTGCGTCATGATCGGGACGGTTCTCTTCTCGATCTCACTTGCGCATCTGCCGACGGTCGCCGTCCTCGTGATCCAGACCATCGCGATCTTCGTGCTCGTGGCGGCCGTTCCGGGCATCCGTGCCGGTACGGGAGACGCGCTTCCGGCGAACCTCCGCGGCGCGGGGTTCGCGGCGTTCTCACTCGTGTCGACGCTCTCCGGCGCCGCGCTCGCGCCGCCGCTCCTCGGCTATCTCTCCGACCTGACGAACCTACGCATGGCGTTCCTCGTCTGCATGCCCCCGATCTTCCTCGGCGCGCTCGTGATGTACCGCGCGCGCAAGCACCTCGACGAAGACGTCGGCAAGGTTCTGATGGCGGTGCAGCGCGCGTACCAGGAGCAGCAGGCCCTCGAGGAGCAGCGCGCCGCCGAAGAGTCGTCGTAAACTCTTCGCCGTTGCCCTTTTTCACTCCGGGGAGGTCCGCATGTCCGTTCATGACGTCGCTGTAAAGAACATCAAGGGTGAGGACACGACGCTCGGCGAGTTCGCCGGCAAGACGCTGCTCGTCGTGAACGTGGCCTCGAAGTGCGGACTCACGCCGCAATACGCCGCGCTGCAGCGGGTGCAGGAGAAGTACTCGGACCGCGGCTTCACGGTCCTCGGCTTCCCGTGCAACCAGTTCGGCGGCCAAGAGCCCGGAACGAACGAAGAGATCGTCGAGTTCTGCTCGCTCAACTTCAACGTGAACTTCCCGCTCTTCGACAAGATCGAGGTGAACGGCGAAGGTCGCCATCCCCTGTACCAGGAGCTCACGGAGAATGCGGACGCCGAGGGCCACGCCGGCGACATCCGCTGGAACTTCGAGAAGTTCGTCATCGCGCCGGACGGGTCCGTCGTCGCCCGCTTCAACCCGATGATCGACCCCGAAGCCGACGAGGTCACGACGGCGATCGAGTCCAACCTGCCCGCTTAGGGACTGAAGCTGAACGGCGCGGGCGTCGGCGCGTTCGGCGTGCGCTTCGTGTACGCGTAGCGGTTCCGGTACTCCTGCCCGGACATCGATGCGATGCGGCGCATCAAGTCGTCGGTGAAGACGCGCAAGACGTGCGGATCGGTCTTGCCCTCCTCGGGAACCCTCATCGGCTTCCCGAACGTCACCGACACGCGGGGGCCGAGCCCCGGGATCTTCGCGTCCTTCGGAAGCACGTGCCTCGTCCCGACGAGCGACGTCGGGATCACCGGACAACCGACGGCCAGCGCCATGCGAGCGGCGCCGGTCTTGCCTTTGTAGAGACGTCCGTCGGGCGAACGCGTTCCCTCCGGAAAGATGCCGAGCAGGTCGCCGGACTCTTGCAGAACTCTCACGCCCTCCTCGAGTGAGTTCGCGGCCCGTTTCGAGTCTTCGCGGCGCACCGGGATGCCGCCGGCCATCTCGACGAACCAGCGCGTCGTCCACGAATCCCAGTACTCGGCCTTCCCGATGAACACGATCCGCCGCGGCATCGTGAGTGCGACGAAGAATGGATCGATGAACGACAGATGGTTCGGTGCGATGATCGCGGGACCGTAGCGCGGGACGTTGCCCGCACCCCGAACCCGAACGTTGTACACGCCGCGCAGCACAGGTCCGAGCGTCATCTGGGCGCCGCGGTAGAGCAGGCGCCCGTACATGCGGAGCGCTTGGACGGGAAGGTCGGTCGACGACGGCATCAGGTCAGTTCATCGTGGGGTCGGCCGGGAAGTTCGAAACGAGGGCGAGCTGACCGCCTTGCCGTTTCAGGACGAACCGCCACAGCCCGATCGGTTGCGACGACAACGCGTCTTCCGGATCGGCTTCGAGGACGTACCACGATCCGTCGTCGATCTCCGTTTCGAGCTGGCCTTCGCCCCACCCGGCATAACCCGCGAAGACGCGCACGCGATCGAGGTTCGTCCGCAATTCGTCGGGTGTGCTCTCGAGATCGAGTACGCCGAGCCCGCCGACGACATGTTGGAAGCCGGTAGGTGGTTCGTCGGACATGCGCGCGAGACACAACGCGGCCGTCGGTTCGACCGGGCCCCCGACGAACACTACGGGCGGATCGGCTGCGACCGGCTCCCACTCCTCGAGCGGCGTCGCACCGAGCTCCGTCTCACTCGGACGATTGAGGACGAGTCCTGCCGCACCTTGGTCGGTGTGTTCGACGAGGAGCACGACCGCGCGGAAGAAGTTGGGATCGACGAGTGCAGGCGTCGCGACGAGCAATCGTCCCTTCAGCGTGTCCAACCGACTACTCCCCTTCCGCCGCCGCCTTCAGCTTCTCGAGCGTGTGACGCATGCCGTCGATCAACTGCGCGCGGCGCGCTTCGACCATCGCTTCACGCTCTTCCTCAGTAGCGTCGGCAACTTGCTGCGCGAACCCCACCTCCTGATCGCCGAGCCTGAACGACTCCGTGATCTTCGTCTTGTCGCCCTCGCCTTCGAGGACGTACCGCCACCGGCACACCTCGAAGTCGAGCGTCCCGACGACCCAAGCGAACTCGCGGCCGGCATCCGCGGTGACGACCGTATTCGGCGTCGTCCATTCGAAACCCTTGTTGTTGTTGTGTCCGTGGAACTGGGCGCCGACCACCGCGGAGTCGTGACCGTCCATCCATTCGCACCTGACACACTCGGGACTCCACTCACCCATCCGCGTGATATCACTCACGAGCGCGTAGACGCGGTCCGGTGTCGCGGCGATCGTGCAGGACGTCTCCCCGTACATATCCATGAGGCCCCTCCTTCGGCGTGCAGGCCAGCCTATCGGGCGACTTCGTTTCCGGCATGGCGTGCGACGCCGACGCGCCCACCGTGTACCGCTCTAGACGCGGAACCGGTCCCCCGGGGTCTCGCGGCGCGAAGCGCTGAAGGGACTCAGCTCTCCTCGTCGGGCCGGATGAGCTCCGTCCTGTCCGACGGCCTCGGCTTGCGACGCGGCCTCGGCTTGCGACGCGGTGCCGGCTTCGAGGGCGCTTCTTCGGACGGAGCACTCGCGCGCGGCGCAGCCTTTCGTCCCGAGGTCGCCTTCCGCGGTTGCGGTTTCGCACGGCGCGGACGGCGACGGGCCGGCGTCACGTCCACCGGTTCGGTCATGCGGGGCGGACCGCCGTAGCCGAACTCCTCTTCCTCGTCGTCTGCGTCGGCGCCGGCGTCGGGTTCGTCCGCCTCTTCGTGCGGCCGCTGCTCGTACTCCTTGGCGAGGTCGGTGCGGCGGGGAGCGAACTTCCGCGGCGGACGGCGCCGTGCACGCGGTGGTTCCGGCGGAGCGGGCCGGACGATCTCCGGAACCTCCTCCGCGACGGGCGCCGCCACGACGACGGGTGGTCCGTCCAGGTCGCCCCAACGCGCGATACCGATGATCGACAAGACGAGCACCCATGCGGCAAGGGCGATGTTCCCCGTGTCGTTGATCCACGCGTAATCCTTGAACAGGATCAGCCCGGACGCGGCGACGAATCCGAGCGCGAGCGGGATGCTCGCGCGGCTCGCGATACGGCTGAATATCGGAAGACCGCGAGCGCGGAAACCGACGATGCCGGACGCGCCCACGAGCACGGCGGCCGGGAAGAACAACGTCGGTCCGTCCAGCAAGCTCGTCGCCATCGCGGCGCTCTCCGGCGATTGGAGCTGGTGCGATGCCCACATGATCCCGGCGCCGATCGCGAGGATCCCCGCGATCAAGCTGCCCGAGCCGTTGACCGCGGCGGCGAGACGTCCGGAACCGCCCTCGAGCTGACGCATGCGCGCGGCGAGCGTCGAGACGAAGAAGAAGAGGAACACGGCCGCGACGCCGTACAGCAGTGCGACCGTCGCGAAGATGTTCTGCGAGGCGTGGACGGCGATGTCTCCCGGCGTGTCGAGGTGCTTCCAGCGCTCGATGACCGCGATCGCCACGACGACGGCAACGAAATCGAGACCGGCGGCTGCGGCCTGTCTCGCAGACGAACGTCTCACGGGGGAAGCCTCCTTGTCGTGGGCTTAGGTATCCAACATTAGCCGGACGGGGGCTGTCTAGACTCTCATCACAGTGAAGGCCGCCGTCTACTACGAAACAGGTGCGCCGGACGTCTTCCGGTATGAGGACGTCCCCGAACCGGTGTGCGCGCCCGGCGGTGTGGTGATCGACGTCGAAGCGGTGTCGATCGAGGGCGGCGACGTCCTCAACCGCAAGGGCGGCGCACTCGTCGGCTCGCCGCACGTCGTCGGCTACCAGTGCGCGGGCACGATCAGTGAGGTCGGATCGAACGTGACCGACCGCAACGTCGGCCAGCGCGTCGTCGCCGTTGCGCCCTTCGGCTCGCACGCATCGCGCGCGGCATACGACGCGCAAGCGACGTGGGTGATCCCCGACGGTCTCGATCTCCAGCAGGCTGCGACGATCCCGATCCCGTTCGGAACGGCAGATGTGTGCCTCTTCGAGTTCGGGCGTTTGCGCGATGGCGAGAGCGTGCTGATCCAGGGCGGCGCCGGCGGCGTGGGGATCGCGGCGATCCAGCTCGCGAAGCGCGCGGGCGCGACGGTGCTTGCGACGGCTTCGTCCGACGACAAGCTCTCGCGGTTGCAGCACGAGCTCGGTCTCGACCACGGGATCAACTACAAGACGTCGAACTTCGTGGACGAGGCACGCAAGCTCACCGGCGGACAAGGCGTCGATCTCGTCGTCGACTCCGTCGGCAGCACGCTGCTCGCGTCCATCGACGCGCTCGCGTACAAGGGCCGGCTCGTCACCGTCGGCGACATGGACCAGGGCAAGCAGCCGGTCGACACGTCGCTCCTCTCGGCGCGGAACCTCACCGTCACCGGCGTGTTCTTCGGCGCGGAACTATTGCTCGGTAATGGACGAGAGCTTGTCCGGCAGCTGATCGACGACGTCGCCGCCGGCAAGCTCAAGACGGTCGTCGACCGGACGTTCCCGCTCTCGGAAGCGGCGGCCGCGCACGCCTACATCGAGAGCCGACGCGCGTTCGGTCGCGTCCTACTGATCCCGTAGCCCATCACCAGGTCAGCTTCAGCGTGTCCCGCATCGTCTTTTCGAAGTCCTCGTCGTTCATCTGCGTACGGACGCTCATCACGAGGTTCGCATCGTCACCGACGAGCCAACGGAGCTTCGTCTCCGTTCCTTCGACGGCGTCCGCGATGGTTTGCGCGACGATCTCGGCTCCCGGCTGCTCCTCGTTCGTGCCGCCGAAGAGACGGTTGCGCGCTTCGTTCCATTGACGGTTGAGCTCGTCGTAGGGAGCTTCGTCCAGCGCGAACTCCTTGCGGTTCGTGTCGAACGCCGTCGAGAAGCCGCCCGGCTCGACCATCGCCACGCGAACACCGAAATGCGCGATCTCGTAGTGCAGCGCTTCACTGATCGCTTCGAGGGCGTGCTTCGATGCCGCGTAGAACCCACCGAGCGGCTCGGAGACGAGACCCGCGAGCGACGTGACGTTCACGATCACTCCGCTCCCCCGCTCGCGCATCTGCGGAAGCACGGCCTGCATCATCCGGACGGCGCCCCAGACGTTCGTCTCGAACATGCGCTTCGCTTCGTCGATCGGCGCCTTCTCGACGGGGGTGTGGATGCCGAAGCCGGCGTTGTTCACGAGAGCGTCGATCGCGCCGGCGGCCGCGAGGGCTTCGTCCACCGAGGTGGCGTCGTCGACGTCGAGGCGCAGCTTCTGCGCGACGTCGAGATCGTCGAGCGTCTCCGGACGCCGCGCCGTCGCGACCACTTCGAATCCGCGCTTGTGCAGTTCCACCGCCGCCGCGCGGCCGATGCCCGTCGAGCAACCCGTGATCAATACCCGCGCCATGTCAGATCTCCTTCTCGAACCACGCGACGTCCCAGTAACGGTCGAACTTCCTGCCTTGCTCGGTGAAGTATGCAACCTGCCGGAACCCGAACTTCGTGTGCAGCGCGACGGACGCCGCGTTCGGCATCGTGATGCCCGCGAGCGCGCGGTGGACGTCCTCCCCGGCGACGGCATCGAAGAGCGCCTCATAGAGCCCGGTTCCGACGCCTCGACCACTGCATCCATCGCGGAGATAGATGCTCGTCTCGATCGAGGTCTCGTACGCCCGTTTCGGCCGGAACGGGCTCGAGGATGCATACCCGATCAGAACGTCGTCCTCGACCGCGACGAGCAGCCGGTGTCTACCGGTGGCGGCGTAGTGGGTGAACCACTCGCGTCGCGAATCCATCGTGATGTCTTCGATGTCGAACGTGACCGGTGAGGAGCGGACGTAGAAGTTGTAGATCTCGTTCAGCTGGTCGAGATCGTCTTCTTCGCACGGCCTGACGTTCACAGGCCGGACGAAGAACCGGACGCGTACGCGTCGATCGCCTTCGATTGCAACTCGAGGGCTTCCTTGCCCGTTTGCAGCTCGACGAACAACCGGCCTTCGAGCCGCATGCCGTCCGCGAAGTCGAGGCGTAGTCCTTCGACGATCGCCTTCTTCGCCGCGAAGAGCGCGCTCCGCGGCTGCCGGGCGATCGGCTGCAGCCACTCGGTCACATGCCGGACGAACCCCTCGTCGGGAAGCTTCGCGTTCGCGAGTCCGATCGCAACGCACTCGTCGGCATCCACACGGCGTCCGGACAAGACGAGCTCGGCTCCCTTCGCCGGGCCAATCAGACGCGGCAATCGCTGCGTCCCGCCGGCGCCGGGGATGATCCCGACGACGACTTCCGGCTGACCCATGTGGCCGGACTCGGCGATCAGCCGGAGCGTGCACGCGAGCGAGATCTCACAGCCGCCGCCATGTGCTTGTCCGTTGATCGCGGCCACCGTCGGCTGCGGCATCGACTCGAGCAGCGTGAGCGCGCGTCCCCAGCTTCGCAGATCGCCGTCGACGTCCTCGCCCCGCCCGAGCTTCGTGAGGTCGTCGAGGTCGGCGTGCGCGACGAAATAGCCGTCGACACCCCCGGTCAGGACGACGACCGAAACAGCTTCGTCCTCGGCGACGCTTTCGAGCAGAGCGACGAGCTCCGTCATCGCCGCCACGCTCATGAAGTTGCGCGGCGGACGCGTGAACGTCGCTATCGCTATCCGGTCATGCCGCTCGAGCGACCACCACATCCGGCAAGGATGCCGCCTCGAGCTTCGATGCCGCCAGGATGAAGGAACCGATCCACAGCACCGCGATGACCGCGAGCAGTGTCAGGACCGCGAGTGAGAACCACGCCGGTCCGCCGTGCTGCTCACGGAGCAGGTAACGCGTTTCGAGCTTGAACTGCGCGGTCTTGTTCACGGCCGCGATCTCCGGCGCGCCGATCGCCTGGTCGGCGGGCATCCACACCGGGATCGCGCTCATCTCAGCGCCGCGGTGCAGACGGAGCATCGTCTTCCACTTGCCGCCGATCGGCATCGCCTTCTCGGAGACCCACACGCCCGGCTGCGTCTGCTTCATGTTCGCGACGGCGAAGCCGCCGCCCTGCCAGCTCATCGTCTGGAACCACCGCGCGTGATCGGCGGCGTCGACGGGATCGAGCTTCGCCGTGACGACGACCTTCGACGTTCCGATGTGGTGCAGCGAGATGTCCGCTCGCACGTTGCTGCCGTGACGGGGAAGCGCCCACGCCAGCGAGAACAGCACCATCAGGAAGCCGACGGTTACGACGGCGGGACGCATGCCGATGCTCTCGCGCCGGATCGCCGCGGCGAACGCCGTGCCGATGACGGCCGCGCCGATCGCGGTGATCAATCCGAGGATGAGCGCGTCCGGAAGGAGGGCCTTCGTCCACGGTTGGAACGCGTGCTGGTTCCACCACCATTCACCGGCGAGGCCGATCGTGCCGACACCGATCCCACAGGCGATCGCGTACCGCACGCGGTGGGTCGTCCCCACGATGAACGCTGCGAGTTCGACGGCGATCGCGGAGAAGATGAAGAGAGCCGACGAACGCGCGTCGTGCTTCGCGCCGAGGAGACCCGTCCCGCCCGTGCCGAGGACCGTGGCCGCGACACCGATGAGGAGCGGCCAGAAGCGTCCGAGGACGAGGCGCGCCGCGGAGAGCG
>JAICYB010000038.1 GCA_025934435.1 Actinomycetes bacterium | reverse complement strand
CGCTCCAGATTGCCGAGATGCTGGTGATGTCGAACGCCGTCGATATCATCGTGATCGACTCGGTGGCCGCGCTGGTGCCCAAGGCGGAAATTGAAGGGGAAATCGGCGACAGCCACGTCGGCCTCCAGGCGCGCCTCATGTCGCAAGCCCTCCGGAAGCTCACGGCCACCGTCTCGAAGTCGAAGACGTGCGTGATCTTCATCAACCAGCTCCGCGAGAAGATCGGTGTGATGTTCGGTTCGCCGGAAACGACCCCCGGCGGCCGCGCGCTCAAGTTCTACTCGTCGGTGCGTCTCGACGTCCGGCGTGTGGAAGGCATCAAGGACGGCGCCGAATTCGTCGGTAACCGCGTCCGCGCGAAGGTCGTGAAGAACAAGGTCGCGCCGCCCTTCAGGACCGCGGAGTTCGACCTCATGTATGGCACCGGTATCTCGAAGGAAGGCTCGCTCCTCGACATGGCCGTCGAGCGTGGCGTCGTCAAGAAGTCCGGTGCGTGGTTCACGTACAACGAGGAACAGATCGGACAGGGTCGTGAGAACGCGAAGTCGTTCCTCATCGAGCACAAGGACATCGCCGGTCAGATCGAGAAGCAGATCATGGAGCAGCTCGAAGCCGACAAGGCGCCACCCGTCGTCGCTGAAGTGCCCGTGCCGGACGAAGCCCCGAGCAACGGCGGCAACGGGTCCTCGAAGGAGGACGACGACGATCTGCAGCCCGTCGGTGAGACCGTGGCGGCGATGGTGTCGTCGATCAAGGCCGGTTCGAAGAAGAAGTAACGGGTTCGTCGGGTGCGGGAGTGGCTCCCGTGCGACTCCTGCACCCGCGATTCCAGTAGCGTCAGTTCGTGACCGAGCCCGAACGCTGTGCCGAGTGCGGTTTCGATTCGACGCGCCTCACGGTTCCCGACGCGATCGCCGGCCTGCGCTCGATGGGACGTCGCTGGCGCGAGCTGTTCGCCACGGCCGACGACGGAGCCCTTCGGCGTCGTCCGGGGCCGGAGGTGTGGTCGCCGGTGGAGTACGCCGATCACACAGGCTCGATGCTCGCGCTCGTCGGGTTCGCGATGGGGGACGTCCTCGACGGACGGGAGCCCGTCTATCCCGAGGTCGATCCGTCGCCCGCCGGCCCGGACCGATCGGCCGACCTCGACGTCCGGATCACGCTCGACAAGCTCGAGCAGAACGCCGATCAGATGGCGGACAAGGCGGACAAGGCCCTCAGGGTCCCGGAGCGATTCGAGCGCACGGGCACGCTCGGTGGCCGGACGGTCACCGCCGAGTGGCTGCTCTTCCACGCGCTCCACGACGCCTCGCACCACCTGAAGGACGTCGAAAAGGCGCTCGGAGCGCGCTGATCGCGAGGTGTTTGCCGGAGGGAATCGTCCGGCAGATAATGGGTTCAGAGCGCTGGAGCGCTCGTGCGAACGACACCGGAACCGGCCGACCTACAGATACCGAGGCCGCTGAGATGGTCGAGTTGAACAGGAACGCGAAACCGCAGCCTACAAGGGACTTCCTGAAACATTCCTGTAGAAGCGTCTAGCTAACCTTTCTCGCCCCTCCCCGGGCTCGCACGAGCCTTCCTCGCTTACGCGTGAGTGCACGCGTTTCGGATCGGTTGAGAGGAAGGAGCCAGGCGCGATGGGCATCGTCATCGGCCTCATCATCGGGCTGGTGGTCGCGGGCGGAGCATCGTTCGCATACATCACGTCCGACCGCAGGAAGCGCGTCGTCGAAACCGGCACGGCCGAGGCGCGCGCTCGCGAGATCGTCACCGCCGCGGAGGAGCAAGCGCGGCGAAAGACCGAAGAGATCCGGCAGGACGCCGAGCGGCAGTCGAACAATCTGCGTTCGGAGATGGAGCGGCTCGAGAAGGCCGTCGCCGCCCGGGAATCGAACCTCGAGCAGCGCTCGGACGCTCTCGATAACCGTGAACGGAAGCTCGAGGCGCGGGAGCAGAAGATCCTCGAGCGCGAGAAGCATGTCGACCAGCTCCGCGAGGAGACGGCCGCGCAGCTGGCGAAGGCCCGCGAAGAGGTCGCCGAGCAGATCGAACGGGCCCGGGAAGCGCTCGAACGTGTCGCCGGCATGTCCCAGGCCGACGCGAAGGCCGAGCTGATCAGCGTCGTCGAGGAGGAGGCCAAGCGGGACGCGCTGGCCCTCGTCCGTGACTTCGAGGCCAAGGCGCGCGAAGAGGCGGAGCGCCGTGCCCGCAAGATCGTCGTCACGGCGATCCAGCGGCTCGGCGCCGAGCAGGCGCAGGAGTCGTCCACGTCGGTGGTGCAGCTCCCGAGCGAGGACATGAAGGGACGCATCATCGGGCGCGAGGGTCGCAACATCCGTCACTTCGAGCAGGTGACGGGCGCGAACCTCATCGTGGACGAATCACCGGAAGTGGTCGTGCTGTCGTGCTTCGATCCCGTCCGCCGCGAGGTGGCGCGCATGACGCTCGATTCGCTCATCTCCGACGGCCGCATCCACCCGGCCCGCATCGAAGAGCAGTACGAGAAGGCGAGGTCGGAGATCGAGCGGTCGATCAAGAACGCCGGCGAAGAAGCCATCCACGAGCTCGGGATCACCGATGTGAACCCTGAGCTCGTCCGGGCCCTCGGCCGGCTCAAGTACCGCTACAGCTACGGGCAGAACGTCTTGCGGCACTCCGTCGAGGCGTCGCAGATCGCGGCGATGATGGCGGCCGAGCTCGGATCGGACGTCCAGCTCGCCAAGCGCTGCACGCTCTTCCACGACATCGGCAAGGCCGTCGCCCAGGAGGTCGAGGGCACGCATGCCCACGTGGGGGCCGAGCTGGCCCGGCGACTCGGCGAGTCGCCGGCGGTGGTGCACGCCATCGAGGCGCACCACGGCGAGGTCGAGATGCGCACGCTCGAAGCCGTCATCGCTCAGGCTTCGGATGCGATCTCGGGCTCGCGCCCGGGAGCCCGGCGCGAGAGCTTCGAGGCCTACGTGAAGCGCCTGGAGCGCCTCGAGGAGATCGCCAAGTCCTTCAAGGGAGTCGAGAAGGTCTACGCCATGCAGGCGGGCCGTGAGGTCCGCGTGATGGTCGAACCGGCCGAGGTGGACGACGTGGCGGCCCAGGTCATCGCCCGCGAGATCGCCAAGCGGGTGGAGGAGGAGCTCCAGTACCCGGGCCAGATCAAGGTCGTCGTCCTCCGGGAGCTGCGGTCCGTGGAGTACGCCAGATAGGGCCCCGCGGGGGCCCGATTTCCGCGTTACCCTGACCTCGGTCAGATGGCCTCGAGGGACCCGCTTCGGCGGGTCCCTCGCCTTTTACCATCTGTTCATGGCGCGCTGGCTGCTCAAGTCGGAACCGGAGACGTTCGGGATCGAACACCTCAAAGCGAAGGTGTCCGAACCGTGGGACGGCGTGCGTAACTACACGGCGCGCAACAACTTGATGGCGATGAAACTCGGTGAAGAAGGTTTCTTCTATCACTCGAGCTGCGAGGTTCCCGGCGTCGTCGGTGTGCTTCGGGTCGCACGCGAAGCGTTTCCCGATCCGACACAGTTCGATCCGAACTCGAAGTACTTCGACGCGAAAGCGACGCCCGAGACGCCGCGGTGGTTCTGTCCCGAGGTCGAGTACGTGAAGACGTTCCCGCGAGTCGTCACGTTGCGTGAGATCAAGCAGACACCGGGCCTGCAGGATATGGCCATCGCGACGAAGTCGTGGAGTCGGTTGTCTGTTTCGTCGGTCTCCGACAAGGAGTGGGAGATCATCACGGAGCTCGCGTACTCGTGAAGACGTTCTTCTTGGAAACGCACGGTTGTCAGATGAACGAGCACGACTCCGAGCGCCTGGCGGGGTTGATGGAGGTCGCCGGCTACGTGCGCGTCGCCGCGCCGGACGAAGCCGACGTCGCCATCCTCAACACGTGCGCGATACGCGAGAACGCGGACAACAAGCTCTACGGACACCTCGGCGCGCTGAAGCCGATCAAGGAACGCACGGGTCTCAAGATCGCGGTCGGCGGCTGCCAGGCCGAGAAGGACCGCGAGGGTGTCATCGCGCGCGCGCCGTGGGTCGATGTCGTGTTCGGGACGAGGAACATCGACGCGTTGCCGCGTCTCGTCCAAGCAGTGGACGACGCCGGTGTGCCGCTCGTCGAGTTCGCCGAACAGTTCGAGGTGCACCCGTCGGCGCTCCCGGCGCGACGCGGATCGCCCTTCCACGCCTGGGTGGCGATCCAGTACGGATGCAACAACGGGTGCACGTTCTGCATCGTCCCGGCGGTTCGCGGCCCGGAGGTGTCCCGTCCGCTCGGTGAGATCGTCGGGGAAGTGCAGCGTCTCGTCGACGACGGCGTCACGGAGATCTCACTGCTCGGACAGAACGTGAACAGCTACGGACGAGACCTGACCGGGCGTCCGATCTTCTCGGAGCTCCTGCGCGCCGTGAACGACGTCGACGGTGTCCGCCGGATCCGCTACACGTCACCGCACCCGAAGGATTTCAAGAAGGACACCGCGCTTGCGATGGCGGAGTGCGAAGCGGTCTGCGAGCACCTGCACTTCCCCGTGCAATCGGGGTCCGACGAGGTCCTCCGAAGGATGAAACGGGCCTATTCGCGCTCCGCGTACCTGGACAAGGTCGCCATGGCGCGCGACCTGATACCGGATCTCGCCCTCACGACGGACATCATCGTCGGTTTTCCCGGCGAGACGGACCACGAGTTCGAGGACACGATGTCGCTCGTTGAAGACGTGCGCTACGACTCGGCGTACATGTTCCAGTACTCGAAGCGTCCGGGAACCGATGCCGCGACCATGGACGGCCAACTGCCGAAGCATGTCGTGCAGGAGCGTTTCGATCGACTCCTCGAAACCCAGACGCAGATCTCGTTCGAGCGGAACCGACAACTCATCGGGGAGAGCGTCGAGGTCACGATCGAACGTCCGGCGTCGAAACGTGATCGTTCGAAAGCAACGGGACGAACACGGACGAACAAGCTCGTGCACGTCGCGGTGGATTCCGCACCGGGTGCCCTCGTCGACGCGACGATCGCCGACGCGACCGCTCATTACCTGATCGCGTGACGTATCGCTGGATCTATCTGAGCGATCCGAAGACGATCAGTGGTTCGTCCGAAGAGTTCAGGACGCAGGACGCGGCCGAGTCGTTCATGGGAGCCGAGTTCTCGCGTCTGCTCGGCCAGGGCCACCTCGCCGCGCGGCTGATGGACGGCGACGACGAGCTCTACACCATGAAGCTCACGGCAGATCCGTGAGGTCTGAGACCTTCGGGTTGCTCCGGTCGCGGTCCGAAAGGATCGGATCGGCGAGGGGCCAGGGCATCCCGATGTCGGGATCGTCCCAAGCGACGCCGAACTCGTCGGAGGCGTCGTAGGGCTGGTCGACGAGGTAGGTGAGCGTCGCGTCGGTGAGCGCCTGGAACCCGTGGGCGACACCCGGTGGGATGTACACGCCGAGCTCGGCCCCCTCGCCGATCTCGAGGTGCCAGCGCTGCCGGCTGGTCGTCGACGTCTGCCGGAGGTCGTAGAGGGCAACGAAGAGGCGGCCGCGCGCGCAGTACCAGTAGTCGGCCTGTTTGCGGTGGAAGTGGAGCGCACGGATGACGCCGGCCTTCGAGTCCGAGCGGCTGTTCTGGACCATCGGCGGCTTGCCTTCGAACCACTCGGCGCGCCACGTCTCGATGAACCGCCCCCGCTCGTCGGGGGACTCGCGCAGGTGCGCGATGAGGACGCCGTCGATATCGCCTCCGACCACGCTGGTCACACGCTTATTCTGTAGGAAATCGTCTTCGTCCATGGAGGGCACCCGTGGGGTTGTCGTACGGCTGCGTGGTGCCACATTCCCCGAACCTCGTCCCCGAGGTCGGAGGCGAGAAGGCGGCCTTCTGCGCGCGCACCCGGGAGGCGATGACCGAGCTCGGGATCATCATCTGCGAGGAGAAGCAGGCGGCCAACGTCGTCGTCGTTTCCCCGCACAGCCCGTTCCTGCCCGAGGCGTTCGGCGTATGGGAGGGCAAGAAGCTCAAGGGATCGATGGGGCGCTTCCAGGCGCCCGAGATCACCCTGGAAGTGAAGGTCTCCGTCGAGCTCGCGGAAGCGATCGTCGATGTCGCGCAGCGCATGGAGCTGCCGATCGGACGCCTGCGCAAAGATTGGGAGCTCGATCGCGGTGTGACCGTCCCGTGCATCTTCATGATCAAGACGGACGAGACGAATGTCGTGCCCGTCGCGATCTCGATGCTCGGCTGGGACGAACACTGGCTCTTCGGCACGGCGATCGCGAAGGCCGCCGAGCAAGTGAAGGGCAACACGGTACTCATCGCTTCGTCCAACCTTTCGCATCGCATCACGAACGACGCGCCCCACGGGTACTCCGCGTCGGGGGCCGAGTTCGACGGTCTCGTCCGGGACGCGTTCACGAACGGACGCTTGCGCGAGCTGCTCGACATCCCGCAGGACCTTTGCCGGGAAGCGTCCGAATGCGGGTTCGCACCGTTGCTCGTGCTCGGCGGCGCCTTCGACGGCCGCAACGTGAAAGGACGGATCCTTTCGTACGAAACGCCGTTCGGCATCGGATATCTCGTCGCCGACGTCGAGGAGGACATCTCGCCTCAGGTTCCGCTCGCGAGCGTTGCAGCGGCCGAGGCGGACGAACCTGCGCCGCTCCGCGTGCGCGAACGACGGAGCCTGTTCCGCCGGGACAGATGAAACTGCTCTGTCTCGTCGGCCCGACCGCGGCCGGCAAGACGCGCATGGGTGTCGAGGTCGCGCTCGCGCTCGGCGACAACGTCGAGATCGTTTCGTGCGATTCGATGGGTGTGTATCGCGGACTCGACATCGTCGCCGACAAACCGAGCGCCGATGAGCGCCGCGGCGTCCCGCATCATCTGTTCGATCTCGTCGATCCATCGGAGACCTTCACCGCCGTCGAGTACAAACAGATCGCTCGCGCGACGATCGACGAGATCGGTGCGCGGGGCGGCGTCCCGCTTCTCGTCGGCGGGAGCGGCCTGTATTTCCGGGCCGTCGTCGACGAGCTCGAGTTCGCGCCGACCGACGCCGAGCTGCGCGCCGAGCTCGAAGCGCTCGACGCCGGCGTGTTGTTCGCGCGACTCGAGTCGGGCGATCCGGAACGCGCGGCGGAGATCGATCCGCGGAACAAGCGCAGGGTCGTCCGTGCGGTCGAAGTGCTCGAACTCACGGGACGACCCGCCGGCGAGCTCCGTACGTCCTGGGAGCGAGGTGGCGGCCCCTACGACCTCGCCGTCGCCGGACTGACCTGGGAGCGGAAGGAGCTGCTCGTCCGGGCGGAGCAGCGGGTGCAACGCGAGCTCGACGCCGGTCTCGTGGACGAGGTGCGGCGGATCGTCCGGCTCTCACGCACGGCGGAGCAGGCCCTCGGCGTGAAAGAGATGCTCCCGGTGATCGCGGGGGACGAACCGCTCGAGCCCGCGCAGGCCCGGCTCGTGAAGAACACGAAGAACTTCATCCGCCGGCAGCTGTCGTGGTTCGGCGCCGACGACCGTGTGGAATGGTTCAACGCGTCCGAGCTCGGGTGGGACGGCGCGCGTGATGCGATCGCGGCGAAGTTTTCTAGCTAGCCCAGCGGTCGAGGACGAACCAGTCGGCGGTGCGTCCGTCGCCGGAGATCGCTCCGATCAGGCAGTGCGTCGGGAACGGCGCGACGCCCGGGGGTTCGTCCGCGACGATGTAACGGTCGAAGAGGTTGCCGATGGCGTTCCAGGCGTCGATCACGGACGACGCGCGGTCGGGCAGCTCGTCGTGGTCGTAGCCGGCGATCGGGATGAGCGTCCACGGCAGCCGGTCGCGGTAGTGGAGGACCGGGAGCTCGGGTACGGGGCCGCGTCCCATCGGATCGAGCCGGAGGCCGTTGCTACGCGCCGTGCTCCGGGCCGTCGCGACGCGGTCGAGGTGGACGTTGTACAGGAAGGCGAGCCTCGCCGCCTCGGCCTTCGAGCCCTTGCCGGCGGCAAGCGCCTTCTCGAGGCGGGCGAGTGCGGCCTCCCCGCGCTCGCGGAACCGGTCGTTCCGCCAGCACGGCTCGTCGACCGTGAGCCGGATCGTCCGCCCGAGGGCCGGATAGGGCAGTCGCCGGACGTGGCTGCCATCCGCAGCGGCGTCTTCCCACGCGCGCCGCTGCACATGTGCCCAGATATCGCTCCGCTCGGAGATCGCCACGCCCACGTCCTCTCTTCGAATTACACCGGTGTTATCTATAGTCACAGCAGCCACACCAGTTGACAAGTCACTCCGCGTGTCGCTGCCGGTCCGTATACTTCTCGGCTCGGCTTTCGGGGAGCCTTCATGCGGCTTTGGTGGGAGGTCGCGCGCCGTGGGTTCCGGCGCTACGCGACGTATAGGGGAGCGACGTTCGCCGGGGTGTTCACGAACAGCGTGTTCGGGTTCATCCGGGCTTACGTCTATCTGGCGCTGTTCGCCGTCGTCCGCCACATCAACGGTTACACCGTGAGCGACACCCTCACCTACACCTTCTTGTCACAGGGCATGCTCATGCCGCTTTTCATCTGGGGCTGGTCGGAGATCGCCGATACGGTCTACTCGGGACAGATCGCCACGGATCTGTACCGCCCGTTCGACTACGAGACGTACTGGCTCTCTCAGGACCTCGGTCGCGCGACGTATCACGCGATCCTGCGTGGCATCCCACCCTTCGTCGTCGGAGCTGTGTTCTTCACGCTCCGCCTGCCTCACGACCCGGAAACGTGGCTGCTGTTCTGCGTCAGTTTCTATCTCGCTGTCGCGGTGAGCTTCGCACTGCGGTTCATGGTGAATCTGTCCGCGTTCTGGATCATCGACGTGCGCGGGGTGATGGGTCTTTCGGCTTCGGTGTGGACGTTGCTGTCCGGGTTCACGATCCCGATCGCATTCTTCCCCGAAACGCTCCGGCACATCATCGACTTCACACCGTTCGTCGCCATGCTCGAGATGCCGATGAACATCTTCCTCGAGCGAGTGCACGGTGTTGCCGCATTGCAGACGCTCGGCGTGCAGCTGTTCTGGGTCGTTGCGTTGCTCACGGCCGGACGGATCATGCTGAAGGCGGGCTCGCAGAAACTGGTGGTCCAGGGTGGCTGACGCGGCGGTCTTCCTCCGTCTCGCGGGTTCACGAGTCCGCGCGCAGTTCTCCTACCGCCTGTCGTTCCTGCTGCAGATCGTCGGCGCGTTCCTGTTGTCGTTCCTCGACTTCGTCGCGATCCTCGTGATCTTCCTGCACCTTCCTCGACTCGCGCATTGGACGCTCCCCGAGGTCGCGTTCCTGTACGGGTCGTCCTACGTCGCGTTCAAGGCCGGCGACGTCATCGGCGGAAATCTGGACAAGCTGCCGTTGCTCATCCGGATGGGAACGTTCGACCAGGTACTGACGCGCCCACTCGGCACGCTCGGACAGACGCTCACGGTCGATATCGACATCAGGCATGTGGGCGGGATCGTCCAGGGCTTGGTCGTCCTCCTGTATTCGATCTCGCGGCTGCACATCGCGTGGGACCCGGTGCGCGCGGTGATGTTCGTCGCGATGATCGCCAGCGCCTTGGTGATCTACGGCGCCATCTGGGTGTCGGCCAACGCGGTGTCGTTCTGGGTCATGGATGCGCGTGAGGTCGCGAACTCGGTGACGTACGGGGGCAACTTCTTGTCGCAGTATCCGATGAGCATCTACTCGATCTGGATGCGACGGTTGTTCGCCTACGTGATCCCCATCGCATTCGTCAGCTACTACCCGGCCCTCTACATCCTCGGGAAGACCGACGCGACGCACTCGCCGTTCGTCCTGCGATTCCTGTCTCCCCTCGTCGCGGTCGCGTCCGTCATCGTCGCGCGGTTCATCTGGCGGATGGCGGTCCGGCGCTACCGGAGCACGGGCTCGTGAACGCGGTCGAGCTCCGCGACATCCGCAAGACCTTCAACGTCTATCGCCGGACGGGGCGCATCCGCCGCGAACGCGTCGAGGTCGACGCCGTCGCGGGCATCTCGTTCACCGTGGCGCGAGGGGAGATGGTCGGATACGTCGGGCCGAACGGCGCCGGCAAGTCCACGACCGTGAAGATGCTCACGGGGATCCTCGTCCCTTCGTCGGGTTTCGTCCGTGTCCTCGACCTGGAGCCGACGCGTCAGCGCGTGGAGCTCGCGCGACGTATCGGGGTCGTATTCGGGCAGCGGACGCAGCTCTGGTGGGATCTGCCGCTCCGCGACTCGTTCGAGCTTCTGCGCTACATCTACCGCATCCCGTCCGACGTCTACGAGCGCAACCTGGCCGAGTTCGGCAAGGTGCTCGATCTCGAAACGTTCATCGACACGCCGGTGCGTCAGCTGTCGCTCGGCCAGCGGATGCGCGGCGATCTCGCGGCGGCACTCCTGCACGATCCGGAGATCCTCTTCCTGGACGAACCGACGATCGGCCTCGATGTCGTCGCGAAAGCGCGCATCCGCGAGTTCCTCGCGCGGCTCAACGTCGAGCGGGGGACGACGGTCCTTCTGACGACGCACGACATGGACGACATCGAACGTCTGTGCAAGCGGATGCTCGTGATCGATCACGGACGCGTCATCTACGACGGCGATCTGCAAACGGTGAAGGCGCGCTACGGCGCGGACAGCGTTCTCGTCGTCGACCTAGAGGAAACGGCGCCGCCGCTCGACGTTCCGGGCGCGACGGTGGAACGTGTGGACGGACCCCGGCAGTGGCTGCGTTTCCGCCGCGAGCACACGAGCGCGGCGTCGCTGCTGTCGCACATCGCGTCGAAGGCCGCGGTGCGTGACATCGCGATCCAGGATCCGGACATCGAGGACGTGGTGCGGAGGATCTATGGGTCCTCCTGACGAGCTGGTCGAACGCGTCGCGTCGTTGCTCGGCTCCCGGCCGAAGGCGTGGGTGAAAGCGAGCGGCGGTTATTCAGCGGCGGAACGGTGGTCGCTCGACCTCGACGACGGACGCCGCGTGTTCGCGAAGCTCGCGCCGACCGACGACCTCGCGTGGCGACTGCGGGACGAGTACCGCAACATGTCCGCCTTTGACGCGGACCTCCGCTGCGAGATCTTCGCGTGGCAGGACGGGCCTCGTCCGCTGCTCGTGCTGGAAGATCTCCGCGACGCGCACTGGCCGCCGCCGTGGGAGCCGGGCGATGTGGACCGGGTCCTCGGCGCTCTCGAACGGTTGTGGTCGACGCCTCCGCCCGCGGGGCTACAGGACACCGCGCGTTTCGAAGGGATGTTCAAGGCGTGGACCGCGGTCGCGCAAGACCCGGAGCCGTTCCTCTCCCTTCGCATCGCGTCGCGCGATTGGCTCGAAGCCTGCCTGCCGACGTTGATCGACGCCGAGCGCTCGATCGTGCTTGCGGGTGACGAGTTCCTCCACCTCGATGTGCGGAGCGACAACCTCTGCTTCGACGAAGAGCGGGTCGTCCTCGTCGACTGGAACTGGGCGTCGCGCGGCCCCCGTGATCTCGATCTCGCGTGCTGGCTTCCCGCGCTGCGTCTCGAAGGAGGCCCTCTGCCCGAGGAAGTGAAAGGTGGACTCGGTGCCTACGCCGCGGGCATCTCCGCCTACTTCGCGCAGTACGCGCCCATGCCGGCGCCGGACGGAGCGCCGACGGTTCGCAAGTTCCAGGAACGTCAGCTACGCATCTCGCTGCCGTGGGCGTGCCGCGAGCTCGGACTCCCGAAGCCGGACGGCACCTACGCCCGCGATGAGATCGCAGCGCTCGACGCCGACGTCGACGCCGGACGCATCACCGAGCAGCAGTGGCACGACGGCGTCGAGGAAGCGCTGATCGACATGTACCTCGCGACGGGGGATCCGCGCGCCCAATCGGGCAAGCTCGATGACGACGAGACCGACTGGCGGTGGGCGCGTGAATTGATCCTCGATGTGTTCCCGCCGCGCGCGACGTTCCTCGATGTCGGTTGTGCGAACGGCTACCTGATGGAATCGATCGAACGGTGGGGCAGGGAACGCGGGATCGCCGTCGAGCCGTACGGGGTGGACATCTCGTGGCGCATCGCAGCCCTCGCGCGTCACCGCTTACCGCAGTGGCGCGACCGCATCTTCGTCGGCAACGCCATCGAGTGGTTGCCGCCGATGCGCTTCGATGTCGTGCAGATCGGTATCGACGAGGTGCGGCCGCCGCGTCGTCGGGAGCTCGTCGACCGAGTGTTGCGCGATCTCGTCGCGCCGGCCGGCAAGCTCGTCTTCCGCGCCGGCCGCGCGAGGGACTGGAACGTCGCAGAGCTCCTCCGCGCCATCGGCGTCGAGCCCGACGGCGTCATCGAAGTGGCGCATCCCGACACCGGTGAGCGACGTATCACTGCGTGGCTCGCGCGCCGGTAACCTAAGCGGACCATGCGATTCAGCAAGTACCACGGCGCGGGCAACGACTTCGTGATGATCGCCGATGTCGAGGGCAACCTCGGTCCGGCCGGAACGCTGCCGCCCGATCTCGTTGCCGCGCTGTGCGATCGCCACAAGGGGATCGGCGCGGACGGCGTGATCCGGGTCGTCGGACGCTACATGGACTACTACAACTCCGACGGAAGCGTCGCGGAGATGTGCGGGAACGGCATACGGTGCCTCGTCCTGCACGAACAGCACGCCGGACGGATCTCCGAAGGCGCCGAAGTCGTCATCTCGACGCTCGCCGGTGACGTCGTCGTGAAGCCCGCCGGTTCCGGACGATTCACCGTCGACATGGGCCGGCCTGTGTACTCGGAAGCGAAGACCGTCGACGGACGTTCCGGAACGGCCGTCTCGATGGGCAATCCGCACTTCGTGCTGTTCGTCGACGAGATCGGGAAGGCGCTCGACGACGCGACGGTGCTCGGCCTCGGTCCGGCACTCGAAGTGCATCCCGATTTCCCGCTGAAGACGAACGTCGAGTTCGTGAAGATCACGGGTGCGACGTCCATCGAGATGCGCGTGTGGGAGCGCGGCTGCGGGGAGACGCTCGCATGCGGATCGGGGATCTGCGCGGCCGTCGTCGCTTCGTCGGCGCGTGAGCGTACGGGTCCGCACGTTGCCGTGACGATGCCCGGTGGGTCGCTCGAGGTCGAGATCGACGACGGCGGGCACGTGTGGCTGACCGGCCCGGCGGAGCGAGTCTTCGAGGGCGAGCTCGCTGCGGCATGGTTCACGGCACGCAACCTCGGTGTGCTCGAGGCGGCTCGATGACGTTCAAGCCGGCGCAGCGCATCATCGACATCCCGCCGTACCTGTTCGCGGAACTCGACCGGCGCGTGGCGGCGAAGCGCGCCGAGGGCGCGGACGTGATCTCGTTCGGTGTCGGTGATCCCGATTTCCCGACTCCGCCACACATCGTCGAGGCGCTGCGCGAAGCCGCCGGGGATCCGTCCACGCATCACTATCCGTCGTACTCCGGCATGCCGGAGCTGCGCGCATCGATCGCGACGTGGATGCAAGGGCGGTTCGGGACGAAGCTCGATCCCGACACGGAGATCCTTCCGCTCTGGGGATCGAAGGAGGGCGTCGTCCACCTTCCGTGGGCGGTCGTCGACGACGGCGACATCGTGCTTTGCGCCGACCCCGGTTATCCGGTGTACGACGTCGGTACGCGACTGGCCGGCGGCCGTCCGGTTCCCGTGCCGTTGCGCGCGCCCGATTTCGTTCCGGACTTCGGAGCGGTGCGTGCCGACGACGCCGCGCGCGCGAAGATGCTCTGGCTGAACTATCCCGGCAATCCGACGGGAGCGACGTGCGACCTCGCCGTGTTCGAGGAAGCCGTTGCGTTCTGCAAGCAGCACGACATCCTGCTCGCGCACGACGCGGCGTACTCGGAGATCACCTACGACGGTTACCGGGCACCGAGCGTGCTCGAGGTCGACGGCGCGCGCGACGTCGCCGTCGAGCTGCATTCGTTCTCGAAGACGTTCAACATGACCGGTTGGAGGATCGGATGGATCGCCGGCGCGCCCGACGTCGTTGAAGCGCTCGGACGGTTGAAGACGAACCTGGACTCCGGTGTGTTCAACGCCGTGCAGCGCGCGGCGATCGCCGGTCTCGAAGGTCCGCGCGACTTCCTCGACGAGCAGCTCGAGGTGTTCGCGCGGCGCCGCGACATCGCCGTCGCGGGGTTGCGCGACGCCGGGCTCGATCCGCCCACGCCGAAAGGCTCCTTCTTTCTGTGGGTGCGGGTGCCGGACGGTGAGTCGTCCACATCGTTCGCCGCGAAGCTTCTGGACGAAGCGGCGATCGTCGTAGCACCGGGCAACGGCTACGGCGAGTTCGGCGAAGGTTACGTGCGGTTCTCGCTGACACTCGCCGACGCGCGCGTCGAAGAAGGTATGGAGCGCATCCGCAAGCTCGCGCGTTAGATCGCGGCGCGGATCGTTTCGAGTATCGACTCCGCCGGAACCTCGCCGTACGGCACCGGATAGACGATCACCGAGTCGAGTCCCGCGTCCGCGAATGTCGCGAGCTTCTTCGTCACCGTCTCGCGGTCGCCGACGACGCACAGGGCATCGACGAGCGTGTCGATCGCGTGCTCGCCGCCCGACGCGATCGCGTCGAGCTCTCTGCCGTAGCCGGCCCGACGGACCGAGTTCGCGTACGCCGGGAGGCTCAGGTAGGAGTAGGTCTGTTCGCGCAGGGCTTCGCGCGCGGTGTGCAACTGCGCTTCGTCGTCGACGACGGCCGTCCGCACGTAGCTGATGACTCGGACGCGGCGCCCGGCGTCGGCCGCGGCTTCGCGCACCTGGATCGTGGCCTTCTCGATCCCTTCCGGAGGCATCCAGTTGAGGATCACGCCGTCGGCGATCTCCGCGGCGAGCCGAAGCGTCTGAGAGGAGAGTGCGGCGACGTAGATCGGAACAGCGGGCGGGGACGCACCGAGGTGGAACGCGGTGAGCTTGATCGCGCCGTCGCGTGTAACGCGTTCGCCGGCGAAGATCGCGTGGAGCGTCTCGATCATCTCGCGCAGACGCGCGCGCGGGTGCTCCCACTTGGCCTCGTACCACGCTTCCGTCGGGAACTGGTGACCGGCCCCCAGGCCGAGGATGAACCTGCCGTCGGATGCGTCCGCGGCGGCGGCCGCCGACAGGCTGAGCGCGGCGACGTTGCGCGAGTAGATCGGGACGACGCCGGTGCCGACGGTCGCGTGCTTCGTAACGGAGCCGTAGAGCGAGGCGAGCACGATCGCATCGCGCGAGCCGACCTCGGGGGCCCAGATGCTCGAATAGCCCGCATCGTCGGCGGCGCGGACGAGCGCCAGCAGATCGCGCAGGTGAAGGCCCGTGTCGCGGATCGCGACGCCGTACATCTTCAGAGCGTATCGGGCCGCTTCGTCCGGCGAAAGACCCCATACTGTCGTCAGCGACTGCGGAGCGCGCAGCGCGGAGCAAGCGAGGTCGGAATGCCCCAG
The DNA here is from genome assembly GCA_025934435.1 of Actinomycetes bacterium. GTDB lineage: Bacteria > Actinomycetota > JAICYB01 > JAICYB01 > JAICYB01 > JAICYB01. The sequence goes on along the minus strand of JAICYB010000038.1, from coordinate 16,793 downwards.
CAGAGAGATATCCCGACGCTGCGATCGGACGTCGACGCGAAAGAGCGCGTCGTCGTTGTCGGCGTGCAGCTCGAGGGGCAGAACGGCTACGACGTCGACGCGAGCCTCGACGAGCTGACGGCGCTCGTCGCCTCCGCGGGCGGCGTGGTCGTCGGGCGGATCGTCCAGCGGCGTGCGCGTCCCGATGCGGCGACCTTCATCGGACGGGGCAAGGTCGCGGAAGTCGCGGAGACCGTGAAGGAGGCGTCGGCGGACACCGTGATCTTCGACGAGGAGCTCGCCCCCGCGCAGCTCCGCAACCTGGAAGAGACGATGTCGTCGAAGGTAATCGACCGGACGATCCTCATCCTCGACATCTTCGCGCAGCGCGCGACGTCGACCGAAGGAAAGAAGCAGGTCGAGCTGGCGCAACTCACCTACGGCCTCCCGCGACTTCGCGGTTGGGGTGAGGCGCTGACCCGTATCGGTGGTGCGTCCGGCGGACGAGGCACCGGCGGCGGTGGGGGCCGGGCGCCGATCGGAACGCGTGGTCCCGGTGAGACACAGCTCGAGGTCGACCGCCGGCGTATCGAACGACGCATCACGAAGCTGAAGCGGGAACTCAAGGAGCAAGGCAAACGTCGTGCGCGCTCGCGCCGGCATCGCGAGGAACGCATAGCGTCGGTGTCGCTCGTCGGTTACACGAATGCCGGCAAGTCGACGCTGCTCAATCACCTGACGAACGCCGGCGTGCTCGTCGAGGATCGCTTGTTCTCGACGCTCGATCCGACGGCACGACGGCTCCGGCTCCCGAGCCGTGCGCCGATCGTCATGTCCGACACGGTCGGGTTCATCCGCAAGCTCCCGCACGGGCTCGTCGAAGCGTTCCAGTCGACGCTCGAGCAGGTGGCGAGCGCGGATCTGCTCGTGCACGTCGTCGATGCGTCGCATCCCGACCCGGACGTCGACATCGCCGCCGTGGACGAAGTCCTCGCGGAGATCGGGGCGACGGAGGTTCCGCGCCTCGTGGCGTTGAACAAGCTCGACGTGATCGACGATGGGAACCGCGAGCGCTTGATCGGACGGTTCCCCGACGCCATCGGCATGTCGGCCGTTACCGGCGAAGGCGTCGACCACTTGCTCGATCAGATCGCCGATCGGCTCGAGCGTCGCGCGGTCGAGGTCGACGCGCTTCTGCCGTACACGGAAGGACAACTGCTCGCGAAACTGCACGACGCCGGACGGATCGTTTCGTCCTCGCACGAAGAAGACGGCGTGCGCGTTCGCGTGCGCGCCCGGCCGTCCGACCTTCACGCGCTGCATACCTTCCTCCTCGAGCGCGTCCAGTAGCGCATGCAGCTCGTTCTGTTGATCCGCCACGGTCTCGCCGACTACAAGCCCGGTCGTCTCTACGGCTGGACGCCCGGCGTTCATCTGAGCGCGGAAGGACGTGACGAGGCGAAGCGCCTCGCCGAGCGCCTCGAGCCCGTGAAGCTCAACGCGCTGTACTGCTCGCCGCTCGAACGTTGTTGCGAGACGGCGGACGCGATCCTCGCCGGGCGAAAGCTCACCAAGCAGATCGTCGAGGGCATCGGCGAGGTGAAGTACGGCTCGTGGCAGGGCAAGACGTTCAAGTCACTTGTGAAGACGCCACTGTGGCGGACGGTGCAGCTCGTTCCGTCGCAAGCGACGTTCCCCGGCGGCGAGAGCCTCCTGGCGATGCAGACGCGCGGTGTGGCCGCCGTCGAAGACATACGCAAGAAGCACAAGACGGGAACGGTCGCGATCGTGACGCACGCCGACATGATCAAAGCGCTCGTTGCGCATTACCTCGGGATGCATCTCGATCTCTTCCAGCGGATCCACGTCGAAACCGCGTCGGTGACGGCGATCGCCTTCGCCGGTGCGTTCCCGCGCCTCGTCCGGCTGTCCGACACCGGCGACTACTCGAAGCTTGCGCCGCCGGTCGCGCCGCCTCGTCCGAAGAAGAAGACGTGAGCACGAACATCGATCTCGATCCCGTCGCGCGCGTGACGGCCGGCGCCGTCGGCGAGCCCGGTCAGCGCGTGTTCTACCTCCAGGCGCGCAAGGACGACGTGCTCGTCACGCTCGTCGTCGAGAAGCAACAGGTCGCGCTGCTCACGATGCACATCGATCAGTTGCTCGAGCGCATCGGCACGCCGGACGCCGGATCGGCTCCCGACCCCGATCTGCTCGACCTCGAGGAGCCGCTCGTTCCCGAGTTCCGTGTCGGTGCGATCGGGCTCGCCTACGAGGACGAACGCGACCTCGTCGTCCTGCAGTGCGAGGAGTTCGTGCCGGAACCCGATGAGGACGACCCGGAATCGATCCTCGTGCAGCCCGAACCGGGACGCGTCCGGCTGTGGGCGTCACGTGAGCAGATGTACGGGCTCGCGCGGCGCGGCGAGGTCGAGGTGTCCGGGGGCCGCCCGATCTGCCCGATGTGCGGCGAACCGATGGATCCGTCCGGGCACTTCTGCGCGCGGTCCAACGGTCACCGAGAGATCGACCGCCTGAGCTGAGGCATGGACGACGCCGCGCGTCTGCTGAGGACCGGCGAGATCGAGATCATCGGCCTCCTGCCCTACGCATCGAACGTCACGCTCCTCACGAAGGTCAGCGACGGTTCGGACGAAACCCGGGCGGTGTACAAGCCGCAGCGAGGTGAGCGTCCGCTCTGGGATTTCCCGGACGGCACCCTCTGCGCGCGCGAGTACGCGGCCTTCGTAGTAGACGAAGCACTCGGGTGGGGCCTCGTCCCTCCGACGGTGCTGCGCGATGGTCCCGCCGGGCTCGGTGCGGTGCAGTTGTACGTCGAAGAAGACGAAGACTTCGACGTGCGTGAGGTCGCGCTGACGCATCCCGACGCGTTGCAGCGCATGGCGCTGCTCGACGTCGTCATCAACAACGCCGATCGCAAGGCCGGACATCTCATCGTCGACACGGCCGGAAAGCTGTGGGGCGTCGACCACGGGGTGTGCTTCCATGTGGACGAGAAGTTGCGCACGGTCATCTGGACCTACGAAGGCGAGCCCGTTCCGGAGCCGCTCGCCCGCGATCTCGCGTCGTTCGTCGGTGACGAGACGTGGAAGACCACGCTCGAAGGATTGCTCGACGCCTACGAGATCGAGGCGCTGTGTCGTCGAGCCTCGTTACTGCTTCGGACGAAACGTTTCCCGAACGCGCCGGTGGACCGCTACCACGTCCCCTGGCCGCCCTGGTGAGACCCGGTTAGATCGGGTCGGTGCAGTTCGACGGAAGGCCGCCGGACTTGTCCATCTTCACGTGGTACGGCCTTGCCTTCGCCGCCTGACCGCTCGTCACGAACGTCTTCGCGGCGTTCGCCGTACCGCTGGCGATGACGTCTTGGATGTCCGACTTCTGCAGCATCCGCTCTTCGAACTTGTTGTTGATGAAGAGCGATTCGACGATGACGGACGGAGCAGTCGATTCGCGCAACACCGCGTAGTAGTCGGTGCCTTTGGTGTTCGGGCGGGCGAGCGGACCGATCTTCGCCGTCGAGACCCACGGCACGTGGCGGTAGCGAGCGAGGCTCGAGTAGATGTTCTTCCAGACGAGCGACGCGAGACTCGCTGACGGCGCCGACTTCACCTGACGCCACGCTTGCGTTCCCGGTCGCCTCGAAGGGATCGTCGGACCGGAGTTCTCGTGCATCGAGAAGAAAGCGGTCGCGTGCAACGTGCTCGCGAGCAGGGCACGGAAACGCAGGCCGACGTTGTAGCGGCCCGTCCGAGTGAAGTAGACGCGCGAACCGGCGAGATCGGCCGCGAGACGTCGTGAGATCTGGAGGTTGACGTCCTGTTCCTGGACGCCGTCCGGACCGACCGCCCCCGACTCCGTTCCGCCGTGGCCCGGGTCGATGACGAAGACGGCTTGCTGCAGCGACGAGGTCTCGCCGCCGGCGGTGATCAGGGTTCCGTCGGTCGCGCGGACCCAGCCGGTGATCTCACACGGAGACAACACCTTCACCCATCCGCCCTTCGCCTGGGTGATGGGCAGGGTGATCCCCGAGCCGACCTGCGTGACCGCGTGCGCTCGCGCGTCCGGCGCGGGCCGGACGGTCGTCGTATGGCGCAGCGTGATCGCACCGATGTGGCTGAGGTCGGCGGCGGGCTTCGCGGAGGCGGCCGCCTCCGTCGGCGCCGGCTCCTTCGTGGCGAAGGCCGCCACCGGAGCCGTGGAGGCGGTCGGAACCGCGGTCGTGACCGTCACGCCGGCCTTGCGGAGGCCCGGCGAGGACTGAGCGCCGCCGACGAGCGCGAAGATCCCGCACGCCGCGCACGCGACGACGGCCAAGATCCATTCAAGGGTCCCCGATCTCACCCCGAACACGATCGCGAGGCTACAAGCGATGTGTCCGATGTGTGGCTTTTGGAAACATCAGGTTTTCCTGAGGCTTCTGAGCTGCGGTTTTGTCACGCGATCGTCATGAAGGATCGTGGCAATCGGTGGGAAGGGAAAAGGCCGCGCCCTCCCCGCGCTTGTAGGGAGTGATGAATCCGGACCCCGGATCGCTCGTCGTGACGTACCTCGTGATGGCTCGGCCGAGCGCGTCGGCGATGGCCTGCCGCACGGACGGCTGCGCGAGCAGCGCTTCCTCGGGGGCATTCGTGATGAAGAGCGATTCGGTGATGGTTGCGGGCACCGTCGAGTGCCTGAGGACGCCGTAGTAGTCGAGCCCCGACGTGCTCGTCCGGTACTTGGCCCCCGCGTCCCGGTCGGCGACCCATCTCACGTGGTACGGCTCGAGGGTTCGCAGGAGCTCCTCGTAGGTGAGTCCCGCGAGCCGCTTCGAGGACGGCGACCGCAGCTGGTAGTAGGTCTCCGTCCCCGGCTTGGACGACGGCCCGTCAGGCTCCGCGTTGTTGTGCACGGAGACGAAGGCGGTCGCGTGCAGGTCGCTCGCGATCGCCGCTCGGAAGCTCAGGCCGGCGTTGTAGTCACCCGTACGGGTGAGGACGATGCGCGCGCCGGGGAGATCGCCCGCGAGACGCCGTGCGATGTCGAGATTGACGTCCTTCTCTTTGAGCCCGTGGGGGCCGATCGCGCCGTCTTCGGTCCCGCCGTGGCCGGGATCGATGACGATCGTCGCCCCGGCGAGGGTGCGCGCCGGCGGAGGATCGTGGATCGCCGTCGCCGCGCTGAGGGGGATGTAGCCCGTGCGCTCACATGGCGTCATCACGCGGACGAACCCGCCCGTGCGTGCCGCCACCGGAAGGACGATCCCCGGGCGGATGACGCTGACGCTGCCGGACGTTCCGTCGGGTTGCGTCCGCACGGTGACCTCTCGTGTCGTCGTGATCGCGCCGATCGGACCGGACGGGGGTGGCGCCGTCGGCACTGCCGTTGGTGCGGGCGTTGGCGCCGTTGTTGCGGTGGGCGACGACGTCGCGTGTTTCTGCGGACGCGACTGGATCAGCCCGATTCCGCCGAGCACGACGAGTGCCGCGATGGCCGCTGCGGCCACTTCGATAGCGCTGCTGCGGCGAGCCACGCGGCGAGGCTAACGCCGGTGTCGCCCGAAGGTGTGACTGTTCGCTCGGACGACGCGCCGCCCGCGGTGACCTCGTCTTGTGCTCTCGCGAACGTTCACGAGCGTTGCGTCCCAACGCGATCGAAACGATTGACCGCCCTGGCCCCCGTTCCTATGGTGCGGTCGACGCGTCGAGGGAATTGCGGTCCGGCTCGGGAGCCATGGGGAAGGGTTCCCGGGATCCGGGCCCTTTTCCTGTCGAGGGACGGGCGAGCTCGGGCCGCCGCAGGTGGTGGCTCAGGTCGCCTTCGAGGTCGACGAAGAAACGCCGATCCGCGAACCGCAGACGACCGCCCTCGTCGCGAACGAGCTCGTCGGCGTAGCGGCCGGCCACGATCGCCTGGAGCGGAAAGTCGGGCGCCGACTGGAACACGACGTACGACGATCGGGCGACGATCCGAGGCGACTCCTCGACCGACGTCGTCGTGACGACATGCTTCGTCCGCGGTGAGCCGTCGTGGAGCAGCGTGTTGCGGGTGAAGAACTTCGCGACCTCGGTTGCGCCGCGCGCGAAGGGTGTTCCGTCGGGGGCCGAGAGCGCTCCATCGGCGAAGAGTTCGCCGACGCCGTCGAAGTCGCCGGCGTCCAGTAGCTCGGCGCACCGAGCGAGGAGCGCGACGACTTCGTCGTGCAGCATCACGCGATGATATGTGAGCGCATCACCGCGTTCGCGCGGTCGAGCGCGCTTCGCAGCACTTCGAGATCCGGCTGCCGTATGCCCCGCGCGCGGAGCAGCGTCGCGGTCACGCACACGATCGCGTCCGCCACGGTTGCGTCGTGCGGGAGCATCTCGCGCGGGTTCAAGATGATGACGCGCGAGAGGCGTCCGGCTGCGTTGTAACCGAGGATCAGGTCTTCGACCTCGCGCGTGTGCCAGACGCGCTTGCCGAACGAGACCTGCAGCGCGGCGACGTTGTGCTTCTTGCGCCAGACCAGTTGTGGGATCCGCATGTCGACCTCCTTTCGTGGTGAGTGGACACCGGTCGGCCTCCGGCGACGGTGAGCGATGTCACAGCGGCGGGTTGTGAGGATTCATGCCAGAGTTGTGTCCTCATGGACCTCCGGGACGAACTGCAGCACGCCATCGACGAAGCCGGCGTTCCGGCCCGGGCGATCGTCATCGAGACGGCGTGGGACATCGGGCCCGTCGCGGCCTACCTGCTCCCCGAGGCGCCGGTCACGCTCGTCGACAGCGGCGTCGACACGCCGCAGGGGCGCGCGGCGATCAGCGACACGCTCGCGTCGTGCGGGCTTCGTCCCGAAGACGTCGAACGCGTACTCGTCACGCACATGCATTCCGACCACTTCGGCGGAGCGACGTGGTTGCAAGAGGTGTCCGGCTGCGAGGTGCTGCTGCATCCGGCCGATCTCGCGATGGTCGGCGCGGTGAACTCGAAGGACGCGGCCCGCGAGATGCTGATGCCGCTCGGATTCGACGAGGAGATCTTCGCGCGGTTCACCGAGGACGAATGGACGTGGCGTCCGCCGACGTTCGGCGCGATGGGCAGCCGGTACGGCGATCTCCGCGTCGAACACCACCCGGGACACTCGCCCGGGCACGTCTGGATCGTCCATGAACGTTCCGGTGGGATCTTCGTCGGCGACTACCTGCTTGCGAACGGGCCGACGAACGCCGGGATGGAGATCGACAGGACGAACCGCTACGGACGCGCGCCGCTCCTCCAGCAATACAACGCCGGTCTGCTCGAGCTGCGCGAGAGCATGGCGCCCGTGTTGCTGCCCGCGCACGGACCGCCGATCACCGATCACGTGGCGCTCATCGACAAGCGGCTCGCGAAATCGAATCGCCGGACCCGACACGTGCTCGATGGGCTCGCGTCCGGGGGCCCGACAACGGTGCTCGCCCTCGGCCGCAAGCTCTGGGGCTCGCGTGTCGAGAACAACTGGGAAGTGCTCGCCGACCTCGTCGGGCGTCTCGATCTGCTCGTCGCCGAGGGGAACGCTTCGGCGCAGATGGGCGAAGATGGGTGCTGGTACTTCCGTGCGAACGCCTGAAGGAGGCGAGGGATGAGTTTCGACTTCAACGGAACGGTCGCGGTCGTCACGGGAGCCGCCTCGGGCATCGGACGCGCGTCCGCGATCCGCTTCGCCGAGGAAGGCTGCGACGTCATCGTGTCCGACATCAACGACGACGGCGGGAAGGAAGTCGTCGCCGAGATCGAAGCACTCGGTCGCAAGGCGCAGTACATCCACACCGATGTCGCCAAGCGGAGCGAGATCGAGGATCTCGTTGCGGCGTCCATCGATTGGCAGGGACACTGCGATCTCTTCCATTCGAACGCGGGGATCGGCATGGGCGGCGCGCCGCAGGCGATCCCCGTCGAGGAGTGGGAGAAGGTTCTCGACATCAACCTGCATTCGCACATCTGGACGGTGCGGAAGCTTCTTCCGCACATGCTCGAGCGGGGGAGCGGACGTCTCGTCCACACGGCTTCGTCCGCGGGAACGATCGGCTTCGCGATGCTCATCCCGTACACCGTCACGAAGTTCGGTGTCGTCGGACTGTGTGAATCACTCGCGAGCTACGTCGCCGACCGTGGTCTAGGCGTGCACGTGGTGTGTCCGTTACTCGTGAACACGAACATCTTCGACCGCTCGTGGAACTATCCGGAGGACGGGTCAGAAGTCGTCGACGAGAAGTTCCAGGAGCAGGTGCGTACGATCTTCCGCGAAGCGGGCATGGCCCCCGAAGGCGTCGCCGCGTCGATCGTCGACGCGATCAACGGCGACCACCTGTACGTCTTCCCGCACCCGGAGCTGAAGCAGATGATCGAAGCGAAGTGGGCCGATCCCGACGCCTTCGTTCGCAACGCCGCCGTGCAGTGGCAGATGCAGCAGGAGGCGGCGAAGGCCCTCAGTGGATCCTGAGCTCCGCGCCGTCGCGGAGGCGGCGAAGGGGTTCATGCCGCCGGACGAGGGACTCGCCCTGTACGAGGCGGGTCTCTTGGCGGACGGTCCGCTGCTCGAGATCGGTACGTATTGCGGGAAGTCCGCGGTGTATCTCGGTGTCGCCGCGCGCGAACGCGGCACCGTGCTGTTCACGATCGACCATCATCACGGCTCCGAAGAGATGCAAGCCGGCTGGGAACATCACGATCCGTCGACGGTCGATCCGGCCGGACGGATCGATTCGTTCCCGTTCTTCCGCGAGACGATGGGTGCCGCCGGGCTGCAGGACGCGGTGATCGCCGTGGTCGGCGACTCGGTGAAGATCGCCGAACATTGGACGACGCCGCTCGGTCTCCTCTTCATCGACGGCGCGCATTCCCCGGAGCCCGCGATGGCCGACTACGAAGCGTGGGAGCCCCACGTGAACGGCGTGCTCGCGATCCACGACGTGTTCGAAGACCCGACGGACGGCGGTCAAGGCCCGTTCCTCGTCTACGAACGTGCCGTCGCCGACGGGTTCGTCCCGAAGACGGCTTGTGGTTCGCTTCGCGTGCTCGTTCGCTGACGAGCGGCTCGACTCCGAACGCATCCAACGCCGTAGCATCGCTTCGTGCAGGCCGAACTGACGTTCAATCCGTTCCTGCCCGTGATGCGGACGGACCCCTATCCGATGTACCGGCGTCTGCGCGAGGAAGATCCCGTCCACTACTCGCCGGTGATCAAGTCGTGGGTGCTCGCTCGTCACGCCGACGTCTTGAACTTCTTCTCCGATCACGAACGGCTCTCGTCCGACCGGCGGAGGGCGAACAAGTATCGAGGTCCGCGCACCGACGGGTTGGCCGGCTTCCAATCGGACGGACCGCAACACACGCGTTACCGCAACCTCACGACGAAGGCGTTCGGTCCGCGAGTGATCGATGGCATGCGCGCGCGGATCGAGTCGATCGTCGGTGCCCTGCTCTCACGCCTCGACGGTGAGGCGGACCTGATCTCCGGCTTCGCGCGGGCTCTTCCGATGACGGTGATCTCGGAGATCCTCGGTGTGCCGGCGTCCGACCACGAGAAGTTCCACCAGTGGGGCCTCGATTTCGCGATGTCGACGGATCACGCCTACAAGGGCCTCGGTGGGCAAGCCGGGCCGGAGATGGCGAGGTACTTCGCCGGACTCGTCCCGGAGCGTCGCCGCGAGCCGCGGGACGATCTCATCACCCAGTTGATCCAGACGACGGAGAACGGCGACTCGCTCGATGACGGCGAGATCATCTCCGCGCTCGTGTCGTTGTTGTTCGCCGGACACGAGACGACCGTCAACCTCATCGGCAACGGCATGCTTTCGCTCTTGCGTAACCCCGATCAGTTCGAGCGTGTGCTCGAACACGACGTGGCACGCACAACCGTCGAGGAGTTCCTTCGTTACGAGAGCCCGGCGCAGATCATCTCGCGGAGCGCCGCGTCCGACATGGAGCTGCAGGGCCGGACGATCAAGCAGGGCGACAGCGTCATCGGTCTCCTCGGAGCCGCGAATCGCGATCCCGACGTCTTCGAGGACCCGGACACCCTCGACGTGACGCGCCATCCGAACCCGCACGTCGCGTTCGGCCACGGCGTGCACTTCTGCATCGGCGCGCAGCTGTCCCGTCTCGAAGGACGCATCGCGGTCCCGGCCCTCGTGCGGTGCTTCCCGAAGATGGCGCTTCTGTCGGACGAAGCCGACTGGCGCGAGACTGCCGTCTTACGCGGACTGAACACGCTGCGCGTGCGACTGCGCTAAGTGCTCCTGCACCTCTTCGGTGCCGAGTCCCTGCGGTAGATCGTCGCCACGGAAGATGTTCCAAGCGGCGGACGTCTCGGTCAGCGCGTCGTTCGCGAGGAGGACGGAGCCCGCGGTCCACGGAGGGGTTCGTCCCGGCCAGCAGACGTCTTCGGGGAACACCCAGCCTTCCTGGTATGCGCCGTCGTCTTGACGGAGGAATTGCACGTCTTCGAACAAGCGCGTGGCGTCCTCGATGCGTCCCGCGTTGTGCAGGGCGACGACGAGCTCGACCGTTTCGGCGGTCGTCACCCACGGACGATCCGCGACGCATCGGCACCCGCGCCCGTCCACGACGAACGTCTTCCACTTCGACTCGATGCGCGCCTGCGCGGCGTCGCCGTGGACGACCGACGTGAGGACCGGGTAGTACCAGTCCATCGACCAGCGGGCTTTCGGCCAGAAGCGGTCGGGGCGTTCGCGGATCGCGTGAGCGAGCAGGCCGATCGAGAGCTCCCAGTCCGGACGCTGCACCCCCATCTCCTCGGCGATGGCGACCGCGCAGCGAACGCTCATGTAGATCGAGGACGACGCCGTCAGCAGTGCGCGCTTGTCGATGGTGCCGTTCGCGTGATGCATCCACGCGATCTCTCCGGTCGGTGCTTGATGATCGAGGACGTAGTCGATCGCCTTCTCGACGGCGCTCCACGTCTCGTCGAGGAACGATTGCTCGTGCGTGAGGAGGAACCGGTACCAGACGCCGGACGCGATGTACGCGCACATGTTCGTGTCCGCGTCGGGATCGAGGACGGTGCCGTCCCACGCGTAGGACTGCGCCCACGAGCCATCGGGCCGCTGACTGCCGAGCAGCCACTCGAAGGCCTTGTCGGCCGCATCGAAGCGTTCGCCGAGCATGAGGCCCATCGCGCCTTCGATGTGGTTCCACGGATCGGTGTGCTGCTCGGTGTGCCACGGCAGCCGGCCATCGGGTCGCTGACGCGCGGCGATCGCGTCCGCGGTCGCGCGAACCTGATCAGACGTGAGCATGTACGAGCTCGGGTTTGCGGCTGTACACGACGAGACTCTTGCCGAGGATCGGATTCAGCAAACGCTCGGTGCGCCGCACGAGTGGAGGACCGGACATGATGTCCCACTCCAGGAACGACTTGTATCCCCGCACGAATGGATTGCGATCGTTCTTCGGTCCCACGAGGCAGCGCAGCCACCAGTACGGCGTATGGAGTGCGTGCGCGAAACCGATGCCTTGCGGTTCGAGACCCGCGTCGCGGAGTCGTCCTTCGAGCTGTCGCTGGCGGTAGATCCGGACGTGGCCCCCGGGCGTGTTGTGGTACTCGTTGGACAATCCCCAGCAGACCATCTCCTGCCCGAAGCGCGGGACCGTGATCGCGAAGGTGCCGCCCGGTTTCAACACGCGGAAGACCTCGGCGAGACCGACGTGGTCGTCGGGGATGTGCTCGAAGACTTCGGACGCCATGACGCGATCGAACGTTTCGTCCGGGAAGGGGAGATGCAAGGTGTTTCCTTGGACGGAGCTCCCGTGCGCGGACGGCGCGAGTGGTTCGTCGTCGGCCATCGCGCGGAACGTTCCGAGCGTCTTGTGCACCTCGTCGTACGCGAGGTCGAACGCAACGACCTTGGCGCCGCGACGGATCGCTTCGTAGGAGTGGCGGCCGAAGCCGCAGCCGATGTCGAGGACGACATCGCCCGGCCCGACACCGAGCCGGTCGTAATCAAGCGTGAGCACGGTACCTCTCGATCGCGATCTGGTATTGCTCGGCGGTGCCCTTCGCGCACGCCGCCCAGGTGAACTTGTCGAGCACGCGCGCGCGCGCATTGGTGGAGAGCTTCGTCCGAAGCTCCGGTGATTCGAGCAGCGTCTTGATCGCGCCGGCGAGTGCCGCGGCATCGCCCGGTTGCACGATGAGCGCGGTTTCTCCGTCGGTACCGGCGACTTCGGGAACGGCTCCGGCGCGTGTACAGACGAGGGGCAAGCCGGCGGCCATCGCCTGGATCGCCGGAAGCGAGAAGCCTTCGTACAAGGAAGGCACGACGGCGATCTCGGCCTCGCCGTACAGGCGCAGCATCTCTTCGTAGGAGATGTTGCCGGTGAAGGTGACGGCGTCTTCGATGCCGAGCTCGGCGGCGATGCGTCGTCCCGGATCCTGCGGACGCATCCGTCCGATCACGACGAGGTGCGCGTGCGGTGCCTCCGTGCGCAGCTTCGCGACGGCTTCGAGGAGATAGGCGAGACCCTTCAGCGGGACGTCGGACGAGATGACGGCCAGAAGCCGGCCGGGGATGGACGCGATCTCCGGCTGCGGCCGGAAGATGTCCTGATCCACGCCGACGGGAACGACGTCGATCCGGTCGGGCGCGACACCGAACTGGTCGATGATGTCCGTGCGCGACGTCTGCGAGACCGTGATGAGACGCGGCAGCTTGCGCAGCACGCGTTGCTGCATCCCGAGGAACGAGTACCAGCGGTGCTTCGTGAATCGCTTCCACGGGTTGCGGAACTCGGCGAGCTCGAGTCGCTTGTCGACGGTGATCGGGTGATGCACGGTCGCGATAAGCGGCATGCGCTTTGCCATCTTCACCATGCCCGTGCCGAGGCACTGGTTGTCGTGGACGATGTCGAAACGGTGAGCGTTCTCGGCCATCCACTTGTTGGCCCGGAGGCTCCACGGGCGCGGCTCGGCGAACGCACCCGTCGACATGATCCCGAGCTCGAGCCAGTCGTAGCGGTCGCGCGGGAACCGGTGCGGCCGGAACGGACGCTCCGGACGATACAGGTCCATTCCTTCGAGGCGGTGCAGGACGGTGCCGTCCTGTTCGACCTCGGGATAGGGCGGTCCCGACACGACCTCGACGGTGTGCCCCAGCTCGCCGAGTTCCTTCGCGAGGTAGCGGGTGTAGACCCCTTGGCCGCCCGAATGCGGGTTGCCGCGGTAGATGAGCAGAGCGATGCGAAGGGGGGGTGTGTTCATGTGGGACGTTAACGGTGCCCTAGCTAGACCCGCAGGTCAAACCGGTTGTTCTACGGGTTGCAGTGGATCCCGGGAAGGCTCAACGGGCACGGGTTCGGCGTCCGCGGCGTGTTCGCCGGGGTTGCGGTGCGCACGGGCGACGTCGTCGCGGGAGCCGAGCTCCCGAGGCCGCCGGTGGTGCCGCCGCCGGAGTCGAAGACCGTCGAGGGCGACGGGAGGTTCCCGTTGAGCGAGGTGCCCGTGCTGCGGTTCTGCAGGTACAGGACGATCAGCGCCGCGACGGCCGCCGTCAGCAGGAAGGCCGTGACGGCCGCGAGCGCGCGCGTGCTGGGACGCCGCCGCGCCGGACGCTGCACCACCTCCGTCGACGAACGCGCCGGCGCCGCCACCGGACGCGTCTGGACGACCGTCGGCGCGGTCGCCGTCTGACGGTCGAGCCCGGTTGCCGCGAGGGCTGCGTCCATCTCGAGCGCGGAACCGAAACGTTTGGACGGATCTTTTTCGAGCGCGTGCATGATCACCGCTTCGAGCGCCGGCGGGACGTCCGGCCTCCGCTCGCGCAGCGACGCCACGGGATCGCGCAGGTGCTTCATCGCGATGGCCACCGCCGTGTCCCCGGCGAACGGGGGCTCGCCGGTGAGGCAGGCGTAGAGCAGACACCCGACGGCGTAGACGTCCGACGCGGCGGTCGCCGGCTTCCCCGAGACCTGCTCCGGCGAGAGGTAGGCGGCCGTTCCGATGAGGCCGCTCGTCCGGGTGAGGCCGGCGGTGTCCTCCATGCCTTTGGCGATGCCGAAGTCGACGACTTTCGCTTCCTTCGTTTCCGCGTCGAACAGGACGTTCCCCGGCTTCATGTCGCGATGGACGAGGCCCCGCGCGTGCGCGTGTGCGAGGCCGGCGCACATCGCCCTCCCGATGCGAACGGTGTCCTCGACGGGGAGCGGGCCCTGACGCCGGAGCACGCTCGAGAGCGACTCGCCGCCGACGAACTCCATGACGATGAAGGGAACGCCGCCGTCCTGACCTTCGCCCGCGTCGTAGACCGTCACGATGTTCGGGTGCGAGAGCTTGGCGGCGGCGAGCGCCTCGCGACGGAACCGTTCCGCGAACGATGCGTCCGCGGCGAGCCCTTCGTGGAGCATCTTGACGGCAACATCTCGGTCGAGCGCCATGTCGTGGGCGAGCCAAACCGTGCCCATGCCGCCTGAACCGATGCGCGACTTGAGTTCGTATCGTCCGGCGATGGTTCTTTCGGCCATCAGTTCGGCAGTCTAGGCATAGAAGGTCATCCGCGCGTAACGAACACGTCGTACACTCATGCACCCATGACGGAGCGTTTGTACGCCGGAGATGTTTTCAGCGATCTCGCTCCCGTTTGGAAGGACGATCCCGACCGAGGCGCTCGTATCGCGCGCCGCGTCGTGCGCAATGCGCGTGTCGGGGGCCGGGTCCTCGACGTCGGGTGCGGCACGGGGTTCGTCCTCAAGAACATCCGCGCCGAAGCTGCCGCGCGGGGCAAGCGTCTCGGCAAGGTCGTCGGCATCGATCTCGCCGACGGGATGGTGGATCGCGCGAGCCTTCGTCGTGGCGTTCGGGCGCTGACCGGCGACGCTCTCGCGCTCCCGTTCATCGATCAGGCCTTCGACGTGGTCGTCGCGACGGACGTGGTCCGTTTCGTGGACGACCCGGAGCGGTTCGTCCGGGAACTCTTCCGTGTGACGATGCCCGGCGGGACGATCGTGATCGAGCTGGTGGCGCGCAAGAACGGGACGCGCGTCCGGACGCGAGGCCTTCCGCGCGAGAGCCTGCTTCGCCAGTTCGTCGCCCTGCGGCGGAGCTACGGCGTCGCCGACGTCACGAAGACGTTGGAAGAGCTCGGGTGTGAGGTCGCCGAGTGGCTCGGACGCTCGCGTCCGGTCGACCACGATCCCGAGTTCCTCGCGCGCATCGCGCGGTGGTCGGGGACACCGCAGGATCAGACCGTTGCCCGCCGACTCCGGACGATGCACCCGGCGCGCGCCCGGTCCCCGCGGTCGATGGTGCTCGTCGCGCGCGTGCCCGGCCCCCGGACGGGGTCGATGCCGATCCGCGTGCGCGATCTTCCCGGGTGGACGCCCGCCCGCGTCGAGCGCGTTCTGTCCGGCTTGCCGATGGCCACGGGCTATGAAGTCGTCGTCAAGCCGCTCCGTTACAAGAAGCATCCGCACGTCGCCGCCTACTGCGAGTTCAACGCGAAGCGCATCACGATCCAGGTGCCGGTACCTTTCAGGGCGTTCAGCGAGCCGGTGCCGTACCGTGCGAAACGGTTACGGAAGCCGCGTCGTGGGAAGATGCGATTCAGGTGGTATTGGAGGATGCTGCGGTTCGAACGTCCGGACGAGCTGATCCGGTACCTCTACCTCCATGAGTACTACCACTGGTATCTCCGCGAGATCCGCGGCAAGCGAAGCGCCGCGGAAACGGCCTGCGACCGGTTCGCCCTGCAACAGCTCGGCCGGGGCCGGTAGATGAAGTTCGTCGCGCTGCTCCTCCTGCTGTTGCTCGTGCCAGGGGTGGCGTCTGCCGATACGGGACCGGCGCTCGACGTGCCGGACGCGACACTCGCCGCGGCGCTGCACTGTCCGGCGTCGTTCACGCACCCCGCGCACGAGCCCGTGTTGCTCGTCCACGGCACCTTCGCCGACGGCAAGGTGAACTTCGGGTGGAACTACCTGCCGGCGCTGCAGAAGCTCGGCTTCGACGTCTGTTACGTCGACATGCCGGACGGGTCCATGGGCGACATCCAGGTATCGAGCGAATACGTCGTCTACGCGATCCGTGCGATCCACGACGCGACGGGCGGCAAGGTCGACATGCTCGGCGTGAGCCAGGGTGGACTGGAGGAGCGTTGGGCGGCGAAGTGGTGGCCGGACGTCCAGGCCGATCTCGACGACGTCGTCATGAACGCATCGCCGAACCACGGCACGTCGGTTGCGTCCGGCTCGAAGACGTTCGGGCATTGCTTCGCCTCGTGTTGGCAGATGGCGCCGGGCTCGCAGTTCATCACCGCGCTCAACGCCGGTGACGAGACACCCGGGGACATCTCGTACACGAGCACGTTCACGGATACCGACGAGTTGGTCGAGCCGCAGCTCCCGCAGTCGACGTCCGCGCTCGCGGGCGCGTCCAACATCAGGATCCAAGACATCTGCCCCGGACGGCCCACCGATCACATCGCGATCAGCACCGCCGATGCCGTCGCCTTCGCGATCGTGGTCGACGCGTTCACGCATGCCGGGCCCGCGGATCCGTCGCGCATCTCGAAGACGACGTGCCTGAAGGTGTCGATGGACGGGACCGACTATCAAGCCGGCGTCCAAGCGTTCCTGGCCTACGCGCAGCACCCACCGGCGTACAAGGACACGACGAGCGAACCTCCGCTCAAGACGTACGCCGCCGGTTAGGGTGTTTTCTCTCCGAGTCCTACCGACACCTCGGTAGTTCCTCGTCCTAACAGCACAGGCGACGCATCCTGCTGCTTGTCCGGCAAGACGAGCAGAGAGGAGCGCCGCCTGTGACTCACGATGATGCG
>JAICYB010000062.1 GCA_025934435.1 Actinomycetes bacterium | reverse complement strand
GCATCGCGAGGTCGAGGAGAACGGCGTCCGGGTGCAGCGCTTCCGCGAGCTTGACGGCTTCTTCGCCGTTCTCGGCTTCGCCGACCACGTCGAACCCGCCGAGCGCGCCCAGCGCGGTCGTCAGCAGGAAACGGATGTCCGGCGTGTCATCGACGATGAGGACGCGAAGTGCCCGGTTCATGCTCTCTCCAAGATGGCGGGCTTGGCCCGCACCAGGTCGCCGGCATTCAGATGTTCGTCGCCTTGCACCTCACCGAGCAGCCCGCTGATGATCCCGCGCGCTTTCGCGAGTGTGTCTTCGATCGCAACGCGCGTGTCTTCCGGTCGTTCGAGCTCGAGGGCGAGCTGGGCGACGGTCAGGCCTTGAACGATGTTGTCGTTGATCTCGAGTGCTTGCTGCCGGCGCACGGTCGCCTCACCCAGTTGACGCTGGAAGGTGTTCGATCGAGCGCGTTCGACCTCGTTCAACTTCCACGAGATGATGAGCGCCACGCTCGCGAGGACCACGAAGAAGCCGTGGATCGCTGCCCACGTCCAGGGATGGGCCCACGCGTCGGGGTGGTCGTACACGGACCGGGGGTAGAGCACGCCCATGACTCCGTGATGCACGACGACGTAGCCGAGCGCGATGAGGAACGGGTGCCAGTCCTGGTAGAGGGTCAGGACCCCGAGAGCGACGAAGAAGTGGAAGTGCATCTCGGTCAAGCCACCGGACAGGTGGACGAGAACAGCCGAGGCCGTCACGAGACTGAGGGACGCCAATCCGGAGCACCACTTACGGCTGAACCGCTTCGGGTTCGCAAGGAGCGCGAGGATCGCCACCGGACTCGCGTCCGCGAGGCAGTGCCAGAGCGGTTTCCCGCGGAACAGGCCGTAGATGACGATCGACGGAACGTGGATCGCGAGGACCCACAAGATCGCCACGTGACGACGCCGCCACTCCTCGTAGGAGAGCCAGCCACCTTCCGGCAACCACGCACGGATACGTCGCATCTGTTCCTTCATCCTCCGCATGGTTCAGAGTCGCCTCTGACCAGCGGTCATCGATGGCGCCGGTCGGCGAGGGCACCACACCCGTATGGGCTAGTCACCGTCTGTGTCGTCCTACATAGACGGGGCCCCCTCGCCTCGCTACCTTTTCGACGTAATGCGCCGCGGATCGGCGACCGCGAGCGCTCGGACAGGTGCGAGGAGGCAGACATGGGTTCAGGTCGTCCACGCACGCTCCGGGCGGGTTGTGCGGTCGCCGTCGCGATCGTTGCGCTCGCCTGCGGTGCGTGCAGCAAGGAAGGAACCGCAGCGCTCACGACGGGCGAGCCCTCCGTGAGTCCGGCGCCGATCGTTTCGGCGACGCCCTCGCCGACGGCCACTCCGTCGGCGTAACCGACGGCCGCGGCGCCGGCCGCTCCGGCGGCGAGGACCGCGGCGCCGGCGGTGCACACACCGGTACCGACCGTCCGGAAGACGCCGGCGCCGACGCCTGCGTGCGTCTCGGGACATCCGGTGATCGCTCTCGGCGCCGTCACGAAGGACAGCGCGAACGGCCTGCGCGTGCTCGTCAACGGCCGCTGCTTCGTCCCGAGCAAATCGGTGCACGGGAACGGCATCACCTTCACGGTGACGACGCCGTCCGATCCGTCGACGAACCGTGCCGCCCAAGCCGGAGAAGCCATCGCCGGTTCGGACGGGAAGTTCTCCTACAACGTCACCTTCGGGACGACGCCGGCGGACTGCAGCAAGACCTTCAACATCCACGCCGAGGAGAGCTACAACAACGCAGGCTACGAGACGCCGTGGGACAGCAACTCGGAGACGTTCACGGCGACCTGCTGACATGGTTCGATGTCCGTATGGACATCGGATCGATCAGGCGCTGGCTCGACTGGCCGGAAGACGAGATCGGCCGCCTCGAAACACTCGAGGCGGCCGATCATTTCCCGTTCGCGCTCCCGGATGGTGACGACCTCGCGGAGATCTGCCGCAACCTGGACGTGCCTCCACCGGCTGCGGAGGAGGTCGTTGCGGCGGCGCCGTCGCCGGAGCGAGATCCCGAAGCCTGGTGGCTCCTCGAACGGTGCTACGCGCAGTTCCGCTCGGGGAATCGTCCTCCGTGGCCCGCGCCGTGGGTGACGGACGAACCACTCACGCGCTACTTCCATCTCTACGTGTTCCTCGCGGCGGTCGGCGACGTCCTCGCGAAACACGACGCGCGCGACATACCGCCGGAGATCACATGGACGACGCTCCGCGACGTCGGCCTCCAGGTCGCGCACCATCAGGCGCGCCGGGGCGTGTACGGATTCGACGGCGCGTTCTGGATCTTCAACCACTTCCAGGGCGGTCTCTTCCAGCTCGGACGTCTGCAGTACGAACTCGGAACGGCGGCCTACGACGCGCCGGGCTTCGTCACCGGCGATCCGATCCTCGAGATGCACATCCCGGCCATCGGTCCGCTCACACCGGGGTCGTGTGACGCATCGCAGGACGAAGCGCGCACGTTCTTCGCGAGACATTTCCCCGAGACGCCCTACCGCTTCGGCACATGCGAGTCGTGGCTCCTCGACGAGCAGCTCACCGACGTTCTTCCGGAGTCGTCCAACATCGTTTCATTCCAGCAACGCTTCACACACGACGACGCGTATTCGTCACCGGGCGACGACGACATCATCCGTTTCACCTTCGGCTGGTTACCGGAAGATCTCGGCGAACTACCGCAGGACACGACGCTGCAGCGCGGCATCGTGAAGAAGATCCGAGAAGGACATCACTGGCGCATCCGCCGCGGGTGGCTCGAGATCTAACTACGCCAGAGCTTCGCGCGCTTCGACGAGCTCGGGGAGGTCGGGACGGTTCGCGTCCTTCCACAAGCGCTCGAGGTCGTAGTACTCCCGCATGGCGTCGCTGAAAACGTGCACGACGAAGTCGCCGTAGTCGAGGACGATCCACCCGCCGTCGGCCGAACCTTCTCGCCGGATCGGCTTCCGCTTGCCTGCCGCCAGCTTCGCTTCGACCTCTTCGGCGATCGTACGCACCTGCCGGTCCGAGCCGCCGGACGCCAGCAAGAAGTAATCGGTGATCGCAAGGAACGGTCCGACCTCTAGAACCACGAGGTCGTGGGCCTTCTTGTCGGCCGCGGCAGCGACGGCCCGGCCGACGGCTTCGAGCGGGGTCAGCAGACGTGCCCCGCCACGCGCTCTGTCCTCACGACCGAAATCATATCCGCGCCGCCAGGAACTTACGCGCGGTACAGATCGCGCGCCCGGATATGCGCCGCGACGGCGTCCGGCACGAGATATCTGATCGGACGACCCTCCGCCACACGGGCTCGGATATCCGTCGACGAGATCGCGAGAGCCGGGATCTCGAGCACCACGATCTGTCGTGAGGGAAGCTTGCCGAGCGGGTAACCGGGCCGTGTCACGGCGACGAACGTCGCGAGTTCCATCGCTTCGTCCGGATCCTTCCACGACAAGATCTCGAGGATGGCATCGGCCCCGGTGATGAAGAACAGCTCGGCGCCGGGCGTCGCGGCGTGCAGCTCGCGGAGTGTGTCCACGGTGTACGTCGGTCCGTCGCGGTCGATCTCCGTGCGCGAGACCTCGAACGCGGGATTGTCCTTGGTCGCGAGCACGGTCATCTGGTAGCGCTCTTCGGCCGGCGCGACGTGACGTTCCTTCTGCCACGGTCGCCCCGCCGGTACGAACAAGACCTGCTCGAGCGAGAGGGCGTAGCGCGCTTCCTCGGCGGCGACGAGGTGTCCGTGGTGGATGGGATCGAACGTCCCACCCATCAGTCCCAGTCGCTTAGGCAAGGCGTTCGATGAACGATGCCAATTGCTTCAGGTTGCGGCATTCGTGCACGGCGTCGCAGTGCTCCGCGTAGGCACTCATCACCGAGTCTCCGGTGTCCCAGTGCTGCGGAGCTTCCGGGTTCAGCCACCACACGCGTTTCGCGCGCTCGCGAACATCTTTCAACACCCACGCTTCCGGGTTGCGGTAGTTCGAGCGCGCGTCGCCCAGGATGATCACGTGCGCGCGGTCGGTCACGGCCTCGATGTAGTTCTCGTGGAAGTTCTTGAACGAGTGACCGTAGTCGGAGTGTCCGTCGAGCCAGATGACGTTCGCGATCTGCAGCGCTTTGGGGATCGCGTCGGCGGGGTCCGTCGACTTCAGCGTGTCGGTGACTTCGTCCGTCGTGTCGATGAACAGGAACGACCGGATACGAGGGAATTGCACCTGCAAGCACGCGACGAGCAGCAGCGTGAAACGCGTGAACGCTGCGACCGAGCCGGACACGTCGCACAGCAAGATGATGTCCGGCCGGGAGCGAGACTTCACCTTGAATTGCGGATCGGTCAGGGCGCCGCCGGCCGAAAGCGACTTGCGCAGCGTCTTGCGCATATCGAGACGTCCGCGTGCGCCCCGCTTGCGCAACTTCGCGAGCCGCGTCGCGAGACGTCGCGCGAGCGAGACGACGGACCGGCGAACGTCGGCGACCTCATCCGAGGTGATCGTCGCGAAGTCGCGCTCTTCGAGCGGGACGCGGAGGATCCGGTCGGCGACGTCCTCGGCTCCCCGCTCCTCCACCATCCGCTTGCGGACCTCTTGCTCGAGGATCCTCCGCAAACGTTCGAGACGCGACTGCACTTCCATCTTCCAGATGTTCTGCTCGAACTCGTCGACACCTTCGCGCTCGGCGAGGCGCTGCAGCAGGCGATCCATGTCGAGCGTTCGCAGCGCGCGGTAGAGCAGGAACCCGCCCGACGCTTCCTTCGACAGCGTGTCGAGCACCGCGCGAGCGAGACGGCGGAGCTCACCGTCGCGGCCTTCCCTGAGCGCCTTGATGATCTGCTCGATGAGCTCGACCTCGTCGAGCTCGGAAAGGTCCGGCGGCGCCGTGTCGAGATCGAGCTCGAGGCCTTCCGGCGCAAAGAAGAGGTCGAACAGCGTCGAGAAGACTTCGAGGTGGCCCGGGGAACGGCACATCGCCGACGCGAGGCCCCACTTGAACTGCTCGCGGTCCGTCCAATCGAGGTGTTGCAGCGTCTGCGACGCGACGAGCATCTCGTGGTTGCTGACGGGGACGCCCGCTTCGCGCAGCTTCTGTCCGAACGACTGGAGTCGTTCCAGCATCGGATCAGTTGTGGTGCGGGCTCGGTGGCAGTTTCAGTTGCTGCGACACGCGCTCGAGGTCTTGCCGGTACTTGAGCACGACGTTCAGGGTCTCTTGCGTGACGTTCTCGTCGATCGTCTCGACCCCAAGCTCGACGAGCGTACGCGCCCAGTCGATCGACTCCGAGATCGAGGGACGCTTCTTCAGCTCGAGCTGACGGATCGAACGGATGAGCCGGACGAGTTGCTCGGCGAGCGCTTCGGGAAGCTCCGGCACCCGCGTGAGGATGATGTCGCGCTCGCGCTCGGCCTCCGGATAGTCGAGGAAGAGGTACATGCAGCGGCGCTTGAGGGCTTCGGACAATTCGCGCGTCGCGTTCGACGTCAGGAAGACGATCGGCTGCGTGCGGGCGGCGATGGTTCCGAGCTCGGGGATCGTCACCTGGAATTCGGACAGGAGCTCGAGCAGGAACGCTTCGAATTCGAACTCCGTGCGGTCGATCTCGTCGATCAGGAGGGTGACCGGCTTCGGCGAACGGATGGCCTTCAGGAGCGGTCGTTCGAGCAGGAACGGCTCGGCGAAGATCGAGTCCTCGATCTCCTCCCAGTGGTGCTCGCGACCTTCGTCGGCCTGGATACGAAGGAGCTGCTTCCGGTAGTTCCACTCGTACAGCGCTCGCGCTTCGTCCAAGCCTTCGTAGCACTGCAGCCGGACGAGCTCCGTCCCCGTCGATGCCGCTACGCACTTCGCGAGTTCGGTCTTGCCGACGCCCGCGGGGCCCTCCATGAGCAGCGGCTTTCCGAGACGATCAGCGATGTAGACGGCCGTCGCCACGCGCGTGTCGGCGATGTAGTTGGTCTCGCGGAGCCTTGCGAGGACCTCTTTGACCGACGAGAACTGCGTGGGGGCGTTCATAGGGTTCGGAAAGACTACAGGACGACGAGTTCGGACGGCTTTGGCGCCCGAGCGAGTTGGCCTGTAGCACGCGGCGGAGCGCCCTCGGCCTACAGGACGACGAGTTCGTCGCGATGGACCACTTCGCGCGCGCCGATCCCGAGCCGCTTGACCGCTGCCGAGTCGAGGCCGGCGATCTTTCCGAGCTCCTCGGACGAGAACCCGACGAGCCCACGAGCGACGGCGACGCCGCTCACGTCCACCACGTCGATCGTGTCGCCGGGCACGAACGTTCCCTCGACGCCTCGAACTCCGGCGGCGAGCAGCGAGCGGTTGCGCTCCGTGATCGCAGCCTTCGCACCGTCGTCGACGAGGACGCGTCCCTTCGGACTCGCCGCGTACGCGATCCACGCCTTGCGCGACGTCAGCTTGCCCGGCGCGGGGTGGAACAGCGTGCCGACCGGCCTCCCTTCGAGCACCTTCGTCAGCGAACGCGCCCCGAACTTCGCCATGACGACGGGCACTCCCGAGGCCGTTGCGATGCGCGCGGCATCGAGTTTCGACCGCATGCCGCCGGAACCGAACGCCGAGGACGAACCACCGGCGAGCTTCATCACGTCGGGCGTGATGCGCTCGACCTCAGCGACGACACCGGCGCGATCGTGGAGCCCCTCGACGTCCGACAGCAGGACGAGCAGATCCGCGCGAACGAGATTCGCCACAAGTGCCGCGATCAGATCGTTCTCGCCGAAACGGATCTCGTCGATCGCGACCGTGTCGTTCTCGTTCACGACGGGGACGGCGCCCAGCGCGATCAAACGACGGAACGTGTTGAGCGCGTTGACGTACTGTCCGCGATGGACGAAGTCTGCACGAGTCACGAGCACCTGCCCGCAGACGCGACCGCGCGCTTCGAAGGCGGACGCATAGGCGTCCATCAGATGCGACTGGCCGACGGCAGCCGCGGCCTGCAGCGTCGGCATGTCCTTCGGACGGCGACTGAGTTTCAGAGGCCCGAGTCCCGCGGCGATCGCGCCGGACGAAACACACACGATCTGTTTGCCTTCGTCGAGCAGATCGCAGAACTCGCCGACGAGCCTCTCGACGCGCGACGGGTCGAGCCGTCCGCTCGAGCGCGTCAGCGTCGTCGAGCCGACCTTGACGACGATGCGCCTCGCATTCCGGAGCGACTCACGCATCCGGTATCCATTCGAACGCGACATCGCCGATACGCACCTCGTCACCTTCGTTCGCGCCTTCCCGGCGCAGCGCTTTCTCGACGCCCATCGTCTTCAGCCGGCGTTGCAGCCGCCGCACGGCGCGGACGTTGTTGATCGGCGTTTGCGCGACGGCACGTTCGATGCGTTCACTTCGCACGCGGAACCCGCCGTCCTCGCGGTGGACGATGATGCGATCCTCCACGGCCGGCCGGTACACGGCGAACGACTGCGGCTCGCCGAGCTCCGCTTTCGCTCGCGCGACGGCGGGCCCGAGCACGCGCCGGAGGTCATCGAGGTTCACGCCTTCCGCAGCGGAGATCGCCACGACGTCGGCCGCATGCGAGTGCGCCCATGATTCGATCCGCGAGCGATCACCGCCGATGTCGATCTTGTTCGCGATGACGACGCGGGCCCGCTCGGCGAGCGCGGCATCGAACGAGGCGACCTCGCGGTACACGCTTTCGAGGTCGCCGACCGGGTCGTCGCTCGCGACATCGACGACGAGCGCGAGCAACGAACATCGCTGCGCGTGACGTAGGAAACGGAGACCGAGGCCGCGTCCCTCGGACGCGCCTTCGATCAAGCCTGGAAGATCCGCGACGGTGAGCCGGGTGTCGTCGTCGACATCGACGATCCCGAGGTTCGGGTCGATGGTCGTGAACGGGTACGCGCCGATCTTCGGCGTCGCACGCGAGACGGCGCCGAGCAGCGTGGACTTGCCGGCGTTCGGCGGTCCGAGCAGGCCGACGTCGGCGACGAGGTGCAGCTCGAAGGTGACGAAGAGCTCGTGACCGGGCTCACCCGGCTCCGAGTAATTCGGAAGCCGGTCGCGCGACGACTTCAGGGCGGCGTTGCCCCGTCCGCCTCGGCCGCCTTCGGCGATCACGTAGCGCGAGTCCGGTCGCGCGAGATCGGCGAGCACTTCGCCGTCGCTCCGCACGACCGTCCCGACCGGCACGGGGACCAGCACGTCGACTCCGTCCGCGCCGTTGCGGTTGTGGGGCCCGCCGGGCTGACCGCCGTCCGCGCGGACGAGGCTCTTCCGAACGTAGGGCGCGAGGCTCCCGAGACCCGGGTCCGCGACGGCGATGACCGAACCGCCGCGGCCGCCATCTCCCCCGTTGGGCCCGCCCTTCGGCTGGAGCTTCGTCCGAAGGAAGGACAGACCGCCGGCACCGCCGTCGCCGGCACGCACGCGAAGACGGACTTCGTCTACGAAGGACATCGGACTAAAGGTACGCGGCGCGCTTAGGAATCGATCGTCACGTAGGTACGTCCACGTGACTTGTAGAACCGCACGGCGCCCTCGGCTTTGGCGAAGAGCGTGTCGTCCCCGCCGCGGCCGACGAACGGCCCCGGGTGGATCTTCGTCCCCCGCTGCCTGATGATGATCGCGCCCGGCTTCACCGCCTCGCCCCCGAACGCCTTCACGCCGAGGTACTGCGCGTTCGAATCGCGCCCGTTGCGGGACGAACCGCCACCCTTCTTGTGAGCCATTAGGCGCCTATCCCTGTGATCTCGATCTTGGTCAGCTCGGAGCGGTGTCCGCGCGTGCGCTTCCAGCCGGCCTTGTGGCCGTAGAAGAAGACGCGGATCTTCTTGCCGCGCAGGTGACCGACGACCTTCGCCGTCACCGTGGCGTCGCCGAGATCGGTCGGCGTGGCCTTGACCGAGTCGCCGTCGACGACCATGAGCGCCGGGAAGGACAGCTCGTCGCCCTCGGACGCCTTGATCCGGTCGACGTCGATGACGTCGCCTGAGGCGACCTTGTATTGGCGCGCGCCTGCTCGGATGACCGCATACATGGGAACGATGAGTCTACCTCGAAGGACCCGAGGCCGCTCGATCCGTCCCTTCGGCTTCGCTCGGGGGCAGATGGACGTGGCCCTCCGCGACCTGGATCACGACCCCGCGCCCGGCACACGTCGGGCACGGCGTCGACAGCGCCTCGAGGAGGCCCTCGGCCACGTTCTTCCTCGTCATCTCGCAGAGCCCGAGCGGAGAGATCCCGATGACCTGCGTCTTGGTCCGGTCCTTGAGGAGCTCGTCACGGAAGGCGCGAAGGACCTGCTCGCGGTTGCGCGCCAGGAGCATGTCGATGAAGTCGATGATGATGATCCCGCCGATGTCCCGTAGGCGGAGCTGACGGACGACTTCCGCCGCCGCTTCGAGGTTCGTCCGCACGACGGTGTCTTCGAGCGACGTCTTGCCGACGAAACGTCCGGTGTTGACGTCGATGACGGTCAGCGCCTCCGCGCGGTCGATCACGAGGTAGCCGCCCGACGGCAGCCACACCTTGCGCTCGAGGGCCTTCCGCAGCTGGTCGAGGACGTTCTCCGTCGCGAACAGCGACTCCCCCCCTTGGTGGAGCGTTACCCGCTCGACGAGTTCGGGCGCGACGGCTTGCAGGTAGGACGTCACGCGCTCGTAGGTCTCGCGGTCCTCGATGACGAGACGCTCGTAGTCCTTGCTGAAGAGGTCGCGGACGACCCGGATGACGAGATCCGGCTCGACGTAGATCTCCTGCGGAGGTGACGCCTTCGTCGCGCGCGAGTCGATCTCCTCCCAGAGCCGTGTCAGACGAACGAGGTCGCGCGCGAGCTCGTCTTCTTCGATCCCTTCGGCTGCGGTCCTAACGATCAGGCCGTAGCCTTCGGGACGGATCCGCTTCGCGATCTCCCGGAGTCGTTGACGTTCTTCGTCGTCCAGCCGTCGCGAGATCCCGTAACCCGATCCGCGCGGCACGAGCACCACGAACCGGCCGGCAAGGGACACCTCGGTCGTGAGTCGCGCTCCCTTCGCGCCCATCGGATCCTTCGTCACCTGGACGAGCACGGATTGCCCCGTCTGCAGAACCTCGTCGATGCGACGGTCCGTGCCTCCTTCGCCCTCGACGTCTTCGTCGGTGACCGTCACGACTTCGCCGATGTAGAGCACGGCGTTGCGAGGCTCGCCGATGTCGACGAAGGCGGCCTCCATCCCGCGCAGCACGTTCTGGACCTTGCCGAGATAGATGTTGCCGACGAGCGAACGCTTCCTCTCACGCGCGACGTAGGTTTCGACGAGTGTTCCGTCCTCGACGATCGCGACCTGCGCGGCGTCCGCGGAACCGGCGACGAGCATGACGCGCTCGACGTCGCCGCGGTTGACCTGACGGCGCGCGCGCGGCCGCCGTCCGGGGCGCCTCCGCCCCCGTGGCTTACGTTGCGACAAACAAACTCCTCACGTCGCGCCGCTCGGCGGCGCGGAAACTTCGGTGCCCGCTACGTGGTGATCTTCGCCGGGGCCCCGTCGATCTGGTTCGAAATCTGTACCGAGTGTACTAGGGCAGCGCCCGCGCGAACCGTCTCATACGCACGGACAGGAGCAGCCCGATACACATCATCGACACGACGAGGGACGACCCCCCGTAGGAGATGAAGGGCAACGGGATCCCCGTGATCGGCACGAGGCCGACGGTCATCCCGATGTTCACGAACACCTGGAATGCGAGATAGGAGACAAGGCCCGTCGCCAGCAGAGAGCCGAAGGCATCACGGGCCATCGCGGCGGCCCTCATCCCTCGAACGAACACGATGGCGTACAAGATCAGCAGCGTGAGGCCGCCGAAGAACCCCATCTCCTCGGCGACCGCTGTGAACACGAAGTCGGTCGGCTGGTTGCGGACGTAGTCCCCCGCCGTCAGGTTCACCGGGTCCTTCCGGGAGAACAGACCCTTCCCGAGCAGTCCGCCGTTGCCGACGGCCGTCCGGGTCGTCTGGTAGTTGTAGCCCTCCTCGAAGGGATCCTTCGAGGGTTGCAAGAACGCCTCGAACCGCTTCTGTTGGTACCCGTGGACGAGCGGCGTCTGGAACAGACCGACGACGCCGACGACGCCGACGACAACGAGCGTCGCCATGATCTTCCAGTCCGCTCCGCCGATGATCAGCATCGTCAGAAGGATCCAGAGCAGGACGAGCATCGTCCCGAAGTCCGGCTGGATGAACACGGCGAACGCGAGCGGCGCCGTCAGGAGCCCGCAGCCGATCACTTCCCGCATGCCGAGGTAGCCGCGCTTATCGGCGATATACGCGGCGAGCATCGCGACGAGAACAGGCTTCGCGAACTCCGCCGGCTGCAGCTTGAACACGCCGAGCGAGATCCACCGCTGCGACCCCTGGGCGGACGAACCGATCGGCGTCAGCACGACGAACAATAAGACGACCGTCGCGATGTACATGATCGTCGCGTACACCTTGAAATGCCGGTAATCGAAGAACAGCGTGATCACGAGAACGGCCGCGGCGAGGACGAGGAAGACGAGCTGACGGTTGAACAGCGCGCTCGTCGCCTTGAGGAGCGTCCCTTGTTCGGGGTCGACGGTCGACGTGAATATCGCGAGCAGCCCGATGACTACGAGCCCCGCCGTCGCTCCGAGCGTGACAAGGTCGAGCTCACGCGTGAACATGCCGCGCATCCGCAGCTGCGGACGAACCCCAAGCGATTGACCGAGTGACATCCCTACCCCTTGATCGCCGCGCCGGCGTGGAACCCTGTCGACGTAACGCCGTAGTACTGCTCGAGCACGCGTCGTACGATCGGCGCGGCGATCTGCGCGCCGAATCCTGCTTCCTCCACCATCGCCACGACGACGATCTGCTTATCTCCATTCTTCGCGATCGCACCGAACCACGACGAGTCTTGACGCGGCGGGTTCTGCGCTGTTCCCGACTTGCCGGCGACGAAGATCTGGTCGAGCGGGAACCCGGCGAACGCATCGGCCGCGGTACCGCTGCCGCGCACGGTGCCGGACATCGCGTTGAGGATGTATTGCAAGGCCGCGGGCTGCGCGTTGACTCTCCCGAGGGCTTTCTCGCGTGCCGTCTTCGGGGTTCGTCCGTTCTTGCACGCTTGTTGCACGTTCGTCGCTTGCGAAACGTTCAGCTGCGCGAGGCACTCGAGCACGTGGGGGCGCATCAACGTCCCACCGTTCGCGATCGCACCGTAGGCCGTCGCGAGCTGCAGCGGGGTCGCTTCGAGGAAGCCCTGGCCGACCGCGAGGTTGGCGGCGTCACCGTCGAACCACCGCCGGTCGAAGGTCTGCGATTCGCTGAAGTGATTCCATTTCCATTCGGCGTCCGGCACCTGACCGGCGGCTTCACCGAGCAGGTCGACGTCGGTGGGGCGTCCGAATCCGAACGACCTCGCAACCTGCTGCAGGTGCTCGCCCGACTGGTAGCTCTTGTTATTGAGCTCGACGCCGAGGTTGTAGAAGGTGATGTCGCACGACTGTGCGAGCGAGGTCGCGAGATCGAGCGTGCCTTGCCCGCCGGGCTGCCAGTCCTTGAAGACGCGGTCGCCGATCTTGATGGACGGCGGGCAATCGAACGACCTCGTCGCGAGGTTCGGATCCTTGTCCCACGACGCCGTCGCCGTGATCGGCTTGAACGTCGAACCGGGCGGCACCGCTTCCGAGATCGCACGGTTGAAGAACGGCATATTCGCCTTCGGCGAGTTGAGCGCGGCCAGCGCGCCCGGTGGCGCCGACCCCACGAGCCAGTTCGGATCGAAGTTCGGATTGGAAGCGAGCGCGAGGATGTCGCCGGTCGTCGGATCGATAGCGACGACGGCTCCGGCCGGCGCGTTGAACTTCTTCCCCGTATCGCGGTCGGTCTGCGTACGCGCGAAGTTGATGCCGTCCTGCAGGGCGGTCTCCGCGGCGGTTTGCACACCCGCGTCGAGCGTGAGGATCGCGTCCCATCCGCGCTGCGGCGGATCTTCCGTCGGTGTGCCGACGGGATCGCCGTTCACGTTGACGACGGTTTGCTTGATGCCGGGTTTCCCGGCGATCCAGTCGTCGTACAACTTCTCGACGCCGAGCTTGCCGACGAGATCGCCCGGACGGCAGATGCGGACGGAGCCCGTCTCGTTCGCATGATTGCTCGCGTCCTCGCACTTCTTCAGCTGCTCCGCGTCGATCTCGCCGATATGCCCGATCACGTGCGACGCCAGCGTGTGCATCGGATATTCGCGGACCGGGATCTCGACATCCGTCACACCCGGGAATTGATCCGCATGCTCTTCGAGGTAGATCACGACGTTCTTGTCGACGTCGAGTGCGATGGGACGAGGCGCGTTCGTCGCGAGTCGCTTGTCGTCGAAGATGTTGCGCACCTCGTCCTGTTTCATCGAGAGGACGCGGGCGAGGTTGCCGATCACCTCGTCCTTCCGGCTGTTCGGCACCTGCGACACGTCGAGTGCGACGGTGAGCGCGGTGCGGTTCTGCGCGAGGGTTCGTCCATCTCGATCGAAGATGAATCCACGCGGCGCCTGTTCGTACACGGTGCGCACGGACGTCCGCTCCGCGAGCTTCTGCGCTTCGCTCCCGGAGAGCACCTGAAGGAACCAGAGACGACCGACGAGCGTCGCGAGCAACGACAGGATCAGCAGATTGATGATCGCGATGCGCGTCGCCGAGATGTTCGGGCTCAATCCATGCTCCCGATCGGGGAGGTCTCGGCTCGGACGATACGCCGCAGCATCGGCATCAACAGCGGCGACATGAGCGCGTTGTAGGCGGTCGTCATGATGAGCATGCGCGGCAGAGGAGCCGCATTGATCTCCTGGCCGAGCATGATAGCCCCGAGTCCGAAGATCAGTTGGGAAACGAACGTCGACCCGGCGAAGGTTCCGACCACCGGCCCGACACCGCGCGGGACACCGAGCATCGCGACGACGTACGCGACCACCGCATAGGCGAAAGCCGAGAGGCCGGCCGGCGTCGCGAGCAGCATGTCGCGGAGCAGGCCGGCGGCGAAGCCGGCCATGGCAGCCTGACGAGGGCGTTCACCGATCGCGAAGGCCGTGACGACCAGGATGACCAGGTCGGGGCCGATCCCAAACAGCGGCAAGCTGAGGGACAGCTCGCTCGAGATCAGGAGAGCGATGACGACCGCCGACGCGAACAGGACGGCCCGCCTCATCCGCTCGACCCCCTCAGGGCCCGGCCCCCGGAGTGGGCGACGGCGGAGCCTCGAGGACGGGCGCCGTGGAGATCACGACCGACAGGATGTCGAGCTGCGAGAACCTCACGAAGGGCCGGACGAGGATCGTGTAGTTCGTCCCTCGCGGGGCGAGCTCGACCTTCTCGACCCGCCCGACGGGTAGGCCGGCCGGATAGATCCCGCCCTGGTAACCCGAGGTCACGACCATGTCGCCCTGTTTCACGGCCCCCTGGTCGAGCGCCGGACGGGACACGAGCTCGAGGAGCAGGTCGCTGCGGGGGCCGTTGCCCCGCACGAGCCCCGTCTCACCAGAGTTGCCGACCCGGACGCCGACGGCAGAGTCGAGGTCCGTCAGGAACGTCACCTGCGCGCTGCTCGCGCCCGCCCAGGAGATGTGCCCGGCGAGGCCTTCGGGCGCGAGGACGGCCTTATCCGGGACGATCCCGGCGTTTCGTCCCTTGTCGATCGTCACGGATTGCTCGAGAGCCGAGATCGAAGCGCCGATCACCCGGGCCTGGACGGCGCGGATGCCGGCGGCGTCCTGCAGCTGGAGGAGCGTCGTGAGGCGCTGGTTCTCACGCGCGACGTCCGGATAGACCTCGAGCTCGTGCTGGAGGTTCAGATTGTCGGCACGGAGCTTCGCGTTCTCTCGCCGCAGGGAACCCAGGTCCCCGATCGAGTCGAGGACCGACTGGAAGGGCCGGACGAACCCCCGTACGCCCGACTGCAGGAACGCGAACGCGGATTGCGTCTCGCTCGACACGCCGTTCAGGACGCCCGTGCGGAAGTCGAGGGTCAGAACGGTGATCGTCGACAGGATGAGGAACGCGATGAAGACGCGATCCCGTGCGGTGCGACGCCACACGGCCGGCTACGGCCGCGACGACGTGATCAACACGTTGCGCAGCGAATCGATCTCTTCGAGGCAGCGTCCGGCACCGAGCACGACCGAATGGAGCGGCGATTCCGCGATGTGTACGGGCATGCCGGTTTCGTGTTTCAACCGTTCGTCGAGACCACGGATCAGCGCGCCACCGCCGGTGAGGACGAGACCGCGGTCCATGATGTCGGCGGCGAGCTCGGGCGGCGTGCGATCGAGCGTGTTCTTCACCGAATCGACGACCTGCGCGATCGGTTCTTCGATCGCGCGGCGCGCTTCTTCGGCCGAGATGATGATCGTCTTCGGAAGACCGGACACGAGATCGCGTCCGCGGATCTCTGCTTGTGGTTCGCCGGGAAGCGGGAACGCGGAGCCGATCGCGAACTTGATCTCTTCCGCGGTGCGCTCGCCGAGCATCAGCGAGTACTCCTTCTTCATGTAGTTGATGATCGCTTCGTCCAGCTCGTCGCCGGCCGTGCGGATCGACATCGAGGTGACGATGCCGCCGAGGGAGATGACGGCGACCTCGGTCGTCCCACCACCGATGTCGACGACCATGTTCCCGGTCGGTTCGTGGATCGGAAGTCCGGCGCCGATCGCGGCCGCCATCGGCTCCTCGATGATGTGCACGCGGCGCGCTCCGGCCTGGTAGCCGGCCTCTTCGACCGCGCGCTGCTCGACCCCTGTGATGCCGGACGGAACGCAGATCACGATCCGCGGCTTCGCCCACCGGCGCCGATGCACGCGGTGGATGAAGTACCTGATCATCTTCTCGGTCACATCGAAGTCGGCGATGACGCCGTCCTTCAGGGGGCGGACGGCCTTGATGTGCCCCGGGGTCCGTCCGATCATCCGCTTCGCCTCGTTGCCGACGGCGAGGATCTGGCTGTTGTTCTGGTTGATGGCCACGACCGAGGGCTCGTTCAGGACGACGCCCTTGCCCCGGACGTAGACGAGCGTGTTCGCCGTGCCGAGGTCAACAGCCATGTCACGGCCGAGGTATTGGAAAGCGCCTTCGAGCACCATCTCGCGTCCCGTAGTGAGGAGGGAACCCATCTTACGCCACCCTCCCGACCAGGTGAAAGGACCGACGAGATATCCCCGTTACCCCCGCCGTTACCCCGGGGCGGACCGGCTCGTTAGTAGGTGGACGAAGCCCAAACAGCCGAAAGGGGCGAATCGATGGTTGGACGTAGGTGGGGTAGGACCTTGCGCACTCTTGGCGCAGCGGTCCTGGTACTTGGGATCACGGCAGGGCCGCTCGCGGCTGCGTCGTCTGCTTCGACGCCGTCGCTCGCGAACTTCGCCGGCAAGGGCAACGGCTACGCCCTCGGCGTAACCGTCGACCTCAGCAACCTCCCGGCCGCCGTCAAGGCGCCGATCTCGCAGGCGTACTCCACCCTGCGGAACTCGCTGCCCGCGAACCTCCAGGCGGCGCTCCCGGCGCAATTCAACTTCGTCATCGACGAGAAGCTCATCGAAACGCTCGCGCAGGTCGGTGTGTCGCAGGTCGGGAAGTCCGTGATCGGTTCGGGCACGATCGACCTCGGCAAGCTGCTCG
>JAICYB010000033.1 GCA_025934435.1 Actinomycetes bacterium | reverse complement strand
TCCTCTTCGGCCTCACGCAGTCGGTGTGGGACGTCCGGCGGTTCCTCGCCTACCTCCGCGAAACAACGAGCCAGCCGGTCGCGCTCTACGGCATCTCGCTCGGCGCGCACGTGAGCGCGACCGTGGCCGGGTTGGACGATTCCCTTTCCGGCGTCGTCGCCGGCGTGCCGACGTGCGACCTCCTCGAGGTGTTCCTGCGTCACGTCCCGGCGCGGCTCAAGCCGCGCGCGATCGAACATCAGCTCATATCGGACGAAACACGCGAGCTCCTCCGCGTCACATCGCCGCTCGCCTTCCCGCCGCGTCTGACGCCCGACCGCCTGTTCATCTTCGCGGGCACCGGCGACCGGATGTCGCCCCCTCCGCAGGCCCTCACGCTGTGGCGGCATTGGAACGAACCTGAGATCAGGTGGTTCGACGGGACCCACATGGCCTTCCTCTGGAACTCGTCGGTCGGCGACTTCGTGCGCCACGCGCTCGACCGCGCTCTGCGCCCGCCGCTCGCGGCGTAACCCCGGGCGCGTCACACTCTTAAGTTGATGGCGCAAACCACAGGGAAGGGCGGCAGCATACTTCCCTTCGTACCGGAATCCAGGCGACAGCTCATCTGGATCCTGTGTAAGCGCCAGTGGGGCTGGATCGCTACCGCGATGGGTGTCGCCCTTCTGCAGACGGCGATCGTCCCGCTGTCGGCAGGTGCGTTGAAGAGCTTCGTCGACGACGTGGCCGCCGGCCATCACCAGCATCTGAAGTCGCTGATCATCGAGATCGCGGTGCTCGCGTTGTTGAACGCGGTCGTGATGTTCACGCTCAATCAGCTGATCTCCCGCGTCATCTTCCATCTCGAGTTCGAACTGCGTGCCTGGCTGCACGAACGTCTGCAGGCGCTCGACCCACGCACGCTCGACTCCGTCGCGACGGGGCAGATGATCACGCGCGCGATGACAGACATCGTCTTCATGGAGACGTTCATCCTGCTCATCCCGTACCTGATCGGCTACGGCCTCGTCCTGCTTGCGCTCGGCATCTACCTCGGCACGCAGAGCATCCTCCTCACGGTTGTCGTCGCATTGGCGATCCCGCTCAACCTCCTGCCGATCTTCCGTATGCGGAAACCGCTCTGGGGGTTCTCTTGGGTTCAGCTGCAACGCCGCGCTGAGGTCACGACGGTGATCGACGAAACCGTCCGCGGCGTACGCGTCGTGAAAGCTTTCGATCGGGGGCCGGAGGAACGACGCAAGCTCGCCGGCGTCGCGGAGGGTGCATTCGGTGTTTCGCTCTCGCGCGCACGATTCTTCGCGCGCTTCGAGTTCGTCCTCAAGCTCATCCCGGCGGCGATGGGCGCGGCGATCCTCTACCTCGCCGCGCCGTCGATCGTCGGCAAGGCGATGACCGTTGGAACGTTCGTCGTCTTCCTGCGCTACTCGTCGGTTTTCAACGACTTCGCGAACAGCATGAGCGACTTCGTGAACACCTGGCAGGCGGCGAAGGCCGCGACGGGACGGATCGTCGATCTCATATCGTTCGTGCACGGAGCACACGTCTCGCCGAGAACGGGCACAACCCCCGTTCCGGCTCCGTCGTCCGGATTGCAGATGACCGGCGTCGGCTTCTCCTACGACGAGAACACGGTCCTACGCGATCTCGACCTGACTCTCGAACCGGGACGCATGGTCGTCGTCACCGGCGGGCCCCGATCAGGGAAGTCGACGGTCGCCGCGCTGGCCGTCGGCGCGCTCGAGCCCGATCGCGGGACGGTGCTCCTCGATGGGGCCGACGTCTCCCTGCTCGATCCGGCTGCCGTGCGTCGCGAGGTGCGCGTCCTGACGGAGGAGCCGTTCCTGTTCGGACGGACCGTTCGCGAGAACCTCGAGATCGGTGCGGGACGCACCGGCGTCGACGACGAGACGCTACACGCAGCGTTGCGCGCCGCCGGCGCGGAGGAGATCGTCGCGGAGCTGAGCGGCGGTCTCGACGAAGAGCTCGGCGACCGCGGCCTGACCCTGTCGGGCGGGCAGCGCCAGCGGCTCGCGCTCGCGCGCGCGATCGTCATACCACCGCGCGTCCTCGTGCTGGACGACGCCCTCCTCGCGGTGAATCCGTCCCTCGAGATGGAGATCCTGCGCAGATTGCGCGCGCACGCACCGCATATGGCGATCCTCTGCCTCTCCCGCCGCGAAGGTCCGGCCGCCGTCGCGGACGGCGTCGTGCCACTGCCCGACGCGCGGCACGATTCGGCCGCCGCACCGGTAACCGACGACGCCGATCGGGACGTACCGTTCGACGACGAGTTGCTCCGCGTCATGAGCAAGCTTCCCGAGGACACCGACACGCCTTCGGTGAAAGATGCCGATTGCGAGACCTCGGATGAAGAGCCGTCACTCCGTTCGATGCTTCGTCCGATCAGATGGGGCGTCGGCGGCGTTACGACCTTGCTGCTGTTCGCGACGGCCTTCCTACTCGTTCCGATCATCGTCCTGTACCCGGCGACGAACGCCATCCAGCGACTGAACTTCAAAGACGCGCAGGCATGGGCGATCATCGGCTTCCTCGCCGCTGTCATCGCCGGCGGCATCAACTGGTACCAACGGATCAAACGTACGGACGCGCAAGAGAGCGTCATGTATCTGCTGCGCCGGCGAACGCTCCACCGCCTCACGCGTCTCGGCATCGACTACTACGACCGCGAACTCCCCGGTCAAGTCGCATCGCGGGTCGTGTACGACCTCGATCGCATCTCGGATCTTCTCGGCGATCAATCGGATGGTGCGGTGTACCAGTTCGTATCGTCCATCCTGATCCTCGCGCTCACGCTCGCCGCGATGTTCGTGTTCAGCACGCCGGTCGCACTCGTCGGCCTCCTGTTCGTGCCGGTCCTTCTCGTGGAATCCCTCGGGTTCCTCCCGGTCGCGGATCGCGCGTATGACCGCCAGCGGACCCACCTCGGCCGAACGATCACGCGCCTCCAGGAAGATTTCGCGGGGCGGCACGTGATCCACTCATACGTCGGCGAAGAGCGATCGCAGGAGGAGTTCTGGGCCATCGCGCGGTTGTTGCGGCGCGCGCAGCGGTGGGCGCAGGTCGTTCAGAACGGGTACGACGCGCTCATCCAGTTCACGATCGACCTCGCGGGCGCGGCGGTGCTCTGGCGCGCCGGCGGTCTGGTCGGCAAGGGCATAGCGCTCGGAACACTCATCGTGATGCGGCAATTCATCGATTACGCGTTGCTACCGATCCCCCGGGCGACGCGATCGTTCCGGTTCTATCTGATCGCGAAGGCTTC
This sequence comes from Actinomycetes bacterium, assembly GCA_025934435.1. Lineage (GTDB taxonomy): Bacteria > Actinomycetota > JAICYB01 > JAICYB01 > JAICYB01 > JAICYB01. Next base: position 34,103 of record JAICYB010000033.1, on the reverse strand, counting down.
GCTGCACACGCTGCGGCAGCCGTTCCGCGCACCGATCAATCCTCCGGAGGACGCAGCAGCCACAGCCTGTCCGCCGCTCGCCGGAGAGATCGCCTTCGACGACGTGACGTTCACCTATCCCGGCACGCTCCGCCAAGTGCTCCACGACGTGTCGTTCGACATCGCTCCGGGTCAGATCGTCGCGATGGTCGGACCGACCGGCGCAGGCAAGAGCTCGATCGCGAAACTTGTCGGACGAACCTACGACCCGAACCAGGGATCCGTCCGCATCGACGGTGTCGCTTTGCCGACCTACGAGGTCGGGTCGTACCGCAAACGCCTCGGCATCGTCCCGCAGGACGCTTTCTGTTTCCGCGGCACCGTTGCGAGCAACATCTCGTACGGGAAGACCGATGCGACGCGAGAGCAGGTCGAGAACGCCGCGCGAGCGGTCGGCGCGTACGAGACGCTCCTGTCGGTTCCCGGCGGCTACGACGGAACGGTCGAAGAGGAAGGACGAAACCTCACCGCGGCGCAGCGTCAGATGATGGCGCTCGCGCGCGCGTGGCTCGCCGGACCGGACATCCTCATCCTGGACGAAGCCACGTCCACGCTCGATCTCGCGCTCGAGCAGAAAGTGCTCGACGCGATCGGCCCGCTCGGCTGCACGACCATCTTCATCACGCACCGGCTCGCCGTCGCCAAACGGGCCGACAAGGTCGTGGTGATCGACGCAGGCCGCGTCGTCGACCAAGGCACGCACGACGAATTGATCGGACGAGGCGGTGCCTACACGAAGCTCTGGCACCTCGGTCCGGACGTCGAAGGTACGAAGACCATCGACGAACGTGTTTAGCGCCGAGAGCCGGCAGCGCGCGCACGACGCGATCCTTGCCATGGCGACCGACGACCCGCGCATCGTCGGCGCGGCCGCCGTCGGGGGCTGGGCGACCGAGCCGCACGACCGTTGGTCGGACATCGATCTGACGTTCGCGGTCGACGGTTCGATAGAAGACGTGCTGACGGATTGGACGCACCGCATCCGCGGCGACCTCGGTGCCTCCTTTCTCTTCGACCTGCCCTACCGTTCGGCGATCTTCCGCGTGTTCCTGTTCCCAGGCGCGCTCCAGGTCGACCTGTCCTTCTGGCCGCCGGCGGATTTCGGTCCGTACACGCCGCGCTTCCGACTCCTGTTCGGCGAAGCGCGCGATCAGGAGCCGCTGCCGTCGCTCGATGCCGGTCACTTCTTCGGCCTCGCCGCGCATCACGCGGTGCGCGCGCGGCTGTCGATCGAACGGGGGCGGTTGTGGCAGGCCGAGCATTGGCTGCGCGGGCTGCGTGAGGAGACCTTCAAGATCGCGGCGATCCGTCACGGCGTCGAACCACGCGAATTACGCGGAGCCGATGAGCTTCCGTCGGACGTGCTCGCGAACTTCGGCCCGACGCTCGCGCGCTCCCTGGAGCCGGGCGAGCTCCTGCGCGCCTTAGGTGCGGGGATCGATGCGCTGCTCGCGGTCGGTGACGACCGCGACGGGATCGGCGATCAGCTCCGCACCCTCGCGGGCTGAGGGGCGGCGTCGAGGTTGCAGAACCACATGTACGTGTCGGCGATCGTCTCTTCGATCCGCCGGGGACGATGCCCGAGCTCTTCCATCGCCCGGCCCCCGATGACGACCCGGTGATCCGACAACGCGAGAAGCGCCTGCTCGGTCAATCGCGGCAACCGCTTCGTCAGGCGCGCGAATCGCGTCGCGACCGGCGCCATCGCACGCGCCAACCTCATCGGTACGACGAGCTTCGGGACGCGGCGCCGGGCGAAGGGGCACGCGATCTCGGCGAGCTCACGCATCGAGAGCCAGTGTCCGGCGAGGATATAACGCTCACCGCGCCGGCCGAGACGCTCCGCTGCTCGCATCGACGTGGCTACGTCCCGAACGTCGACCAGGTTCACACCGCCGTCGACGAGGGCGGGGATCCGTCCGCGCCAAAGGTCGCGCATCAAGCTGCCGAACATCGACCCGGTGTCCCACGGACCGATCATCGCCGTCGGATTCACGATCACCGCGTGCAAACCTCGCAGGGCGGCGTCGCGAACGATCGCTTCCGCGAAGGCCTTCGAACGCGGGTACGCCGCCAACGACTCGTCGTAGGAGGACGGGCGGTCTTCGAGGGTCGCCTTGTTCGCCTCCGGCTTGATCGCGTGGAACGAACTCACGTGGACGAGACGCTTCACCCCGTTCGCGATGCACGCATCGACCACGTTCTGCGTCCCGTCGACGTTCGTCGCCCACACATCAGCGGCGTCCCACCGCACCACGGAGATCCGCGCGGCGAGATGGAATACCGTCTCGACGCCCCGGAACGCCGCCATCATCGCGTCGGGGTCGCGAACGTCGGCGCACACGCGCTCGATCTCGAGACCGTCCAACGCCGCGATCGGTCGATCCACAGGTTCAACGGTCAGCGCGCGGACGGATCGTCCGTCATCGAGGAGCTGACGGATCAGATTCGCACCGAGATGGCCCGTCGCTCCCGTGACGGCGACGGTCATGTCTGCGGGACGAGCGATTCGAGCTGGAAGGTCGCCCTCTCGGTGTAGCGCACGCGCGCCCCGAACGAATCGGCGGTGGAGTCCACGGAACGTTCCCACCGAAGGGTCAAACCGGTCGCCGGATCCAGCCAGAGATCGTCGACGAACGTGCCTTGCGACTGCCCGGACGACGTTCCGGTGAGGTGCACACGCAGCGCTTGCACAGCGGTCGAACCGATGGTGATCGCGACGCGGCCGAGGTACGTCCGGTCGACCTTGACGGAGTCGCCTTGCGGATCGGTGCCGCTCGACGAAGCTTTCGCACCGGGCTTCTCCGTGACGGCGTTGACGAGTTGCGGCGGCCGGAAGGTGATGTCCTCACCTTCGCGCTTGCCGTAGAACGTGATCCAGCGGCCTTGCTCGTTCTGGTAGAGGTCGTTCGTGCTGCTGCAGAACGTGCGCAGGTCTTCGTGTTCCTTGATGACGTCGTTCTCCATCCGCCAGTGGCAGCCGCCGGTATGCGTCAGCGTCGCCGTCGTCTCGGGCGGGTAGTCGTGGTGCGCGCCGGCGACGGAGATCTGCTCGCCACCGGTCGTGCGGTAGGTGTAGACACCCTCGGGCGGCAGCAGGTACGGAGCCGGCGGCGCCGCGACCGCGTGCGTAGGTTGCCGCGTCACCGGCGACGCTGCTTGCGCCGGCGCGCGGCTCCCGGACACGCCCTGCCCGACAGGACCATCCACCTTCTTCGGCTCCGTAGCCGGCGCGGCTTCTTGGACGTTCTTCTTCGCTGCGGTGCGGAACTGCCCGACGGCGTCGGTCAGCGAAACGGTCGTCGTCGCGTTGCGCTCCGCGAAGACGTAGCCACCACTCGAGAACATGAGAAGGATGACGGCGGCCGCCGCGGCCTTCAGGTAGCTCCGGCGCCGGTACCACCACGGCATGAACGGCTCGCGGCGGATGAAGTCGATCGGAGGAGCTTCGTCGAACGTGCGAGTCGAGCCGTCCATCCCATCGCAGCGTAGGCGCGCAGGGGCGCGGCGTCTGTGCAGGAATACCTATTCGTGAGGTGGTTCGTCCTCGGGGGCCCGGTAGGCGATGACCTCCACCGTCTCGAGGGTCACCATCCCCTCGGTGACCATCTCGTCGAGCATCGGGAGGACGGACCTGATCCGCTCCTCGAGGTCCACGACCTCGATCACGAGCGGAAGGTCCTCGGAGAGGCGCAGGAGGCGCGAGGTGTGGAGGTGGCTCTTGGCGCCGAAGCCTTCGATCCCTCGGATGACCGTCGCGCCGGCGAGGCCCTGCTCCCGCAGGCGCTCGACGATCGCGGCGTAGAGCGGCTTGCCGTGCCAATGATCCGACTCGCCGATGAAGATGCGGAGCAGCTTGCCCTGCCCTTCCAGTTTCATCGTGTTCGCTTGCTCCGCGCTCGACGCTTCGCAGTCGTCATATGACCCTCGCTACGACGACGCCGAGCCAGACGGCGAGCAAGCCCGCGACCACGCTCCCAACCACGTTCGCGGCGGCGAGGCCGATCGCACGGTCCTCGATGAGACGGAACGTCTCGAGTGAGAACGTCGAGAACGTCGTGTACGCGCCGACGAAGCCGACCATGAGGGACGCACGCAGCGCCGGGTGCGGCATCAGTTTCTCGGTGAAGATCACGAACAGCAGACCGATGATGAAGCTTCCCGAGATGTTGATGATGAACGTTTCCCACGGAAACGCCCCGGGAAGGCGCGCCGTCAGCCAGCCGCCGAGCCCGTAACGCGCGAGCGCGCCCAGGGCACCGGCGATCGCGACACCGGCGATCGTCATACGTTCAGCTTGCCGAGCGTCGCCTCGGCCTCCTTGACGATGCGCTCGATGACGTCGGAGACGGCCGGTAGGTCGTCGATCATCCCGACGACTTGCCCGGAGGCGAACACACCGAAACTGAGGGAGCCTTCGACCATCGCCGCACGCAGGAACATCGGCGTGTTCGCGGCCATGAGCATCTGGCCGAACGAAAGGTCGTACGCCTTCCGCATCGCGAGACCTTCGCGCAGCATGTCCGTGAGTTTCGCGTTCGCGTAGCGCTTGTACGCGACCGCGTTCCGGAGCGCGCGGAGCATCGTGGAGATCCGTCCGGCTTGCTGGAGTTCGTCCACGAATTCCGTGCGCAACACGCGGTGCGGGAAGCCGTCGACCTTCGTCGTGACGAGGGTGTCGTTGACGGTCTTGCCGAGATAGAAGTCCTTCACGCCGTCCGGGACGGTGCTCTCTTTCGTCAGGAGGAACCGCGTGCCCATCGCGATCCCCTGCGCGCCGTAGGCAAGCGCGGCGACGAGGCCGCGTCCGTCGAAGAAACCACCGGCGGCGATCACCGGGATATCGACCGCGTCGACGACCTGAGGAAGCAGCAGCGTCGTCGGGACGGAGCCGGTGTGACCGCCGCCTTCGCCCCCCTGGACGAGCACGGCATCGACGCCCATCTCGGCGACCTTCTCGGCATGACGCTTCGCGCCTATCGACGGGATGACGACGAGGCCGCCCGCCTTCAGACGCTCGACGAGATCCGCGCGCGGCGCCATCGCGAACGACGCAACCTTCACGCGCTGCTCGATCATGAGCTCGACCCGGTCGGTGACGTCGGGCGCATCGGTGCGGAGGTTCACGCCGAACGGCTGTTGCGTTCTTGACTTCACATCGATGATCGCGTCGTTCAGTTCGTCGAGTGTCATCGTCGCGGCGGCGAGGATGCCGAGCCCGCCGGCGTTCGACGTCGCGGCAGCCAGACGCGGACCGGCCACCCAACCCATCCCGGTCTGGACGATCGGATACCGGACGCCGAGCAGATCGCAGAGCGGTGTATGCAGCGTCACGAGACTTCCCTGTTGCGCGCATCATTCGGATCGAGCTTCGCGATGAGCTCTCGTTCGTCGTCGGTCGGTTCCCGCGTGGGTGTTTCGTCCCCGTCGATCGCGAAGCCGGTGTTCTCGCGCACCTCGTCCATCGTGACGCCGGGATGAAGCGACCTCACACGCATGGTCCCGCCGTCGAAGTCGAACACGCCGAGATTCGTGATGACGTGATGGACGAGTCCCCCGCGATCGACGCCGAGTCCCGAGACGAAGTCGACCTGTTCGACGAAGGCGCGCGCGGTGTGACGCGGAACCCAGTAGCTCGTCTTGTGCGAGATCGTGTTCCCCGGCGCACCGCGCGAACCGATCATCTGCACCTTGGGGTGGTCGTGGGGGCCGATCGCGGAAAGATTCATGTTCCCGAAGCGGTCGATCTGCACGGGCATCATGAACACGTGCCGCTTCCCCGACGACAGCAGATCGAAGATGAAGCGGAACGGGAGCCACGACTCGACGTTGCCGTCGCCGTCGATGGCGCGCGCTTCCCCGTCGGTCAGGACGATGTCCGGTTCGGACGAAGCTCTCGCCAGCCGCGCGGCTATCGGCGGGACGATCCCGAACGGCGACACGAGGATCTCGCCCGAACCCGCAAGGGCGTCCTTGCACGCGACGACGCAGTGATCAGCTCGTGACGTAGGCATCGGCGAATGCTTTCCATGCGTCGGGATCGGCCGCGGCTTTCGCGTAGTTGGTCTGGCATTCCTCGTCGCGGTCGTAATCGGGGACGCAGCTCGTGAAGTGCGCGCCGCGCGGCGCCTCGACGACGCCCGTCGTATACAGGCGCGAGATCCGCAACGTATGGAACGAGCCTTCGTCGAAGCTGTCGACGACACGTTCGCAGCTGACGAATGCTTCGTCCGCCGCCATGCAGAACAGATCGTCGAAATAGAGATCCGGCCCGAGGTACTGCGCGTTGCCGCGCTTGTCGGCGCGGTTCATGTGGACGAGGGCGAGATCGAGCCGGAGCGGCGGCATCGCGACGACCTCCTCTCCGTCGTACGGCGACTTCACGGTCTCGAGACCCCCGAGCACGTCGGAGCGCAGGCCGGCGCGCGTCGGCATGAACGGGAGCCGGTTCGCCGCGGCGTAGAGGCCCCACTGCAGCATCCCTTCGTCGAGCTCTTCGAACTCGACGGCGCCCTTCTGGCGCGCGTTCCGGAAATGCGGCTCGAGCGGGATGGAATCGAGCGTCACGAACCCCGAGACGAGCTTGCGGATCTTGCCGAAGGCGCAGAGGAGTCCGACGTCCGGGCCCCCGTAGGACACAACGGTGAGGTCTTTCACGTCCGACCGGCAGATCGCCTTCACGAGCGCCATCGGTTTGCGGCGCGAGCCCCAGCCGCCGATCCCGATCGTCATGCCGTCGCGGATCCGCGCGGTGACGTCGTCCGCGGAGCAGCGTTTATCGCTCAAGGAACTCTTCGCGGAGCTCGTCGCCGACTCCCTGCAGGTTGAGCTCGAAGGTGAAGCCCTGCTCGTAGCGGTAGCTGTTGTGCGGCGGGACGGGGTCGATGCCGTTCATCGCTTCCTTCGCCGCCCGGATCACCTTCGGATGTTTCGCGGCGATCTTGCGCGCGATCTCCATCGCCGTATCACGAAGTTCTTCGCGGGGAACAACGCGCGTCACCGATCCGTAGTGGGCGAGCTCGGACGCCGTGATGTTCTCGCCCGTGAAGAACGCGCGCCGCATCACGGCTTGGGGGACGAGGCGGCTGAGGTGCGTCGCACCGCCGAGCGCGCCGCGGTCGACCTCCGGGAGGCCGAAGTACGCGTCGTCCGATGCGATGAGGATGTCCGCCGAGGCCGCGAGGCCGATCCCGCCGCCGAGGCAGAACCCGTTCACCGCGCAGATCGTCGGCACCTTGCAGTCGTAGATCGCCTTGAAGGCGGCGAAGCATCCGCGGTTCACCCCGAGGATGCCTTCGTTACCGGGAAGCGCCTGCACTTCCTTGATGTCGATGCCGGCGTTGAAACCGCGCCCCTCGGCCCGCAGGACGACGCACCGGACGTCGTTGTCCCGTCCGTACTGATCGAACGCGTCCGCGATCTCGAACCACTGCGCGATCTTCGGCGCGTTGACCGGCGGCTGGTCGAGGACGACTTCCGCGATCCCGTCGTTGACGCTTCGCTCGATGCCCATCTAGATGCGCATCGGGTTCTTGCCCGTCGTGTAGCCGCCGTCGACGATGAAGTCGGCCCCCGTGCAGTAGGACGATTCATCGGACGCGAGGAACACCATCATCGACGCGATCTCGTGCGGCGTTCCGATGCGTGCTATCGGATTGCGCTTGAACGCGGCGTTCGCTTCGTCCGCCGTACCGCCGAGCGGGTTGCCCATCTGCGTGTTGATGCCGCCGGGACAAACCGTGTTCACACGGATGTTGTACTTCCCGAGTTCGATGGCCGCCGTCTTCGTCATGCCGCGCACCGCGAACTTCGACGCCGAGTAGCCGATCGTTCCCGCGTTGCCTTCGAGCCCGGCAGACGATGCCGTGTTGACGATCGAGCCGCCGCCGCTCTCCTTCATCGAACCGATGACGGCCCGCATGCCGAGGAAGCATCCGACCTGATTCACGCGGATGACGGCGAGGTAATCGTCGAGCGAATGCTTCTCGAGCGGGTCCCACCTGATGATCCCGGCGTTGTTGATGAGGACGCTCGGCGGGCCGAACGCGCGCTCCGCGGCGCCGACGGTGTCGTCCCACGATGCTTCGTCCGTCACGTCGTGGTGGACGTAGATCGCGGCGTCGCCGAGCTCGTCCGCGAGCGTCTTGCCGGGTTCGTCGACGACGTCGCCGCAGACAACGCGCGCGCCTTCGTCGACGAACCGTCGCGCGATCGCGGCGCCCTGTCCCTGCGCGGCGCCCGTGACGATCGCGACCTTCCCTTCGAGGCGGCCCACCGGTTCTCCTTGCTAGCGTGTGGCGCGTGACATCTGACAGTGTGTCAGACCGGCTCGCCGTCTCGGACCTCCTCGACGACTACGCCTACGGCGTCGACACGAAGGACTGGGCCCTCGTGGCATCGGTGTTCACCTACGACGCCGTGCTCGACTATTCGGCGTTCGCTGGACCGAACGGATCCGCCGCCGACGTGCTCGCGTGGATCAGCGAGTCGGTCGCGAGCTTCCCGTTAACGCATCACTACATCACCAACCGGCGGATCCGGATCGACGGTGACACCGCGACGTGCACGGCCGAGCTGTTCGCCCCTATGGGCATGCCGGCCGGCGACGACAAGATGAAGCTCTTGATGACCGGCGGACGCTACGTCGACACGTTCGTCCGCACATCCGACGGGTGGAAGATCTCATCCCGCCGCTGCGAGAACGGGTGGATGGGCACCGGCCCGAACATCGCACAGTTCCGATGAAGCTCCTCGACGGCAAGGTCGCGATCGTGACCGGCGTCGGTCCGGGCATCGGGCAGGCGACGGCGCGGATGTTCGCCGAGCACGGCGCGCAGGTTGCGCTCGGTGCGCGCAGCGAAGACAAGCTCAAGACGTTCGCGGCGGAGATCGGAGCCGACGCTTTGCCCGTCGTCACGAACATCGCCGACGCCGACAGCTGCAACGCGTTGGCGCAAGCGACGGTCGACCGCTTCGGGCGCATCGACTGCCTCGTCCAGAACGCGTTCATGCATCCGCCGTTCGACACGATCGAAGAATCCGATCCGGACGATTGGCGGCGTTCGATGAAGGTCAACGTGATCGGCACGCTGCAGATGTGTCAGGCCGTCCTGCCGCATATGAAGGACGGCGCATCCATCGTCGTCACCAACTCGATGGCTGCACGCAACGCCGGGCCGGACGGCGGCGCGTACTCCGCGGCGAAAGGGGCCTTGCTGAGCTTCGTCCGCACGCTCGCGGCCGAGGTCGGTCCGCGCGGGATCCGCGTGAACTCCGTACTGCCCGGCTACGTCGACGGGCCGAGCCTCGAGGTGTACTTCGACTGGAAAGCCGGCGAGCAGGGACGAACCCCCGACGAAGTGCGACGCGATCTCCTGGACGAACCCGTCCTGAAACGCATCGTCTCGCCGGAAGATGTCGCGGGCGCGATCCTGTTCCTCGCGAGCAAGCTGGCGCACGGCATCACCGGCGTCGCGATCGACGTGAACGCCGGACACTGGCTGCCTTGAGGTTCTGGCAGGTCCTTCCTTTCATGGACCCGCGCGACGCGATCGAGCTCGCGGTCGTGTCGGACGAAGCGGGCTTCGACGGCATCTCCATCCCCGATCACCTCTTCTACCCGCGCGAGCTGAAGTCGACGTACCTCTACTCGGACGACGGCAAGCCGGGCTTCGGTCCCGATACGCCGTGGTCGGATCCGTGGGTCCTGATCAGCGCCATGGCCGCGCGGACGAAGAACATCCACTTCACGACGAACATCTACATCGCGCCGGCCCGCGACCTGTTCACGGTCGCGAAGCTCGTGTCGACCGCTGCCGTGATCGCGGACGATCGCGTCGCGCTCGGCGTGGGGGCCGGCTGGATGCGCGAGGAGTTCGAACAGACCGGACAGGACTACGACACGCGCGGCAAGCGCTTGAACGAGATGATCGGCGCACTGCGAAAGCTCTGGACCGGCGACTGGGTCGCGCACCACGGCACGTACTACGACTTCGACGAGCTGAAGATCGCGCCGACGCCGAGCAAGCCCGTCCCGATCTGGGTCGGGGGGCACAGCACGGCCGCCATCCGTCGCGCCGTCGAGCTCGGGGACGGATGGATCGGCGTCGACTACCAGCCGGACGAAGCGGTCGCGATGGTCGAGAAGATCAGCAAGCTCCGGGATGGTTCGTCCGAACCCTTCGAGATCATCCTCGCCGTCTGGGCGCGCATCGACGCGGACCTCTGCAAGCGATTCGAGGACCTCGGCGTCACCGGGTTGTTCTGCGCGCCGGCGATGACCGCGAAGGCGCCGGACCTGCAGACGCGCACCGATGCGGTGCGACGTTTCGCCGACCGCGTTCTCGCGAACATCCGTTAGGTACACCGCACGATGCATCTCACACGGTTGAAGTTTCAGTTGTAACCTGCTGACCGGCGGCCCCGCCCCGGCCGCCCGGACAGGTTCTGCGCACGGGCGCGGCGCTCGGCGCACGCAAGAGAAAGGCCAAGGCTTGTTCCCGGACGCCCGCATCCCAACCAAGCTCCTGCGTTCGTTCCTCATCGCCGCGTGCTTCCTCGCCACCATCGCGATCGCCATGCCGCGTGCGACGTGGGCGGACACGTGCAACAGCGAGTCGTGGAGCGACACCGACCACAACGGCTCGTGGCAGGACGACAACAACTGGAGCAGCCAGATGCAGCCGAAGGCCTGCGATTCGGTGACGATCTCATCCGATCACACCGTCCACATGACGGACGTCCCGGCGATCTCGCTGACGAACTTCTCCTACACGCCGAGCACGGTCCCGTTCAGCATGTCGGGAGCGCCGGTGACGGTCACGGGGACATTCGACTGGAACGGCGGAACGCTCGGGATGAACGTCACGGCAACGAACGCCTCGATCGACGGCGGCCTCTCCGGGGGCACGAAAGAACTCAACGCGGACCTGTCCGTGAGCGGCGATCTCGGCATGGCGGACAACGACGTCGACAAGCCGCTCCGCATCGACGACCCGCACACGCTGACGATCGGCTCCGCCGGCACGTTCACCGCTGCCGGACACAACCAGATCACGTTCCTCGCGTGCTGCGTGACGCCCGCGAAGGTCATCAACAACGGGACGATCAACGTCACGGGTGACCTGCTCAATGGCGGGCAGCTCAACATCGACGGCGTCGAGCTCGACCAGAACAAGACGTTCGAAGGGGATGATGGCTCGTCGCTGAACCTCACCGGGCCCCTCGTCGTCCCGGATGGTGCAGCCTTCAACGGCAGCGGCGCGACGTTCAACATCGAGAACCACGGCACGACGACGACCGTCAATGGGACGCAAACCATCGGCAATGGTGCGACGGTCCAGTTCTCGAACGGTCAGATCGGCGGTACGTCGACGCTGTCGGGTCCGGGAACCTTCAGATGGACGGGCGGGACGCTCGCGGACCAGCTCACGATCGCGCACGGCGCAAGCGTCATCGCGACCGGTTTTCAGACCGTCGGATCCGGCAACCGCCAGACGATCCTCAACACGAACCCGAACGACTCCACGAACCACACGGGATCGATCGACAACCACGGGCTCTTCAGCGTGGAAGACGGCGCGTTCGTTTCGACGCAACCTGCGAGCGTGACGACCGTCGAGTCGGACGGCGTCCTGAACATGCGGCCGGGCACCTCGCTCGACGGCTCGGGCAGCTGCTGCGTGAACCCGGGCGCGGTGATCAATCACGGCACGGTGCAGGCAACGCTGGCGCCCGGAACGCCGACCACCGGGATCTTCCTGCCGGCGACGATCAACGGCGCGCGATACTCGAGCGACTCCTCCTCGACGACGAGCGTCGGGCCGAACCAGTTCCTGGAACTCACGAACCTCACCGGCCCGGCGCAGAGCTCGATCGACGGCGGGACGGTCACCGGGGGCGGGACGTTCCGCATCGCCGGACTCGCGACGCTCGCGCATTCGACGACCGTGTCGAAGCCGACGACGCTCGAGATCGCGAAGGGAGCGCTCACGTCCGGAACGTCCACGTTCGGCGGTGACGGCAACGTCTCGTGGACCGGCGGCGAAGTCAACGGAGCGCTCACCGTCGCGAGCACCGGCGGGTTCACCGTCGGCGGTTCCGACGCGAAGAACGTCGGCAACTTCGGCACACCGGCAACGCTCACGACAACCTCACCGACGACATTCCAAGGGCCCACGACCGTCACCGTGTTCGCCGGGAACGCGCTGACGACGAACGGGAAGACGACGGTCCAGCACGACGTGACGGTCACGTCGCCGTCCTGCTGCAACAACGTCGCGCAATTCGTCAACGACACGAAGGGCGCGATCACATTCGACCCGGGCTCAGGGAAATCCGACACGATCTCGAACGTCGCCTTCGAAAACCTCGGCGCGTCGACGATCAAGAGCGGGACGCTGAACGCAACGTTCGCCTACGACCAGCACTCCGGGGACACCGAAGTGACGAACGGCGCGACGCTCTCCGCGGGTACATGCTGCGGAGCGTCCCCGATCACGGTTTCAGGCGGACGCCTCGTCGGCGAGGGGACGATCTCGAACGGTCTCCTGAACAGTGGCGGCACGATCGATCCGGGGACGACCAAGAGCGGGAGCGTCGGACAACTCACCGTCAATGGGACGATGCGCCAACAGCCCGGCGGACGTCTCGAACTCGACATCGCGAAGAAGCGGAAGCACGACTCGCTCGTCGTGAACGGCACCGCCTACCTCGCGGGAGTCGAGCACTCGTTCGTCGCGAAGAAGTACAAGCCGAAGAAGCGGACGAAGATCGGCGTGCTGACGGCGACGTCCGTCGAAGGCGCGTTCGACTGCTCGTTCACGAACGGTCACGGGCGCTTCGTCCCGCAGGAGTCGCCGACGGCCGTGACGCTCGCCTTCGCGAAGGGCACCACGAGCGGCTGCCTCGTCTACCACCCCACAGCGCCGCAGCGGGTCGCGAGCGCCGGCACGGTCGTGTCCGCCGGCCACGACGTCGACGTCCTGATCGCCGGACACGCCGGCGTGCCGAAGAGTGGTGCGTCCGCTGTCACGGTGAACGTGTTGACGAATGGCGCGAGCGACGCCGGTGCGCTGACGGTCACCCGGGGGCTCGTCGCGCCCAGCGGCAGCGCGCAAACGCAGGAGTACTCGCCGAGCGCACCGTCCGCGGCTCTCGACACGGTTGCGCTGAACGGCGGCAAGATCCGCCTCCACGCAACGAACGGCTCGGTCACCGTCTTCCTCGACGTCGAGGGCTACTCGACGGACGGCGAGAACACGACGGGTGCGCTGTTCCACCCGATCGCGCTGCCGAGCTCGTTCACCGAGCCGGGAACCGTCACGGTCGATCCGGGTAACGACGTCGATCTCGCGGTGAACGACAAGGGTGGCGTCCCGCACAGCGGGGCGTCCGCGGTGACGGCGCGGGTGACCGTGGTGAACCCGAGCGGCGACGGAACGCTCTCGGTGTGGCCGGGCGGCACCACGGCGCCGACGGAGACGATCGCCTTCACAGCCGGACACACCGTGTCCAACGTCGTCGCGCTTGCACTTCCGTCGGACCAAGCTCTGCGTCTGCATACGACGGGGTCGAGTGCGGACGTCGCCGTGCAGATCCTCGGCTACTACACGAACGACGGGACCGGTTCGTGGCTGAAGCTCGTGGCACCGACGCGGATCCTGAGCAACGACGTCGATTCGTGCTGCGCGGTCAATCAGCACATCCTCGGCGGCGTCCTTCCGGCGTCAGGTGGTACGTCCTACTTGCTGTCGAGCGAAGTCACGAACCCGACGGCGGACACCGCACTGTCGCTCGGCCACTTCGGCATCGGCGGCAACGTCGTGACGGAATGGGAAGAGGTGCCGTCCGGCGGCGATCTGTCGATGCCGGTGGTGCTGGCGCTGCCGGTGCCGGCGGCGCCGGGCGATAACCCGTACCTGACCGAAGAGCTGTCGGCGGGGTCGGCGACGGTTTCGATCGACGCGCTGGGCTACACCGTCGGGTAGCTACACGCCCGCCGGTTCGCGGACGTCGTCGAAGCGAACCGGCAGGTGCTTGATGCCGGCGATGAAGTTCGAGCGGAGGCGCGAGATGTCGCCGACCGATTCGAGCTTGCCGACGCGCTTCGCGAGCTCCTCGAAGAGCACCTTGATCTCGAGGCGCGCGAGGTTGAATCCGAGACAGAAGTGATGGCCGCCGCCGAAGGCGATGTGCGGTTCGGCGTTCGGGTCGCGCGTGATGTCGAAGCGGAACGGATCCGTGAAGATCTCTTCGTCTCGGTTCGCCGAGATGTACCAGACGGAGATCTTGTCGCCGGCCTTGATGTCGATGCCACGGATCGAGGTGTCCTGCGTCACATTCCGTCGGAAGTACATGACCGGTGACGCCCACCGAACGATCTCTTCCACGGCGCCGTCGATGACGGCCGGGTCTTCGCGAAGGATCGCGTACTGATCGGGGTTGTCGAGGAACGCCGCCATCCCGTGCGAGATCGCGTTGCGCGTCGTCTCGTTGCCCGCGACGGCGAGGAGGAGAAAGAAGAGGTTGAAGTCGAGCTCCGACAGCGAGGTCCCATCGACCTCGGCCAGCAGCAGCTTCGTGACGATGTCTTCCCGCGGGTTGGCGCGCCGGTTGTTCGCGAGCTCGTTCGCATACATGAACATCTCGACCTGCGCGCTGCGGACGTGCTCTTCGCTCACGGCGTACTCCGGGTCGATGCTCCCGATCATCCGGTTCGACCAGTCGAAGAGCTTGTGACGGTCCTCCATCGGAACACCGAGCAGCTCGGCGATGGCTTGTAGCGGGAGCTCTGCGGCGACGTCGACGACGAAGTCGCACTCGCCTTTCGCGATCGCTTCGTCGAGGATCGCGACGGCGCGTTCGCGGATCTTCTCCTCGAGGGCCCAGATCATCCGCGGACGGAACCCGTCTCCGACGATCTTGCGATAGAGCGTGTGTTTCGGAGGATCCATGTACAGCATCATGTTTCCGGTGAACGCCGCGTTGTTCTCGAGCTCTTCACGCATCTCGGGCGGCGGCTCTTCGAGACCGACGACACCACCGCGTTCCGCCGCCGACGAGAAGGTCTTCGCGTCGCGGCCGACGAGCGCGACATCTTCGTGCTTCGTGATCACCCAGAAGCCCGGTCCGTCCGGCTCGGGATGTCTGTAGACGGGTTCGTTCGCGCGCAGGTACGTGAACCACGCATGCGGGACGCCCTTCGTGAAGATGTCCGGATCGAGGAGGTTGATCTCGCTGGCGTCCATAGAACGTGTTCTAGTTTACGAGTCTCGCGGCCGGGCGCTCCAACCGCGCCGCCACGTCTCTCACTCGTTCTTGTCGCGCATCTTCGTGAGCATGCTCATCCAGAGGGCCGACGCGAGGAGCAGCCCGCCGATGAACACCAGGCCCAGCCCGAAGAATCCGCCGGAGATCAGATACGGGATCTGCTCGATCTGTCGCGCCGTGTGAGCGGCGCCGTACCAGCCGAAGAACATGAAGATGAACCCGAGCACGAGCGCGAAGGCGCCCGGAAACAGCAGCAACCGCATGAGGTCCGCGGAGCGCGCGCGCTCGGAGAGGCCGGCGATCGCTTCGCGGAAGACGGCGCGTCGCCGTTCGACTTTGACATCGGTCACTGCGTTCCTCCGATCAACCTGACGACGAATCTGCGGACGTACCGTGCAGCCACGGCCGCGACGATCAGCAAGACGAGTACGAGTCCGATCGGTATCCCCTTGAAGTGGTAGTCGCTCGACTGCAACGCCTGCGCCCCCGGGAGCGCACCGGACGGACCGCTCAGCGCACCCACGCTGGACTCCGTCCCGGACGACGGCGACGGGCCGGCTCCGAGCGAGACCGAGGACGGCGACTCACCGCTCGGGAGCGCGACGGCGCCGACCGACGTGTCGCCGGCGGGAGCGCCGAGCGTGAAGGGCGGCGACGCCTGGGCCGTCGACGACGTCGAGCCGAGGATGATGTCGAAGCGTCCCGGTGGGATCGGCCCGACACCGCCGATCGGATTGTCGATCGACAACACGAGCGCGCCACCGACGCGGTCGGCGGTGCCGCCGACCGCGGAACCAGCGGCGTTGTAGAGCGTGAGCCGGGCGTGGAACGCGGCGAGCACCGCGTTGACCGCTTGTTGCGGAGATTGTCCCGGTGTCGGCGACTGGCCGGTCACCTGGAATCCCTTGTCCGTGACGATCACGCCGGTGCCGCCGATCGCGAGGCCGGAGATCGCGAGGTTCCCCGACTGCGTCGACGTCGTGCCGTTACTCGTCGTCTTCGAGTAACTCAGGAGCTGGTCGATCGTGATGTGTCCGTTGAGAAGCGAGATGCCGTGCAACACGACGCGCGCGTCGTTGTCGACCTCGGTCGTCTTCACGACGGACGTCGACGTCGACGCCGAGTGCTCGATGTGGACGAGCCCGGGGACGTTGACGTCCGCGATCCGCGTATCGCCCGACGAGTGATCCGGGTAGCCGTCGGCAACCATCGAGAAGAGCGGCGCCTGTCCCGTCGTCACTTCACCGTCGTTCTGGGTCGCTTGCGCTTGCACCGGCCACTTCGGGAAGAGCGCACCGATCGCCGGTTGACCGGCACCTTCTCCGATCAGAGGGCCGGGATCGCCGGCCGCCGAACCGAGCCACAGTGCCGCGCCGCGCGCGAACGAGTTGCCGCCGGACGCCGCGTTCGACGTCGACAACGCGATCGTTCCTTCGACCGGAACGTCGCCCGTCGAGATCAACGCGGGAAGATAGGGCTGGATCGAGAACGCTTCGGCCGACGATTGGGCGATGTAGCCGCCGAGACCCGAGCCGGGCGACGTGTCCTCGGTCTGCGCGAAGGACGGAGCACCGATCGCGACAACGAACACCGAGAAGATCGCGACCGCAACCACTCGCTTCATCGTTTTGACCCTCCGAGGTACGCCGCCGTCAGCTCGCGCGCCACCTTGCGAGGTGTTCCGGCGAGCCGCACCCCACCGTGCGCCATGACGACGACGCTGTCCGCGAACTCGAGCACGACATCGGCGAACTGCTCGACGGCGACGATCGTGACCCCCGTCGTCGTGAGCTCACGCACGACGGAGAAGAGTTCGGCGACGAGCATCGGCGCGAGCCCCATCGACACTTCGTCGAGCAGGATGAGCGCCGGGTCGGTCGAGAGCGCGCGCGACAGCGCCAGCATCTGCTGCTCTCCGCCGGAGAGCGTGCCGGCCAGTTGGTCGGACCGCTCGCGCAGCACAGGAAAGCGTTCGAAGGCGATCTCCTCGAGGTCGCGAGCGTGGCGATGTCCGGTGTACGTGTCCATCAGAACGTTCTCGCGGACCGTGAGGTTCGGGAAGATGCCGCGTCCTTCCGGGATGAGACACACGCCGGTCTCCGCGAGCTGCTCGGCGCTGGTGCCCGTCACGTCGAAGCCTTCGAGGAGCACTTGACCGGCCGTCGGCTTCATCAGGCCGCTCATCACCCGGAGAGTCGTGGACTTTCCGGCTCCGTTCGGGCCGAGGATCGCGACGAGCGCGCCCCCCGGAACGACGATGTCGATCCCGTGCAGCACCTCGACCTTCTCGTAGGCGGCTTTGACGCCGCGGAGCTCGAGCAGCGGCGTCCCGTCAACCGGCAATCGACACCTCGCGCATCAGTTGCGGTTCGTGCGCCCAGCCGTCCGGCATCTTGTTGAGCCACGGACGAAGCACCCGGCGGATCTGTCCGGAGATGCCTTCGGGACGACGCGCCGTCGCGACGGCGAGCAATGCGATGAGGAGCGGCTGCAACCACAGCACGCGCGTGGGATCCCCGCCGCGGCTGAGTATCTCCGGCAAGACCACGAAGAACACGGCGCCGAGGAACGCGCCGGAGATGCTCGTGATGCCGAAGACCGTCGCGACGAGGAACACCGACAGCGAACGGAACCACAGGAAGTCGAGCTGCCCGACCCGCGCTTGCAGACCGCCGAGGAACGCGCCGGCCGCCCCGGCGAGAAGCGCAGAGAGTCCGAAGACCTTCAGCTTCGCGGCGGTGATGTTCATGCCGAGCGTCTGGCAGGCGTTCGGCGCGTCGCGCATCGCCGCGAGCATCCGACCGAAGCGGCTGCGTCTGATCGATAGGAAAACGTTCGCGTAGATCACCGCCACGACGGCGAGCAGGATGAACAGCGAACGTTCGCTCTGGAAATGCAATCCGAAGAGCGACGGACGCGCGACGAAGAGGGTCGTCCCACCACCGAGCACCCGGCGGTTGCCGAACACGAGGTTGTCCATCAAGAGCGCGAACGCCAACGTGAGGAGCGCGAGGTAGAGACCACGGAGCCTGAGCGCAGGCAGCGCGATGAGTGCACCGATGACGCCGGTGACGAGCGCCGCGATCCCGAGCGAGATCACCCACGGCACCCCGGCCGGCAGCTTTGCCAGGATCACTGCGCCGAGTCCGGCGAAGGAGAGCTGCATCAGTGAGATCTGTCCGGACAGACCCGTAAGCAGGACGAGGCTGATCGTCAGTGCGGCGAAGACGAGTCCTTCGCTCCCGATCAGCAGTTGATACGAGGTGAGCGGCAAGGACACGAGGATCGCGACAACCACCGCGATGCCACCGAGCGCCCATGTCATCCGCGCGGGAGGCGGTTCCGGTTCGGTGTGCGTCTTCACGCGCTCCGGCAAACGGATCTCGCGCCGCGCGAGCAGTGCGATGAACAGCAACACGAACGGAAGCGCCGGTCGAAGGTTCGCGACGAATGCGTTCTCGACGGGAAGGTACGCAACGACGAATGACTGACTGATCCCGAGCAGCAGCGCGCCGGCGAAGGTCTGCGGCAGATTCTGGAGTCGGCCGACGACGGCGGCCGCGTACGCCGACACGACGAGGATCGAAAGCGTGTTGACCTCGAGGTTGAGACCGGGCGCGATGAGGATCGCCGCAAGTCCGGCGAGGGACGCACCGATCGCCCACGACGTCGCGGTGACGACGTTCGGATTGAGCCCTTTCACCGAACAGAGCTCGCGATTGTCGACGACCGCGCGCATCGCGACGCCGAGCCGCGTATGACGGAAGAGCGCGCGGAACCCGAAGGCGACGGCGACAGCCGCGAGGATCGTCGTCGTCTGATCCCACGTGACGTTCAGACCGAGGATCGAGTAGCTCCGGTCCCCGAAGAGGCCGGGCAGCGTCCGGAGCTCGATCCCCCAGATCGCGATCGCTCCACCTTGGAACGCGAGCAGCAGAGCGAGCGTGACCACGAGCTTCGTCGCGACCGACGTTCCCTCGAGCGGACGCATCACGACGATGTCGAGGAACGCGCCGAGCGCAGGCGCGATCACGAGCAACGTCACCGCCAATGCGACCGGGGTCGGCCAGCCCCGGTTGACGCGAAGCTCCCAGTACACGAAGGCGAGGAACATCCCGATCGCCCCGTGCGCGAAGTTGAAGATGCCCGACGTGACGTAGGTGACGACGAGACCGGTCGCCGAGATCGCATACACAGCGCTGATCGCAACGCCGATGATCAGATAGACGAAGAACGTCTGCACTTAGCGCATCACCGGAACTTGTAGTTCTCCCCCATGTTGCATTCGAAGAGCTGGCTCGTCGGGTACTCACGGACCCAGTGGCCACCCTTATGGATCGCCATGTTGAAACAAGGCTTTCCGAGACCCGTCTGCGGGTTCACCGGCGTTTCCATGCCGCCGTAGTCGAACGACTTCTCCGCGAACAACGCGTTCAGCAACGCCTGACGTGACAGGACGGATCCCTGCACGTGCGCGAGCGCGTCGACGAAGAGCGCGCTGAACCCCCATCCGTCAACGGGGAACAGATCGAGCTGTCCGCCCGGGAAAAGACGGTTGTTCCAGCCGATGAAGTCGCGCAGCGCCGCCGAGCGCGCGGGTTCGTTCGGGTCGAGGAACTGAAGATGCGGCTGGTAGTTCTCCCACCCGTCACCCTGCGTCCCGAGCAACTGTGAGAACTTCGAGTTGTACGCGATGTTCGCGCCCTTGATCGACGGGTTGTAGTTCTGCTGGCGCATGTTGCGGACCATGCGCACCTGCATGTTCACCTCGAATGCGAACAGGAAGAAGAACTGCACGCCGGCTTGCTGCGCTTTACGGACCTCCGGGGTGTAGTCCGGAGAAGTCACCTGCGCGGCAGCCGGTGCATACGCGAACGTGAAACCCGCGCGCTTGATGCCCGCGGCGAATCCCGGCACGTTCGACGACACGCCACCGACGTCGGCGTAGAGCATCGCGGCCTTGGACGCTTTCGGATGCGTCTTCTTCCACCACACGAACGGTGACGTCAAGACGTAATCGCGTGCCGTCTTCGGCATCACGTTCTTGACGTCGCCGCCGCTCGGGTCGACGGTGAGCGACACATACGGCACGCCGGTCGACTTGATGAGATCGATGTATCCCGAGTCGGCGACGGCGAACGAACCGACGAACGCGAGCACCTGCGGCTCGAGCCGCTCGAACTCCGCGCGCCCTTTCGCCGGGTCGAGCCCGTCGTCACCCTTGAGCACGGTGATCTTCCGGCCGCAGACGCCGCCGCCGGCATTCACTCGGGCCATGTACGCGGCCGCGCCGCGATACGAACCTTCCGTCGCGCCGGGAAGCGGACCGGAGTCGGTGACGATGCTCGCCACCTTGACCTCGGTGTCGGTAACCCCCGGCGCGCCCGACTTCAACTTCGCGCACTGCGAGCTCGAAACCGTCAGCGGCGCCGCGCCGCCTCCGCTCGCATTCGTCGATGTCGTGGAGCCCCCGGAAGACGTTGGTCCGCCGGCGACCGCACCGCTCGCGTTACCCGAACCGTTCGACGTACTCCCGGACGTCGTTGCTGTGTTCGCGGCGGACGAACCACCGCCGTTCGTGTTCGCGTTCCGCGAATCCAGCGCGTTCAGCACGTTCGTCGGCAAGCGGGATCCGCAGGACGAACCGACGAAGATCCCGATCAGGCACAACGCGATAAGCCGTGCTCGCACAGCACCTTCTCCCCTAGTTGCCACAGCCTAACCGTTCACCTTCACAACGCCCGATGGATCCGTCCCGACGAACCACGAGCCGGCCGTGCCGCGGATGTCGGGGCCGACGTCGAGCGGAAGCCCGACGACGCGACGCGAACGCACGTCGATCCCGCTCAACGTGTGGTCGTCGTTGTTCGTGACCCACACGATGCCGCGGGATTCGGTGATGTTGACCGGGCCTCGTCCGACAAGGACGCGATCGCCAACGCGCATCGACGACGTGTTGATACGAACGACGCGTGACGCTTCACTGACGGCGATCCAAGCCGACGACCGATCGACGACGAGACCGATCGGTCCCGGTCCGACATGCACGCGACGCAAACGATGCGTCGTCACGTCGTAGCGAACGACGGCGTCGTCCGCCGTCGTCGCCCACACGGCCTTCGCCGTCGCCGCGACGCGCACGGCCGCGACGCCGGGCACGCGGGAAGCGACACGGAGGCGGCGCGGATCGATCGATTCGAGCTCGCGGCGTCCGAGGTCGGCCGCCCAAACTCGGGTCCCGTCGGAGGCGAGACCCGTGATGGAGCCGGCGGCATGGACACGTCCCGTCACGCGGCGCGTGCGAAGTGAGATGCGCGTGAGGTCGCCGGAGCTGTGTCCGATGATGAGTGATCCGTCCGCGACGACTGCCGCCACGGGACCCGCTCCGACGACGATCGGATGTCCGATCACACGCTCGGTTCGCGGATCGACGACGAGGACGGATCCCGCCTGATCGTCGGTGATGTACAGCGCCGACGGCGTGACGGCGATGGCGGATGGGCGTCCGGCCAGCGCGGTGAACCGAACGCTCGCACTCGGCGAGCGAGGCGCGAGCGTCGCTGCGAAACCGATCGCCGCGAAACCGACGGCGATCCCGACGTAACCGAGGAGGCGCCAGACGTGCTTCCGCTCGGGCTTCGTTGCACGAACCGGACGCGTGCGCCGTTTCGTGAACGTCGTCATCGACGAGCCGGCTTCCGGGGGCCGAGGTAGGCGGCCTGCACCGCCGCGCTCCGCTGGATCTCGCGCGGCGTTCCGACGGCGAGGATCCGTCCGAAGTCGAGGACGTGGATCTTCGCGCACACGCCGACGACGAATTCGACGTCGTGTTCGACGAGGAGCACGCCGAGTCCTTCGCGCGCGAGGCCGCGGATCACGTTCGCGAGATCGTCCGTCTCGAATTCGTCGAGGCCGGAGGACGGTTCGTCCAGCAAGAGAACCTTCGGTTGAACGGCGAGCGCTCGTCCGAGCTCGACGAGGCGGGCGTGGCCGGTCGGGATCTCATCCGCGCGCTCGGCGGCGAACGGGAAGAGCCCGAGGCGCGCCATGATGTCGTCCGCCACGGCGCGCGGATCGGGGCCCCCGCGCTGCCAGTCTTTGAGGATCTCCGCCGACACGCGGATGTTGTCGCGTACCGTCATCGACCCGAAGACTTCAAGGCGTTGGAACGTTCGCGCGATACCGAGCCGGGCCCGCTGGTACGGCTTGAGCGGGGTGATGTCTCGTCCGTCGAAGCGGACGACCCCTTCGACGGGAGCCTGCAGCCCGCAGATGACGTTGAAGAGCGTCGTCTTGCCGGCGCCGTTCGGACCGATGAGCCCGGTCACCGTTCCTTCATCCACGGTCAGGTCGACATCGGTCAGTGCGGCGACACCGCCGAATTGCACGGACACCCCGCCGATGTCGAGCAGGCTCATCTGTCGTCGAGCAGTAGGCGGCAGGACGTCGCGAGCAGCTCGTGCATGCGCGAGACGTCGATGCGTTCGTTGACCCACGCGAGGAGCACGGAGTACCAGACGTGTCCGAGGACCTCGCGGATGTCCTGCTGATCGGCAACGGGGAGACCGTCGAGCGCCTCGAGCACGATGCGAGTCATCCACGACGCCACCTCGCGCTGATGTTCGGCAGCGTAGACGTCGGGTGACGCGAACGAGATGAGCAGCGCGGCGGCGAGCTTCGGACGCCGCTCCAACGGACGGGTCGCTCGCATCAGGAAATCGAGAACGCGTTCCGCGCGCGTCGCACCTTGCAAGGGCTGTCCGTGCAGGCGTCGCTCGAGTTGCGTCCGCCAGCGTGACCACGCCGCGGCGAGGAGCTGATCCTTCGACGAGAAGTACCGGTACACCGTCCCGAGGGCCACGTCCGCTCGCGCGGCGACGTCGCGCATCTGCACGGCGTCGTAGCCGCCCTCTTCCGCGAGCGCGAAGGCCGCTTCGATGACGCGCTGCCGGCGCGCGCTCTGTTTCTCGGTAAGGGTGTCGGGCGACGGTGGTGCGACGTCGGTCATCTCGGAACTCGGGGCATCCCGAGCCCGGCAGCGCCGATGATCTCGCGCTGCACTTCGTTGACCCCGCCCCCGAACGTTCCGACGATCGCACCCCGATAGCCGACCTCGAGCAACCCGTCGAGCGCTGCGCCGGGGCTTCCGCCCTGCACCGTGCTGCCGACGATCTCCATGAGCAGACGGTTCGCTTCGATGCGGAGCTCCGTCCCGAAGACCTTGAGAGCGGACGCATCGGCAGCATTCAAGCGTCCGCGTTGCTGCGACGCGGCGACCTTCCAGTTCATGAGCGAGCACGCTTCGGCCTTCGCGCGAACGCGCGCGAGCGTGAGGCGCACCCACTCCTGTTCGATCGCGCCGTTCGCCTTCGCCCATTCGGTGACGGCGTTCAGCAGACGGAAGATGCGTCCGGCCGGACCGAGCGCGACGCGTTCGAAGTTGAGCTGCGTCGTGATCATCCGCCAGCCGCCGTTCTCCTCGCCGACGAGCATGTCCGTCGGGACGCGGACGTCGCGGTAGTACGTCGCGTTCGTGAACCCGCCGGCGACCGTGTGGATCCGCGTCGACGAATAACCCGGATCGGACGTATCCACGATGAGGATCGATATCCCTTTGTGCTTCGGTGCATCGGGATCGGTGCGGCACGCGAGCCACACATATTCGGCCGCGTGGCCGCCGGTGGTGAACACCTTCTGCCCGTTCACGATGTACTCGTCGCCGTGCCGCTCGGCCCTCGTGCGGAGCGACGCGAGATCGGTGCCGGCCTCCGGTTCGGAGTAACCGACGGCGAACTGGATCTCTCCCGCGAGGATCTTCGGTAGGAAGAACTCCTTCTGCTTGTCCGTGCCGTATTGCGCGATCGTCGGACCGACCGTGTTGATCGTGACCAGTGCCACGGGCGCGCCGGCTCGCCCCGCTTCTTCGTAGAAGATCAGCTGATCGATCGGGCCTCGTCCCCGGCCGCCGAACTGCTTCGGCCACCCGATGCCGAGCCATCCGTCCGTCCCCATCTGGCGGATCGTCGCTCGCCACGTGTCGCCCATCTCGTCCTCGTCGCCGATCTTCGAACTGATCTCGGGCGTGATGAGGTTCGCGAAGTACTCGCGCAACTCCTTCTGGAGCGCGTGCTGCTCTTCGGTGAGCTCTATATGCATAGGTCCAAGAGATGTTTCGTCGCCCCGCCGAGCGTCAGTTCGAGGTACTTCGCCCAGAGGAAGTAGCGATGGATCGGATAATCGATGTCGACGCCGATGCCGCCGTGCAGGTGCTGGCAGTTGTGGACGATCCGCTGGCCGCCGTCGGCAACCCAGAACTTGGCGATCGCGAGCTCGTCGTCGCACGTGCGTGATTCGGCGAGACGCCAGATCGCCGACCACGTCGTCGCGCGGATGGCTTCGAGATCGATGTAGGAGTCGGCGGCTTTCATCGTGGCGCCCTGGAATGTCGCGATCGGACGATCGAACTGTTTGCGCTCCGAGATGTACGTCGCCGTTATCCGCAATGCCTCCTCGAACACGCCGACCGCCGTCGCGCAGATCGCCGCGATCGCGTGACGCCGTACGAAGTCGGCGACCTCGGCTCCCCGCGCGAGTTCGGCGCCGTCTCCGGTGACGAAGCCGGCGAGCTGGCGGTGGGTCGTCCTCGTCGGTTCGATCTTCGGGTCGGTGAGCAGGACGAGGCGCTCGCCGTCGATGCGCACGATGTGGTCGGCGATCGGCGCCGACAGCACGGGCTCGTCGTCGAACTGCATCGCGAGGAGACCGTCCGTGAGATCCGTCCGGTCGCTGAAGGCCGCGACCGGCAGCGACGCGAAGGCGTACGGCAGGAGCGGGACGGGGACGACCCGCCGCCCCATCTCTTGGAGGACGACGCCGAGCTCGAGGATCGATTGACCGCTGCCGCCGTACGCCGCCGGGAGCGCGACCTTGACGAGGTCCGCCGCGCCGAGGTCGGCCCACACGTCGTGGTCGACACCGTCCGGCGTGGCCTCGATCTGCCTGATCCGCTCCGGTGTCGCCTTCGCGAAGACCCGGGCGGCGAGATCCTGGATGTCCCTCTGGGTCTCGTCGAAGGCGAAATCCATCGCGGGCGATTCTGGCACAGGAACTGAAACATGTTCTAGTTCGGACAGCTCTTGCCATCGGGTGGATAGTGGTGTCGGATGGGAACACGGGGCAGAGGCATCGCCGCGGTCATCACGCTCTTCGTCCTGCTGGGCAGCGCGCCGCGTGCGTCCGCCCAGGCCTTCATGCCGCAGAACGACGATCTCGCGCAGGCGAATGACATCGGCAATGGGACCGGCGACACCGGGCCCCTGATCGGAGCGACCCACGAGACGCTCGCGGGTGAAACGAACGACACGGCCGGGGATACGGGTTCGGTCTGGGCGAAATGGACGCCGCCCGCCGACGAGACCGTGACCGCTTCGATGTGCGACCCGAACAACCTGAGCAACGGGGCCTTCGATTCGCTGCTCGACGTGTACAACGGTCCCGCAACCAATCCGACCTACTCGAATATCCAACACGTCGTCTTCAACGACGACGGTTGCGGCAGCTCGAATCACCTGAGCGCCGCGAAGTGGGCGGCCCACGTAGGGACGACGTACTACTTCAGGATCGATCAGGACGCGACGACGGCGACGACGTACGTGATGAACCTCGAGGTATCGCCGCCGAACGACGACTTCTCGGGCACAGCGATCGCCGGCGCGCCGCTCTCGATCACCGGATCGAACGTAGGCGCGACGAAAGAAGCGGGCGAGCCGGACATCGCCGGGCAACCGGGCGGGTCGTCCGTGTGGTGGAGTTGGACGGCCCCCGCCGCGGGAAGCTACGTCGCCGAGACCTGCAACAGCTCGTTCAACACACTGTTGGCGGTCTACACGGGGACCGCATTCAACATGGGCGGCCTCACGCTCGTGCAAGGAAACGACGACACACCGGGCTGTGGGCCGGCGGGCCAAGGCAGTTTGGTCACCTTCTCAGCCGCCGCCGCGGGCGACGTCTTCCGGATCACGGTCGACGGCGGACCGGGCATCGCCAACGCTCCCCAGACCGGGACGATCCGGATGGACATCGCGACGACACCGGGCAACGACGCCCTCGGCCATGCGACGGCGATCAGCGGGTTCCCGACATCCGTCACCGGGTCGACGCTCCTTGCAACGGCCGAGCCGATGGAGAACACGCACGGTGGACACGCCGCGACGAATTCCGTCTGGTACAGGTGGACGGCGCCGTCTTCGGGTCCCGTGACGATCGACACCTGCGGCTCCTTCGTCGATACGTGGCTAAGCGTGTACGACGACGGCGCGTCCTTCCCGTTGCTGATGCAGAGAGGTGACAACGACGACTCCACCACGTGTGGCCCGCAGAGCAGCGTCTACTTCAACGCCGTCCAGTCGCAGGTCTACGCGATCGCCATCGACGGCGTCCCTGGCGTCGTCCAGCTGAACATCCACGACGTGACGCCGCCGACGACCTCGCTAGATTCCACCCGCGTCAAGCAGCGCAGACGCAAAGCGATCTTCACCTTCAGCGGAACGGACGACCGCGGCGCTGTCACCTTCGAGTGCTCGCTCGACGGCGGGGCGTTCGCGCCGTGCACGTCGCCGTTCACGACCGCGAAGCTGAAGCGCGGACATCACACGTTCCACGTGCGCGCGGTCGACGCTGCCGGGAACGTCGACGCAACGCCTGCGATGAAGGGCTTCCGCGTCAAGAAGCCGGCGTAACTACTCGTCTTCTTCGAGGCCGCCTTCGATGTCCGACGTCGTCCGCGCGACGGCGATCGCTTCGGTACGTCGCGTCAGGAGATCCTGTCCGTAGTTCGTGAACTCGGCCATGATCCCCTGCGCGAGCGCCTCGAACTGCGCGGCGTCGACCCCCGGTCCGGCATTGGCCCTGAACTCGTCGAAGATCGCCGCACCGATGTCGTCGACGAACTTGAGACCGAGCTCACGCAGCTCGGCCATGCGCTTCTCCACGAACGGCCACGTCTCCGGGTGCTCGGCGACGATGCGCCGGCAGAGATAGGTCCCATAGGCGAGGTGACGCCGCTCGTCGCGCTGCACCATCTCGAGCCCGGCGCGCATCCCGGGGAAGACGTCCTGCATCGAGAACATCTTGTCCCACGTGTAGTACCCGGTCATCGCGAGGACGCCTTCGACGAAGTGGTTGTACGTGAGCGAGGCGTCGAGGAACGCTTCGGGCGATCGGTCGTTGTCGAGACGTCCCATCGCGTGCGGAAGCTCGTCGTCGAAGACGCGACGCTGCGAATCGGTGAGGAGCGCCTCGAGGTCCATCTTCTCCGAAGAGCCGTCTTCGATGATGTCGAACCACGTGCGGAAGAACTCCGCGTGCTTCGCTTCGTCGCCGAGGAACGTCGTGAGGAAGAGCGACTCCTCGATCCGTCCTTCATCGGAGATCGCGCGGAGCAGCGGGACGATGTCGAGCGTCACGGCCTCCTCGCCGATCATGAACGTCGTCGCGAGGCGCGCGACGAGGCGCTTCATGCCGTCCTCGCGCGAATCCCAGTCCGCCTTCTCGCGCGAGTAGTCGATCGTCGCCGGATCCCAGGTCAGCTTCTTCGCCTTCTGGTACAGCCGCCACGGGAGGATCTGCGTGTTGAACCCGCCCTGCGTGGTCATGTGCCGCGTGTTCGTGGTGGTCATCTCGTGGTCTCCTTGCGTTATTTACCAGAAGTAAGTTACTCTCAGTATATATGCGGAGCGCAAGTCGTCATCGCCACCGGAAGGTCGGACGGCCGCCCGGCCCCCGACCGGACGAAGCGGCTCGGCGCGCCGAGCTCCTCGACGCCGCCGCGCGAGCGATCCGCCGCCTGGGTTCGTCCGCCTCGATGGACGAGATCGCCGGCGAAGCCGACGTCACGAAACCGGTGCTCTACGCGGTGTTCGGGGACAAAGCGGGTCTCGCCACGGCGCTCTCGCAGCGCTTCGCGTCCGATCTCGTTCCGGACGTGCTCGGCGCGTTCGCCAAGGACCTGCCGGCGACGGACATGGTCCACGAAGCCATCGGCACCTTCATCGCCTGGGTCGAACGGGAGCCGGAGCTGTACCGGTTCCTCGTCCGGGGCGTCGCCGGAGGCTCGTCGAGCTTCGTCGACCAAGACCTCGTCGCCGCGTTCGGCTCCCAGCTCTCACAGATCCTCGGGGCCGGGCTCCGCAGCGCCGGCGTCGATTCCGGGCCGGCCGAGGTCTGGTCGTTCTCGATCCTCGCCGCCGTTTTCGCCGGGGCCGAGTGGTGGCTCGAACGGCAGACCATGAGCCGGACGGATCTCGTCGACTATCTCTCGCGTCTCGTCTGGACGGGCGCGTCCCAAGCGAACCTCGGGGCTTCTTCGTGACGTCGCCCGCACCGCTGCCCGCGCCCCCGCTCCCGGACGCGAAGGAGATGGCGCCGTGGTCGAAGTGGCTCGGCGCACGCCCCAACCTTCGCGAGTACGCCGAGCACTGGCTCGACATCGCGCCGCCGCACCGCGCGAAGCTCGGACGTGAAGCGCTGCGTCTCGCACAACCGAATCTGCGGTGGTCGACGCTCGGTGCGGTCGCGCGCACCGGCGGACGCGTCGTGTCGGCCGTCGGCATCGATGGACTCGCCGAGATCTTCCGTGCCGCGTCCGATGCGCGAAAAGAAAAAGGCGTCCGCCGCGGGATCGACATGAGCGTCGCCGTCGATCACGCGCAGCGGCTCGTCGAAGCCGGGGGCCCGGCCTACGTGAAGCTCGGACAATTCATCGCCTCCGCCCGAGGACTCCTTCCCGACGAGTGGGTCGAAGCGTTCGCGTGGTGCCGTGACGAAGTGCCGGCGCTTCGTCCGGGCGTCGCCGAAGAGATCATCGAGCGCACTTTCGGGAAGCCGGTCACGGAATTGTTCACGACGTTCGATACGGTGCCGATCGCCGCGGCGTCCATCGCGCAGGTCCACGCCGCGACACTGCCGGACGGATCGGATGTCGTCGTAAAGGTGCGGCGTCCGGGACTCCGCCGGAAGTTCCTCGCCGACATCAGCGTCATGGCGCTCATGGCCGGCGCCGCGGAGCGCCTCGTCCCTGATGCGCGCATGGCGAATCTCGGTGGGTTCGTCGAACTGTTCGCGCAGATCGTGCTCGAAGAGCTCGATCTCCGTCTCGAAGCCGTGAACATCTGCGAGCTCGCGCTCGCCTCGGAGAGCGCCGAACACGACTACGCGAATTTCCCGCGGCCGATCCCCGAGCTCGTCGCCTCGAACGTGCTCGTGATGGAACGCGTACCCGGCGTCCGCTACACCGACGCGAAGCTTCACTACGACGTCGACGGTGATCGCCTGCTGCGGCTAGCGATCACGAGCGTCCTCGAACACACGTTGATCTTCGGGAAGTTCCACGGAGACCTCCACGCGGGCAACGTGTTCATCGCGCAGGACGGTTCGTTCTCGCTCGTCGACTTCGGCATCATCGGACGACTCACCACCGAGCAACGAGCGGCGCTCGTCCGCTTCATGATCGGCTTCGCGCAGAGCAACGTCCGACTGCAGCTCGAGGCGATGCGTGAGTTCGGCGCCGTTCCCATGGGGGCCGACTTCGAGCGTCTCGTCGCCGAGATACAGGTGCACGCCGACAAGCTAGCGGACATCGAGATCCGCGCCGGTCAGGTCACGAAAGGCATCGACGACCTCGCCGAGGACATGGGCATGATCCTGCGGTTGCTGGGACGGTCGGGATTCGTCCTTCCGAAAGAGCTCGTGCTCTTCTTCAAGAACCTGCTTTATCTGAACAGCTTCGCCGCCGCTCTCGCCCCGAACGCGAATCTCCTCGCGGAGATCGAACCGATCTTCACGTACTTCGCGACGAAGTACCCCGAAGCGATCGGCATGATGGCGCGCGGCTTCTAGCCGAGCCGCTTGTAGTTCAGGTCGAAGTCCTTCTCCCACGTCGTCCCGTCGCGAGAGGTCTCCCATGCACCGCGGATCGTCCTGCCTTCGGGATCGAACGTGCCGAGGTACCGCTGCGAGAACTCGAGCGGCGAGAAGTCGGGACGATCACGGGTGAGCGTCCACGTCACTCCGTCGAACGTCATGTCGTAGATGCGGACGACCCCACGCGAGTCGAAGTAGTGCTGCGTGTAGGTTCCGTCGTCATTCGCCGCGATGACACAGAGCGCGTCCGGAACATCGGGGTGGTCGACGTGAGAGCGCTGCAGTAAGAACACGCCATCGAGCGTCCACTCGAAGACGACACGCGCATCGATGCCGGCGGGGATCGGCGTGCTCTCCGGGAAGATCGCTTCCTGCGTCCACTCACCGACGAATCGCTGGAGCAGTTCCAGGTGATCGGTCAGTAGTGGAAGCCTTCCGGAGCGTCTTCACCGACGAGGCCGTCGATCGACTCCCGGATGATGTCGGCGTGTCCGGTGTGCCGCGCGTACTCCTCGATGAGATCCGCGAGGATGCGCCGGAGACTCGCCTCGACGTCGGTGATCCCTTTCGCGCGGAAGTCGAGGCCTCCGTCGGCGAGTGCTTCGTCCAGCAGCTCACGAGAGTTCGCAACCGCGTCTCTCCAGAGGCCGGTGAGCTCTTCCGGTGAGTCGCCGGCAGCCGATCGCCAGTCCCATCCGGGCTCGCTCCAGTCGCCGCTGTCCCACGGCTCGCCGTAGCCCCGGCCGTGCAGCCGGAACGCGAAATACTCGCGCTCGACGAGAGCGAGGTGCTTCAACAATCCACCGAGCGTCATGGACGACGCCGCCGTCGTCGCGCGAAGTCCCGCCGCCTCGAGACCGCTGCATTTCCAGAAGAACGTCCGCCGTTGGCGCTCGAGCGACCCGATCACCGTCGACACTTCATCGCCCGCGAGCGGCGGCTCATGCGCGATGTCGCTCACGTCAGGAACAGGCGCGCGAGTCCATTCAAGCCGTCGGGGACGCCCGCTTCGCCCCGTCCGGCCAGCGCATCGATCAACGCACACACGTCGTGGTCGGGTGCGACGGGGGTCACCGTCACCGCGCGGCCGGGCAGGATCCCACCGGCAGCGACGTCGCTCGTTTCGACATGCACGCCCGCGATCTCGGCATCGATGTCGCCCGAGGACATACGGCCGGCGAGCGCAAGCGCGTAGGCGAATACGGGCTCGATCTCGTTCGGTTCCTCCGGCACGTCGATCCCGAGCGGGAGGAACACGTCACGCTCGTGCAGCCACGAGTCCCAGAAGATGTGGAGCGCGCTCAACCACCACGGGACGGCGCCGAGGGGCGAGATCGACGCGTCGCCCCAGCACTCGGGGCCGCACTTGGAGACATGGCCCGCCATCTCTTCGGACGAAGCCACGTACGCGTCACGAACGGCTTCGTCCGGCGTCGACCTCGCAGCGACCACGAATTCGTGGGGCGTCGTGTTCGGGTCGAACGATGTGAACGGCGGCGGCTGATGCGCCCACAGCGCGCGCATCCAGCCGTCGACATCGACGAGATGGCGGAGGACGTCCGCGTTGCTCCACTTCTCGCAGCGGGACGGAGCCGCGAGTCCGGCCGCATCGAGCGAGCCGACTTCCGTCGCGAACCGGCGGCGATGAGCGGCGAAGGCCACCATGACGGCAGCCGGGTCGAGATCGACGCGCACGCTTTCGGCCTGCGGAACGTCCACGCGTGGCAGTGTAGCCTCAGCGCGATGCGCGTTGAGATCCAGGGGTTCAATCCTCCGGGCCGCGCCTGCGGGGCCGGCGAGAACCACGTCGCGAACATCCACGTCGGACTCGGGATCAAACAGGAGCCACACGACCTCTTCCGCGGCGACGCGAACGACGCGAAGTGGTCGGTGGATGTGAAGGTCGTCGACGACGATTTCCGGGGGAAGTTCGTGCACGGCCCTCGCGGCGACCGCTTCCTCTACCTCAACTGGGTCGACGTCGACGACGACGGCCGGTTCCATCTGTTCCGTCGCGCCAAGCTCACGTTGACGGATGTCGATCCGGCGCTCATCGCTCGGGCGGAGAGCAGCGGTCAGCCCCTCGTCGCGCGCGTGAACCTGACGGACGAGAAAGGCAACCCGACGTGTGCACGGCTCCGTCCGCCACAGATCGAGTGGTTGGTATGACGATCGGGCTCGTCCTCGATTGCCACGATCCCGAGCGACTCGCTGCCTTCTGGGCACCGGCACTCGGGTACACGCATGTCGGATCGGTGGACAATTACGCCATGCTCGTCGGAACCGACCCCGGCGCGCCGAAACTGTTGTTGCAGCGTGTGCGCGAAAGCAAGACCGCGAAGAACCGCATGCACCTTGACTTCGAGGTCGCCGACGTTGAAGCCGAAGTGGCTCGGCTCGAAGCTCTCGGCGCGACGCGGCTCGACAAGATGTCGGAGCACGGCATGCATTGGGTCGTCATGAACGACCCTGAAGGCAACGAGTTCTGCGTGTGCGACGGCGGCGAGGCGTCGTGAGACGAGCGCGCTAGAACGTCCAGCGCGTGGTCCCGCCGGGCGCGGCATTCGACACCGATGTCGCCGACCGGGGCGTAATCTTGTAGACGAACCACGGCGCCGGACCCGTCGCGGGCGCATTGAAGGGCGCGGTCAGACCGAGGCCCGACTCGTCGACCTCGCACGGCCATCCACCGGCCGCCCACACAGCGGCCGCGCGCGCGACCACAGCGGGGTCGGTGATCTTCTCCGCGGTTCCTTCCACGACGAGATCGAAGTCGTGGACCGAAAGGCTCATCGCGCAGCGCGGGTCGCGAGCGAGGTTCTTCGCCTTCCGCGGGCCGTCCCCGGTCTGGAAGAAGAACGCTCCGTCCATCCACATCGCGCCGACGGCGGTGACGTGCGGCGATCCGTCCGGTTGGATCGTCGTGAGCCACGACGTGTGCCGGTTCGGGCCGCCGGCATCCGGTGCCTGCGAGAAACCTCGTTCGAGCACCGCCTCGACGTCACGCCAGTCCTGCACCTGCATGCCGTGCGAATCGTCCAGATTCCTCGCCTTCATCGCTCTTCCTTTCCGTCTCGCTCGCGGGGTAAACGACTCGGACGCTCCGAACTCATCGGGGTTCGAGCACGAGCACCGGGATGCGCCGGCCAGCCGCGCGCGACTGATAGGTGTCGTAGCCGGGATAGAGCTCATTCGCGAGCGTCCAGAGCCGGACGCGCTCATCGCCGTCGGCTTCGTGCGCGCGGTACGGCTCGAAGTTGCCGTCGCACGACAGCTCGCAGTGCGGGTGTGCGAGCAGGTTCCGGTACCACTGCGTATGGAATGTCGCGCCACCGTTCGACCCGACCAGGATCACATTCGCGCCGTCCGTGAAATACAGGAGCGGGGTCGTGAATACCTTGCCGGTCTTGCGTCCGGTGTGACGTAGCAGCACGGTCGGCGCGGTCACGGCGATGCGGACGCGGCCCTTGGTCGCTCGCATCAAGAAGGGATCCACACGCGACCCGACGTGGATCGCCGTCCACGCACCGAACCGCGTCGCGAAGATCGGCGCGAGGATCCGCTTCAGCGGGACGCCCCGCTTCGGATCGAACGGCTTGACGGTCACAGACGCTCGATGATGCAGCCGCTCGCGAGCGCGCCCCCGCAGCACATCGCGATGAGCGCGAACTGCTGGTCGGTCCGTTCGAGCTCGTGCAACGCGGTCGTGATCAGACGTGCACCGGTCGCACCGACGGGGTGACCGATCGCGATCGCGCCGCCGTTGACGTTCGTCTTCTCGATATCGGC
Source organism: Actinomycetes bacterium (assembly GCA_025934435.1). Lineage (GTDB taxonomy): Bacteria > Actinomycetota > JAICYB01 > JAICYB01 > JAICYB01 > JAICYB01. The sequence continues at coordinate 86 of JAICYB010000033.1, read as the reverse complement.
GCCCGTCACGCGCTGCCACGACAGCACGATCGACGCGAACGCTTCGTTCACTTCGAAGATGTCGATGTCGTTCACCGTCATACCGG
>JAICYB010000120.1 GCA_025934435.1 Actinomycetes bacterium | reverse complement strand
CGGCACCGGGCTCGGCCTCTACATCTGCCGCGAGCTCGTCGAGCGGATGGACGGCCGCATCGGCGTCAACTCCGACGGGCGCTCCGGCTCGACGTTCTGGTTCGAGCTGCCGGCCGCGCAGTAGCGGCGGCCGGCAGCTCGGTCCTTACGGCCGGCCTCTAGTACGGGCCGGGGCCTTCGTCGACGTACGTCGTGCGGCGGCGCCGGTCGCCGGACCAGTAGCCGGGGCCCGCCCAGCTCGACCAGAAGATCATCGAGAGGATGATCCCGACGATCCCCACGATCAGCAGGATCCAGCCGACCGTGTGGATGTTCACGCCCGAGACGTTCGCGTTCACCGCGAAGGCGAGCACGGCGCCGACGGCCGCGAGGAAAATACCTACACCAAGACCCATGTGATTCGTCTCCCTTCGTTACCAGCGGGTGTCGAAGGTGCAACGGAGAGATACCCGTTTCGGGTGCGGGTCGAAACGGAACAGCGCCAGCGTTTCGACTAGGCTCGCGGCATGCGGAGGGGTTCTGTCCTGGCCTTGGTCGGGCTCGGGATACTCGCGGGCGGAATCGCCGCCGCAGTCGCCGTGCTCCTGCCCTGGCTGCCGACCCCGGCGTCGCGCGAGGCGGGCCGGATCGACTTCGTCTTCTGGTTCGTAACCGTCATCTGCATCGTCATCTTCGCGGTCGTGGCGGCCGGGATCCTCTACGCCGTCCTTCGCTTCCGGGCCGCCCCCGACGACGAATCGGACGGTCCTCCGACCCACGGCCACACGGGCCTCGAGATCGCCTGGACGCTGATCCCGACGCTGCTCGTCGTGGCGATCGGGATCGTCAGCGCGATCGTGCTCGCGAAGAACGACGCCCTCGCCAAGGACACGATGCACATCGACGTGACCGCGCAGCAGTTCGCCTGGTCGTTCCAGTACCCGGAGGCGAACGGCCTGACGAGCGGGACGCTGCGGGTGCCGGTGAACCGGTCGATCCTCCTCACCTTCACGTCGAAGGACGTGATCCACTCGTTCTGGGTCCCGGAATGGGGACAGAAGCAGGACACCGTGCCGGGGATCCATCCCACGCTGCACATCACACCCGACCGCGTCGGCCGGTACCCGGTGATCTGCACAGAGCTGTGCGGGCTCGGGCACGCGACGATGCGGACGTACGCGATCGTCATGACCCAGAAGGCGTTCGACGCGTGGCTGCACGGACAGACGAAGGCGACGTCGTCGCCGAACCCGTCGATCTCGGGCGCCGCCGTCTTCAAGAACAACGGGTGCGAGTCGTGCCACACGCTCGCCGCGGCCGGCGCGACGGGCAACGTCGGCCCCGATCTCGACACGCTGCCGCAGTCGGCGCAGAAGGCGGGCCAGCCCCTGCAGCAGTTCGTCGAGACGTCGATCACCGATCCGAACGCCTACGTGGCGCCCGGCTACCCGAAGAACGTCATGCCGGAGACCTTCAAGTCCCTGCCGAAGGACCAGCTCGACGCGCTCGTCCAGTACCTGATTCAGTCCAGCAAGAAGGGGTGAGATCGAGGCCGTGACCGCAGTCACCGCGCAGCACCACATTCCCGTTTCGCCGACACAGCAGCATGGTCCCGTCCGCCGCTACCTGCTCGGCCCGGGCTGGCTCCGTGCCGCCTGGATGCTCTGCCTCGTCGGCGGGATCGGCTTCGGCCTCGTCGTCCTCGCGCGGTGGGGTGGCGGGTGGCACCCGATCCTCGACGCACAGCCGATCGTCCTCGTCTCGCTGCTCGTCGCCGCGCCCGTCGGCTTCCTCGCCGGACTCGGCGCCTTCGACTACTGGACGTACTACGCGCTCGGCCATCCGACGCGCGCGGAGGACCATTCGGGCCACGGCGCGCGCACGTGGAAGGACTACTTCCGCGTCAACACCGACCACAAGGTGATCGGGGTGCAGTACCTCGTCACCACGGTGATCTTCTTCCTGATCGGCGGGATGCTCGCGCTGCTCGTCCGCGCAGAGCTCGCGAAGCCTGGCATGCAGTTCGTCGACACGCAGACGTTCAACGGGCTCTTCTCGGTGCACGCGTCGCTGATGATCTTCCTGTTCGTGATCCCGGCGTTCGCCGGGCTCGCGAACTTCGCGGTGCCGCTGATGCTCGGCGCCGCCGACATGGCGTTCCCGCGCCTGAACGCGCTCTCGTTCTGGCTGCTGCCGATCGCCGGG
>JAICYB010000116.1 GCA_025934435.1 Actinomycetes bacterium | reverse complement strand
CCGCGACAAGACCTCATGCGCGTCGTCAGCCCACCGGAAACAACCGGGGAACTTGCACATCGGGTCAGGGCCGAACGCAGCGATCAGGTTCTTGCGCCGCACCCGGTTCACCCGCGCACGCTTCTTCGACACGCGCCTCACGTTGATTCTGTTTCGTCGTAGCCGACAGCAGGTTGAGGCTGGGTCGTGTTGGAGACGAAGTAGAGGCCGTTCGCGCGGAAGTCCAACGTGCGTTCACCCGCGACGATCCGACCGGTACCGCCGATAGGGCGGATAGCTTCCAACGCGCCGGCTGCTCGTTTCTCCGCCGCCGCGGCCTGCTTCTTGGCTTCTCTCGCCTGCCATAGCTCATCCGCCCACGCGCCCGCATCGGGGTTTTCGGTGAACAGGACAGCGAAGGTTTCCCGGTCCTCGGAATAACCGTCCCAGCACGGGTCACGGAACGGACACGACCGGCAGAACGCCGAGTCCGGCATGAAGTCACGTGGCAGCATGTCGAAGTCGGTGTCGCGGACCTGAGCGATCCATGCGAGCGCTTCCCTCACCCACACCGAGGAGAACGGGGCGCCTTCGACGGTCGGCCAGTTGTACTCCTCGCCGGTGTCTCTCGCGATGTAGTCGATGCGGACCCGCTTCACGTCACGGCCCGCTTTCACCAGCGCCGCGCCGTACCCGGCGATCTGCATCTTGTGTGCGTCGTCCGGGCCGTGCATCTTGACGTGTTCCAGCCACCGCGACGACGTGGATTTGACGTCGATCAACATCCCGCTCGGCTCGTGGAAGCGGTCGAGATGCCCGACGACACCAGCGAACGTCACTTCGAGCTCGGTGTCGTAGGAGCCGTTCGCGACCACCTCGATCGCGCCCGCCACCGCGTCATGTATTGCGGTGCCGAGAACAGCCTGCATCGACGCGGACGGGTTTGTCGGTTCGATCCCGCGCATCCGGTAGCCGGCGCGGCGACGGCAGACACCGACGTCGGACCAGCCGAGAGTCCTCTGCCGTGAGCGTGGGCGTTGCTGATCCCAGAGCAGCAGCAACTCGGACGTTGTCGGGGCGGTCACTGGTCGCGCTCCGGGCAGTCTTCGCTCAGATGCACGCCGGGAACGCCGCATACCTGACAGGTGTAATCCTCCGACAGAACGTCGAGGACCGTCACAGAGTCTTCCTCCGCGATGAACGCGGCCTCAGCCTCCGCGACCGCAGCTGCGAGATCCTCCTCGACTATCTCCGCGTCGATGACCTCACCGTGATGTTCCGGCGCGCTGACCTCGACGGCGTCGGGAACATAGTCATAGTCCCCCTCGATCGCGAACCCCATCGCCACCTCGGGGCACGCGGCTTTCCCGGCGTTGGAGATCGCACGGTTACGCAGCATCGTGCGGGTATAGGTCTCCCAGGGCAGCTTCTCGCCGCCCTGCGAGCGGGCGATTACCTTCCCGTCCTTGATCGCGCACAGACCCGCGTTGACCGCGTCCTCGATCGTGAATGTCTCCGTATGGGGGAAGTCCGGGTCGTCGGCCCTGACGATCGTGACGGTCGCGTGCTTGTCATCGCAGTCACCCCACCGGACCTTGTGCCCAGCCCGCCGCGCTAAGGCCGTCCATGTGGTCGAGGACAGTTGCGGTTTGCCTTTCACGACATAGATGCCTTGGATCGCCTGCATCGGTGACAGCCCGAGATCCTGCCCGTAGAGGGTGATCGCGAGCACGTCGGACGGTTTCCCGCGAAGGTCCTTCGGCAGTACGGCGGCTAACGCGAGAGCTTTCGACAGCCGGAACGCCTGGTCCAGGTCGTTGATCGGCATCCCGATCGTGACTGGAACGCGGGAGATCTCAGTGGATTCGCTCATCTTCCTGCTCCGATCCGCCGCACGGCGCGCCAACGGGCCATGTCGATGACGTCCTGACGGCGTGCGGCTCGTTTCGCCCGTTGCACCTGGATGCGTCGCCACCAGGTGGGGATCGCGTCCTCAGCGAGCCAGATGATGAAGGCGGTGCCACCGCAGGCGACGGAGAGGACGGCGCAGAAGATGGTGAGGTCGGCGGTCATGACGCCTCGTCCATCCGGTCGCGAATGTCCTTGACCTCGGCGTAGCCGATCCCAAGATGCTCCATGATCTCGGTCGTGGACCAGCCGCGGGCCACGAACTCCTCGACGCGCTGGGCCGTCGTCGCCGACTGTTTTGAGGCGCGCTTCTTAGTCATCCCGGTTCTGCTCGTAGTAGGCGCGCTGCTTGGCCGCGATCTCATCCCGGTTCTGCTCGTAGTAGGCGCGCTTCTTGGCCGCGATCTCATCCCGGTTCTGCTCGTAGTAGGCGCGCTTCTTGGCCGCGATCTCATCCCGGT
>JAICYB010000110.1 GCA_025934435.1 Actinomycetes bacterium | reverse complement strand
GCAACGTTTCGCGCGGTTCGGGGGCGAGGGATGCGCGACTTCTCGCCGACGAATATTGGAGAGGCCTGCGATCTCGACGGGCCGGGGTGATCGGGGTGAGGAGGCCGGCTGGAGCGCATCACCGCACCCGGCCGGCGCGAACGCGAACACGTCCGAAGGTTCCTGGGGTCGTCTCGGTGTGGTGAGGGCCGGGAGCTGACCCCAGCGGATCGGCTGGCGCTACGGCGGGGTCACTTTCGGCGGATAGACCGCGCGAAGCGACCCCAAGGTGCCGGACCGCGGTCCGGCAACGGCCCTGGTAGAGTCGTTCCTTGCGCTTCCTGTCCCACGCTGGACGTGGGACCGCATAGTCCAGAGGAGGCAGTTTGCGTCCGTACGAAACGCTGTTGCTCGTCGACTCCCGGCGTTCTGACCAGGAGATCGACGAGACCGTGAAGAACTTCTCGGCCCTCGTCACCGACCGTGGCGGCGAGATGGCCAACATCGAGCGCTGGGGTCGCCGGCGGCTCGCCTACGAGATCGAGGGCATCACCGAGGGCTACTACGCGGTGTGCACCTACAACCTCGATTCCGCGCACCGCAAGGAGATCGAAGAAGCGTTGCCGTTCGTCGAGGGACTCGTCCGGGCGAAGACGGTTCGGCGCGACATCCGTACGAGGAGCGTGTGACATGCCGCGCGACAAGGGTTCGAAGGGCAGTCGGGACCGTGACCGCGATCGTAGTCGCGACAAGGACAAGGGCGGCTTCGGCCGCCGCGGGCGCGTCAAGGTCTGCCACTTCTGCAAGGAGAAGGTCCCGTACGTCGATTACAAGGACACGGCGCTGCTGCGTCGGTTCGTGTCCGACCGGGGCAAGATCCGCGCGCGCCGCGTGACCGGCACGTGCCAGCGTCACCAGCGCGACATCGCGCTCGCCGTGAAGAACGCCCGAGAGATGGCCTTGATGGCCTACACCGTGAGGTAGCCGTGGCGAAGATGAAGATCGTCCTCAAGCAGCCCGTGCCGAACCTCGGGGACGCCGGCGACCAGGTGAGCGTGGCCGGCGGCTTCGCGCGGAACTTCCTGATCCCGCGGGGGATCGCCGTCCCGGCGACGAAGGGCAACATCGCGCACGCCGAGACGTGGCGGAACTCGAAGTCCGCGAAGGCGACCCGCGAGGTCCATACGGCCGAGCAGGTCCGGGACAAGATCTCCTCGGCGCCGCTCACGGTGAGCGCGCAAGCCGGGCCGGACGGGCAGCTCTTCGGCTCGGTCACGGCCGCGCAGATCGCCGAGCAGATCAAGGCGACGTTCGACGTCGACCTCGACCGCCACGCGGTCGAGCTGGAGCCGATCAAGCACGTGGGCGTCCACGACGTCACGGTGAAGCTCCACCCCGAGGTCAGCGCGCAGATCGCCGTCGAGGTCGTCGCGGCCCAATAGTTTTCCACAGGCCGTCCACAGGAAATCGGGGCCTTTCAGGGCGCGTGTCCCGTTGCGCGTCCACAGGCTGAGGCCTCATCCTTCGCAAGCTTGGCGCGGGCTCGGTGTCCGTACCGGCGGGCAGAATGCCAGGGTTGTGATTCGCGAACATGAGTTCCGCGGAGGATGAGGCGATGGTGAGGCGGTGACGGTCACCCAAACGGCAGCTCGGGTGCCGCCGCACTCCATCGAGGCCGAGGAGTCCGTCCTCGGGGCGATGCTGCTGTCCGAGGCGTCGATCTCCGACGTCCTCGACAAGCTGCGGGCGGACGACTTCTACAAGCCGGCGCACCGGAAGATCTTCGACGCCGTCGTGGCGCTCTTCGGACGAGGCGAGGCCGTGGACTCCATCACCGTCGGCGAGGAGCTCCGGCGGATGGGGTTTCTCGAGGACATCGGCGGCAAGCACTACCTGTTCGACCTCGTCAATTCCGTTCCCGCGGCGTCGAACGCGGCGTACTACGCGCGGATCGTCGAGGAGACCGCGCTGCTGCGACGGCTGATCGAAGCCACGCAGGAAGCGGCGGCGCTCGCATTCGAATCGTCCGAGGACGTCGACGACATCGTCGACCGCGTCGAGCAGACCATCTTCAACGTCGCGAGCAAGCGCCTCGGCGACCGGTTCTCACACATCCGCGATCTGTTGCACGAACACCTCGAGCACGTCGAGGCCTTGCAGATGAAGGGGGCCGCGATCACCGGTGTTCCGTCCGGGTTCGTCGACCTCGACAACCTGACGAGCGGGCTGCAGGAATCGAACCTGATCATCGTCGCGGCGCGCCCGAGCTTCGGGAAGACGTCCTTCGCGCTCAACATCGCGCAGCAAGCCGCGACCGAGCACCAGGTGCCCGTCGCGATCTTCTCGCTCGAGATGTCGAAGATGGAGCTCGTCCAGCGTCTCGTGTGCTCGGAGGCGTTGATCGACGTTTCGAAGCTTCGAACAGGACGACTCAACGATCAGGACTGGTCACGTCTGGCAACCGCCGTCGGACGACTCGCCGATGCGCCGATCTACATCGACGACTCCGAAGCCGTCACCGTGCTCGAGATCAGAGCGAAGGCGCGCCGCCTGAAGCAGAAGGGCGGCCTCGGCCTCGTCGTCGTCGACTACCTCCAGCTCATGAGCGGTCCGCGGCGAAGCGACAACCGCCAGCAGGAGATCTCGGAGATCTCCCGTTCGCTGAAGATCCTCGCGCGCGAGCTCGACGTGCCGGTGATCGCGATCTCCCAGCTGAACAGGGCCCTCGAAGCCAGGCAGGACAAACGGCCGATGCTCGCCGACCTGCGCGACTCGGGGGCGATCGAGCAGGACGCCGACGTGGTGATCTTCATCTACCGAGACGAGGTCTACAATTCCGACTCGCCCGACCGGGGGACGGCCGAGATCCTCGTCGCCAAGCACCGCAACGGGCCCATCGGCAGGCTGAAGCTGACGTTCCTCGAGAATTACACGAAGTTCGCGAATCACATGGGAAGCTAGCGGCTACAAAAGCCCAGTGACCGATAGCCTCCGG
>JAICYB010000129.1 GCA_025934435.1 Actinomycetes bacterium | reverse complement strand
TGCGCGCCGACGACGAACTCGTACCGGCGGCTCGTGCCGGGTTACGAGGCGCCGGTCAACCTCGCGTACTCGTCGCGCAACCGCAGCGCGTGCATCCGCATCCCGACGTACAGCGAGTCGCCGAAAGCGAAGCGCATCGAGTTCCGCTGCCCCGACCCGACCGCGAACCCGTACCTCGCGTTCTCGGCGATGTTGATGGCGGGCCTCGACGGGATCGAGCGCGGCCTCGATCCGGGCGATCCGTGCGACTTCGACCTGTTCGAGGACGACCACGGCGTCGCGCAGGTGCCGGGCTCCCTCGACAAGGCGCTCGACGCGCTCGAAGCCGACCACGAGTTCCTGCTCAAGGGCGACGTGTTCAGCACCGGGCTGATCGAGACCTGGATCGCATGGAAGCGCGAGAACGAGGTCGACCCGGTCCGGCTGCGCCCCCATCCCCATGAGTTCGCTCTCTACTACGACTGCTAACTCGCTCGCGATCCGCGACCTCGGGCCACTGGACTGGCCGGAGGTCGCGGAGATCTACGCGAACGGGATCGCGACCGGCGTCGCGACGTTCGAGGTCGCGCCGCCGTCGTGGGAGCGTTGGGATGCGGCGCATCCGGATATCCGCGTCGTTGCCGTCGTCGGCGAACGTGTCGCAGGCTTCTGCGCGCTGTCCCCGTTGTCCGATCGCCGCTGCTACCGCGGCGTCGCCGAGGAGAGTGTGTACGTCGCGTCGTGGGCGCAGGGCCGTGGGATCGGCCGCGCGCTGCTCGACGAGGCCGTCGCCCGGTCGGAAGCGGCCGGGATCTGGACGCTGGAGGCCGGGATCTTCCCGGAGAACAAGCCGAGCCTCCGCCTGCACCTCGGGTGTGGCTTCCGGCTCGTCGGCGTGCGCGAGCGCCTCGGCGAGGCGGATGGAGTTTGGCGCGATGTCTTGTTGCTCGAACGTCGATCGGAGGTGGTCGGAGCGTGACGAAGGTGGAGGCGGTCGTGATCCGCGAGCGGATCGAGACGGTGATCGACGCAGTCGAGGAGGAGACCGGCCACGTCGGCGTGACGGTGATCGAAGCCGTCGGTCACGGACGCCAGCGAGGCGTCACGCACGAGTACCGCGGACGTGTCTTCGAGTCGCGCTTCCTGCCGAAGGCGATGTTGATCTTCATCGTCGACGACGACAAGGTCGATGCCGTCGTGAAAGCGATTGCGGCGGCCGCCGTCAGCGGCAACGAGTCCGGCGACGGGCTGGTCTGGACGACCTCCGCCGAGAACGTCACGCACAACCGCACCGGGCTGCGGCTCGAGGAAGCGGAAGTCGCATGACCAAGCACGAGTTGCTGATCGGCGCATCGACCATCTGGGTCGTCATCACCGCGATCCTCGTCATGTTCATGCAGGCGGGCTTCGCGTTTCTCGAAGCCGGGCTGACGCGAATGAAGAACGCGGGACACATCGCGGGCAAGAACGTCCTCATCTTCGGCGTCGCGTCGCTCGTCTACTGGGCGGTCGGGTTCGGCATCGCGTTCGGCGACGGCGGGTGGTTCAGCGGTACCGCGGGCTTCTTCCCGTCGGTGAACGAGCTCGTCGGGGTCGGGCAGAAGCCGTTCGACTTCTTCGCGGAGATCCCGGGCGCGGCCGGTTATCTGTTCGAGGTCGTGTTCGCCGGCGTCTCGCTCGCGATCGTCT
>JAICYB010000024.1 GCA_025934435.1 Actinomycetes bacterium | reverse complement strand
TGTTCGAATGGCTCTCCCGGTCGCAGCGCCACATCTCGGCGTCGCGCGTCGGCGAACGTCTCGCGCTCCCGCCGGCAACCGGTCCGGACGGCTGGGCGGAGATCACAACGGGCTAACCGTGCTATCGACGGTAGGCGCGTCCGTCACGGGCGCATCGCACGTCCTCCGTGGCGCGCCGTGTCAGGACGCATTCGCGATCGAGCGGGCGGGCGGAGCACTCGTCATCGCCGTCGCCGACGGACTCGGGAGCGCGTGCCGTTCCGATCTCGGTGCGAAGGCCGCGGTGGAAGCTGCCGTCGACGCGGCGCTCGACCACCTCGACGCTCCGCCGGAACGCGCGGCCATGGAAGGTGTCGTCGCCGGACGGGAAGCACTCGAGCGCATCGGACGGTGCGCACCCATCGCCGACGTCGCCTGCACGCTCATGGTCGTCGTCACGACGCCGCGCGTCGGCATCGCACACATCGGTGACGGCGCAGTCGTCGGTACGCGCGAAGGATGCGCGGCGGTTCTGTCCCCGCCGGGGGTCAGCGAATACGTGAACGAGGTGGACTCGCTCGCCGCCGACGATTGGTTCGATCACGTGCGTTGCGCCAGCGGGCTCGACGGGATCGACGCCGTAGCCGTCTTCACGGACGGCTTGCATCACGCGGCACTCCGCAAGAACGCGGGACGGCTCACTGCGCACGAAGGATTCTTCGATCCGATCTTCTCGTTCTTGCGCGACGCCCCCGACGATGCGGAAGCCCGGCTGACCCGCCTTCTCGGCGGGCCGAAGATCTCCGAACATTCCGACGACGACAAGACGCTCGTCCTCGCACTCGTGCCGTGATCGTCTACGACGCGCACGGACGGGCACTCGAGCTGACGGGAGGCGGCACGGCCGGCGGCGAGGGCACCGTCCACCGCATCGCCGGCGACGAGACGCGGGTCGCGAAGATCTACCACGCGAACCGTCTCGGCCGCGCGGTGGAAGACAAGCTCCCCGTCATGCTGAACAACCCGCCGGACGACCCGACCTGGCGCACAGGGAGACACCGGTCGATCGCGTGGGTCGACGGGATCCTCTACGCCGACCGGACGGCACAGAGCCTCTGCGGCTTCACCATGCCGCTCGTCGATACGTCGACGTTCCGGCAAGCCCACCAGTACTACGACTCCGAAGATCGCATCCGCTCGTTCGGCGGCGGGTTCACCTGGCGGCATCTCTTGGTTGCGGCACGCAACCTGTCATCCGCCGTCGCGGCCGTGCACGCGTCCGGACATCGCGTCGGCGATCTTCGCGAAACGAACGTTCTGATCGCACCGACCGGTCTCGTCTCGCTGATCGACTGCGATTCGTTCCAGATCACCGACCCGGGGACGGGCATCGTCTACCCGACGCGCGTCGCAACCGGTGATTACCTCGCACCGGAATTGCACGGTATGGACTTCGCGCGTGACGACCCCGATCGTTATCACGCCGACCTCTTCGCACTCGCCGTCCTCGTCTTCCGTTTCGCGATGCTCGGCGCGCATCCCTTCCAGTCGCGCGGACCCGCCGTTGAGGACGCTCCAACGACCGAGGCGAAAATCCGGAAAGGCTTGTTCTCCTACGCCGGCAGTGCACGCGGCGCGAAGCCGCCCGAGTATGCGCCGCCGTACGGTCTCGTCCCGCAGGAACTCAAAGAACTCTTCGCACGCGCGTTCGTCCGCGGACACGGAGACCCGACCGCGCGGCCCGAAGCGAGCGAATGGGCGGTAGCGCTCGATGCCGTCGCGAAGCGTGCCCGTCACTGCGCGCGCAATGCGAACCACATCTACACCTCACGCGCGTGCGCGTGGTGCACGATCTCGCCCGATCCGTTCCCCACGCCGACGATCGTCGGGACGCAGGTCGCGCTGAACGCACCGGCGAAGGCGCCCGACGAAGCCGTCCGGAAAGAGCAGGTCCGCACGTACGCTCGCGTCGCCCTCGCCGACGGGCCCGTGACGGATGCGGAGCTCACGTACCTGCGGACCGCCGGAACGGGCCTCGGGCTGAGCCTCGCGTCCGTCGACCGCCTCGTGGACGAGGAAGCGCGGCGGTCGTATCGTCCGGCACCGCCCGTTTCGCGGCCTCGCGCTCGCTTCGGCACACCGATGCGGTTATGGCGCGAACGCCGCTTGCGCTCCGCCGTGTTCGCGCTGGCGCCCGTTCTGGCCTTGTCCGGACTCGCCGGCGCGGTCGCACCGGTGATCGCGCCGCTCGCCTTCGCGCTCATCGGTCTCCCGGTTCTCGCGACGACGGGTGACGTCATCTCGAACCGCGGCTGGCGCGCACACGCTCGGGTGCCGCTGATCTTCGCGATGCACCTGCACCGCCTGCTCGGTCACGCCGCGCGCGTCCTCGCGCCGGTCGCAGCTGTCGCCCTCGTCGCGGTGATGACCCACCACGTGGATGTCGGGATCGTTTCGTCTGCGTCGGGAGCCATCGCGGCGTGTCTGCTCGTTTGGACGGCCGCCCTCACCGTACCGTCGTCGAATGACCGCTCCGCGTTCGCGCTGCGAGCAGGACGCGATCTCGTGTGGCGGACCCTCGCCGGCGAGACGGGCCGCGTCCGCCGCCCGGCTTTGGCGTTGTGGTCGCTCGCCGTACTGCTCGCCGGACTTCTCGCGACGTCGGCGACGATGTGGTGGCCGCTCCACGTCGTGTGAAACGAACCTAGGCGGGCACCCAGTAAAGCGACGCGTTCGTGTAGCCGCGGGTCGACAGGAAGGAGAGGTCCACCGGATCCGAAGTCTCCTGGATCCGTTTGCGGTCCTCGGGCATGAAGTGAGCGAGATTCGCGATTCGCATGCCGCAGAGCGCGCGCGTCGCGGCCACAGCTTCAGCTTTCGTTCCGTCACGGACGACGTCGTGCAGCAACGATCGGATCGATTCGTCCGGACGTTGCTGCAACAACAGCATGAGGACTCGTTCGCGGAAAGGGTCCGACTGCAACAGATCGGAAACGGTCCGGAGACCTGAGCCCGGTAGACCGACGGCGAGGTTGCCGGCGAGCGCCGCCAGCGCGTTCGAGGAGATCTTCGTCGTCTCGTCCGAGTCGTCGACCATCGCGCGAAGTCGCTCGACAACGCCCGGGCGATCGATGAGCAGCGAGCTCAACATCACCGCGACCCGTCGGACGCGTCGAGCCGGGTCGTACGTCGCATCGAGGACGGCGGCGGCCGCGCGGTCGTCGCCGAGGTGCCATCGAAGGATCCGAAGCGCGGCAACGCGAAGATTGCGATCGTTCGACTTCAGCGCGCCGAGCGCCGACGTCACGACGGTCTCATCGTCTGGATGACCGAGCGCGTCAAGTGCGCGCTCGCGGATCGAAGTGTCCCACGGCGACGTCGCCTGCTCGTCTTCGAACGATCCGAACATCACGCTCGCGCGTGCGAGCGTTCGCAGCTGCTCTTCGTTCACCATGTCGCGTCTCCTTTCAGATGAGAGGCACGACGCACGGGCGTCCTTTCGCATACCCGGCACATCTCAGGCTCTCGGGCGATGAGCCCCCTCGCTTGCGCGAGAGCGTCCTGTTCAGACTCGGCACCTTTCAGCTTCTCGAGCGATGAAGCCCCGTGCGCGTGTCCCTCGCCTATAGCGAGCGCTACACCCACTCACAGGAAGCTACGGCGGCTCGATCCCGAGCTCGGCACAGACGTCGCGCAGACGCTTGATCGCACCGCCCACCTTCTTCCCATTGCGGACGACGCCGAACAGCTGCCGGCTCACGACCTGCTGGCTGATCCCGAGCTCGCCGGCGATCTCGGCTTGGGTTCGTCCGGCGTAGAAGTAGAGCTCGACGATGCGCCGCTGCCGGTCGGTCAGCCGCGTCGAGATGAGCTCACGCAGGACGAGGATCAGTTCGGCGCGCAGTCGCGCACGCGCTTCGTCCAGTGGTTCGTCCGGACCGGTGTCGAAGTTCCAGGAGTCGAGGACGTCCGGTGAGAACGGGATCTCTCGCCAATTGCGTTCGTCGCCGGGCACGCTCGATCCCTCCACCCATGCAGGGTCGTACACCCATGACGAACAACGGGGGTGGGGGGAGCAGGATTTGAACCTGCGAAGGCTGAGCCACCTGGTTTACAGCCAGGCCCCGTTGGCCACTTGGGTATCCCCCCGAAATGGCGGGACGATAGTAACCCTTAGTCGGCTAAGTGGCCGTCCGCGGCCGGCGGCGCGAACAGATACCCGCCGATGCGGTTGCGGATCAGCTGCAGGAGCAGCTCGTTCGAGATCTCGGGACGCTTCGCCTTCTCGAGTTGCAGCTTCGGGAGCAGACCGACCGATCCGCCGACGGGGTCGAGGGCGGTGACGACCATCGAAGCGTCGAGGGAGTTGCGCGGGAGCGCCGGGGTGGCGTCCGATCGCGCGACGCGCACCTCGCTTGCGCCGCCTTTGATCCCGAGGATCTGCGCGCGACGCATCGCGACCCACTCCGGTGCGGCCTTGATCGCGTCGGCGAGCCACTGGTCCACGAACGGCTTCGGCGGGATCGCGTCCGGCTTGTGCACTTCGAAGTGGCAGTGCGGCGGTCCGCCGGCGGCGTTGCCGGTGTTGCCGACGTAGCCGATGACGTCGCCGAGCTTCACGTGATCGCCGGGCTTCAACCCGTCGGCGATCGACTGCATGTGCGCGAAGATGTATTCGGTTCCGTCCGTCGCGCGAATGTCGATACCGATCCCCCAACCTTGCGGATCGTTCAGGTACGACACCGTTCCGTCGTCGACGGCACGGATCGGCGTGCCGAAATCGGCGAAGAGATCGAGTCCGTGGTGGAGGTGCGGCACCGGCGTCGAGCGCGCCTCGAGCCAGTCGTCGTGCCAGTACGCGAGACCGGCGATGGGGAACCGTCCCATGCCTTCGATCAACACTTGCTGCAACGGCAGACCGAGATCGGTCAGCGGCTGCAAGAGCTCGACGAGCTTCGTCGAGTTGTTCGGCAACGTACGCGGGATGTCCGGGATCGTGAAGCCCTTCTGCAGGTTCGCGGGAAGCTTCGAGTTCGGATCGATCCCGTCGAACGCCGGCGGTGTCGTCGTCGCTTTCGGCTTCGATGTCTTCGCGGACGGCTTCGGCGTCGGCGTGTCCTGCCCCGGAAGCGGTGGCAGGGTCTGCTTCGGGTGCTTGGCAGGCGTCTTGCGCGGTGCCGGTGAGGCGCCGTTCGGCGCCGGGCTCGGCGTGTCGGGATTCGGCGTCGGCGTGGGCGCCGGGGTCGGACACCCGAACACGCCGCACGGCGGTGTCTGGGCCTGGACGCCCAACTGGGACGCAAGCACCAGGGCGATCACACCGGCCACGACGAACTTCACTCGTCCACGCATGCGCTTGTCCGGTTCCTCCGCCTACACGTGAAGCACGAGGCGTGCTGCGTCCGCAAACCTGGCGAACGGCTCGGGATAGATCCCGACGAACACGACCCCGATGAAGGCTAACGCGGTCGCGGCAGCTATCGTTCGAGGGAAGCTCACGGCCCCCTCGTCCTGGGCCTCGGGGGTCTCGCCGAGGTACATCACCCGGACGACCCCGAGGTAGTAGAAGAGCGAGATCACGCTGTTCACGACCATGGCGATGGCGAGGACGAGGCCGAGGCTCGTCCCGGCGTCGATAGCGGCTGTGAACAGGGCAAACTTCGCGAACCAGCCCCCGAAGGGCGGGATCCCGCCGAGGGCGATGAGGAAGGCCGCGAGGGCGAGGGCCGGGAGCGGGGCGCGCCGTCCGAGGCCCGACAGGTCCCGGACGAGCAGCGTCGGGTACTGCTTGCTGACCCCGATCGCCACGGCGAAGGCGCCGAGCTGCATGATCGAGTAGATGGCCAGGTAGATCACGAGCGAGCGGATCAGCGTCGCGTTGGACGAACCGCTCCCCACGCCCGCCTTGGATCCGATGACCGCGATCGGGATGAGCATGTAGCCCGCGTGCGCGATCGACGAGTACGCGAGCAGCCGCACGAACTGGCGCTGCCGGAGCGCGACAACGTTGCCGACGGTCATCGTGAGGATCGCGATGACGCCGAGGAACGGCCCCCAGAACTTCGCGAGCGCCGGGAACCCGATGTAGAGGATCAGCAGGAGCCCGACGAACCCCGCGGCTTTGGACGCGACGGAAAGGAAGGCGGCGAGCGGCGTCGGCGCGCCTTCATATGTGTCGGGGGCCCAGAAGTGGAACGGCACCGCGGAGACCTTGAACCCGAACGCCGCGACGATGAACACGATGCCGGTGAACAGGATCGCCGGCGGATGCGCGGCCCGGGCGGCGGGACTCGCGGCGATCGCGGCCAGGCTCGTCGTCCCCGTCGCGCCGTAGATGAGCGATATGCCGTACACGAAGATGCCCGCCGACAACACGCCGAAGATGAAGAACTTCAACGCGGCTTCGTTCGAGAGCGGATTGACCTTGCGCAGCCCGGCGATGACAAACGCGGGAGCAGACACGAGCTCGAGTGAGACGAACAGCATCAGCAGATCGCGAGACGACGGCATGAGCAACGTCCCCAAGACCGAGCAGAGGAGGAGGAAGACGAACTCGCCTTCGTAGCGGTGTCCGCGCATCGGAGGGATCGCGATCCAGATCACGTACGCCGCGACGGCGAGGAAGATGATCTTCATCACCACCGCGAAGTGGTCGAGAACGAACAGGCCGTTCAGTGTCGATGTCGGCGCGTCGAACATCTTCGGGATCAGCAGAACGATCGCGAGCAACGAGCCGACGAGCGCGATGTATCCCGAGATGACGCGGGTTCGTCCGCGCACCGCGAGGTCGACGAGCAGGACGAGGCACGCCGCACCCGTGATGACGAGTTCCGGGGCGAGTGCCGCGTAGTCGATCCGCACCTATCAGCCTCCGAAGACGTGCGCGACGGCGTTCACGGCCGGGCCCGTCACGTCGAGGATCAGGCGCGGGTAGATGCCGACCACGAGGATGAGGATGAGCAGCGGGGCCCACGCGATCCGCTCGAGCGGGAGGACGTCCTTGAACGCGTGGCCTTCCCACTCTTCCTTCGGGCGGCCGAGGTTCACGCGCTGCAACAGCCAGAGGAAGTATCCGGCGGTGAGCAGCGTCCCGACGACGCCGAACGCCGTGAGGAAGTGGTACAGCGTGACGTGTCCTGACAGGACGCGGGCCGGGTTCCACGAACCGAGCAGCGCGAGGAACTCACCCCAGAACCCGGCGAGCCCCGGCAGACCGAGGGACGCGATCGAGCAGTACGCGAGGAGTCCCGCGAGCCACGGCATGACGAGCGACATCCCGCCGAGGCGCGAGATCTCGCGCGTGTGGTAACGGTCGTACGTCGATCCGACGATGAAGAAGAGCATGCCGGTGATGAGTCCGTGGACGACCATCGCGACGACGGCTCCGTTGATGCCGCGCCGGTTCAACGTCGAGATGCCGAGCATCACGAAGCCCATGTGGCCCACGGACGAGAACGCGATCAATCGCTTCATGTCCGTTTGAGCGAGACATGCGAGCGACGCGTAGATGATCGCGATCACCGCGAGCACGCCGATCGCGGGCGCCCAGTCGCGTGCGGCGTTGGGCAGGATCGGGAGCGAGATCCGGATGAAGGCGTACGTCCCCATCTTCAACAGGACGGCCGCCAGGATCACCGAGCCAACCGTCGGCGCTTCGGTATGCGCGTCCGGGAGCCACGTGTGGAGCGGCCACATCGGCACCTTGATCGCGAACCCGAGGAAGAGCCCCGCGAAGACGAGGTTCGCGAAGAGCGGACTGAACGCGCCCGCCCGACCGAGCTTGCTCAACTCGATGATGTCGAAGGTGTGGTGTCCCGCGACATTGCTGTGCAGGTAGAGCGCGATGAACCCGACCAGCATGAAGATCGAGCCGAAGAGCGTGTAGAGGAAGAACTTGATGGCCGCGTATTCGCGGCGTCCCGGCGAGCCCCACACCGCGATGAGGAAGTACATCGGGACGAGCACGAGCTCCCAGAACACGAAGAACAGGACGAGGTCGAGGGAAACGAACGTCCCGGCCATGCCCGTCGTGAGCAGCAGGATGAGCGCGAAGAACGGACGGGTGTTCCGCGGCTCCGGCATCCACTGCATCGAGTAGATCGTGCAGAGCATGGTGATGAGGAACGTCAGCACGAACAGCGGAAGCGAGATGCCGTCGAGGCCGACGTGGAAGCGCGCGCCGATCGTCGGGATCCAGCTCGCATTGACCGTGAACTGCATGCCGCCCGAGTGGAAGTTGAAGTTGATGGCGATCCAGATCGAGATGAGCAGCGAGATCGCGCTCGCCGACATGGCGATGAAGTAGACGAGCCCGTCGCGCATGATCTGCTTCGGCAAAGCCGCGATCAGGATCGCGCCGACGAGCGGTAAGAAGACGGCCGTCGAAACACTCCATGTTGCGAATCCGCCCATCAGATCCCTCCGCGTAGGAAGAGCACGGCGGCGAGCACGACGACGCCGACGAAAAGGCCGGCCGCGTAGCCCTGCACGTTGCCCGACTGAAGTTTCCTCAACCCATAACTCGTTTTGTTCGTGATCCAGCCCAAACCGTTCACGACGCCGTCGATGACACGCTCGTCGTTCCGGCGCGTGAGCTTACCGAGCCCGACGGTCCCGGCCGCGACGCCGTTGACGGCGCCGTCGATGACCTTGCGGTCGAGCACGGTGTAGACGAACTTCGAGAGGCCGTATTGCACCGGCCGCACGACGCCCTTGATGTAGAGGTCGTCGATGTAGAAGCGGTTCACGGCCGCGCGATACAGGGGGCCGAGGCGCTCGAGCGGGTCGAGCACGCCGAAGCCGTACGGCGCCCGTCGGTACATCGCGAACCCGATCAGCAGTCCGCCGATCGCGAGGATGATCGACACGATCATCACCGGGACGACGACGCCGTGCTCGGCCCCCGGGATGGCGATCCAGTCGTGGAAGGCGTTCTTGAACGGCGTGCCCACGAAACCGCCCACCACCGAGAGCACGGCGAGGATGATCAGCGGCCACGTCATCGAGGGCGGCGATTCGTGCGGGAGATGGTGCTCGCCGTGGTCGGCATGGTCGTCGGACGCAGCACCGGCGACCGGCAGCCGGCGGTAGCGACCTTCGAACGTCAGGGAGAGGCACCTTCCCATGTAGAAGGCCGTGAGGAACGCCGTGATGATCCCCGCGGTGAACACGAGGTGGTTGCCCGAGCTCCAGGCGGCGCCGACGATCTCGTCCTTCGACCAGAAGCCCGCGAACGGTGGAACACCGGCGAGCGCAAGCGAGCCGATGAAGAACGTCGCGTATGTGATCGGCATGTACTTCTTGAGACCACCCATCTCGAACATGTCATTCGTGTGCACGGCGTGGATCACGCTTCCCGAACCGAGGAAGAGCAGCGCCTTGAAGAACGCGTGCGTCCAGAGGTGGAAGACTCCCGCCGTCGCGGCACCGACGGACATCGCCGCCATCATGTAGCCGAGCTGGCTCACCGTTGAGTACGCGAGGACGCGCTTGATGTCTCGCTGCACGCACGCCATCACGGCCGCGAGCAGCATCGTGATCGACGCGATGACGCCGATCACGGTCAGCGCGACGTGTGATGCCGCGAAGAGCACGTAGATGCGGGCGACCATGTAGACGCCGGCGGTGACCATCGTCGCGGCGTGGATGAGGGACGAAACAGGCGTCGGTCCGGCCATGGCGTCCGGGAGCCAGACGTGCAGTGGGAACTGCGCGGACTTCCCGACGGCGCCGCAGAACAGCAGCAAGCAGCCGATGGTGATCGCCGTCTCGTTCACCTGATGCGTGGCGACGAGGTGCTCGATCTGGCCGATGTTGAAGGTGTGCGTCGTGACGTAGAGGAAGATGACGCCGATCTCGAAGCCGAGGTCCCCGAAGCGTGTGGTGAGGAACGCCTTGATCGCGGCGTTCGAGTTCTCCTTCTCCTCGTACCAGTGACCGATCAGCAGGTACGAGCAGACACCGACGAGCTCCCAGCCGACGAGCATCAGCAGGATGTTGTTCGAGATGACCAGCACCAGCATCGAGCCGGTGAACAGGCTGACCATCGCGTAGTACCACGTGTAGCGGATGTCGCCGTGCATGTATCCGAGCGAATAGATCTGCATCAGCAGGGACACGAGTCCGACGACGCAGAACATCATCGAAGCGAGGGTGTCGACCCGCATACCGAACTGCAGCGTGAAGCCGCCGAAACGGATCCACGTCATCGACTTCTCGACGATGTTGTGCTTGCTGATCGCTTCGACGAAGCAGAGGATGCCGAGCAGGAACGTCGCGCCGGTGAAGGCGATCCCGATCTCGGCCCCCTTGCCGGGGAGCTTCTTGCCGAAGAAGACGATCAGGAAGAACGCCGATATCGGCAGGACGGGTACGAGCCACGCTAGCTGTCGGATTCCCCCGGTCACCATGGCGTCACCACTTCATCAGATGGAGCTCGTCGACCGCCACGGTTGAACGCTGCCGGTACAGGAGCATGACGATCGCGATGCCGATGCCGACCTCGGCGGCGGTCACCGCGATGATGAAGAGAGCGATGATGTTGCCGAGCGAGTTCTTCAGCAGCTGCGAGAACACGATCAGGTTGAGGTTCGCCGACGTGATCAAGAGCTCGACGGCCATCAGCAACATGACGCCGTGCCGCCGGGCGAGGACACCGTAGACCCCACACGAGAACATGAACGCCGAGAGGAGAAGCGGCGCGGCGACGTACATCTAGTCCCTCCTCGCCAGGACGATCGCGCCGACGAGCGCCGCCAGTAACAGGATCGAAACCGCTTCGAACGGAAGCACCCACGTGGTGAACAGCTGGTGGCCGAGCTGGACCGTCGGGAACGCGACCTGGAACCGGACCTTCTTCGTCCCGAAGGACGAAACGATGCCCGCCGCGAGGACGAGGAACACCGCGAGCGCGACGAGCGCCGCCGCCGGACGCTGGTCGTTGTCCACCACCGGACGAACCGCCGTGCCGGTGAGCATGATCCCGAACATGAACAGGATCACGACGGCCCCGACGTAGATCAGGATCTGCGCAAGCCCGACGAACTGCGCGCCGAAGAGGATGAACAGCGCGGCGGCCCCGATCAGCGAGGCGGCGAGGCCGAGGGCGGAGTGCACGACGTTCCGCGTCAGAACCGTGAAAAGGGTCGAGACGGCGGTGAAGGCCGCGAGTATCCAGAAGGCGATCGTCGGCAGGGCCATCGGAGGTTTCTAACTCATCTGGTCCAGGAGGTGCTTGAGGTTCGCGACGAGATCGGCGGGAGGGGTTCGTCCCTCTTCCTGCATCTTCGCGAGCTTCTTCAGGCGCCCCCGTTCGACGGGACCGATCCCGGCCGGAAGGTTGTTCGGATCGACGCGCGGCAGCCCACCCGTGTCGGGTGCCGGCGCGCCCGCCGCCGGAGCCGGCGCGGCGGCGGCTGGAGCCTGCGGTGCCGCCGCCTCAGCCTGCGTCGCGGGGTCCGGACCGGCCGCCGGAGCTTGGACGGCGGCGATCGCAGGCTGGGCCTCGGGTGGCGTGTCGGATGAGACGGGCGCGGCGGCAACGGCCCCGGACTTGCGCGCGAGATACGCGTCCTTCTTGTCGGCTTCGCGGATGACGGCCCAGATACCTTCCGCGCGTTTGTCGTGAGCCGTCTTCGTGAGCTCGCGCGCCTTCTCGTCGGCATCCGCGACGAGCTCCGGCGGCGGCAGCACATGTTCTTGCCACCCGTCGAGCACTTCGCGCTCGTGCACCATGCCTTCGTAGGTGTACGACGTGTACTCGAAGAACGGCGACCAGTGCAGCGCGTCGAAGGGACACACCTCGACGCAGATCCCGCAGTACATGCAGAGGCCGAAGTCGATCGCGAAGCGGTCGAGCTCGTTGACGGGCTTGCGTCGTCCGGGCTTGGTGACCTTGTGGCCTTCGATGTAGATGCACCAGCACGGGCATTCCTTGCTGCAGAGCATGCAGACCGTGCAGTTCTCTTCGAGGAGCGCGATGACGCCGCGGGTCCGTTCGGGAAGCTCGATGCGCTCTTCGGGGTACTGCACGGTCGCCGCGCGCGAGAGCATCGTCCGCAGCGTGACGCCGAGCGCTTGCGCGATACCGAGGATCGGGAAGCGGAACTTGCGCCGCTGGCGGTCTTCGACTTCGCGGATCGCGTGGGTGTCGACGGGGTCCGGATGCGGCGAGAAGCCGCCCCCCGTGATCGGAGCTTTCACTTGTTGATCACCTTCGTGATGGCTACGCCGAGCACGGTGAGCAGGCCGAGGGGGATGAGGAGCTTCCACGCGAGCTTCTGCAGCTGGTCTTCACGCAGGCGCGGCATCGTGAAGCGCACCCAGATGAAGAACACGCCGAACACGCTGACCTTGATGAGGAACCACAGCACGGGCGGGAGGATCGGCCCCCGCCAACCGCCGAAGAAGAGCAGCGACGCGATCGCGGAAAGCGCGACCACATGCGCGAACTCCGACATGTAGAAGAAGATGAAACGCATCCCGGAGTACTCGGTGTACGGCCCGGTGATGATCTCCGACTCGGCGGCCGGCATGTCGAAGGGGTTCCACATGACCTCGGCGAACGACGCAAGCATGAACATGCCGAAGGCAATCGCTCCCCACGGGACGAGACCGAAGATCCATCCGGCGATGCCGTGGTGCGGTCCCCAGTACGGCCATACGACGAACGGGAATGACTGCGCGTCGACGATCTTCGAGAGCGAAAGCGTTTCCGCGATCATCGCGATCGTGACGGCGCCGAGGACGATCGGGAGTTCGTAGGCGATGATCTGTCCGACGGCGCGGAGGCCGCCGACGAGCGTGAACTTGCTCGCGGACGCGTAGGCGGCCATCACGATCGCGATCGCCGACAGCGCGGAGATGGCGAGGACGTAGAAGAGTCCGAGGTCGATGTTCGCGCCGACGAGCCCCGGAGCGATCGGGATCACGGCGAACACGAGGAACGCCGGGATCAGAGCGATCAGCGGCGCGATCTTGAAGACGGGAGCGTCCGCGAGGGTCGGGACGATGTCCTCCTTCTGGATCGGCTTGAGGAACTCCGCGATGGGCTGTCCGACGCCGTGGAAGCGGCCGGCGTACATCGGTCCGACGCGGTTCATGATCCGCGAGTGGATCTTGAGCAGTGCGTAGAGCAGGACGCCCGTCGACAGCAGGACGGCGACGAGGATGACGACGGACTGGATCGGGATCAGTGCCCAGTGCGTCATCGGATCCCGCTTGCTCCGCGCATACGCGCGCCGCAGTCGCTCATCGGTCGACGTCTCCGACGACGAAATCGAGGGAGCCGAGGATCGCGACGATGTCGGGCACGTAGATGCCCTTCAAGAGATACGGAAGGACGCTGATGTTCGAGAACGAGCCCGTGCGGATCTTGAGGCGGTACGGCTCACGTCCGCCGTTGCTGATGAGGTAGTACCCGGTTTCGCCACGCGGGCCTTCGGCGCGTACGTAGATCTCGCCCGCCGGCACCTTGAAGGTTCGTCCGACGCCGGTGTTGATCGGGCCGGGACCGAGATCGTCGAGCGCTTGCTCGATGATGTTGCACGACTCCCACATCTCGCGAACGCGCTGGACGTACCGATCGAAGCAGTCGCCGAACTCACCGACGGGAACGTCGAAGTCGTAGTCGGTGTAGCCCAGGTATTCCTCTTCCTTGCGGGCGTCCATCGGGATGCCGGACGCGCGAAGGTTCGGACCCGACACGCCGTACTCGAGCGCGATCGATTGCGGAAGCACGCCGATGCCGCGTGTGCGTTCGACGAATACGTCGTTGTCGATGAGGAAGCCGAGCCACTGCTCGACGCGCGTACGGTAGTACTCGAGGATCGCCGGGACGCGCTCGTAGAACCCTTCCGGAAAGTCTTCCTTCACGCCGCCGATCCGCGACCAATTCGTGTGCATGCGCTGGCCGGTCACCATCTCGAGCAGGTCGAGTGCGTATTCGCGGTCGCGGTAGCCGTACATCGGCGCCGTGAGCGCACCGAGCTCCAGGCCGAACACGCCGCAGACGAGCGAGTGCGATGCCAGTCGCGTGAGCTCGAAGAGGATGACGCGCTGCACCTGGGCACGCTTCGGCACTTCGATCCCGGCGAGCTTCTCGCAGGCGATGCAGTACGGCACCTCGTTGCAGAAGCCACTGATCCAGTCGAGGCGGTTGAACAGCGCGGTGTTCTGCAACGGCGACCGCTGCTCGGCGAGCTTCTCGAACGCGCGGTGCATGTAGCCGAGGACGGGTTCGGCTTCGACGACGCGCTCGCCGTCGAGCCGGACGACCACACGGAGCACGCCGTGCGTCGAGGGATGCTGGGGGCCGATGTTGAGGACCATGTCCCCGGTGGAGATGTCCCGCTCGGTCGTGGCGGTGAAGTAACCCTTCGTCTGGAGGTCGGTCATCAGGCCTCGAAGAACTCCCCGGGCCACGGCTTCTCAACGCGCGGACGGAGCACTTCGTCCTTCCGCATCGGGAAGCCTTCCTGCCAGTCGGCGAGCAGCAGGCGACGGAGGCGCGGATGCCCGACGAAGACGATCCCGAACAGCTCCCATGTCTCGCGCTCGTGCCAATCGGAACCGGCGTAGACCGTTGTCGCCGTGGGCACTTTCGGTTCGTCCCGCGGGACGCGGCACTTCACGTTGACGCGAAGGTTCTGGCGCGTCGAGAACACGTTGTCGAAGACCTCGAGGACGGCTTCGTCCGGCCAGTCGACACCGCATCCGAAGTCGTAGTAGTCGAATCCGAGCGTCTTCAGCACCGCCAGCGTCTCGGGACGCTTCTCCGGCGGCACGCGAACGTTGAGGTGTCCCCAGATCTCGTCCATCGCGATGATCGAGTCGCCGAGCGCGGCGCGGAGCTCGTCCGCTACGCCGGCGAGCGGTGACGTTTCCGCGGGCGCCTCAAGAGACACTCAGGCGCTCCTTGAGCGATTCGTGCTGGATCTTGTCCTGCAGCTTCATGATCGCGTCGAGAAGCGCTTCCGGGCGCGGCGGGCAACCCGGGACGTACACGTCACACGGGATGTACTGGTCGATCCCCTTCGCAACGGAATAGGAGTCCCAGTACGGTCCCCCCGAGTTGCTGCAGGATCCGAAGCTGATGCAGTACTTCGGTTCTGGCATCTGCTCCCAGACGCGGATGATCGACGGGATCATCTTGTCGACGCACGTGCCGGCGACGATCATCACGTCCGCCTGGCGCGGCGACGACGGGAACGGGATCACCCCGAACCGCATGACGTCGTGACGCGGCATCATCGACGCCGCCATCTCGATGGCGCAGCACGCGAGCCCGAACTGCAGCGTCCAGAGCGAGTACTTGCGGCCCCAGTTCAGCGTGTACTTGAGCGGCTTCGGAAGCTCTACCTGGTCGAGGAGTGCCATAGGTTCGTCCTTACGCCCAATCGAGAACTTTTCGGCCCCACGCGTACGCGAGTCCGAAGAAGAGGATCGCGATGAACACGACCATCTCGACGACCGCGTAAACGCCGAGCTTCTGATACGTGATCGCCCACGGGAACAGGAAGAGCGCCTCGACGTCGAACACCACGAAGAGGAACGCGAAGATGTAATACCGGACGTTCGGCTGCTTCCATTGCTCGCCCACCGCGTCGATGCCGCACTCGTAGATCGCGTTCTTCTCTTTGTTCCACCGCTTCGGACGGAGCAGCGCCCAGCCGGCGAACGTGCCGAGGCCGAAGAGCAGGATGACGGCGCCGAGGACCGCGACCGCCGCGTAGTTCACGTAGTAGTCAGACACGCGCCCTGAACCCTTCTACGTACTTTGTGAAATCTTTCGCAATCCTACCTGACGCGCGGTCATGCTAGCGCTTGGGGGTGAACCGTTTCCGGGCGGTTCTACGGGCGCGGCTCGCTCACGCCGAAAAACCCGACGGTGGGCTCGAACCGGCCCGTGGTCCCCTCGCTCGGCCGTCAGCGTTGCTGGACAGAACCGTTTCGTATCGCCGACGGCTCAGGAAGTCGGGGGCCGGGCGGGGAACAACGCGGGCCGGCCCCGGCCCTCGGCCGGCTCGAGTGGCGAACGATCATCCGCCGAAGGGCAGAGCTTTCTCGGCCAGGTGCAGGAAGAACCCGGGGGCCACGCCGACCGCGACGACGACGAGCAGGCAGAGCGCCAGCGCGATCTTCAGACCGACGGAGCTGTCGAGCTCCATCTCGTCGCCTTCCGGCGGCTCCTGCATGAACATCACGACGGCGACGCGGACGTAGAAGAACGCCGCGATCACGCTCGCGCCGACGGCGACGATCGCGAGCCACGCGTGGTGGGACCGGATCGCCGCGAAGAACACGTACCACTTCGCCCAGAAGCCGCCCGTCGGCGGGATCCCGGCGAGCGAGAACAGGAAGAAGGCGAACAAGGCTGCTGCTGCCGGACGACGCACCCCGAGCCCGGAGTACTTCGCGAGGTGGACGCGCTCACCGTCGCCGTCCCGGAAGAGCATCACGCAGCCGAAGGCGCCGATCGTCATCGCCGTGTACACGAGCAGGTACACGAGGGCAGCGGCGATGCCGCTCCGGCTCGCGGCGACGACGGCGATGGCCACGAACCCGGCATGCGAGATGGACGAGTAGGCGAGCATGCGTTTCACGTCGGTCTGCGACACGGCGATGATCGACGCGAAGACGACGGTGAGCACCGTCAGGGCGGCGAGCGGCCCTTGCCAATCCCAGCGGAGCTCCGGTACCGAGAGCACCAGTACGCGCAGGAGCGCTGCGAACGCGGCCGCTTTCGTCCCGCCGGCCATGAAGGCCGTCACCGGCGTGGGCGCGCCCTGGTAGGCATCGGGCGTCCACATGTGGAACGGCACCATCGCCGCCTTGAAACCGAGACCGACCGCCAGCAGCGCGACGGCGAGCCCGACGAGCCGGAAGTCGGCGACGCCGCCGAGCGACGTCTCGGCGCGTATGCGCAAGAGGTTCGTCGTGCCGGTACCGCCGAACACGAACGCGATGCCGTAGAGCAGGAACGCCGACGCGAAGGCGCCGAGCAGGAAGTACTTCATCGACGCTTCTTGCGATTCGAGGCGTCCGCGCTCGAAGCCCGCCATGACGTACAGCGCGAGCGAGAGCAGCTCGATGGTGATGAACACCATCACGAGGTCGGACGAAACAGCGAGCAGCGTCATGCCGGCGGTCGACAGGAGCAACAGCGCGTAGAACTCCGCCCGGTCGAGTCCGCGGCGATGTAGATATGCCGGCGCCGTGAGCGTTGCCAGGAACCCCGCGCCGAGGATGATGAAGCGCGCGAACACGCCGAACTTGTCCCCGACGACCATGCCTCCGAGTGCCGACGTCGTCGGGTGGCTCCACTGGAAGAACGCCAGGACACCCGACGTCACCACAGCGACGAGGGTGATGAACGCGAGGTGCGGACCGCGCTGGCTCGGCTTCGCCGCGTCGATCAGCAGCAGGAAGATCGCGCCGCCGACGAGCGCGAGCTCGGGAAGGAGAACCGTCCAGTGCTGTACGACCGGCATCAGCGACCTCCGACCCGAGCGAGAACGGCCGCGACGGACGGACCGATCCGCTCGATGAACGGATGGGGCCATACGCCGATGAGCACCATCATCCCGACCATCGGCGCGAGAACGAGCTTCTCGCGCGCCGTCAGGTCCTTCAGCGTGCGGTTCTCATCGCGCGTGATCGGTCCGTTGAACGTGCGCTGGTACGCCCAGAGCAAGTAGACCGCTGCGCCGACAACACCCCCGGAGCCGAGGATCGCGGCGAGGCGGTTCGTCCCGAAGGCGCCGATCAGGATAAGGAACTCACCGACGAAACCATTCAGCCCAGGCAGACCGAGCGAAGCGAGAGCGACGATGAGGAAGATCCCCGAATACAGCGGCGCGGCCGCGCCGATACCACCGAACTCCTCGATCGCGCGCGTGTGGCGGCGCTCGTACAGCATCCCGACGAGCAGGAAGAGCGCACCGGTCGACAGCCCGTGGTTGACCATCTGCAACGTCGCACCTTCGCCGCCCTGCAGGGTGAACGCGAAGAGACCCAGCATCACGAATCCGAGGTGGCTCACCGAGGAGTACGCGACGAGCCGCTTGAGATCGGACTGCACGGCGGACACAGCTGCGCCGTAGAGGATCCCGATGACGGCGAACGTCATCATGTACGGCGCCGCGGCCTTCGCGACGTGCGGGAAGAACGGGATCGCGAAGCGGATGAACCCGTACGTCCCCATCTTCAGCAGGACGCCGGCCAGGATGACCGAACCCATGGTCGGTGCTTCCGTATGCGCGTCCGGGAGCCAGGTGTGGAACGGGAACATCGGCACCTTGATGGCGAACGCGAGCGCGAACGCGGTGAAGATCCACGCTTGCGTTCCGAACGGCAGCTTCGGCGCGGCGTCGAGAAGCGTCTGCACCGAGAACGTCACCGGGCCCCCGTGCGATCGCACGGCGAGATGGAGGGTGACGATCCCGACCAACATCAAGAGTCCACCGGCAAGGGTGTAGATGAAGAACTTGATCGTTGCGTAGATACGGCGCTCGTACCCCCAGATCCCGATCAACAGGTACATCGGGACGAGCACCGCTTCCCAGAAGATGTAGAAGAGCACGAGGTCGATCGCGAGGAACACACCGATCAAGGCCCACTCGGTGAGCAGCAGCGCGACGACGTACTCCTTCACGCGTTTGTCGACGCGGCCCGACGCAAGGAAACAGATCGGGAAGAGGAACGTCGTGAGCAGGACGAGGAAAAGCGAGATCCCGTCGATCCCGAGCGAGTACGTGATCCCCCAGTCCTTCACCCACGGCAGGCTCTCGATCAGCTGGAAGCCGGACACGCCGACCTGGAACCGCGTGAAGACGACAAGCGAAACGCCGAATGCCGCGAGCGACACGATCAGGCCGAGTCGCTTCAGCAGTGCATCGTCCCGCGGAGCGAGTGCGACGAGGAATGTTCCCGCCAATGGGATCAAGAGCAACAGCGAGAGCCACGGGAAATTCGAAGCGTTCATAGAGGTCTCGCTTGCTGCGCCCGGAGCGCTCCGCAGTCCGTCATCGCGTCCTCACCACGACGTAGAGCACAAGTAGCGCCGCACCGCCGAGGATCCCGACCGCGTAGCTGCGGACGAATCCCGTCTGCAGTTTCCGCCACACCTCGGACGCCCGGCTGACGAGCGTCGCCGCACCGTTCACGGCGCCGTCGATCACGCGGCGGTCGAGCACTCCGGCGCAGAACGACGCACCGAGACGAAGCGGCGCAACGATCACGGTGGCGTAGATCTCGTCCACGAAGAACTTCTGCCGCACGAGTGTGTTCACCGGGCCGAGGCGGGCCCGGACGGTCTCGCGACGGCGGAGGTCGCCCGTCGCGTAGATGAACCAGGCGCCGAGCGTCGCGACCGCGGCGAGTGCCCACATCACGAGAACGACGCCGAGCGCTTCCTTCTCGTTCGCCTTGCCGACGATCGGATCGAGGAAGCCCGACAAGCGGGCGGCGCCCTTGAGGCCTTCGGGAAGGTTGAGCAGACCGCCGAAGATGGACGCAACGGCAAGGATCGCCATCGGGATCACCATCGACTTCGGCGACTCATGGGGATGAACGCCTTCCGACCAGCGTTCCCGGCCAAAGAACGCGAGGAAGAGCAAGCGGCTCATGTAGAACGCCGTGCACATCGCGGCGATCGCGCCGACGACGAAGAGCGCCGTGTGTCCGCCGGCCCAAACGGACGCCATGATCGCGTCCTTCGAGAAGAAGCCGGCGAACGGAAGCACACCGGTGATCGCGCCCCATGCGCAGAACATGACGGCGAACGTCCACGGCATGGCTTTGCGGAGTCCGCCCATGCGGTCGAGCGCCGTCTCGCCACCGAGTCCGTGCATAACGGAACCGGCGCCGAGGAAGAGGAGTGACTTGAAGAAGGCGTGCGTGATGAGGTGGAACACGGCGGCGCCGTTCGCGCCGACGCCGGCACCGAGGAACATGAACCCGAGCTGGCTGATCGTCGAATACGCGAGCACGCGTTTGATGTCGTCTTCCGCCATCGCGAGGATCGCGGCGTAGAGCGCCGTTGCGACACCGATCACCGCGACGACCATCGCGGCGGCGTGAGCGAGCTGGTACAGCGGATTCATGCGGACGACGAGATAGACACCTGCCGTCACCATCGTCGCGGCGTGGATGAGGGCCGACACCGGCGTCGGGCCTTCCATCGCGTCCGGGAGCCAGACGTACAGCGGGATCTGCGCCGACTTCCCCACGGCACCCATGAACAACAGCAGCGCGGCAGCGGTCGCGGTCGTCTTCGTGATACTGCCGTCGGCGGCGGCGCGGTTGATGAACGGGATGTACAGCGAATGCACGGATGCGAACAAGACGAAGATCCCGATGAGCATCCCGGTATCGCCGATGCGCGTCGTGATGAACGCCTTCTTCGCCGCCGTCGCCGCGGCGGGCCGTTCGAACCAGAACCCGATCAGCAGATACGAGCAGAGACCGACGAGCTCCCATCCGGCGTACAGGAAGAGCAGGTTGTCCGCGAGGACGAGTAGCAGCATCGAGAACACGAAGAGGTTCAGATAGGCGAAGAAACGATGGAATCGCGGATCGCCTTCCATGTAACCCGTCGAATAGATGTGGATGAGCAACCCGACGCCGGTGACCATCGCCGTCATCGCGGCGGAGAGCGGGTCGTAGCGCAGGTCGACGCCGAGGTGGAGGCGTCCGACGGCGAGCCACTCGAAGAGATGGAAGTGGACGGAACGGCCGCCGTTCGGCACGGCGAGGAGCCACCGCATCGAGATCAGCGCCGCGACGAATGCGACGGACATCGCGACGCAGGCGATCACGCCGGAGCTTCGTCCGAAGCGCTTGCCGTAGCCGAGCAACACCACGGCGCCCGCGAGCGGCGCAGCGAGGATCAGCCAGCTCAGGTTCACGCCGCTACCACTTCAGGGTCGTGAGGTCGTCGACGTTCGCGCTCCCGCGACGCCGGAAGATCGAGACGATGATCGCGAGACCGACGGCAACCTCGGCCGCGGCGACGATCATCACGAAGAGCACGACGGCGTGAGCTTCGACGTTGCCCGTCCCGCGCGCGAACGCGACGAGAGCGATGTTCGCCGCGTTCAGCATCAACTCGATGCACATGAAGAGCACGAGTGCATTGCGCCGGATCAGGACGCCGAACGCACCGACGGCGAACAGCAGCATCGAGAGCCAGACGTACATACCGACCGTCGCCTCACGGCGGTGCAGGACGATGCCGACGACGATCGCAACGAGCAGCACGGCGGCCGCGGCGGCAAGAGCCCGCGGCAAACGGCGCGGCGCGACGGCGGCGGCCGCCTCGGCCTCGATGACGGCCTCGTTCCACGCGTGAGGGTGGCCCTCGAGCGGCGGGTTGTCGTGTGTCTCGGTCATCGCGGCTTCTTCTTCGCGAGCATGAGGATGCCGATCGTCGCGACGAGGAGTAGCAGGCCCGTCAGCTCGAACGGCAACAGATACGTCTGGAACAGGACGGTGCCGATCGACTGCGCCGAACCGAAGGTCTTCGGTATCGCCGGCAACTTCGCCGTCAGCGTCTTCGACCCGAGGACCGGCGCCGCGGCACCGATCAACACGAGCGCGCTCACGGCGCCGAGTGCGATCTGCCGGCGCTGGAACGGGGTGTGTTCCAGAACGACTTCGCTGCGATCCACGCCGAGCAGCATGATCACGAACAGGAACAGGACGACGATCGCGCCGGCATACACGATGATCTGCGACGCGAAGAGGAATTCAGCGCCGAGCGAGAGAAACAGCACCGCGACCGCCAGCAGGTTCAACACGAGCAAGAGCGCCGCATGAACCGCGTTCCGTTGGAAGACCATGGCGACGGCCGCGCCGAGCGCGAGCGCGCCGAAGACGATGAAGAGCGTCATCCGACGGACTCTCCCGGTGGTTCCGCGAGATCCGTCTTCGGCCCGTCTTCTTTGGGAGTCGGTTCGTACGGCCCGCGCCAGCGATCCTGCGGCAGCCACACGACGGGGACGTCGACGTCCGCGTCGCCCGGTTCGCCCGCGCCGGGATGCAGCGATCCGACGCCGGGTTCGTCCATCTCGGACTGGGGCAGCACGATCGGGTCGCCGACGTAGCCGAGCTTCGTCCATTCGACGTTCGGCGGCGGCGTGAGGAGCTCTTCCTTGGTGTAGACGAGCTTGCTCCGCGAGTCGGACGTGAATTCGAAGAAGGTCGTCATCGTGATCGCATCCGTCGGGCACGCTTCGACGCAAAGTCCGCAGAAGATGCAGCGCAGCATGTTGATCTGATACACGGCCGCGTAGCGCTCGCCGGGCGAGATGGGATGCTCCGGGTCGTTCTCGGCCCCCCAGACGAGGATCGCGTCGGCCGGACACGCACCCGCGCACAATTCGCACCCGATGCACTTCTCGAGACCGTTGTCGTAGCGGTTGAGGAGGTGCCGTCCGTGCATGCGGTTCGGCGGGATCTTCCGCTCGAACGGGAATTGAACGGTGTCGTCCGGACGCGCGATGACGTGCTTGAGCGTGACCCACATGCCCTTCGCGAGTGCGACGATCGCGTCGATCGGCGACTGCGGGAGATCGGTCTGCGGCGTGCTCATGCGGTGGTCTTCGCCTCTTCTTCGGTCAGCACTTCGGGCTTCTTCGTCGGAAGGACCAGCGACAGAACGATGATGCCGACGATCACGCCGGCGCCGACGAGCACCACCCGGCGTATGTCGAAGATGTGGACGGCAGCGGAGATCGGGATCCACGCCATGCCGATCGGGATCAGGAACTTCCAGCCGACGTTCATGAGCTGGTCGTAGCGGAGGCGGGGGAACGAGGCGCGCACCCAGTAGAAGAGGAAGACGAACGCCGCGGTCTTCCCGAGGAACCAGAGGACGCCCCACAGCGGAACGAGGAAGTTCGGGTGCGGTCCCATCCATCCGCCGAAGAACAACGTCACCGCGATGGCGGAGATCGTCACGATGTGCATGTACTCCGCCATGAAGAAGAGCATGAACTTGATCCCCGAGTACTCGGTATGGAACCCGGCGACGAGCTCCGTCTCGGCCTCCGGAAGGTCGAACGGCGCGCGGTTGCACTCGGCGACACCCGCGATGAGATAGATCAAGAACGACGGGATCTGCGCGCCGATGAACCACATGTGCTGCTGTGCGAGGACGATCCCACGAGTCGACAGCGTTCCCGCGTAGAGCACAACGGGGATGACGGACAGACCCATCGCGATCTCGTAGCTGATCATCTGCGCGCTCGATCGCACGGCACCGATCAACGGGTACTTCGAGCCGGACGACCATCCCGCGAGTGCAACGCCGTAGACGGCGATCGAACCCATCGCGAGGAAGAAGAGCAATCCGACGTTGATGTCGGCGATCTGCAACGTGATGTGGCGGTGTCCGATCGACAGCATGTTGCCGAACGGGACGACCGTGAACGCCAGGAACGCGGGAACGGCCGAGATGATCGGCGCGATCGGATACACGATGCGGTCGGCGGACAACGGGAAGATGTCCTCTTTCGTGAAGAGCTTCAGTCCGTCGGCGATCGACTGAAGCAACCCGTACGGACCCGCGCGGTTCGGACCGATCCGCGACTGCATGTCCGCGATGACCTTGCGCTCGGCCCACACAACGACGGCGAGCAGCAGGTTCAGCAACAGGAAACACACGACGACCTTGACGAGGATGATCACGACGTCGAGCCAATCCACTTAGCTCACCGCCTCGACGACGAGGGTTGGGTTCTGGTCGTCCCAGGAAACGAGCTGATGTCCGCCGACGCCCCACTGCGACCAGGGGACGAAGACGACGCCTTCGGCGATCTTGTCCGTGACCTTCGCACTCACCGTGATCGAGCCACGGGCGGACGCGATCTTGACGTTCGCGCCGTCGGTCACATGCAGACGCTCGGCGTCCGCCGTGTTGATCTCGGCGAACGGTCGCGGTGTGAGCTCGCGTATGCCTTCGGATGCGCGCAGCCGCGCACCGTCGTCGTACAGCAAGCGGTATGTGAGAAGTCGCAGGCCGTCGGAGTTCCGGGGAGGCTCGGGGGCGCGCTGTGTCGCCGCCCCGATCGAAGTTCGTCCATCGAGCAAGCCATCGAGCTCGTCTTTCACCTGCACGTGCGTGCGGCAGCCGATCGGGCGTCCGAGACGCCGCGCCGCTTCGGCGAGGATCGCGTAGTCGGCGCGAGCCGAGCCGGGTGGATCAACGGCCGCGTTCACCTGCTGGCGCCGGCCCTCCCAGTCGGTAAGGGTTCCGTCCCGCTCGACGAACGTCGCGGCCGGAAGGATGAGATCGGCGTGGTCGACGGCGCTGCAGTTCTGCACGTCCTGAACGACGACGTACCGCGCCTTGTCGAGTGCCTCGTTGCCGCCGGGAACGTCCGACAGATCCGCGCCGACGAGCCAGAGCACGCCGAGATCGGACGAGGCGGCCGCGAGCATGCCCGGCACGTCGAGTCCGGCCTTCGCCGGAACCGGAACGTGCCACGCGTTCGCGATGTCGGCAGCGTCGCCGTCGTCTGTGATGCGGCGCCAGCCGGGAAGAAGATCGGGGTGCGCGCCCGACGCAAGCGCGCCGGTCACACCGGCGCGGCGCGGGAGCCATGCGATCCGTGCGCCGGTTGCGTTCCACGCGGCAACGGCCTCGGACGAGCAGGCACGGGAGCCGAGCAATACGATCGGGCGCTCCTTGCCCCGCAACGCCTGCGTGATCTCCTGCGGCACGGCGCCCGGGAGCGCTCGCACATGCAGTTGCGCGTGTTCGGAGAGCGAAACGGCGCGCGGATGCACGAGTGCGATGGGAAGTCCGCGCTTCGACGCGGCGATGCGCATCCGGAGGAACAGCAGCGGCAGCTCTTCGCGAAGATCGGTTCCCACGACGACGACGAGATCGGATCCGAGCACGTCGTCATAGGTGACGCCCGGCGCGACGACGGCGTCGGCCGACGGCCCCGGTTCCGTCCGGAAGTCGATGTTGTTCGTGCGAAGCACGACGCGTGCGAACTTCTGCGCGGCGTAGTAGTCCTCGTCGCAGAGGTGTCCGCCGACGATCATCCCGGCGTCGGAGTCACCGGCGAGCACCGGCGCGAGCTTGTCGGCGAGCTCCCGGAAAGCTTCGTCCCATGTGATCGGGACGAGCGCGTCGTCGCGGCGCAGCCACGGCTGCGTGATCCGCTCCGACGATGAGATGTACTCGTTGCCGTATCGGCCCTTGTCGCAGAGCCACTCCTCGTTCGTGTCTTCGTTCGTGGCCGCGTTGATGCGCGCGACGTTGCCGTCCTGCACGCGCACACCGGCGTAGATCGAGCAGCCGGACGCGCAGAGGTTGCACACGCTCTCCGTGTTCTGCATGTCCCACGGACGCGCTTTGAAGCGGTAACCCGTCGACGTCAACGCGCCGACCGGACAGATCTGCACGGTGTTGCCGGAGAAGTACGAGTCGAACGTTTCGTTGATGTCGCCCGAGAGCGGACCGCGCACGGCCGCGTCGTGCCCGTTGGTCTCAGGGTCCTTGTAGAAGGGGAAGATGAAGGCTTCGGGTCCGCGCTGCATCGTGCTGATGAGCACATCGCCGGAAAGCTCTTCACAGAAGCGTGTGCACCGGTAGCAGAGGATGCAGCGTTCGCGGTCGAGATTGATCAAGGGCGAGATCGGCACGGGCTTCACGTAGCGGCGCTTCTGCTGCGTGTAGCGCGACTCGGCGGGCCCGTAGTCCTGCGTCTGATCCTGCAACGGACACTCGCCGCCGCGGTCGCAGATCGGGCAATCGAGCGGGTGGTTGATCAGGAGCAGCTCGAGGATCGTCTTCTGCGCTTCGTTCGCCTCGTCGCTCGTGAACTGCGTGTGGACGACCATCCCTTCGCGAACGACCGTCGTACACGCCGTTTGCGGGCGGCGCGACTGCGTTCCGGGGATCGGCGGCGAGCCCTCGACGTCGACGAGGCACATGCGGCATGCGCCGACCGGGTCCATCCGCTTGTGCCAGCAGAAGCGCGGGATGTAGACGCCGCCCTCTTCGGCCGCCTGGATCAAGAGCTCGCCGGGCTTCGCCTCGATCTGCTTCCCGTCGACGGTGATCGTGACGGTGTCCTTTGCGCCTCCGCTGCGCTCCGGCGTGGCCTTCACGTCGGTCACGACGCCACCGCCTGCATCTGATGCGGGCACGCCTTGAGCCGGATGTGCTCCTCGTACTCCTCACGGAAATGCACGATGGACGAACCGACGGGGCCGGCGGCGAACTCCGCGAGCGCGCAGAGCGACTTGAACCCGCTCATCCCATTGTTCACGGCTTCGAGCCGCTCGAGATCGCGCTCGTCGGCTCGTCCGTGCTCGATGTCCTCGAGGATGCGCTCGACCCAGTACGTCCCTTCACGGCACGGCGTGCACTTCCCGCACGATTCGTGGGAGTAGAACTTCGAACCACGCCACACAGCGCGGACGATGCACATGTCGTTCGGCACCGCGATGATCGACGACGCGCCGAGGACGGATCCCGCCGCGACCATGCCTTCGTAATCCATCGTGGCGTCGAGCTTGTCGGGCGGCAACATCGGCGTCGACCAACCTCCGGGCGCGAACGCCTTCAGTCCGCGGTCGTCGACTCCGCCGCACAGCTCGAGGACATCGGCGACGCTCGTTCCGAGCGGCACCTCGACGTTCCGCGGGTTGTTCACGGCGCCGGAAACACTGCACACGAGCGTGCCCGGAGACTTCTCCGTCCCCCACCGCCGGTACCACTCGGCGCCGTTGAGGATCACCTGTCCGGCCGCTTGCAGTGACTGCACGTTGTTCACCACCGTCGGCGATGCGTAGAGACCTTCCGTCACCGGGAACGGGGGCCGGGGACGAGGCATCCCGCGGTATCCCTCGAGCGATTCAAGGAGCGCGGTTTCTTCGCCGCAGATGTACGCGCCGGCGCCGCGGTGCAACACCATGTCGCACGAGAAGGTCGTCCCCATGATGTTCTCGCCCAGATAGTTGTTGTCGTACGCCTCTTGGATCGCCTTCGCGAGGCGGTCGCGCGCGAGGATGAACTCACCGCGGCAGTAGATGAAGCAGTGACGCGCGCCGATCGCGTACGCCGCGCACAACATCCCTTCGATCAGCGCGTGCGGGTCGGTCTCCATGAGTTCGCGGTCGTGGAACGCGCCCGGCTCCCCTTCGTCGCCGTTGCAGACGACGTAGCGCGCCTTCGGCGAGTCCTTCGGGATGAGGCTCCACTTGAGGCCCGTGCCCATGCCCGCGCCGCCGCGTCCGCGGAGGCCCGAGTCCTGGACGAGCTTGATGACCTCTTCCGGCGTCATCTCCGTGACGGCCTTTCGGATCGCCTGGTAGCCGCCGGAGTCGACGAATGTCTGGAACGACCACGGCTCCGACATCTCGCGCCGCTTTAGGACGACGAGTGTTTCTTCAGCCACTCTTCGCCTCCTGCAGCGACTTCGCCGCGCGCAACTCCGACAGGATCTCGTCGAGGTCGCGACCGGCCTTCAGATCCGACACGAGCTTGGTTGCTCTGTCCGGAGTGAGGTACGGGATGTCGAGATAGTTCACCTGCGCGGCGACGGCCCAGTGGCACGTCGCGAGACATTCGACCGATTCCCAGGAGCAGACGCCGTCCGACGTTGTCTCGTGCTCGGGACCGACGGCGTCGCGGAGCGCGGCAGCGGTTTCGTCCGCACCGTTGATCGTGCAGGACATGTTCGTGCAGAGCGAGATGAGGAACTTCCCCGGGTGCCTCCGCTTGAACATCGTGTAGAAGGTCGCGACGCCTTCGACGTCGGCCGGCGTGAGCCCGAGGACGGATCCCACTTCACGGATCACATCGTCGTCGACGTAGCCGACCTCGTCCTGCGCATCGTGCAGCAGCATGATGAGTGCGGAACGCGCGACGGGATACCGCGCCACGATCTGCTTCGCGCGCGTATAGAAGTCTTCAGACAGCACTCGCGTATCCGTCACCGATCGACGTCTCCCATCACGGGGTCGATGGACGCGAGTATCGCAATCAGGTCGGCCAGCAGGTAACCCGGTGCGACGAGCGGAGCGATCTGCAGGTTGGTGAACGACGGTCCGCGGATGTGGCAGCGCCACGGACGGCCCCGCCCGTCGGACGCGACGAAATAACCGAGCTCGCCCCGCGGGCTCTCGACGGCGACGTACACCTCGCCGGCGGGGACGTGTGGTCCGTCCGTGAAGAGCTTGAAGTGGTGGATGACCGCTTCCATCGATACAGGCAAGCGGTTGCGAGGCGGAGGGACGAGCTTGCCTGAGGCGCGGAAATCCCCCGTCGGCATCGTGTCGATCGCCTGCTGGATGATCTTCAGCGACTCGTGCATCTCCGCCATGCGGACGAGGAAGCGGTCGTAGCAGTCGCCGACGTCTCCCGTGGGGATGTCGAACTCGAACTTGTCGTACGGCAGGTAGTCCGAGACCTTGCGGAGGTCGTGCGCGATGCCCGACGCGCGCAACGCCGGACCCGTGACGCCGAGATGGATCGCGTCCTCGGGCTTGAGGATCCCGATGCCCTTGTTGCGCTGCACCCAGATCGGGTTCGACGCGAGGAACTCCTCGTACTCGACGAATCTCGCCGACAGCACCTTGATCAGGTCGCGGATCTGCTGCTCGTGATCGGGACGGATATCGAGGGCGATACCGCCGGGACGGAAATACGCGTGGTTCATCCGCGTGCCCGTGATCGCTTGGTAGAGGTCGAGGATCTGCTCACGTTCGCGGAAGGCGTACGTCGCCATCGACATCGCGCCGAGCTCGAGACCGCCCGTCGCGAGCCACACGAGGTGTGAGCTGATGCGGTTGAACTCGCAGAGGAGGATGCGGATCCACTGCGCGCGCGGTGGGATCTCGACGCCGGAAAGCTTCTCGACGGCCACGCAGTACGCCAGCTCGTTGAAGAAGTTCGAGAGGTAATCGGCCCGCGTGATGTCGGTCACGCACTGGATCCAGTTGAGCGTCTCCGCCTGCTTCTCGATGCCCGTGTGCAGGTAACCGATGATCGGCTCGACGTTCACGACGACTTCGCCGTTCACCTCGACGAGGAGTCGGAGCACGCCGTGCGTCGACGGGTGCTGCGGGCCCATGTTGACCCGCATCGTTTCGTCCTCGACCCAGACGTCTCGCGTGTCGATCGTCACGAGTCTTTACCTTCTTCGCTGATCTCTTCGGCCTGACTCGGTTTGTGCACCGGGACGCCGCTCGCCGGGGGGCCGGTCCACGTCATGTGCGAGAGCCGTCCGCGGTCGCGCCGGAGACGAACCGGAACGCCGCCGGCGGCCGGGCGCGTGTCGCGCGGCACGACGTTCTCACCCACGTAGGCCGGTTCGATCCGGTATTCCACGGGAACACCGCCGACGGGATAGTCCTTGCGCAACGGGTGGCCGATCCACTCATCGGGCATCAGGATCCGGCGCAGATCGGGATGGCCGTCGAACACGATCCCGAAGAAGTCGAATACTTCGCGCTCATGCCAGTTCGCCGCCGCGAACACCGGCGTCGCCGTCGGCACATGCGGCTCGGGTTCGTCCGCCAGCTCGACCTTCACGCGTGCGCGCCCGGACGAGTCGAGCGAGTACAGGTGGTAGTTCACGTGGTAGCGCGGCTGGCGCCCGTGCCAGTCGCACGCAGAAAGGTCGGTCAACATCGTGAAGCCGGCCTCGTCCCGTAGGAACGTCAGGACATCGACGATGCGCGCGGCGGGGACGACGATCGTCGGCATGTCGAGCGCGTCCGTGACGCTGAGATCGAGTTCGGGAAAACGTTCACGAAGTCTCGCGTCGTGTTCGGCGGCGGTGTTCATGGCTCGGCCTTAACGGGCGGACCCGAGTCGGAGCGGCTCGCCCTTGATCTGGCGGTGCAGCTGGAAGATGCCGGACATCAAGATCTCCGGTGTCGGCGGACATCCCGGCACGTAGACGTCGACCGGGACGATCTGATCGACGCCTTGCAGCACGGCGTAGTTGTTGAACATCCCGCCGCACGACGCACACGCGCCCATCGAGATGACCCACTTCGGTTCGGGCATCTGATCGTAGATCTGACGCAGGACGGGGGCCATCTTCTGCGAGACCCGTCCGGCGACGATCATGAGGTCGGCTTGGCGCGGCGAAGCGGAGAAACGCTCCATCCCGTAACGAGCAAGGTCGTGGCGCGGCGCGACGGTCATCATCATCTCGATCGCGCAGCACGCGAGACCGAACGTCGCCGGCCACACCGAGTTCTTCCGCGCCCAGTTGACGAGCTTCTCGAGGTTGAACGTGACGATCGCGGGAAGGCGTTCTTCTAGTCCCATTCAAGGCCTCCATTGCGCCACTCGTACACGAAAGCGACGCCGAGCATGAAGATGAACACGCTCATCGCGATGAGCGAAAAGACCGGGAAGCTCTTGAACGACAGAGCCCACGGGAAGAACAGGATCACTTCGACGTCGAAGATCACGAAGAGCATCGCGACGAGGTAGAAGCGCACCGGGAACCGCTCGACGGGCGGGTCGATCTCCGCGATCCCGCATTCGTACGGCATGAGCTTCTGCGGGGACGGATCCTTCGGGGAGATCAGGCGGGAAAGGGTCACCGAAACGAGAGCGAAGGCACCCGCGAGGATGAGCAGGAACGCGATCGGCAGGTAGCTCGCGAGCACGCTCACTCCCTTCGACTCATGGAGCCCTTAACGGTAGTTGCCGGTCCCAAAGCGCGGCAACCACGCCACTACTTTGTGAATCCTTTCACAAGCCTAGTACCCGGCCGAGATGCTGGTCAACCCACTCGCTCACCCGATCGGAATGGCCTTGGCGGCGAGGAGCATGGCGCGGACGAGGCCGTCGCCGAAGCTCCCGCCCTGCTCGTGATAGAGGTTCGCGAGGAGCTTGAACGCGAACTCCATGACGGGCGGCACACGCATCCCGACGACCGTCAGGGCGCGCATGATCCTCGGGTTTCCGATGAGCCGGACGAACGTGCGGCCGAGCCGGTAGTACGGCCCCCAGATCGCGTCGAGGTCGCGCGTGTAGCTCGAGAAGTCGGACGGACCCCTTTCACCATCGGCGCCGAGCGCCTTCAGCGCGGTCGTCGCGGCGAGCACGCCCGACTCGACGGCTTCGGAGATGCCTTCTCCGTTGAAGGGGTTCACGACGCCGGCCGCGTCGCCCGCCGCCATCACGCCGGGACGCCACGGTTCGCGCACGCAGAAGCCCATCGGCAGGCGCCAGCCCTTGAGCTGTCCCGTTTCGCGAAGTGACGAGATGTCGGGAAGCTCCCACGACTTCGGGAGCGCGCGCATGAACGCGTCCATGAGGTGCG
This sequence comes from Actinomycetes bacterium, assembly GCA_025934435.1. Classification (GTDB taxonomy): domain Bacteria; phylum Actinomycetota; class JAICYB01; order JAICYB01; family JAICYB01; genus JAICYB01. The sequence goes on along the minus strand of JAICYB010000024.1, from coordinate 11,865 downwards.
CGGTGTTGACGTCGCGCCAGCCCTTGTACGTCGACAGGATGCCGACGCCGACGTTGATGCGTCCGTTGCCCATGGGGAAGATCCAGCCGTAACCGGGGAGCAGATCCTCGCCGTCGCGCAGCTCGAGATAGCTCTCGATCACCGCGTCGTCCGCCGCCGGACGCTTCGCTTCGAAGTGAGAACGAACGGCGACACCGATCGGGCGTTTCGCGTCGCGCACCATGCCCGTGGAGCGCGCGATCGGTGACGACGCACCGTCGGCCGCGATGACAACGGAACCGCGGAACTCTTCGCCCTGCTTCGTCGTGACGCCGCGGACGACGCCGTTCTCGACGATCGGCTTCCACGCCGGTGTTTCTTCGCGCACCTCGGCCCCCGCGTCGGCCGCGTGGCGAAGGAGCATCTCGTCGAGATCCGTCCGGGCGACGACGTAACCGAAATCGGGGAACGAATCGGAGCCGGGCCAGTCGAAGGTGAGCGTCCGATTCGCGCCGTTCACGCGCAGCTTTTCGACGCGGTTGAACGCCTTGAGCTCGTTCTCGAGCCCGAGCGCGCCGATGGAGGCGACCGCGCGAGGCGTCAGTCCGTCGCCGCAGGGTTTGTCGCGGGGGAACTTCGCCTTGTCGAGGACGAGCACGCGTGCGCCGAGCGACGCCGCACGCCACGCAGCCGACGAGCCGGCGGGGCCACCACCACAGATCACGAGGTCATACGTCACCGCCCGAGTCTAAGTGGCGGTTATTGGACGGTGATCGTCCCGAACATCGACGTCGGGTGGATGGTGCAGTTGAAGTACCAGGTTCCCGGGGGCCCGGTCTTGAACGAGAAGTTCTTCGTCCCCGTGAATGGTCCGGTGTCGGCGACCTGGTTCGCGGTCGTGTTGTTGTCCGCGTCGGCCTTCGACTTCCACACGGTGAACGTGTGCGGTACGCCGGTGTCCTGGTTGTCGAGTGCGACGTTGATCGTCGAGTTCGCTTTGAGGGTCAGGGACTTCACGTCGTACTTGATGTTCTTCGCGACGACCTTCGGCGACGTCGTCGGCCCGGACGGAGCAGCACCGCCGCCGCCGGCCGCGGCGTTCTCGATCTTGATCGTCCCGAACATCGACGTCGGGTGGATCGTGCAGTTGAAGTACCACGTCGTTCCGGCGGCGGGCGTCGAGACGTTGATCGTCTTCGTGTCCTGGAACGGACCGGTGTCCTCGATCTTCGCCGACGCCGTGCCGGCCGTTGCGTCGGCTTGCGACTTCCAGATCGTGAACGTGTGCGGGACGCCCGTGTCCTTGTTGTCGACCGTGATCGTCACCGGTGAGCTCGCTTTGAGATCGAGTTCCTTCACGTCGAACTTGATGCCTTGCGCGACGACGGTCGCTTTCGTGAGCGGACCGGCGGGGGCCGCGCTTTTCTGCGGCTTCGGCGTGGTCTTCGGTGCGAGCGAAACGCTGTTGAACACGTAACCGATCGCGAAGAGCGGGATGATCACGTACGCGGCGTACAGCCACCGCGGTACGCCGGCCCGGCCGACCGTGATGCCGGCGACGACTTCGTCCGTCTCTTCTTCGGGAACGACGACGGGCGCGGCCGCGAGCTTCCGGCGCGAACGGACCATCCGGTCGAACGCGAGTGCGCCCACGACGGCGGCACCGGCCACGACGACGAGCACGATCGTCATGACGAGGAAGAAGTTCCCGCCGGACAGGACGCCGCGCGCTTTCTGCGTCGACTCCGGGGTTTGACCGCACGCCGCAAGGAACGCGAGGAGCAGGACGGGCGGGACCAGACGCAAGCGCTTCATCGGACGGGAAGCATGACAGCACATCCAGCGTCGAACAACCAAGTCAGAAGATCAGGCTGTCCAGCGCGATCGCCACGAAGAGGATGCCGAGATAGGTGATCGAGTACTGGAAAAGCTTGTAGGCCGTCTGGGGTGACGGCGTGAAGCGGAGCTTGGCCGCCCGGTAGATGAAGCCGACGCCGAGGGCGCCCGCCACGAGGATGTAGAGGATCCCGAGTCCCCCGACCGGCTCGAGCAGGAGCGTCGCGGCGACGAGGACGATCGCGTAGACGAAGATCTGCTGCGTCGTCTGCCGCTCCGTCCGGACGACGGGCATCATCGGCACCCCCGCCGCCGCGTAGTCGTCGCGGTAGCGCATCGCGAGGGCCCAGAAGTGCGGGGGTGTCCAGAGGAAGATGATCGCGAACATCACCCAGGCGGGCGCGCCGACCCTGCCGGTGACGGCGGCCCACCCGATGAGTACGGGGACCGCGCCCGCCGCGCCGCCGATCACGATGTTCTGCGGCGTGTTGCGTTTCAAGAGCAGCGTGTAGACGAGGACGTAGAACAGGATCGCGGCGACGGCGAGGATCGCGGAGAGCAGGTTGACCACGACGGTCAGCCAGACGAAGCCGACGACGCCGAGCACGATGGCGAAGACGAGCGCGTTCGCCGGCTTGACCGAAGCCGATGGAAGCGGGCGCGAGCGCGTCCGATTCATCTTCTCGTCGATGTCTCGCTCGAGGAACTGATTCAGCGCGTTCGCACTGCCCGCGGTCATCATCCCGCCGAGCAACGTTGCGCCGATGAGCCAGAGCGACGGGAACCCGCGCTTCGCGAGCACCATCGCGGGGACCGTCGTGATCAGCAGCAACAGGATGATGCGCGGCTTCGTCAGTCGCACATACGCGTTGATGCGATCGAATACTCCCGGCGCCGATCCAGAACCTCCGGCTTCGACGGCTCCGCTTCGCTGCGCCGCGCCTCGCGAGACAACCGCAAGCACGACGTACGCCGACCACACCACGAACGCCATCAGCTCGTGCGATACAACCGCCGCCGGCTTCAGGCGCGAGATCACGTTCGCTCCACCTGCGGCGATCTGGAGCAGGAACATGCTCGGCGCGATGTTTCCCCACCGGCGCACGACTTCACGGCTGTCGCGCTTCGTCCGCAGCCAGAGCATCGTGAGATGTCCGGTCGCAAGCAGTGCGAACAGGCGGTGCACGAACATGATCGCGGCCCCCGGCCCCCGCAGTGACGGGAGGAGCGAGTGGTTCATGAGCGGCCAATCGCCGAACGCGACGCCCGCACCTTTCTCGCGGACGTAGACGCCGATGACGAGCACGGGAAGGAGCGCGACGAGAGCGCCGAGCGACGCGCGGTGCGCCTTCCACTGCACGCCGGTCGCCTTCGGACGTCCTCGCGTATAGCTGAGCGCGGCCACGAGCGACGTGAATCCGACCATCCCGAGTGCGGTGACCATGTGCGCGCTCACGAGCTGAGCGCTGAGGCCCGACCAAACCACGATGGCGCCGAGCACGGCTTGGCCGAGCACGGCGACGAACGCCGCCGCGCTGAGCTTCGCGAAGATCTTGTGCTCGCGCACCCAGACGAACGACGCGACGAGCATCGCGCCGATCAGCGCGATGACGATCGCCGCGCCGACGCGGTGTGAGTACTCGATGACCGCGTGGTACGTCCCGCGCGCGACCCAGCCGCCGTCGCACTTCGGCCATTCGTCTTTGCAGCCCAGCCCGGACTCGGTCGCGCGGACGAGCCCACCGATACCGGTGAGGACGACCGTCGCGACGGCCGTGACGAGCGCGAGCCGCCGGAAGCGGACGAGGTTTTGATCTGGAGTGTGGGCCATTGGAAGGACGAAACACCCTAGCAAGGCGCACACTCACTCCATGGTGAAAGCGCCTTCGCTCGCCGAGCGGTTCACGGAAGAACTCCTCGGCTACATCGACGCCGAACGAGCGACGCTCGAACCGGAAGCAGAACCGCTGCTCGACGAGCTCGAAGCGGTCATCTCGGCCGGGGGGAAACGGCTGCGTCCGTCGTTCTGTTACTGGGGACACCTCGCGGCCGGCGGCACGGACGGACCGGCCATCGTCGGCGTGGGCGCGGCGCTCGAGTTACTTCACACCTTCGCGATGATCCAGGACGACGTGATGGACCGATCGCCGCTCCGCCGCAACCGCGCAACGACGTTCCGCGCGCTCACGGATCTGTCCGCGGGCGTGCCGCATCGCGGCGACCCGCGGCGGTTCGGCGCATCCGCGGCCGTGCTCGCCGGACTGCTCGGATTCGTCCTCGCCGACCGGCTCTTCCACTCGGCCGACTTCACCTCGGACGCCCTCGAACGCGCCGCCGACCGTTACGACCGCATGCGGACCGGCGCCATCGCCGGGCAGTACCTCGATCTCCTGGCCGCCTACCGCGGCGACGCGGACGAAGCGACGGCACGACGGATCGGCGCGTTGAAGTCCGGCGGGTACTCCGTGGCCGATCCGCTCGCGATCGGCGCGCTGCTCGCGAGCGACGACGAGGAGATCGTCGGCGTGCTCGAACGCTACGGACGTCCGCTCGGTGAGGCCTTCCAGATCCGCGACGACGTACTCGGCGTATTCGGCGATCCCGACGTGACGGGCAAAGACCGCGACGGCGATCTGCGCGAAGGGAAACAGACCGTACTGCTCGCGAAGACGCGCGAACGGTGCACGGCGCACGAGCGGCGTCTGCTCGACCAACTCGTCGGCGACAACGATCTCGATCCGGACGATGCGGAGCGCGTCCGCGATCTCATCGTTTCGTCCGGCGCACTCGACGCAACGAACGTATTGATCGACGACTTGGCGGACGAAGCCCGTCGCTCGCTCCGTCACGGGCCGCTCGCTACGCACGCGGTCATCGCGCTCGAAGGGCTGGCCGAAGCGGCCGCAACACGCGACGCATGATCCACGTCTCATCCCTGACGAAGCGTTACGGCGCACTCGTCGCCGTCGACGACGTGTCCTTCGACGTCGCCCCCGGTGAGCTGTTCGTCCTCCTCGGCCCGAACGGCGCCGGAAAGACGACAACGGTCGAGATCCTCGAAGGTCTGCGCAAAGCCGACGACGGGACGACGATCGTTCTCGACGCACCCGCGGGCTCGCGCGCGATCTCCTCGAGCGTCGGCGTGATGCCGCAGGAATCCGATCTCTACGCCGGGATCAAGACCGCGGAAGCGCTCCGTCTGTTCGCGTCCTTCTACGACGATCCTGAAGACCCCGATGCGCTGATGGAACGTTTCGACCTCGATCGCGTCCGCAAGACGAACTACCGGCGGCTGTCGGGCGGCGAGAAGCGCAGACTCTCGCTCGCGATCGCGATCGTTGGTCGTCCGAAAGTCGTCTTCCTCGATGAACCGACCGCAGGTATGGACGTCGAGGGCCGCGCGACCACGTGGTCAATCGTCGACGAGCTCAAGCAACGCGGGACGACGATCATGCTCACAACGCATCTGCTCGACGAAGCGGAGCGCGTCGCCGACCGCGTCGGCATCCTGCATCGCGGGAAGCTGGTCGCGCTCGGCTCGCCGAGCCAGCTCACGTCCGGACGCAGCACCGAGCTCACCTTCAGCGGCGATGCCGACGTCGATACCGAAGCGCTCGGCGCCGCGATCGGCGCGCGGGTCGCGCGGGCGGCGAAGGGCGTGTATCGCGTCGCGAACATGCCGCCGACCCCGCGCCTCGTCTCGGATGTGACGAAGTGGTTCGCGAGCCGCGATCTTCTCGTCCGTCGTCTCGATGTCGGACCGCGCTCGCTTGAAGAGTTCTATCTCGAGGTGACGAGATGAAGCGTGTCCTGGCCCAGGCGAAGGTCGAGCTGATCCTCACGCTCCGGCGCGGCGAGAGCATGCTCGTCACGATCGGCATCCCTGTCGGGATCCTCGCCTTCTTCTCGCTCGTCGACGTGCTCCCGCACGGCTCCGGCAAAGCCGTCGACTTCCTCGTTCCCGGTGTGCTCGCGCTTTCCGTCATCTCGAGCGCGATGACGAGCCTCGGCATCGCAACGGGCTTCGAACGACACGCCGGCGTCCTGCGGCGTCTCGGCACCACGCCCCTCGGACGCGGCGGCTTGCTCGCCGCGAAATGCATCGCGCTGCTCGCGACCGTCGTCGTGCAGGTGATCGCGGTCGTCGTCGTCGGTTACCTCTTGGGCTGGAAACCGCACGGCGATCCGCTGCTCGCCGCAGGTCTCGTCGTACTGGGCGTCCTCGTGTTCGCGGCGCTCGGCTTCCTGCTCGCCGGACGTCTCCGCGCCGAAACCAATCTCGCCGCGGCGAACGGGCTCTTCCTCGTCTTCTTGTTGCTCGGAGGGATCGTCGTGTCCATGTCGAAGCTGCCGAGCGGGATCGCGTCGTTCTCGCGAGCGCTTCCCGCCGAACCGCTCGCGACGTCGCTGCGGGATGCCCTCGGCGGAAGTGCCGTGCCCATCCGCGCACTGGTCACACTCGCGATCTGGGCCGTCGCGACCTCGCTCGTCGCCGTCGCGACCTTCCGCTGGGACTAGCGCGTCACACTGGTGGTGATGGATCACCACCAGTCCGAACACACGGTGCATCGTGGTCGGGTGCTCGGCATCGCACTGGCGGCGAACGCCGTCTTCCTCGTCGTCGAAGTAGCCGGCGCCTTCGCGTTCCGGTCCCTCGCACTGTTCGCGGACGCCGCACACATGCTCACCGACGTTGCGGCGCTCGGGATCGCGATCGCCGCACAGCGATTGTCGCTTCGTCCGAACACGTCGCTGCACACCTACGGACTGCAGCGTGCCGAGGTCATCGGTGCCCAAGGCAACGCGGTGCTACTCCTCGGCGCGACGATCTGGGTCGTCAACGAAGCTGCCCACCGGCTCGCGCACCCGGCGCACGTCAACGGCGGCGGCCTCGTTGCCGTCGCGGCGGTCGGTGTCGTCGTGAACATCGCAAGCGCGCTCGTCATCTCACGCGCGGCGGGCGAGAGCCTCAACATGCAAGGCGCGTTCCTCCATATGGCGATGGACGCAGCCGGCTCCTTCGCGACGATCATCGCCGGGATCGGGATCGTTGTCGCCGGCGCGATGTGGCTCGATCCCGTGGCGTCCATCGCGATCGCCGGGCTCGTCGTGTGGGCGTCGTTCGGCTTGCTTCGCCGGACGACGCGCGTCCTGATGGAGGCCGCGCCGCAAGGCCTCGATCCCCGCGAGATCGAACGTTTCCTCTCCGAGGACCCGGCCGTCGAAGGCATCCATCACGTGCACGTGTGGAACCTCGCCTCCGACGTACCGGCGCTCTCGGCTCACGTCGTGATCAACGGCGAGATCTCGCTGCACCAAGCGCAGCTCGAAGGCGACCGCCTCCGCACGAAGGTGCACGACCGGTTCGGCATCGACCACACGACGTTCGAGCTCGAATGCCACGCGTGCGAACCGGGCGAACCTAGCGTTTAGCGCGTTTTCGTTTCGGCGCTTCGCGCCGCAAGAACAAGTAGCGCACACCAACCACGCCACCGCCGGCAAGCAGTATCAACGCGAGCTGGCGCAGGTAATCGTGCGCCGTCAATGCAGCGACAACAGGAACGTCGCGAGCGCGTTCAGATCCTTGTCGGAGAGGTAGCCGAAGGACGGCACCTTCCCGTGCTGCTTGCGCAGGTACTTCACGAGCGCGCTCTTCGTGGCCGTCGTCGGGTTGGCGAGATCCGGGCCGGAGCGCTCGATGCCGAGGAACGATGGAGAGCGTCCGGCGTACGTCGACGTGGACAGCGAGGACTGCGATCGTCCTTTCGCTTTCTGCGTCGTCGCCGCGCAGAACCAGCAGCCCTCGGCGCGGTAGATCCGAAGACCGCGCGCTTCAGCCGCAGAGAGTGTCTTGGGCTTCGTCGCGAGCGAAGCGTCCGATGCCGGCAGTGCGATGGTCGCGCCGATCGCGGCGAACGTGAGCAGCAACACGCCACCGAGCAACAGACCGATCCGACGATCCGCGCGGAGCTTCACCACGACCTCGCCGCGGCCGGGCTACGGGCGATGAGATCGACGTAGGCGCCGGAGCGGGACGTCCGCATCGCGTTGTAGGCGAGTGCGTACTGCGCGACGGCGATGATCGCGAAGGCAAGGACCGTGACGACGTGGAGCGCGTCGACGACCGTTCCGCCCCGCGGCGCTTGTCCCGAGGACGTCAGCGCGGACTGCGCGGCTCCCGTCGCGAGCATCGAGACGGTCCCGAGTCCGACGCCGGCGAGCGTCGCCCAGAAATGGAAGGACGCCGCCGAGCGCGAATACCACTCGCGTCCGACCATGAGCGGATACGCGTGATAGATCAACGCGAATCCGAACGACGAGAAGACGCCGAAGATCGCGAGGAACCGGAGCCCGTCACCCCACACGGTCAGACCGACGTAGCGAGAGATCGCCGGCACCGCCGATAGCGCTTCGAGACCGATCCATGCGACGGCGAGTCCGAGACCCGTCGACGCGAACCGTAGACCGTATGAACGCGTCGCGAGCTCCCAGCGCCCACGCGCCGTCGCGAAGAGGTTCGCTGCCGCCGACCAGACCGGCAGCAGCAGGACGAACGTCATCGCGACCGCGATGGTCTTCACATAGGCCGGCAGCGCCCCGAACGAATAGATCCTCGCGCCGGCCCAACCACCGGCGAAGAACAAGCTCCAGAACGTCGCGCGCGCGAGCGTCACCGAGTGGAGTCCGTTGCCCGTCTCGACGGGGATCACGTAATGCGCGATACCGAGGCCGATCGCGAGGAGCCACAGCATCTCGAGCGCGTTGATGTAGAAGCCGTTGACGATGACGTCGACGTAACCGGTGAACACCGGCAGGTTGCCGATGATGTAGATGAGCGGCGCGACGAGGGCTGCCGCAAGGAGGAACCAACCAGAGACGTACAACGTCTTTTCCCGCCGCCGCACGACGGTGACGCCGGCGTTGTAGAGAACCATCACGAGGATGAGCGCGAGCGCGAGGTCGGCTCCGGCGGGAAGCTCGGCGAAGGGTCGTCCCTGATCGAAGCCGACGAGCACGAACAAGATGCCGACGGTCAGCACGAAGCTCCATGCGAGAGTGGTCGTCGCGCCGAGGACTTCGTTGTGCAGCTGCACTTCGCCGATGCGCGGGAGCAGAGCGAAGATCGCCGCGAATCCGACGGTCGCCAGCCAGCCGAAGACGATCGCGGTGTGCGAAGCGGCGACGAGCAGAGCGGGTGAGAGGAAGCCGTGACCTTGCGTGAGACTCGGCCGCATCGTGACGACGGCCGCGACAAGGGTGATCGTGACGCCGCCGACGAGCCACGCGATCGACCAGAGGATCGACTGGCGCGCCGCAAAATCAGGCTCGTATTGGTACGTCGCCGTACGCGCCTCTACCACTAACGCCTCCGAGTTCCTTTCGTTACCGTGTGCTGAAGCGCTGCCGTCGACCGCGCGGAGTATAGCCTGCACCAGGGAATAATCGTCATAGCGCTCGCCGTCGGCGGGCTCGCGCTCGCAGCGATGGGGATCCTGCGGCTCGTCCGACTCGCGTTCGATCCGATGCCGCGCATGATCGCCGTCTGCAGCGCCGTCGTCGGCGTGCTCGTGTGCGCGTTCGCGGCCTTCGTCGGCGTCAACGGCGTGCCGTCTCCGGCGCCGACCGGGCAGCCCGTCGTCACCTTGTCGCCGACGCTCGGCGGGCCCGCGCCGGAGCAGCTCGGAACGGTGCACGTGAACATTCGTACGGCGTCCGGTCCGGTCGCGGACGCGCCCGTTTCGCTCGAGAGCCGCTTCGCGGCGGACGCAGCGCCGCAGAAGTTGAACGCGACGACCGATGCGTCCGGTGCCGCGACGTTCGCGAACATCAACATCAACCCGGGATCGCCGTGGGTCGCGGTCGCGCACTACGACGGACGCGATTTCACGTCGTCCCTGCTCCGTTCCGGACGCACGATCACGCTCCACGTCGCGAAAGTCACCTTCGATCCGAAGCGCCTTCACATCGATGCGCAGTCGATCGCGATCGTCGGGAACACCGACGGGATCGAAGCGGTGCAGGCGATGACGATCGTGAACCGATCCGATCGCGCCTTCGCCGGAGGTCTGTCGCTTCCTTTGCTCGACGGCGCGACGGCGGTCGATCCCCGCACCGGTCTCGACCGCAACGCGCTCACACTCGATCCGAACAACCAGATGGTGTCGAGCACGCCGGTGCTTTCCGGCTCCCACGAGTTCACGTACACCTACGTCGCGCCGATGGGACGGAACGGCTCACCCTTCCGTTTGTCGATCTTCTATTCGACGGCGCGCGTCGACGTGCTGATCGGCGGCAAGCTCGACCTGCAACCGCAAGGCGCGCTGAAACCGAACGGCAAGGTGACGCTCGCCGGACGGACGTATCGCCGCTATACGGCCAAGAACGTTCACGCCGGCCAACACCTCAGCGGACGGATCGCCGTACCGAAGCCGTCGCACGCGCCCGAGATCGCGCTCCTCATCGCGGCGATCGTCCTCGCGCTCGGCATCGTCCTGCTGCCGCTGTTCCGTCGCCGGCGCCCTGAAGAAGAACCCGTTGCCGAAGCGCCGCGCGAGAAGCAGCCGGAATGGACGTAGTCGACATCACCGGTCTCGACCGGCACTACGGCGTCACGCGCGTGCTGTCCTCGCTCGACCTGGAAGTGTCGTCGGGCGAACGCATCGCGATCACCGGACCGAACGGCTCCGGGAAGACGACGCTGCTTCGCGTGATCGCCGGACTGCTTCGTCCGACGAAAGGGACGGTGCGCGTGCTCGGCGGCGAGGTGTCCGACGCCTCGGTGCGGCGGCGTGTCGGCGTCGCGACGCACACGCCCGCGCTCTATCCGCGACTCACCGCGTTCGAGAACATCAGGTTCTGGTCGGCGATCTATGGGGACGAAACAGGGCCGGATCGCGGCCGCGATCTCCTCAGGACGCTCGATCTCGATCCGGACGACACACGTCCGGTGTCCGCGTATTCGCAAGGCATGCGGCAGCGAACGTCGATGGCTCGCGCGCTCTGCACTGATCCCGAACTCGTCATCGCGGACGAACCATTCGCGGCCCTCGATCCGTCCGGCGCCGAGAAGATCGCCGAGCTCTTGAATCGCGCACGGACGGCGATCGTCGTGACGCACGACCGCGGACACTTCGACGCAACACGCCGTCTCGTGATGCACGCGGGCGCGCTGCAACCGGCGTGAAGGCACTCACCTGGCTTCTCTGGAAAGACACGCTGACCGAAGCCCGGAGCCTCGAACGTCTCGGGACGCTCGTCTTATTCGCCATCGTCACGCTGATCACGCTCGCGTTCTCGTTGCCGCCGGATTCGCCGGCTCGTCCGCTCGTCGCCGCGGGATTCGTGTGGATCGCGATCATCTTCGCGAGCGTTCTCGAGTTCCGGCGTTCGTTCGAATCGGAACGGAAGGACGGAACCCTCGACGGCTTGCGCGCATCACCACTCGATCCGACGTTGCTGTTCATCTCGAAAGCGCTGTCGACGTTCGCGATCGTGACGATCGTCACGGCCGCACTCGTTCCACTCACTCGACTGTTCTTCGGTGGACGAACCGCCGGTATCGGTGCCGCGATCGGCATCGCGCTGCTCGGGGCGACGGGCTTGATCGCGTGGGGAACGCTCTTCGGCGCGGTCGTCGGTTCGAGCCGCGCGGCCGACGTCGTGCTGCCGATCCTGCTCTTCCCGCTGCTTGTGCCGCAGACGATCGCCGTCGTTCGCTTGCTCGAGTGCTACCTCGGCGGCGTGACCATCGGGAGCGTGACCACCGGTTGGATCTTGCTGCTCGCCTTCGACGGCCTCGCCTGGGGGACGAGCGTTCTACTATTCGAGTACACCCTCGATGAATAAGTCACTGCGCCTTCCCGTTGCCGCGGCTGTCGCCGTCACCGTCGCGACATTGATGGCGTTCTTCTACGCGCCGACGGAGGCCACACAGGGCAACGTCCAGCGCATCTTCTACATCCACGTTCCGTCCGCATGGGTCGCGTATCTCGCGTTCTTCGTCGTCGCCGCCGCGCGCGTGATGGTGCTCGCGCGCCGCGACGATTGGGA